>DASYDQ010000049.1:0-1824 GCA_036499485.1 Pseudolysinimonas sp. | reverse complement strand
TGAGCTGGTACTCGGGGCTGCCGATCACCTTGCCGCGCAGCTCGGCGGGCTTGCCGATGCCGGCGGCGGTATTAACGAAGATGCCGCCGTGACGGAACATCCGGGAGGTGTAGACGGGCAAGGCGACGAACGGCGGCTCCTGGCCGTCCTCAAGCGCGTTGAGCGTGGCGACGTAGGTCGACAGCGACATTTCCGCCACGTCGAACTCACGGTGGCGCAGCATGCGGAAGAAGGTCTCCTCCACCGGCAGGCGCAGGTACGTCAGGTCAACGCCGTCGACCTGGACGCTGCCGTCCTCGATGGCCCGGGTCCGGTCGTAGTCGCCGCAAGCGAAGGTGAGATGGATGCGAGGCACCGGCGTCACTGGTCCTTTTCCGTCAGGTCGCGGGTGTCGGTGATCATGCCTTGCTCCTCCTTGAGCCACGTGTCGTACCCGGCGTAGGTCAGGCCCTTGCGCTGCAGGCGCTCTCGCATCGCGTTGACGTCGAGACCGAGCTCGCCCGCGGCGTACCGCTCGCGCAGGGCGGCCTCCCGTTCCGCGCGTGCCCGGGACGCCTCCAGCACCGCCGCCGCGTGCGCGCGGCGAACGACGACCACCCCGTCGTCATCGGCTACGACGACATCGCCCGGCTCGATGAGGCGGCCGCCGCAGACGACCGGGACATTGACCGAGCCGAGGGTCTCCTTGACCGTGCCCTCAGCGCAGATGGCGCGCGCCCAGACAGGGAAGCCCATCGCCTGCAGTTCGGCGACATCCCGGCACCCGGCGTCGATGACCAGGCCGCGCACGCCGCGGGCACTGAGTGAGGTGGCCAGCAGCTCGCCGAAGTAACCAGCATCCGAGGGCGAGGTCGGGGCGACGACGAGGATGTCGCCGGGGCGGCACTGCTCCACCGCGACATGGATCATCCAGTTGTCGCCGGGCGGCACGCTGACCGTGACCGCCGTGCCGGAGACGTGCGCACCGCGCCAGACCGGGCGGAGCGAGGACGCCAGCAGCCCCGTGCGGCCCTGTGCCTCGTGGACGGTGGCGGCGCCGTACGCGCCGAACCCGTCGCGGATGGCGTCACCGGCGCGCGGGTGGCCGGTGATGACGAGTCCCGTGCGCGGCAGACCTGCCATCAGGCCACCGCCCCGCCGGGCTGGCCGATCAGCTCGGGCATCAGCGAGATGTGGATCGCGTCTTCGTCGGTCTCGCCGGCGAGCACGCGGATCGCGTGGTCCACCTGGTCGATCCCGTAGCGGTGGGTCGCGAGCCGCTCCAGCGGGAACCGGCCGGATGCGAGCTGTTCGAGCGCGAGCTCGCAGGCCTTGTAGGAGTGCCCGCGAGCGCTCTTGATGGTGATCGCCTTCTCCGTGAGCTTCTTGACCGGGAAGTCCGGGAACGCGGCGAGCTCGCCCTGGATGAGGAGCGTGCCCTCGCGCCTCTTGAGCGCGTCGATGCCGAGGAGAACCGGCGCGGTGCCCGCGCGTGACGTGCAGTCAAGCACGAAGTCGACCCCCCGGCCAGCCGTCAGTTCGAGGACCTTCTCCAGGGGGTCCTCCTGCAGGATGTCGATCACGTGATCGGCGCCGAGCTCCCTGGCCAGGTCGAGCCGGGACTTGTCGCGCGTGGTGCCGGTGACGATGATCAGCGACGCGCCGGCCTGCTTGCAGGCCACTACCTGGGAGAGCCCCTGCTGTCCCGGCCCCTGGATGAGGACCGTGTCGCTGTACCCGATGCCGGCGGCGCGCAGCGCCCACTCGATGCCGTTGGACAGCGGCGTGACCAGGCCGGCGAGCTCGGGGGTGACCGTGTCCGGCACGCGGTGCAGCACCGCGTTC
>DASYDQ010000048.1:0-1813 GCA_036499485.1 Pseudolysinimonas sp. | reverse complement strand
ACGCCGCCCGCGCTCCGTCTTCATGTTGAGCGCGATCGACTGCTTCGACGAGTTGCGCGATGCGAAGTAGCCCGACGCTTCGAGCCCCTCGGTGCCCGGCCGGAATGGCGGCGCGAGGCGGAGGTTGTCTGGATGGCTGCGGGACTCGATGCGGTAGACCGAGGCGCCCAGTTCAGCGAGCGTCTTCGTAACGAGCGCGCCCGCTCCGATCCAGCAGAAGTCGAGCACGCGCATCCCGGCCAACGGGGCCCCGGTCATGCGGCTCCTCCGATGACGTCGGACTCGACGCGCTCTACGGAGTCCGCGTTCAGCGCGGGCGCAGGGCGCGGATCGCGGACCGGGGTCGCCGACATCCGGTAGGGAGCCCGCGGGAAGGTGACCATGCCATCCGCTTCGCGCACGTCGACGAAGAAGTCGCGCGCCCGCAGCTGCGGGTTTGCCAGGATGTCGGCGACGGTGCTCACCGGCGACAGCGCGATCATGCGCGCCTGGGCCTCGGTGTACAACTCCTGCTTGCCGCGGGCCGCGGCGAACGCGCCGAAGATGCGGCCGAAGGCTTCGATCGCCTCCTCGCTCTGCCGGAAGTCGAAGGTGCTCCAGCGCGGCTCGAGCAGTTCCTCAGCTCCGGCGGTGCCGGACTCGTTCAGCCAACCAACGAGCGCCGCCCAGGCCCGCGCGGTGCCGAGCCTTCCGGCGATCATCGAGACATAGCCGTCGCGGCACGGGTAGATACCGCTCCCAGCCTCGCGTGGGCGGTCGCCCTGCCGCTCGCGGACGCGGCCGGTCAGGGCGTAGGTCGCCGCTGAGTCCTCGAGGGCCTGCGCGATGCACTCCTGCGCCGAGACGTCATAGGTCGTCGCCGAGCCGTCGAGGTCGCGCTGGAGCAGCCCGGCCATCGCCGCGACCGCACCGAAGATCGACGCCGCGAACCGGCTCTGACCGCCGTACGCCGCAACCGGCCCGAGGTCCGGGTAGCCGCCGAGGTGAAGGAGCCCGCCCGAGGCCATGACGAGCAGATCGTCTGTCGTCGACCAGGCCGGCTGACGGTCCATGCCATATGGCGTGATGATGACGCGACACAGATCCGGCTTGAGCGCAGCGACGTGCGCGGCGTCGAGCACCGGTGCCGGGCTCTCGATCACGATGTCGGCCGTGGCGATCAACTCGTCGAGCAGGGTGGCGTCACCTGCGCGCGCCGGGTCGAGCACGACGGAGCGCTTGCCGGCGTTCACGAACAACTCGAAGGCGCTGACCGTCTGTCCGTCCACCTCGACCAAAGGCTCGACACGGCGGGTGCTCGAGCCCCCTGGCGGCTCGACACGGGTCACGTCGGCGCCAAGATCGGCGAGAAGGCGGCTGGCGTAGGCACCCAGCTCGTCGGTCAGATCGACGACCCGCACTCCCTCGAGGGCGGCCTGTGGTGCATCACGGGGAGTCACGTCACGACCCCGGGGTGATCACGAGCGTGCGCAGCTCGGTCATGTGCTCGATGGCGTAGCGCACGCCCTCGCGGCCGAAGCCGGAATCCTTCACCCCGCCGTACGGCATGTGGTCGATGCGGTAGCCCGGGATGTCATTGATGATGACGCCGCCGACATCCAGGCCCTCGAATGCCGCCCAGATGGTAGGCAAGTCGCGAGTGAAGACGCCCGCCTGCAGCCCGAAGGCGCCGTCGTTGACACGATCGATCGCCTCGGAGAGATCGTCGAACGATTCGAGTGTCGCCACCGGAGCGAACGCCTCCTCGCGCACGACGCGAGCGTCGGACGGCACGTTCTCGAGCAGCGTCGGGCGCATGTAGGCGCCATCGCGG
>DASYDQ010000047.1:0-205271 GCA_036499485.1 Pseudolysinimonas sp. | reverse complement strand
GGGCGCGAGGATTCGCTGGCCGCCGGAGTCCAGGTCTGCCGGCAGTTGATCGAGGCCGGCCTGGTGCCGGTCGTGTCCGACGACGAGCGCGCCGGGCTGCTCGAGGCGGCACCCGATCTGGCGCCCCTGCACCTGCTCGGGACGGATGTCGCGACCACCGACCTCGAACTCGTCATCGTGCTCGGAGGTGACGGCACGATCCTTCGTGCCGCCGAGCTGGCACGAGGATGCGGCGCGCCACTACTGGGCGTCAACCTCGGCCACGTGGGCTTTCTCGCGGAGGCCGAGCGCGACGATCTCACCGCGACGGTGGCACGCGCGCTGGCCAGGGACTACCAGGTCGAGGAGCGCATGACCCTCTCGGTGCGGGTGAAGCACCAGGGTGAGGTGGTCTGGGAGAGCTGGGCGCTCAACGATGCCTCGGTCGAGAAGGCAAGCCGTGAACGTTCGATCGAGGTCGCGATCGAGGTGGAGGGCCGCCCGCTGTCGACGTTCGGCTGCGACGGGGTTGTCATGTCGACCCCGACCGGCTCCACCGCGTATTCGTTCTCGGCAGGTGGCCCGATCGTGTGGCCGACCGTCGAGGCGCTGCTGATGGTGCCTCTCTCGGCGCATGCCCTGTTCGCGCGTCCGCTGGTGGTGGGCCCGGAGTCTGCTCTTGCGGTCGAACTGCTTGAGCGGTCGGTCGGCACGGGGGTCGTCTGGTGCGACGGACGTCGCACTTTCGATCTCCCCGCAGGGGCGCGGGTCGTTGTCCGTCGCTCGCCGATCCCGGTGCGGCTCGCGCGGCTGAGCATGAGCCCGTTCACCGATCGACTCGTCAACAAGTTCGCGCTGCCGGTCGCGGGATGGCGCGGGCCGGGCGAAGACAAGCCCGCATCCGAGAAACGTGGCCGGGCGTGATCGAAGAGATCTCCATCCACGACCTCGGGGTGATCGGGGAGGCGCGGCTGCCGCTGGGCGCCGGATTCACCGTACTGACCGGCGAGACCGGTGCGGGCAAGACCATGGTGGTGACCGCTCTCGGCCTGGTGCTCGGCGAGCGGGCGGATGCCGGAGCCGTGCGACTCGGCGCCGCCCAGGCCGTCGTGGAGGGGCACTGGGAGGTCGCTGAGTCCGGAGCGATCGCAGATCGAGTGCGCGACGCCGGGGGAGACCTGGATGCCGCCCCGAACGGCCGAGCCCAGCTCATCCTGAGCCGCTCAGTGTCAAGCGAGGGTCGCAGCCGCGCCACCGTCGGTGGACGGGCGGCTCCTGTCGGCGTGCTCAACGAGATCGGTGAACAGCTGGTCGTCGTCCACGGGCAGTCCGAGCAGATCCGGCTGCGCTCGGCTACCGCCCAACGCGAGGCACTTGATCGTTTTGCCGGAAGCGATTTCGCGGCCGTGCTTGGCGACTATCAGGAGATCTTCCGGCGTTGGCAGACTCAGCAGGGCGAGCTCGACGTGCTGATCGCCGAGCGTGATCGACGAACGCGCGAGGCCGAGGAGTTGCGGCTCGCCATGGACGAGATCGAGACCGCGGCGCCACAACGCGGCGAAGACGATGAGCTCGCCGAACGCGCAGAGCGACTGACCAACCTCGAAGATCTGCGCCTGGCGGCCGTCGAAGCGCAGGAGGCGGTTTCCGCGCAGTTCGCGGATGACGCCTCCGACGCCCTCGGCCGCGTCGACGGCGCGCGGCGTTCGCTCGATCGGGTGGCGAGCCATGACCCGGCTCTCGCCCCGATCGTCGAGTCCCTCGCCAACGCGTCATTCGCACTCACCGAGATCTCCGGCCAACTCGCGAGCTACCTGAGTTCGCTCGATGCCGACGGCGGGCGTGAGCTGGAGGTCATCCAGGAGCGGCGGTCCGCGTTGAGCGCGCTCGCGCGGCGATACGGCCCCAGCCTCGACGAAGTCATCGACTATTTGGAGTCGGGCAGCAGTCGACTGGTCGAGCTCGACAGCGATGCCGACCGCATCTTGGAACTCGGCGACGAGGTCGAGGCCGACCGCCGCCGCGTCGAGGAGCTCGCCGACAAGCTCAGCGAATTGCGTCACGCCGCCGCCGAGCGCCTGAGTCACGAGGTCACCGAAGAGCTCGGGGCGCTGGCCATGCCCGACGCGCGACTCAGCCTCGAGGTGACCGATCGCGAACTGGGGCTGACCGGTCGTGACCAGGTCGCGATCCTGCTGCAGCCGCACGCGGGCAGCGAGCCGCGCCCGATCGCACGGGGTGCATCGGGCGGCGAGTTGTCTCGCGTGATGCTCGCGATCGAGGTGGTGCTCGCCGCGACCGATCCGGTTCCGACCTTCGTCTTCGATGAGGTGGATGCCGGGGTCGGCGGAGCGAGCGCAACCGAGATCGGCAGGCGGCTGGCCCGGTTGGCGCAGACCTCGCAGGTCATCGTGGTGACCCACCTGGCCCAGGTCGCGGCGTTCTCGACCAACCACCTGGTGGTTGAGAAGGGCAGTGACGGATCCGTCACGGCCAGCAACGTGCGGCTCGTGCACGGCGAGGAGCGCACGCTCGAGATGGCTCGGCTGCTCAGCGGCTCGCCGGACTCCGAGTCGGCGCTCGCGCACGCGCGCGAACTATTGGACAACGCGCACCGCGTCGGGTAAAGCCGCGGATCTTGCTCTCGATGCGAACTCCCGCCACAGTGAGCGAATGGACGAGCTGACGACGGCACTGGAATCCCGCAACCTCGGCGACCTCGCCAGGCTTTCCCGTTCCGAGTCGGCTGAGATCCGTCTTGCGGTGGCCGAGAATCCGTTCACCCCGGATCAAGTTCTCATTCAGCTCTCACGCGATCCCGACTCCGGCGTCCGACTGGTCGCATCCAAGCGAACTCAGAAAGGTCGAGAAGCTGAGATCGAAGAGCAGCGGCGAGAGCGGCTTGCGGCAGTGACCCCCGGCGGACTTCCGCGCCCTACCCTCCCGATGACGACCTTGACCACTCTGCCCGGCCGCCGAATTGTCAGTTCGCACGGCATTGTGTTCGGCTCGAGTTCTCGAATTGCGTGGGGGATCAACACGCAGGCCGACCGACTCGCCACAGCGACTGCTGCGGCTCTGATCGACCTTGAACGCTCTGCGAAAGAGCTGGACGCCACAGCGGTCGTCGGCGTCGCATTCGGCCTGAACTCCAGTACGGGTTCGTCCGCGAACATCCTGGGTGCGAGCGAGGGGGTTGTCGTGATCGGCACGGCCGTCGTCGACGAGGCGTTCGAGTAGATCAAGGTCGGCGAGCCCCAGCGGTGCCGCCGCAACCTGAGATATGCTGAAACCCCGTGGTGGTCAATCCTGCGGCAGTCGTAACCAAGCACATTTTCGTCACCGGGGGCGTCGTCTCGTCCCTCGGGAAAGGCCTCACGGCCGCGAGCTTGGGCAACCTTCTCACCGCGCGCGGACTCCACGTCGTGATGCAGAAGCTCGACCCGTATCTCAACGTCGACCCGGGCACCATGAACCCGTTCCAGCACGGGGAGGTCTTCGTCACCGATGACGGCGCCGAGACGGACCTCGACATCGGCCACTACGAGCGCTTTCTCGACATCAATCTCGACCAGGCCGCGAATGTGACCACCGGGCAGATCTATTCGAAGGTGATCCAGCGGGAGCGGCGTGGCGAATACCTCGGCGACACCGTTCAGGTCATCCCGCACATCACCGACGAGATCAAGCGGCGGATGCGGCTGCAGGCGCAGCCTCCTGCCGACGGTTCACCGGTCCCTGACGTCATCATCACCGAGATCGGTGGAACGGTCGGCGACATCGAGAGCCAGCCGTTCATCGAGTCCGCACGTCAGGTGCGCCACGAACTCGGCCGTCACAACGTGTTCTTCGTGCACGTCTCGCTCGTTCCGTACATGGGCGCGTCGGGCGAGCAGAAAACCAAGCCGACCCAGCATTCGGTCGCGGCCCTGCGATCCATCGGAATTCAGCCGGATGCCCTGGTGCTTCGCAGCGATCGCCCGGTCAGTGAGCCGAACAAGCGCAAGATCGCGCTCATGTGCGATGTCGATGAGCGCGCCGTCGTGAACGCGATCGACGTGGCGAGCATCTACGACATCCCGGGCATGCTCAATCAGCAGGGGCTCGACGCCTACATCATCGAGCAGCTCGGCCTCACCCAGGCGCATGAGGTCGAGTGGGCGGGGTGGCATGAGCTGCTGACCGCCGTGCACGAACCCAAGCACGAGGTGACGATCGCGCTGGTCGGCAAATACATCGACCTGCCCGACGCGTACCTCTCGGTTACCGAGGCGCTCAAGGCCGGAGGTTTCGCGGCAGAGGCCAAGGTGAAGATCCGGTGGGTGCCCTCTGACGAGTGCGAGACGCCGGAGGGTGCTGCCAAGCAGTTGGCCGATGTCGACGGCATCTGCGTTCCGGGCGGATTCGGCGTGCGCGGTATCGAAGGCAAGCTCGGCGCGCTGCGTTTCGCGCGCGAGAACCGCATCCCGGCATTGGGGCTGTGCCTCGGCCTGCAGTGCATGGTGATCGAGTACTCGCGGGATGTCGTCGGCTTGGCCGGGGCATCCAGCTCGGAGTTCGACCCGGATACCGAGTTCCCCGTCATTGCGACGATGGCAGAGCAGGTCGACATCATCGATCACGGCGATCTGGGCGGCACGATGCGCCTCGGGCTGTATGAGGCAGAGCTCGAGCCGGGGTCGATCGTGGCCGAGCTCTACGGGGCGAGCACCGCATCTGAACGCCACCGCCATCGCTATGAGGTGAACAATCACTATCGGGACCGGATTTCGGAGGCCGGCATGGTGTTCTCCGGGGTGTCGCCCGACCGCTCGCTGGTCGAGTACGTCGAGTTGCCGCGCGAAGTGCACCCGTTCTACGTAGGCACGCAGGCGCATCCGGAGCTGCGCTCGCGGCCGAACCGCGCGCATCCGCTGTTCCGCGGCCTGGTCGCGGCCGCACTCGAACGGAACCGCGCCTCGCGGCTGTTCGAGGTGGCAGAGCCCGGACCGTTGCCTGAGGTCGATGATGACGATGCCGTCGAGCGCGCGCCGCGACTCGAGGCCGAGGCGGCCGGGGTCGCAGAGCCCGCCGAGGTCTGAGTCGTGTCGGACGATGGCGACGACCTGCTGATCCTGAGCGCCGGCCCGCTGAGCGATCTTCGCGACCCGGCGACGGTCACCTCGAGCGAGCGCGTCTTCGAGGGCAAGGTGTGGGACATCCGACGCGATGCGTTCGACTTCGCCGGCCACTCCATCACCCGCGAGTACATGGATCACCCGGGCGCCGTTGCCGTGCTGGCGATCGACGATCAGGATCGGGTGCTGCTGATCAACCAGTACCGGCATCCGGTCGGCCTGCGCGACTGGGAGCTGCCCGCCGGCCTGCTCGACGTCGAGGGGGAGCCGCCCTTGGCTGCCGCCCGCCGCGAATTGGCAGAAGAGACCGATCTGAGCGCCGAGCATTGGTCGGAGTTGATCACCTTCCATTCCTCGCCGGGCGGCAGCAACGAGACCCTTCGCGTCTTCGAGGCGCGCGGCATTCTGCCGACCGAACCCTTCGCGCGCAGCGAAGAGGAGGCCGAGATCGTGGTGCGGTGGGTGCCCATCGATGAGGTGGTCGACGCCGTGCTCGAAGGCCGGTTGACCAACTCGATCCTCATCATCGCCGTGCTGGCGGCCCATGCGCGCCGTGACTGAGCTGCCGCTTCGAGATCAACTCGAGCGCTACCTGCGCCACGTGGGGATCGAGCGCGGACGTTCGGCGAACACGGTGGCCGCGTACCGGCGGGACCTGCACGGGTTTCTGACGTTCCTGGAGGAGCACGGCGGCGCGGACGTCGACGGGCTCAGCGCCGACGGACTCACGACGGCCGCGGTGACCGGGTTCGCGCGCGGGCTGCGGGAGCGGCCGCATCCACTCGCCGCCTCGTCGGTCGCGCGCGCCCTGTCATCGGTGCGCGGGTTCACTCGTTTTCTGGTCGACGAGGGGGCGCTCGAGAGCGACCCCGCGGTCGAGGTGAGCCCGCCGAAGCTGCCCATGCGCCTCCCGAAGGCACTCACCATCGAGCAGGTCGAGCAGCTGCTCACCGCGACCGACGGCGACGAGCTCGATCGGGTGCGCGACAAGGCGCTGCTCGAGTTGCTCTACGCGACCGGCGCGCGCGTCTCCGAGGCGGTCAGTCTCAATGTCGACGACCTGATCGGCGACGACGGCACGGCCGAGGTGGTGCGCCTGTTCGGCAAGGGCAACAAGCAGCGCATCGTGCCGGTCGGCAGTTACGCGCGCGCGGCGCTCGATGCCTACCTGGTACGGGTGCGTCCTGTGCTGTCGGCGCGCGGTCGGTCGACGCCCGCGCTCTTTCTCGGGATGCGCGGGGCCCGGCTGTCACGGCAGAGCGCGTGGCTCGTGATCCGGGCGGCCGGCGAGCGGGCCGGGTTGGACCTCGAACTCTCGCCGCACAGCATGCGGCACTCGTTCGCGACCCACCTGCTGCAGGGCGGCGCGGATGTGCGGGTCGTGCAGGAGTTGCTCGGGCACGCCAGCGTCGCCACCACGCAGATCTACACGCGGGTGACAGCGGATGCCTTGCGCGACGTGTATGTGACGGCGCACCCGCGCGCTCGCTAGGAGCGAAGTCCATTTCTGGGATTCGCGCGGCGCCGGCGCCGACGCCCGTCTCGGGCGTCGGGTCACGTGGGTAACCTTCAACCTCCACTTAAAGCGCGCCGCCCTGCCCTCAGAAATGCCCGCCGTAGACTCGACGCATGACGGCGCAGCGTGAGGATGTCACCGAGCTGCCGGGGATGGAAACCCCGGTCATCGGCCCCACCGGGCGCCCCCTGACCGAGTTCCCGGTGCCACCGAAGATCAAGTCGCACGGCCCCGCGCGCATCATCGCCCTCTGCAATCAGAAAGGCGGGGTCGGCAAGACCACGACGGCGATCAACCTCGGCGCGTCGTTCGCCGAGTACGGCCGACGCACGCTCGTCGTGGACTTCGATCCGCAGGGCGCGCTGAGTGCAGGACTCGGGGTTCCGACCCACGACGCGGTCACGATCTACGACCTGCTGCTGGGCACGGTGAAAGACGTGTCGAGCGCGATCGTGCCGACGGCATCCGAGAATCTCGACGTCATCCCGGCCAATATCGACCTCTCGGCCGCCGAGGTGCACCTGGTGAACGAGGTGGCGCGCGAGCAGATCCTGGCGCGCGTGCTACGGCAGGTCGCCGATCGCTACGACGTGATCCTGATCGACTGCCAGCCCTCGCTGGGCCTACTGACCGTGAACGCGCTGACCGCGGCGCACGGCGTGCTGATCCCGCTCGAGTGCGAGTTCTTCGCGCTGCGCGGCGTCGCCCTGCTGGTCGAGACGGTCGACAAGGTGCGTGATCGGCTCAACCCCGCCATCCGGCTCGACGGCATTCTGGCCACCATGTACGACCCGCGCACCCTGCACTCGCGCGAGGTGCTCGAGCGGGTGGTCGAAGCCTTCGGCGACGACGTACTCGAGACCGTGATCGGTCGCACCGTGAAGTTCCCGGATGCCTCGGTCGCCGGCGCGCCCCTGAACTCCTTCTCGCCCGACCACGCCGCCGCCGAGGCCTATCGCACGGTGGCCCGAGAGCTGATCGCCCGTGGCGCCGTCGCCTAGCCTGGCGGACGGCCTGGAGGTAGTGAGCGCCGAGGTCGATCCCGCTGTCTTCTCCCTCTCGCTGAGCAACTTCAACGGCCCCTTCGATCTGCTACTCTCGCTGATCGCGAAACACGAGCTCGACATCACCGAGGTGTCGCTCAGCAAGGTGACCGACGAGTTCATCTCGTACCTGCACGGCCTCGACTCCGAGCGCGAGCTCGATCAGGCGAGCGAGTTCCTCGTGGTCGCGGCGACCCTGCTCGACCTCAAGGTCGCGGGGCTGCTTCCGCAGGGCGAGCTGGTGGATGCCGAGGACGTCGCGCTGCTCGAGGCGCGCGACCTGCTCTTCGCCCGGCTGCTGCAGTACCGCGCGTTCAAGGAGGCGGCCGCCTGGTTCTCGCAGGGGCTCGAGGCCGAGTCCACCCGGCACGTGCGCTCGGTGCGGCTGGAGGAGAAGTACCGGCAGCAGACTCCGGAGCTGGTGTGGACGCTCAGCCTCGACGATTTCGCCGCGCTCGCCGCCCTGGCCTTCGCGCCGCGGGAGCTGCCGGTCGTGGGACTGGATCATCTGCACGCTCCGCTGGTGAGCATCCGGGAGCAGGCAGCGCATGTCGTGACCATGCTCCGGGCTGGAGGCACCGTGAACTTCCGGCAGCTGATCGCCGGGGCCGACGCGAAGGGGGTCGTGATCGCGCGGTTCCTCGCCGTGCTGGAGCTCTACCGGCACGCGGCGGTCTCGTTCGAGCAGCTGGAGCCCCTCGGGGAGCTGACGCTGCGCTGGACGGCGGCGCACTGGAACGACGAACAGCTGGCGACGCTCGGGGCCGACTATGACAGTTGAGCAGCAGGCGGCCGAGAGGGACGAGAGCGCCACGACGCCGGTCGCCGACCTCGAACGGAGCCTGGAGGCGATCCTTCTAGTCGCCGACGAGCCGCAGTCCCTGGTGTCGCTGGCCACGGCACTGAATGCCCCCGTTCCGGCGGTTCGGCAGAGCATCGAGCGGCTGGTGGCGGACTACGACGGGTTGAGCGGCGGCCCACGGCGCGGGTTCGAACTGCGCGAGGTGGGCGGCGGCTGGCGGCTGTACGTGCGAGCCGACCACGACGAGCTCGTGCGCGACTTCGTGCTGACCCAGAACCCGAGCAAGCTGTCGCAGGCCGCGCTCGAGACGCTCGCGGTGATCGCCTACAAGCAGCCGATCAGCCGCGGCTCGATCGCCTCGATCCGCGCGGTGAACGTGGACTCGGTGGTGCGCACCCTGCTCGGCCGGGGCCTGATCACGGAGGCCTTCACCGACAACGAGACGGGCGCCATCCACTACGCCACCACGGATCTGCTGCTCACCCAGCTCGGCATCAACTCCCTCGACGAGCTGCCGCTGATCTCGCCACTGCTCGAAGACGGTGCCGACGGCTTCGACGACGTCTTCAGCAGCAGGTAGCGCTGGTGTCCGACACCCCTCGCGAGGATGGCGAGCGCCTGCAGAAGGTGCTGGCGGCGGCCGGCGTCGCCTCCCGCCGGGTCAGCGAGCAGCTGATCGCGGCCGGCCGGGTGAGCGTCAACGGGCGGGTCGTGACCGAGCTCGGCTCGCGCGTCGACCCGCTGGTCGACAAGGTGGCGGTCGACGGCAGCGCCGTGCAGCTCGACCCCGACAAACGCTACGTGATGCTCAACAAGCCGACCGGGGTCGTCAGTACAATGCTCGACGAGAGGGGCCGCCCCGATCTGCGCGACTTCACGGCCGAGTACCCGGAGCGGCTGTTCAACGTCGGCCGGCTCGACTCCGACACGAGCGGACTGCTGCTGCTGACCAACGACGGCGAACTCGCGCACGTGCTCGCACATCCCTCCTTCGGCATCACGAAGACCTACATCGCCACCGTCGAGGGGGTCGTGTACCCGAACGTGCTGCGCAAGCTCGAGGCCGGGATCGAGCTGGAGGATGGACCGATCGCCGCCGACCGCGCCCGGCTGGTGGGGGAGCCGTCGCGGGGGAGGAGCATCGTCGAGCTCTCGCTGCATTCCGGCCGCAACCGGATCGTGCGGCGCATGCTCGCCGAGGTCGGGCATCCGGTGCAGGAGCTGGTGCGGCGGCAGTTCGGACCGCTCCACCTCGGTACGCTCGGCGTGGGGCGCGCCCGGGACCTGACCCGGGACGAGCTCGGGATGCTGCTGACGCTGTCGCGGGCGTCCGGGCATCCGGTATCGGGCCCCGACGACACCGACGACGAGGATTCGGAATGAGCGAGGTCAGAGCCGGGCGGGTCGCCGGCCCGGTGCGCATCGTCGGCGCCGGCCTGCTCGGCGCGAGCATCGGGCTCGCCCTGCGCGAGCGCGGCCTCGACGTGATCCTCGCCGACACCTCGCGCAGCAACCTGCGCCTGGCCATCGACTACGGCGCGGGTCGCGCGGCCGTCGCGGCTGATGAACCGGCGCTGATCGTGGTCGCCGTCCCGCCCGACCTGGTCGCCGAGGTGGTCGCGACCGAGCTGGCCGCCCACCCCGCCGCCCTCGTCACCGATGTCGCGAGCGTCAAGTCGGGCATCCTGTCCGGTCTTCGGGATGACGGCGCCGACGTCACCCGGTACCTCGGGTCGCACCCCATGGCCGGGCGTGAGCGCGGGGGAGCGGTCGCGGCTCGCGCGGACCTCTTCCTCGGCCGCCCGTGGGTGATCACCCCGCACGACGCCACGACACCTGAGCAGTACCGCGTGCTCGAGGATCTCGCGATCGAGCTCGGTGCGACCCCCGTTCGCATGACACCGCAGGAGCACGACGAGGGCGTCGCCCTGGTCTCGCACGTCCCCCAGCTGGTGGCGTCGCTGCTGGCCGCGCGGCTGCGTGAGGCAAGCGACGCCGAGGTCGGACTCGCGGGCCAGGGCCTGCGCGACACCACCCGGATCGCGGGGAGCAACCCGGAGCTGTGGGTGCAGATCCTGGGGGCGAACGCGGAACCGGTCGCCCGTGTGCTGCGCGACTACCGGGACGAGTTGGACGCGGTCATCTCCGCCCTGCAGGAGCCCGCGGCATCCGGAGCGCCCCGCCGCATCGCCGAGACCCTCGCCGCCGGCAATCAGGGTGTGGCGCGCATCCCGGGCAAGCACGGTCGCGACGACCGCTACACCTCGCTGATCGTCAAGGTCGACGACACTCCGGGCCAGCTCGCGCGCCTGCTGACCGAGATCGGCGAGGAGGGCGTGAACCTCGAGGACTTCCGTCTCGAGCATTCGCCTGGTGCGCAGGTCGGCTTCGCCGAGATCGACGTGCTGCCCGAGGCGGCGCACCGGTTGGCCACCGCCCTTGAGGCGCGCGGCTGGAGTCTGGCGGAAGGCGAGCGATGAGCGCCCCGATTCATGGGCGCAGGCGAGCGATGAGCGCCCCGATCGTGGTCGCCGTCGACGGGCCGGCGGGCAGCGGCAAGTCGAGCGTGAGCAAGGCGGCCGCCGTCGCGCTCGGCTTCGCCTTTCTCGACACGGGGGCCGCCTACCGTTCGCTGACCTGGCTCGGGCTCGAGCGCGGTCTCGATCTAGCGGATGCCACGGCCGTCGTCGAGCTGCTGCGCACCTTCCACTACACGACCGAGGTGCACGGGTCGGCGACGGTCGTGCGCGTCGACCTGGACGGCGACTCCGTCGACGTCACCGACGCGATCCGCGAGCCGCGGATCACCGCGGAGGTGAGCGATGTCGCGCGCATCCCGGAGGTGCGGGTGGAGCTCAACCAGGTGTTCCGGCGGCTGATCGCGGCGACCGATCGGCCCGGGATCGTGGTCGAGGGCCGTGACATCACGACGGTGGTGGCGCCGGACGCCCAGGTGCGGATCCTGCTCACAGCCGCGGAAGACGTTAGGATTGCCAGGCGTTCCGCCGAACTCTCGCCGGACGCCGCCTCCACGGCCTCGCAGTTGCGCGAGCGGGACCGACGGGATGCCCAGGTGGTCGACTTCCTGACCGCGGCTCCCGGGGTGACGACGATCGATTCGACCGACTTGGACTTCGGACAGACCGTTCAAGCCGTCGTCGATCTGGTGCGCACCACGACCTGAAAGAGATACGCAGATGACCGACGACCGCGAGCCGATCGACGGCCCTCTCGACCCCGACGCCGACAGTGATGTCCCCGAGACCGAGGGCGAGGTCGAGACCTTCGTCGAGCGGCTCAACGAGATCGACGACGAGGTCGCCGAGGCGCGCGCCACCTCGCTGCGCTCGGGCCTGGCCGACTACGACCTCGACGAGGAGGACCTCGAGATCCTCGAGGCCTCCGAGCAGGGCATCGACGGCATCTACTACCTGCCCGCGTTGCCGGTGCTGGCGATCGTCGGCCGGCCGAACGTGGGCAAGTCCGCACTGGTGAACCGCATCATCGGCCGTCGCGAGGCGGTCGTCGAAGACACCCCCGGCGTCACCCGCGACCGCGTCTCGTACAAGTCCGAATGGCTCGGCCGTGCCTTCACGGTCGTCGACACCGGAGGCTGGGAGCCCGACGCCAAGGGGATCAACGCCTCCGTCGCGGCGCAGGCCGAGGTGGCCGTCGACCTGGCGGATGCCGTCCTGTTCGTCGTCGACATCAACGTGGGCGCGACCGCCACCGATGAGCACGTCGTGCGGATGCTGCGCGCGAGCAAGCGCCCCGTCATCCTGGTCGCGAACAAGGCCGACGACGCCATCCGCGATCCGCAGGCCTCCGAGCTGTGGAGCCTTGGACTCGGCGAACCCTGGCCGGTCAGCGCGCTGCACGGACGCGGCGTCGCCGACCTGCTCGACCACGTCATGACGGTGCTGCCCGAGATCTCGGCGGTCGCCAAGGAGGAGGTCGGCGGACCCCGCCGGGTGGCCCTGCTGGGCCGCCCGAACGTGGGCAAGTCGAGCCTGCTCAACAAGGCGGCGGGCGAGGAGCGCGTGGTCGTCAACGAGATCGCGGGCACCACCCGCGATCCGGTCGACGAGCTCGTCGAGATCAGCGGCAAACTGTGGCGCTTCGTCGACACGGCCGGCATCCGTCGTCGCGTTCACCTGCAGCAGGGCGCCGACTTCTACGCCAGCCTGCGCACCAGCGCCGCGCTCGAGAAGGCCGAGGTCGCGGTCGTGCTGCTCGACGTGAGCGAGCCGGTCAGCGAGCAGGACGTGCGCATCATCGACCTCGTGCTCGAGTCGGGACGCGCACTCGTGCTCGCCTACAACAAGTGGGACCTGCTCGACGACGATCGCCGCCGCTACCTGGAGCGCGAGATCGAGCAGGACCTGGCGCACGTGAGCTGGGCTCCGCGCGTCAACATCTCCGCGAAGACCGGGCGCCACCTGGAGAAGCTGGTGCCCGCGCTCGAGGTCGCCCTCGACAGCTGGGACACGCGCATCCCGACCGGCAAGTTCAACGCGCTGCTGGCCGAGCTCACGGCCGAGCATCCGCACCCGGTGCGTGGGGGCAAGCAGCCGCGCATCCTGTTCGGCACGCAGGCTTCGACCCGCCCGCCGACCTTCGTGCTCTTCACGACCGGATTCCTCGACCCCGGCTACCGCCGCTTCATCACGCGTCGCCTGCGCGAGGTCTACGGCTTCGAGGGCACCCCGATCGTCGTGAACATGAGAGTGCGGGAAAAGCGCTCGAAGTGACCTGCCCGTGCGGTTCGGGGCTCGCATACTCCGGATGCTGCGAGCCCCTGCACCTCGGATCCCCGGCCCCCACGGCCGAGGCCCTGATGCGCTCGCGCTTCACGGCCTTCGCACTCGGCTTGGACGGCTACCTCCTGTCCACCTGGGATCCGTTGACCCGTCCAGCAATGCTCGACCTCGATGACGGGACCACCTGGCGCCGCCTTCAGATCGTCGACACGGTCGCGGGTGGTCCGGGCGACGAGACCGGGGTGGTCGAGTTCCGCGCGTCGTTCCGCGACGCGGACGGAACGGCCGGGGTGGTGCACGAGCGCAGCCGCTTCGAGCGGACCGACGGGCGCTGGACCTACCTCGACGGCGTAACGTCGAGCTTGTGACCGACCCCGCATCCGACGCCCGTGCCACCTCCTTCGGCCAGCAGGCCGGCGCCTACGATCGCGGTCGGCCCGAGTATCCGGCCGAGGCCGTGGCCTGGCTCATCGGCGACGCCCATGACGTCGTCGATGTGGGCGCGGGAACCGGCAAGCTGACCCGCGCGATCGCCGGATCCGGCCGAAACGTGACGGCCGTCGACCCCGACGCGACGATGCTCGCCACACTCACCAGGAACAGCCCGGCCATTTCGACCCTGGTCGGCACCGCCGAGCACCTCCCGCTGCCCGACGCGAGCGCCGACGAGCTGACGTTCGGGCAGGCATGGCACTGGGTCGATCCGGCCACCGCGTCGCGCGAGGCGGGCCGGGTTCTGCGACCGGGCGGCGTGCTCGGGCTGATCTGGAACATCCGCGATCGGTCAGAGCCGTGGGTACAGGAACTGGTCGGGCTCATGGAATCGAGTGCGGCCGAGAACCTCGTCCAGGGTGACGGACCGGTGGTCACGGAGCCGTTCGGTCCGCTCGAGTCGCGCGCCTTCGCGTGGACGCGCGAGCTCAGCGTCGAGCAGCTCACCGAGATGGTCACCTCGCGCAGCACGATCATCGCGGCGCCGGCGGGGGAGCGGGCCGCGATCCTCGCCGAGGTGCACGAGCTCGGTGACCGGGTCAGTGACGGGCACGGGATGCTGCGGCTCCCCTACGTGACGCACGTATTCCGCGCCCGGAAGGCCGGCTGAGCGCGCGGTCTGAGCGGGCGGCCGTTCGCCGGCTCAGGCCGGATCGCCGTGCTGGATGGCGTGCAGATACGCGATGAGCGCGCGGCGCACCTCGGCGCGGGCGCCGTCACGGTCCGGGTCGAGACTGCGCGGCACGGTGTAGAGGCCGAGCGTGATCTGGTTCAGCATGGATGCGGCGATCCGGCGCTGACCCTCCGGCATCCCGGGCGCACCACTCGCCAGCAGCTGCTCGAGCCGGGCCTGGATGGTGCCGCGTGCCGACCTCGTGTGCCGGGAACCCGCGCGTGTCAGCAGCACCGCCAGGAGTCCCGGCTGCTCGGCATCGAGGCGGGCGTGAACCTCGAGCACGTCGTCGACGATCTCGACCAGCGGGCGGCCGTCGTCGATGAGGCTGACGTCCAACTCGGCGGTGAGGCGCTGCGACCATTCGGCCTGGAGCGCGTCGAAGATCGCCTGCTTGTCGCCGAAGAACTGGTAGAGCGATCCGACCGAGACGCCGGCGGCCGCCGCGATCCCGTTGGTGGTGGTGCGATCGAACCCCTCGCGGGCGAACGACTCGCCCGCCGCCTGCAGGACGCGCGCCACCAGCGCACGGCTGCGGCTCTGCTGCGGAACGCGCACCGAGGGCATACTTCGATGGTAACGACCGTCCGTTGACGACGAGCGGTCGTCGCCTGCTGAGGAGGGGCCATGAGCATCGAGCGCCACGTCCGGGTCGCCATCCTCGGTGCCGGCTTCGCGGGCCTCGGGATGGCGGCGCAGCTCGAGCGGCACGGCATCCCCGACTTCCTCGTGGTCGAGCGCGCGCAGGAGGTCGGCGGCACCTGGCGTGACAACACCTACCCGGGAGCGGCCTGCGACATCCGCAGCGATCTGTACTCCTTCTCGTTCGCGCCCAAGCCCGACTGGGCGTTCCGCTACGGGCGCCAGCCCGAGATCCTCGAGTACCTTCGCGGCGTCGCCGAGCCGCTGCGGTCGCGCATCCTGTTCGGCGCCGAGCTGCTGAGCGCCGACTGGGACGAGGATGCCGCGGTCTGGCGGCTCCGCACCGCTCGTAAGACCTTCACCGCCGATCTGCTCGTCTCAGGCGGAGGCCCGCTGATCGAGCCGACCTGGCCCGACATCCGGGGGCTCGACAGCTTCGCCGGGCCGCGCTTCCACTCCGCGCGGTGGCGCCACGACGTGGACCTCACGGGCCGTCGGGTCACCGTGATCGGCACGGGCGCCTCGGCCATCCAGTTCGTGCCGGAGCTGCAGAAGGTGGCGGGCCGGCTGACCGTCTTCCAGCGCACCGCGCCGTGGATCATCCCCCGGGCGGATGCCCCGACGAGTGCCCGGCGTCGTCGGCTGTTCGCACGGATTCCGCGGCTTCAGCGAGCGTCCCGCGACTGGGTCTTCCTGATGGCCGAGGCGCGGTTCGCCGGCTTCCGGGTCAAGCCGATCGGCCGCGTCTTCGAGGCGGTGGCGCGGCGGTTCCTCCGCTCGGAGGTGAAGGACCCGGCGCTGCGGGCGAAACTGACCCCCGACTTCCGGATCGGGTGCAAGCGCATCCTGATCTCGAGCGACTACTACCGCGCGCTCACCCAGCCGAACGTCGAGCTGGTCACCGAGCGGATCGCGTCCATCGAGGGGTCGACAATCGTCGGCGTCGACGGGGGCCGACGTGAGTTCGATGTGCTCATCGCGGGGACGGGCTTCGATGCGACGCATCCGCCGATCGCGCCCCTGATCCACGGCCGCGGCGGGGTCTCGCTCGCCGACAGGTGGTCACCGCACATGGGTGCGCTGCGCGGCACGACGGTGCAGGATTTTCCGAACCTGTTCCTGCTGGTCGGCCCGAACACGGCCCTCGGGCACAACAGCATCATCTACATGATCGAGTCGCAGCTCGACTACGTGCTCCAGGCGCTGCGGCTGATGGATGTCGCGGGCGCTCGCACGATCGAGCCGCGACCCGAGGCGCAGGCGGCGTACAACCTGCGCCTGCAGCGCGAGCTGGCCGGCGCGGTGTGGTCGACCGGTGGATGCGCGAGCTACTACCTCGACGAGGGTGGTCGCAATACGACCCTCTGGCCGCACCGCGCGGCGGCGTACCGGGCGGCGGTGCGCCGGATCGACCCGGCGGAGTACCTGCTCGAGGGGGCGTCGCGGCAGCGCGTTTAGGATCGAAGTGTGCCGGAATTGCTCGCGATCTGCGTTGTCAGTCAGTTGCGTCCGGATGCCGGGCTTGTCGGCGTCACGGCGATCGACAAGCGTCCGCAGCAGAGTGCGGTCAAGATCGGTCGCTACGGCGCGCGCGCCGACGTGCAGGCCGACCGCAAGCATCACGGCGGCCTCGATGCGGCGCTCTACGCCTATGCCGATGAGGATGCCGCGTGGTGGGGCGAGCAGATCGATCGCGAGCTGGCGCCGGGGTGGTTCGGCGAGAACCTGCGGGTGAGCGGACTCGACGTGAGCGGCGCACGTGTGGGCGAGCAATGGCGGATCGGCGACGGCGACGACCGCGTGGAACTCGAGGTCACTGCTCCGCGGCGTCCGTGCCAGACGTTCGCGCGCTGGGTCGGCAGCAACGTGTCTGCCGACCTCGAGCGCGGTTGGGTGAAGCGCTTTCAGCAGGCCGAGCGGCCGGGCGCGTATCTGCGTGTGCTGCGCAACGGCCGCATACGGCCCGGCGATCCGATCGAGATCGTCTCGCGGCCGGAGGATGCGGCGACGATCGCGGAGGTCTTCCGTCTTGGGGAGACCGGCCGCACCATCCGCGCCTGACATGGGATTCCTCGACGGGGTGACTCGGGCGTTGCGTCCGCTGGAGCCGCTGTTCGTGCGCCTCGACCGGATCGCGGGCGGGCGCCTCGCCGGGCGTCGCGTCGACCTGACGCAGCAGCCGCGCACGCGGCGCGGCTTCGCCGGCATCCTGTGGATCCTGGCCGCCGAGATCGTCGTCGGCGTCGTTGCGGTGATCATCGCGATCGTCTTGACGGCGCACGGAACGCCGCCGGCCTGGGCGGTCTGGTTCCGCAGCGTCGCGGTGCTCGCCATCACGGCCACGCTGCTGTACTTCGCCTGGCGCGCCTCGCTCGGCTGGTACTGGGCGTATTCGCGCTTGCGGCTGTTCAGCCGGATCTTTCCGATCGTGACGCTCGTGATCGCGGCGATCCCCGGGCTGTACCCGCTCTGGATGACCATCGAGCAGATCGTCTTCAGCCTGCTGCTGATCGGAGTTGGCGACATCCTGACGGGTGATGTCATGCGCGAGGCGTTCCCCCGGCCGGCCCGCGATGGCTCGCCCTCGACCCCGGATGCCGCACCCGCTGGGGACCGCTAAGCTAGACCACCGTGCCGGACTTCCGGCGCAGGCCACGGGCTGTGGCGCAGCTTGGTAGCGCACCTGACTGGGGGTCAGGGGGTCGCAAGTTCAAATCTTGTCAGCCCGACTTGGCTGCGAGGGTTCGAAACCCCCGTAAACAAAGGGCAAGGGCCCCATCTCCATTAGACCGGAGATGGGGCCCTTCTTCGTTTGCACGCGTCCGTTGCACACAACATTGCACACAGCGCGTCGGAACGCGGCGGTTAGACCTCCGCCGCGGTCCTCTGCTGCTGTGCCGCTCCGAGCGCGCGAGCAGCGGCCTGAATTCCCGCCGCTCCCGAGTGGGGCAAGTAGGTCGACAGGTGCACTTCGACCGAGTGGCCGAGTAGCGCCGCGGCATCCGCATACGCCCGGCTTCACCTCAACATCTGGACCGCCTCAGAGGACCGGCTGGTGGACCCCGACGACCTGCGCGCGTGCGTGACGCTGGACGGGCCGCAGGAGTTCAACGCCCGGCACCGCTACGTCATTGGCCTCGACCTCGGGCTCAAGAACGACCGCACCGTTATGACGGTGGCGCACGCTGAGCCGCAGGACGGCGGAGGTCCCCGAGTGGTGCTCGACCGCATCACCGTTCTGCAGGGGAGCCGGAAGAACCCGGTCCAGCTGGCCGACGTGGAACTGCTCGCGAACCAGACCTCCCGCGCCTACGGGCACGCCCGCATCCGCCTCGACCCCTGGCAGGCCGTCGGCCTCGCACAACGGCTCCGGGACGGCGGCGTCTCCGTTGAGGAGTGGAGCTTCACCGCGCAGAGCGTGGGGCGTCTAGGCCAAACACTCCACCTGCTTCTGCGCGACCACCGGCTCGCGCTGCCGGATGACGAAGACCTCCTCAACGAGCTGATGACGGTGCGTCTGCGCGAGTCCGCCCCCGGCGTCTACCGACTCGACCACGACTCCGGCCAGCACGACGACCGTGCCGTCTCCCTCGGCCTCGCAGCCCTCGCGCTCACCGAGCACACCGGCTCCAACTACGGCGGCGTCAGCAACCCCAAAATGAAGTTGCCCGGCAGATGGGTACCCGCCCACCCGGGCAGGGACCGGCGAACCCCTACGCGGCCCGCCGCATCCGCGGAGTCCTCGCGGATGTTCACGCCGCACAGCGCGCGCAGACGCCGATACAGCGCGCCCACGGGATCGGCCTGCCGGTGAGCGGGAGCGCGAATGACCCGAGGTCGAGATAGCCACGCACTACGGTGCGAAGCATGACAATCTCGGATCTGATTCAGCTTGGCGTCGTGGCCGCGGCCGCCGCAGCGTCGATCGTGGCTCTCTCCCTTGGTTACCTCGACCGACGAAACGCGCGGCATATTGCTGCTCGAGACCGTGCGGAGGCCCTTCGCGATTCCCAGCTTCTGTTCGAGCAGGAGCAGCTCGTGCGGTTGCTCGAAAACCTGCGGCAAGGGGGCTCGACCGATCCCCTGATACGGTCGCGGCTCGGAGGCGAGGCCGCGGCAGTCATCGGATTCATGGGCAAAGATCGCCTGCCGATGAACTGGGCCAACCGAGTCCTTCCGAGCGACGCTGCGACTCTAGAGGACGTGATGAACGATGCGAGCAGACTTGACTGGATTCGTCAAAGCGCCGAGGTCCAGGTCGCCCTTGAGCGGGTCACGGCCCAGATTCGAACGCGCCTCAATCCCTCGGGTGACTAACCCCGCCTCTTGGCCCCAGGACGGGCGACTGGTCGAGTGCTGACGGGCTGGATAGGCTCGCGGCGACGTTGGGGGACGACATGACGTGGCAAGGGTCAGGAGTGAGCGCGCAGACGGCTGGGGTTGCTTGCCCGCGGTGCGGTGGAGTTGAGGCGCGAACGCTACGCGTGATCCACGAGAGCGGTACTTCCACGAGCCGCGGAACCGCGACCGGCTGGTCACTCGGCTCCGGGTCGCAACCGGGTCATATGACCACATTCTCAACTTCAGGCACAACTCAGACCGCTGCGGCGAAGGCTGCTGCCCCACCTCGAAAGCGGCGCAACGGGCTGGCGCTCATCATCTTCGGCATCTTGCTCGCACTCTTCGCTGGGATTTACGGCTTCCAGATCAGCAGCCACCTCCAAGACTCTGCCGCTGCCATCGCCGCCACCATCTCAGGGATCGGCGTAGCTGCTGGCGTCGTGCTGCTGGTCGTCGGTATCGTCCTCGCGCCGCGGAACCACCTATACAACTCCGAGGAGTTCCGTGCCGAGTTCCGCGAGTGGGAGCGCACCTGGGCTTGCCAGCGTTGCGGTACCCGATTCGTCGCTTAGCTGAACAGCATGGGCGAACTCGCTGCTCTGAGAAAATGCCGTTCGTGACGGCTACGCTCGGCGCATGCTCCCAACCGTCGCGCCCCCGCCGTGGTGGGGCGACGGCGTGTTGTTGGCTTGGGTCGCGATTGCGGTTGCACTAGCCGCTGCGGGGTTCACTTTCTGGCAGGCATTCACCGCGCATCGAAACCGGCTGAGCGCGAACGAGCGAACGCTGGTCGAGTGGGCGCCGGGCGATTGGGTCGAGCCCCTGGTGGTGGAGGTCGCCTCCAAGGGGCCTGATGAGGCTCGCGACGTGTGGGCGGTAATGACGATTCAGAACCGCGAGATTGAGGTAAAGCTGCCGCGAGTTCGACGAGGTGACACACTGCGATTCCCGCTGCCGGAGGCTTCGGGTGCCGAGAAGATGTGGAATGAGGCTGCCGACCGTGCGCCGCGTCCGGGCGAAATCTTTGACGAGCTGAGCATGTTCAGCTACGGGCTCCGAATCGCCTGGCATAGCCCCCTCGGGAGGCCAGACGACGTGCGAGCCACCGGCGACATCCGACGTCGCGTAGCCTCACGCGAACGGCCCGACGAGCGGCCCTGGGCTGCCGTTAGCCCTGATCAGTAGGAGATCCGTCGCCCTGTTCGGGCTCTCCACTATCTGGGGCCCGCTCGCCCTCGGTCTGAACAAAACCACCGCCGAGAACGCGCAGGATGTTGGTTGTCCCCGGCGGCGGCGGCTCGTCGCCAAGCTCACCAGTCCCGAGCGCCTCCCCGATGTCGCGCAGTTCTCGGCGCGCGCCGCTGGCCTCCTTCGCGATGGTGCCCAATGCCTCGGAGATCGTCTTCATCCGACCGGGCGTGGAGGTGCTCGAGACCGAGTAAGTCCCGCGCTTCATCCACTCGGCGTCGAGCGGGATGATTTCTTTGTAGGAGCGCAGCCGGTTCCCCTTGTACGTGATGGTGACTCTCACCTTGTTTGGCGTCTTCAATGTGTTCGTCATCGGTGGGCCAGACCACCACAAGTTCGGTACCTCGACGCTCGGCGGCAGGAGCGGGATGACATCGTCGTAGCGCTGGGCGAGAATCTCGGTGAGCCGATGCTGCCGTTCATCGGGGCCGAAGGGCGGGTCGAACGTGACCTTCACATTGCGGGCTGCCGACTGCCCGTAGTTGCGAACGACAAAGTCGAATGCGGTGTCATTGTGCTCCGCGATCCGAAACAGGGCAAGCACTACCGGTCGCGACCGCTCGCGGCTGTCGCGGGCCGTAGACCCGAGGGCGACGATCGCGACGACGGCGGTGAGTATCGCCGCGAATGCCGCAAGGGGTCCGGCCTGAACGGTGATGAAAGACCAGACGTTGGCCCCGAGGCTCCACCACCAGTCCCCGAAGTTGTAGGGCCCGACCGGTGGGAACGACGGAGGAAACGGGCCTGGTGTTGCAGCCGGGGGCATGGCGAGAGCGTAGCGGCTGGGACGCGCCGTGGTCGGCCCGGTTGCACGTCAGTTGGGATCGGGAAGCATCCCAGCGAGGTCGTCTTCAACATCGAGTTTGTACCTAGCGGCGATGACCCCGATCTGGATGGCAACCCCGGCACGTAGCTCACCGAGAGCCTCCCCGAACCAATAGTCGTGCATGCGCCAGTCCGGGCGCGCAAACAGGTGGCGGTCCCCAGCGCCGTCCGGAAGGGAGCGCTCGGTCGCTCCGACGCGATCCAAGAACCGCACGCAGAATCCCCGCGCTAGTCGTAGCGGCTTCTCCAACTCGTCTGCGATGCCGCCCGCGCCGATCACCTCGGTGAGGAAGTTGCGAATCTCGATCACCGACGCGACGCACTGATCGGGCACCTCATTGGCAGCGGTGCCGAACAGCACGCGCCGGACTTCGACGAAGGTGATTACGCGGCGAGCAACCTGCACATCTACGACAGGAGGAATCCACGAAATGCCTCCGAAGGGTGTACTGATTCCGTTGACTCGAGCGGCGATCTCGGAGGGTTTCATACGGGCATCCTGGCACGGCGGAACTTCCTCACGATCCCTATGGCGTCGATAGGCTCGCGTCGTGGACGCCGACGAGAGCGCAGCGTTGCCAGCAGAGTTGTTCCTCGCTTTGTGCGCTGCGCCAGCAGGGGTGAAAGCCCGAAATGAAGCCCTCGATGCCGACTTGACGGTGCTCTCCGACATCGCCGCCGCGGTGCGGGATGAACTGGGGGATGATGCATCCGGCGACGACGCCCGAGTCTTCGTAGCAGTCCACCTTGTGGCGCGGGTTGCCGTCTCTCTGATCGAGGGTGCACGACAGTTGTTGCCGCAGAACGTCTACTCAGCGAGCGCCTTGGTGAGACAACTGGTCGAGGTCGAGTACCTCGCCTGGGCCTGCGGTCACGATCCAGCAGAGGCGGTCGATTGGCTTACCTCAGATCGCGACGCGAGGCTCAGGCGATGGTCCCCCCAGCGACTTCGTCAGCGAGCAGAGGGTCGCTTTGACGACCAGGACTATTGGGATCATTGCGAAGCCGGTGGTCATCCGACACCGACTGGCATTCTGACCCTCCATGGCCCGAGCACGGAGCATCCGGAGTTGGTGACGATGCCCGAGGTCACGCTGTACGAGGTCACCTTGCACGCGCTCGCGATCACCGACTACATCTCGCACGCAGTCCCATCGGACCTGTCGATCGCTGCTGAGGCACAGAGGCGGGCACACGCGACGACTTCTGACTGGCGAGCACGCGACCCGGCAGCCAGCTGGAAGAGCTTGGCGCATGCGGACCGACTGAGACAGGCGGCGACGCTGCTAGACATCGCTCTCGACTTGACCGAGGCGGCTTCCTCGGGCGAGTAAGCCCGCTCTGTGTGTGCAACAGCTTTGCCGTTGCACATTCGTTGCACACACTGCGGTTCACCACCCCGCAATGGACAGCACTAGACCGGTCTAGACGTCAAGAGAATGCACGTAACTACGCCCGCGAACGGTTCTGGGGGTCAGGGGGTCGCAAGTTCAAATCTTGTCAGCCCGACCAGTGAGCGAGGGCCTCAAAACCCCCGGGAATACAGGCGAAACGCCCCTGCCGACCTCTATCCGACAGGGGCGTTTCTCCTTGTGTCTGCGTCCAAACCGGGTGGAGTGGACAGAGGACGCGGCATTTACGCGGAGAGGATGATCGACCTCGATCGACTGCTCGCCATAGCGGGCCCATGCGCGGGCAGGTTGCGGCTCGGGCGAGTGGGTCAGCGGCTCGTGTGCGAGGTCGAGCTGTTTCGAGTCGAGAGTGTCGGGCTCGCCGGTGCGCATGATGCTCTCCGCGATCCGGGCATCCATTCACGCGTCGATCACCTGCGCGTATCGCTTGCTTGTGGCCATTCAGGGTGTTTTTCAGCTAGGCATGCGGGCCAAGAATGTTGAGCCCTGACACGAGGTACAAGGGAACGGCGATTTCGAGCAACAGCGCCAGCCACGCCCACCACCCTCGCGCTCGCGTGCGGACTAGCTCGATCAGGGACAGCACCAGGCCACCGACCCAGATTGCTGCCATGAGAAAGAACAGCCCATAAGCACCGATGAGCCCACCAGGGCCGCAGTAGACCTCGCACGCCTCGCCGCCCCAGAGCAGGAAGTACATAAAAAGGATCACGAGCACCAGAGCCGCCAGGGGCAGGAATACGACGATGCCCGCCCAGACTCGTCGAATCGCCATGTCGGGACACTAGCGGCTCTAACCGGTCGGCTTTCGATGAGCGTCCGCACGGTGGGGTTGCCCACGCAAGACCGGCTCTACTTGCGGCGGCGCCCCCGGACCACCCCGACCACGATCAGGATGACTCCGACGATCGCGAGGATCACGCCGACCTCGAGCCAGAAGGTGGAACCGCTCATAAAGCCGCCGGGGATCACCCCCGCGCCCTGGCCCGTGAAAACCAGCCCTACGATCAGGGCGAGGGCGCCGATGACGATCACGATGGTTCGGACGACTCGGTTGTTCATGATGCCCACGGTACCCGCCCACGGGTATCCTGATTGTCGGCAGCAGCACCTGCCAGACTCCGAGCCGAGGCCGCCCACGCGGGCCGGGCGATGAGGACAAGGGTCATCGACTCGTGCATCTCCCTTCCGTGGTGATTCCGACACGGCCGAGGGCGTGGGACTGGGCCGGGATGGATTCAGCATGACGAAGAACAAAACCCTCAAGAGCGCCGCGCGCCAACGTGCCGCCGAGACCGGGGAGCGCTACGTGGTCGCGCGCCGTGGCATCCAGCAGATGGATGTCGCTGCCGCCGCCGCGCCGACCGGGCGACTCGATCGGCTCACGCATCGGGTGCCGGGTGTTCCCCCGCACGTCGACGGCGGATTGCAGGGTCGGCGACAGCCCCGGTCGGCCGTGCGCAACGCGTCGCGCTCGCACGTCCAGCCGCAGCACGGCGAACCGCGTGTGCTCGTCGCGTGGCAGGACTGGATCGCGCGGCGCGTGACGCGCAGTCCGCGCGGCTAGAGGCGCGCCATCCGGTTCTGAGAGGATCGGCCGGTGGACACCTCCGGCGACAGCATCGCGAGCATCGTCGTCTCGCTGCTGGTACTGGCGGTGTTCATCCGGTCGGCCCTCGGGATGCTGCGTCAGGCCGCTCGACCGCGAACCGTGCCGTGGCTGACCATCGTGCTGGTCGTCGTGATCGGCATCCCGTCGATCGGGCAGTACCTGGGATGGCCGGCCGCGGGTGACGCTCTGCGCCGTGAGCCGCAGCTCACCCTGCACGACGGGCAGTGGTGGCGCGTGGTCACCGCGATCCTCGCGCAGGACGGCGGTTTGCTCGCCGCGATCTTCAGCCTGGTGGTGGTCGTGATCGCGGTCACGTTCAGCAGCTGGATCCAGGGGCCGTGGCTGACGCTTGCGATCTTCCTGTTCTGCTCGATCGTGCTCAATCTGCTGGCGCTCGGCTGGAACGCGGTCGGCGGCGGCACCTCCTTCGCCAGCGACGGCGTGATGCTGAGCGTGCTGGCCTGGGGGCTCGTGCGGCTCCGGGATCGCGTGGTCGTGATCTCGGCGATCATCGCGATCGTCGGCGGCATGCTGCTGGTCGTACTCGACGACGCGCACGGCGTCGCGATCCTGCTGGGGGCCGCGATCGGCGCGGTGCACGGCCTGCTGGGCCGAGGCGCGGCTAGTCGGGATCGCTCGGGTCGAGCGGCGCGTGATGGTCGAGGTTCGTGATCCCGCGCCGCCAATAGCCCGACGCCGAGACCTGTTCTGCGGGCAGCCCGAGCTCGTGCCGCAGGTAGCGGCGCAGGGGGATGAGCAGCTCGGCCTCGCCCGCCAGGAACACGTAGGTCGAGGCGTCGATGGGTCCGAGGGAACGCAGCGACTCCTCGAGCGCGCCGCGGCCGTCGGCGTGGGTGAGCCATTCGGCATCGAGCTCGGCCGTGTCTGCCGCGTCGAAGTAGGCCTCGACGCACTCGTCGTGCACCGCGAACAGACCGGTCACGTGCACGGTGGTCGGGATCAGTTCGAGCCAGCGGGCCGTGGTCGGCAGGGCGGTCTCGTCCGCGACCACGATCAGCTTCTCGATGCCGGCGGGCACCAGCCGTGACCCGCGTGGTCCGCCGACGCCGAGCTCGTCGCCGGGCTTGGCGAGTTGGCCCCAGGCGGAGGCCGGGCCGTCGAGCCCGTGGAGCACGATGTCGAGATCCAGCTCGCCGTCGCGATCGCCCGCCGCCGGGCGGATCGCGCGCGGGGTGTAGTCGCGGGAGATCACGATGCCGGGGTCGCCGCGGCGGAGGCCTTGGGCATCCACCTCGGGGAGGGTCAGGACGCCGGTCGCCGGATCGGGGAAGAACACCTTGACGTGGTCGCTGGGCCCGTCGCTCGCGAAGCCCGCGAACTCGGGGCCGGTGAGGGTGACGCGCACGATGTTCGGCACCACGCGCTCCACGACACTGACCCGCAGGCGGCGGACCGTGAGGGGATGACGGACGTGCTCGCGTTCGAAGGGCATGAGACGACGCTATCCCCAGCGAAGCGTCGGTTCTCAGGCTTAACCTGTCGAAGATGAGCGACTCGACGGCTGCCCCCACGATCACCACCCTGGGGCAGCTGCGTGCCTCGGGTCACGAGCTCAAGCCGATGCGCGCCGAGCTCCGCGACAACCTGCTCGCGAAGCTGCGGGCGGGGGAGGATCCGTGGCCGGGCCTGCACGGTTTCGAGTCGACGGTCATCCCGCAGCTGGAACGCGCCCTGCTCGCCGGCCACGACATCGTGCTGCTGGGGGAGCGCGGCCAGGGCAAGACCCGGCTGCTGCGCACCATCTCCGGGTTGCTGGATGAATGGTCTCCGGTCATCGACGGCGCCGACCTCGGCGAGCACCCCTACGAGCCGATCACGCACGAGTCGAAGGCGCGCGCCGCGGATCTCGGCGACGAGCTGCCCGTCGCCTGGCGGCATCGCAGCGAGCGCTACGTCGAGAAGCTCGCCACCCCCGACACCTCCGTCGCCGACCTGATCGGCGACGTCGACCCGATGAAGGTGGCAGAAGGGCGCTCGCTCGGCGACCCCGAGACGATCCACTTCGGGCTCATCCCGCGCAGTCACCGCGGCATCGTCGCGATCAACGAGCTGCCCGACCTGGCCGAGCGGATCCAGGTCGCGATGCTCAACGTGATGGAGGAGCGCGACATCCAGATCCGCGGCTACGTGCTGCGGCTGCCGCTCGACGTGCTCGTCGTCGCCAGCGCGAACCCCGAGGACTACACCAACCGCGGCCGCATCATCACGCCGCTGAAAGACCGCTTCGGCGCCGAGATCCGCACGCACTACCCGACCGAGCTCGAGGCCGAAGTCGACATCATCCGGCAGGAGGCGGACCTGGTGGCGGATGTCCCTGGCCACCTGATCGAGATCCTGGCGCGGTTCACCCGCAACCTGCGCGAGTCGAGCGCGGTGGACCAGCGCAGCGGAGTCAGCGCCCGCTTCGCGATCGCCGGCGCGGAGACCATCGCCGCCTCGGCCCTTCACCGGGCCGCCGCGCAAGGCGACGAGCCGGTCGCGCGCGTGGTCGACCTCGAGACCGCGGTCGACGTGCTCGGCGGCAAGATCGAGTTCGAATCGGGCGAGGAGGGGCGCGAATCAGAGGTGCTGACGCACCTGCTGCGGGTCGCCGTCGCCGACACGGTGCGCGAGCACTTCCGCGGGCTGGACTTCGCGCCGATGGTCGACGCGGTCGAATCCGGCGCGATGATCACGACCGGCGAGCGCGTCACGGCGAAGGAGTTCCTGGCCGGGCTGCCGGTGCTGGGCGAGTCCGAGCTCTATGACGAGGTCTTCAGTCGGCTCGACGCCACGAGCGACGGCGAGCGCGCCGCCGCGATGGAACTCGCGCTCGAAGGCCTGTACCTGGCGCGCAAGATCGGGAAAGACAGCGACGGGTCCGAGACCGTCTATGGCTAAGGAGCCGACCGGGCACCGCTCGCGCTTCCGCCGCTACGACGGGGGCGATCCGCTCGCGCCGCCTGTCGATCTGGCCGAGGCTCTTGACGCCATCGGCGACAGCGTCATGGCCGGATCCTCGCCCGAGCGGGCGATGCGCGAGTTCCTGCGCCGGGGTGGACGCGACCAGATCGGCCTCGACGACCTCGCCCGCCGTGTCGCTGAACGCCGCCAGCAGCTGCTGCAGCGAAACAACCTGAACGGCACGCTCCAGCAGGTGAAGGAGCTGCTCGATCGCGCGGTCCTGGAGGAGCGGAAAGAGCTGGCGCGCAACGTCGACCTCGACGAGCTGGATCGCAGCTTCGCCGAGATGCGGATGGAGAACCTGCCGGCATCCCCGTCTCAGGCCGTCAACGAGCTCGCCGACTACCGGTGGACCTCGCCGCAGGCCAAGGCCGACTACGAGAAGATCAAGGACCTGCTCGGCCGCGAGCTGCTGGACCAGCGCTTCCAGGGCATGAAACAGGCCCTCGAGAACGCCACAGACGAGGACCGCGCCGAGATCAACGAGATGCTGCAGGACCTCAACGATCTGCTCGAGAAGCACGCGCGGGGCGAGGACACCCAGCAGGACTTCGACGACTTCATGCAGAAGCACGGCGAGTACTTCCCCGAGAATCCGCAGAATATCGACGAGCTCGCCGACGCGATGGCGAAGCGTTCCGCGGCGGCCCAGCGCATGCTCAACTCGATGACCCAGGAGCAGCGCGACGAGCTGATGCAGCTCTCCGCGGCCGCGTTCGGCTCGCCCGCCCTGATGGAGTCCCTGGCCCGGCTCGACGCGAACCTCCAGTCGTTGCGTCCCGACGAGGACTGGTTCGGCGGGGAGCAATTCGACGGGGAGCAGGGCATGGGACTCGGCGAGGCCACCGGCGTCATGCAGGACCTCGCCGACCTCGACGAACTCTCGGAAGCCCTCTCGCAGAGCTACCGCGGTGCCGGCATGGACGACATCGACCTCGACAAACTGGCCCGCCAGCTCGGCGACGAGGCGGCGGTCGATGCCCGCACCCTGAAAGACCTCGAGAAGGCGCTGCGCAACAGCGGCACTCTGAGCAAGGACTCCAGCGGCGAGCTCCGCCTCACCCCGAAGGCCATGCGCCAGCTGGGCAAGGAGCTGCTGAAGGATGTCGCGACCCGCATGTCCGGGCGACAGGGGCAGCGCGACCTGCGCCGGGCCGGGGCGGCGGGGGAGCAGTCCGGAGCCTCCCGGGCGTGGGAGTTCGGCGACACCGAGCCCTGGGACATCCCGCGCACGGTGCTGAACAGCGTGATGCGCCGCGCCGGGGAGGGCGAGGATGACGGCGGTCGTCTGATCGCGGTCGACGACATCGAGGTGGCCGAGACCGAGGCGCGCACCCAGGCCGCCGTCGCGCTGCTGGTGGACACCTCGTTCTCGATGGCGATGGACGGCCGTTGGGTGCCGATGAAGCGCACCGCCCTCGCCCTGCATACCCTCATCAAGTCCCGGTTCCGCAACGACCACCTGCAGCTGATCTCGTTCGCCCGGCACGCCGAGGTGGTGGACATCGAGCAGCTCACCGCGCTCGACGCGAACTGGGGCAAGGGCACCAACCTGCATCACGCGCTGCTGCTGGCGAACCGGCACTTCCGCAAGCACCCGAACGCCCAGCCGGTGCTGCTGATCGTCACGGATGGCGAGCCCACCTCGCACCTGGAGCCCGACGGCCAGGTGTTCTTCTCCTATCCGCCGCACCCGCAGACCATCGCGATCGCCGTGCGGGAGCTGGAGAACTCGATGCGTCTGGGGGCGCAGACCACCTTCTTCCGGCTCGGCAGCGACCGCGGCCTCGCGCGCTTCGTCGACTCGATGGCGAAGCGCGTGCATGGCCGGGTGGTCTCGCCCGAACTGGACGATCTCGGGGCAGCCGTGGTCGGCTCGTACCTCGGGTCGCGCGATGCCTGGAGCTCCGGAGACGGCGCGGCGGGGGGATCCGGCGGGAGCTGGGATGCGGGGCGCACCGACGGCGGCTGGTTCGGCGGCGGGCGCGGCTGGTGGGTCGACGAGTAGGCGTCTCCGGATCCGAAAGTCGCGCTGGGGCGACCTCGAACCCGCCGCCTCCTAGCCGGTAACCTGGCGGGCGATGACGAACCCGTCCGACTCCGATTCCGCCGCCGACGCCGGGCGCACCATGTGGGCGCGCAGCCTGTCGGCGCAGTTGACCCGGTTCCTGCGCACCGAATCCGGCAGCTCCGGCGTGCTGCTCTTCGCGATCGTGGCCGCCTTGGTCTGGGCGAATCTGAGCAACGCGAGCTACAACGCGTTCTGGGCCACCGATCTGTCGATCCGGATCGGCGATCTCGACCTCGGCCTTGATCTGCGCGCCTGGGTCGGGTCGGGCCTGATGACCTTGTTCTTCCTGGTGGTCGGGTTGGAGGCGCGCCGCGAGTTCGACCTCGGGGAGCTGCGCGATCGCCGACGACTCGTCATCCCCTTCGCCGCCGGACTCGTGGGCATGGCCATCCCGGTGCTGATCTTCGTGCTCGTCAATGCCGGCGGCCCAGGACTGCGTGGCTGGGGCGTCGCGATGTCCACCGACACGGCGCTCGCTCTCGGGCTGCTCACCCTGCTCGGGCGGCGGCTCCCCGAGCGGCTGCGCGGCTTCGTGGTCACCTTGTTCATCGTCGACGACGTGGTCGCGCTGGTCGTCATCGCCCTCGTCTACAGCAGCAACATCCAGTGGCTGCCGCTCGTCATCGCGGCCGTCGCCGTCGCGCTGTTCCCGATCATGATCCGGTTCACCCGACTGCCGAGCCCGTTCTACGTGGCCGCGGGCCTTCTGGCCTGGGGCTCGCTGATGTTCAGCGGAGTCGATGCGGTGGTGGCCGGTCTGGCGATCGGCCTGGTGGCGCCGGCCTATACGCCCGGGCGCGACACGCTCGAGCAGGCGGCCGGGCTCTTCCGGCGCTTTCGCGAGCAGCCGACACCACAGCTCGCCCGTTCGGCCGGCGCGGGTCTGATCGGCTCGATCTCGCCGAATGAGCGGCTGCAATCGCTGTACCACCCCTGGACCAGCTACCTGATCGTGCCGTTGTTCGCCCTCGCCAACGCGGGCATCAAGATCGACGGCCGCTTTCTGGCGGCCGCCTACGTCTCGCCCATCACGATCGGCATCATCGTCGCCTATGTCGGCGGCAAGCCGATTGCGGTGGCCGGCACGTCCTGGCTGATCGCCAAGATCAGCCGCGGCAGGCTCACGCCCCCGGTCGGCTGGGCGGCGGTGGCGGGCGCCGGCACGATCGCGGGCGTGGGGTTCACCGTAGCCGTGCTGATCGCGACCCTGGCGTTCCGCGGCGAGGCGCTCGCCCAGGCCAAGCTCGGCATCCTGAGCGCGGCCGTGCTGGCATCGCTCATCACCTGGATCCTGTTCCGGGTCACCTCCGCGCTGCCGGAGCGCGTCCGGTCGCGGGCGCTGCTCGGCGATGTCGAGCAGCTGGTCGACCTGACCGTGCCGGTCGACCCGGCGCGCGATCACATCCGGGGGCCGGCGGATGCCGCGGTGACGATCGTCGAATACGGCGACTTCCAGTGCCCATACTGCGGTCGCGCCGAACCCTCGGTGCGCAAGCTCCTGGCGGACGTCGAAGTCCGGTTCGTCTGGCGCCACCTTCCCCTCAGCGAGGTGCATCCCCAGGCGCAGCTCGCGGCAGAGGCGTCAGAAGCCGCCGCCGCCCAAGGCTCGTTCTGGGAGGTGCACGACGCGATGCTGGCGCACCAGGACAAGCTCGAGGAGCCCGACCTGGTGGCGCTGGCGGCCTCGCTCGGGCTCGACGGCGGCCGCCTGGTCGACGACCTGCGCTCCCGGCGCTTCGCGTCGCGCGTCGGCGACGATGTCCGCAGCGCGGACGCCAGCGGCGTCGCCGGCACGCCCACCTTCTTCATCAACGGCCAGCGCCATTACGGCCGCTACGACATCGACAGCCTCAAGGCGGCGGTGGCGGCGGCCCACGAGGCGGCGAGCGTGAAGCGCCGGTAGTCCTCCGCCCTTATTGACATGTCAACGGGCGGATTGAGTGTGCCCATGCCCTCCTCCTCCCACACCCACCCGACCGATGACGACATCTTCGCGGGGCCGCAGGCCCTGCGCCGCGCCCCGAAGAACCATTTCCCGACCCACGAGCAGCCGCCGCGCGAGGTGTACCAGCTGATCCACGACGAGCTGCTGCTCGACGGGGTCGCGCGCATGAACCTGGCCACCTTCTGCACGACCTGGGTCGAGCCCGAGGTGCAGCAGTTGATGGTCGAGTCCTTGGACAAGAACATCGTCGATAAGGACGAGTACCCGCAGACCGCCGAGCTCGAGGCGCGCTGCGTCCGGATGTTCGCCGACCTGCTGCACGCTCCCGACCCGAAGACCACGATCGGCACCTCGACGACCGGTTCGAGCGAGGCGGCCATGCTGGGCGGGCTCGCCGCGAAGTGGCGGTGGCGCGCCAAGCGGCAGGCCGCCGGCCTCGACACGGCGCGCCCGAACCTGGTGTGCGGTCCGGTCCAGGTCTGCTGGGAGAAGTTCTGCCGCTACTTCGACGTCGAGATCCGCGAGGTGAAGATGGGTCCCGGCCACGTCATGACCCCGGAGGAGGCGATCGCCGCCTGCGACGAGAACACGATCGTCGTCGTCGCCACGATGGGGCAGACCTTCACCGGCAAGTACGAGGACGTCGCGGCGATCAGCGCGGCGCTCGACGAGTTCGAGAAGAAGACCGGGCTCGACATCCCGCTGCACGTTGATGGCGCCAGCGGTGCGTTCGTCGCCCCGTTCTGCGCTCCCGACCTGGTCTGGGACTTCCGCCTGCCACGGGTCAAGTCGATGAACGCCTCCGGCCACAAGACCGGGCTCGCGCCGCTCGGCAGCGGCTGGGCGATCTGGCGCGAGGCCTCGGACCTGCCCGAGGAACTCATCTTCAACGTCAACTACCTCGGCGGCCACATGCCGACCTTCAACCTCAACTTCTCGCGACCCGGCGGGCAGGTCGTCGCCTCGTACTACAACTTCCTCCGGCTCGGACGCGACGGCTATACCAAGGTGCAGTCGGCGACCTACACGGTGGCCGCCTATCTCGCGGAGCACCTGGAGAAGATGGGGGAGTTCGACATCCTGTTCGACGGCGACCCGCTGAAGGGCATCCCGGCGGTGACCTGGAAGCTGAAGAACGACGACGGCCCGTACACCGTGTTCGACCTGGCCGAGGAGCTGCGCGGCCGCGGCTGGCTCGTGCCGGCGTACACGCTTCCGCCCGATCAGGACGCGGTGGCGGTGCAGCGGATCATCGTGCGGCACGGCCTCAGCCTGGACATGGCCGACCTGCTGCTCGGCGACTTCCGGCGTGCCATCGAGGCCCTCAAGAACGGACCACGCGGGCGGCGGCTCGAGGCCGGTGATGCGCCGAGCTTCTCGCACGACGCGGTGCCGGCCCTGTCGGTGGTCGCGCCCTAGGACGTCGCCGAGGCCAGCGCCGCGTCGACGGCGTCTGCGGCGCGCACCAGCGCGAGGTGCGAGAGCGCCTGCGGGGTGTTGCCAACGTGGCGCTGGTCGCCGACGTCGTACTCCTCGCTGAGCATGCCGACGTCGTTGCAGAGGCCGACCAGGCGATCCATCAGCGTGATGGCGTCGTCGACCCGGCCCGACTGCGCGTACTGCTGGGCCAGCCAGAACGAGCAGGCCAGGAAGGGGTGCTCGTCGCCGACGAGCCCGTCGACTCCGGTCGAGGCCTCGTAACGCATCAGCAGGCCGTCGCGCAGCAGGCCGCGCTCGATCGCGGCGACGGTGCCCAGCATCCGCGGATCGTCGGCGGGCAGGAACCCGAGCTGGGGAAGGATCAGCAGCGAAGCATCGATCTCGGTGGCGCCGTAGTACTGCACGAAGGTGTTCCGCTCGGCGCTGAAACCGTTGGTCTCGATCTCGTCGCGCAGCTGGTCGCGCAGGCGACGCCAGTGCTCGGACGGGCCTTCGAGCCCGTGCTCCTCCACCGCGCGGATCCCGCAGTCGAACGCCGCCCACATCATCGCGCGCGAGTGGGTGAAGCGGTGCAGCGGGCCGCGGATCTCCCAGATGCCGTGGTCGTCGCGGTCCATCACCTGCTCGACGTGGTCGAGCAGCGCGACCTGCAGCGCCCAGGACGAGCGGTCATCGTCGATGCCCCGGTCGCGCGTTTGCTGCAGCGCGAGCATGACCTCGCCGAAGATGTCGCCCTGGAACTGCAGTGCCGCGCCGTTGCCGACCCGCACGGGGGAGGCACCGCGGTAGCCCGGCAGCGAGGAGACCTCCCACTCGACCAGCCTGCGCTCACCCGCGAGGCCGTACATGATCTGCACGTCGGCCGGGTCACCCGCGATCGCCCGGAGCAACCAGCCGCGCCAGTCGTGCGCCTCGGTGACGAAGCCGTGCCCGAGCAAGGCCTGCAGGGTGAGCGCGGCGTCGCGCAGCCAGACGTAGCGGTAGTCCCAGTTGCGTGGGCCGCCGAACGACTCGGGCAGGCTCGTGGTCGCGGCGGCCACGATCCCGCCGGTGTCCTCGTGGGTGAGGGCGCGCAGCACCAGCAGCGAGCGCCGAACGGCCGACTCGTAGCGGCCGCCGGCCTCCACGTTCTTCGCCCAGTCCCGCCACCACTTCTCGGTGGCCCGGATGCGTCGGCTCACGCTCAGCGGAGCGGGCGGCTCGCGGTGCGACGGGTACCAGGTGAGCACGATGTCGACGGTCTCGCCCGCCGACACGGAGAAGTGGGAGCGGTGCACCATGCCGTCGGGCTCGAGCCGGGGTCCGCGCACGATCACGGAGTCCGGCCCGGCCACCGCGATCAAGGCGTGCGCGTTGTCGCCAGGGCCGTCGTGCTCCGGCGCCTGACGGATCCATGGCACCGCATCGGCGTAGTCGAAGCGGATCCGCAGGGCCTGGTCCATCGCGACGGTGCCGCGGATCCCGCGGACCTGCCGCACCACGTCGGCGCGGCGATCGCCGTGCGGCATCAGGTCGACCACCTCGACCTCCCCGTCGTCGGTGACCCAGCGCGTCACGAGCACGAAGGTGTCGTCGCGGTACGCACGGGAGGTTGCGATCTTCGCGCCGGCCGGCGCGATGCGCCAGTGGCCCTGCTCGAAGTCGCCGAGCAGCGCGCCGAAGGTGCTGGGGGAGTCGAAACGGGGCAGGCAGAGCCAGTCGATGTTGCCGTCACGACCGACGAGAGCTCCGGTGTGGCAGTCGCCGATCAGCGCATAGTCTTCGATGGCGAGAGGCACGGGTTCATCCTCTCAGGCCGGGTCTGCCGACACGGGATCGGTCAGCCGCTCCAAGGCGGGCAGCGCGGCGGCGATGGCCGCGGCATCCTTCTCGTCGAGGCCGGCGAGGAGTTCGGAGACGAGTTGCGCCCTGGTGGTCCGGGCGTCGAGCACGGCCGCGGTGCCGGCCTCCGCCGCCTCGACCAGCACGGCCCGGCCGTCGTCGGGGTCCTGGCGCCGCACCACGTAGCCGCGGGCTTCGAGCTCCGCGACGGTGCGCGTCATGCTCGGCGCCGCGACGCCCTCGAACTGGGCGAGGTCCGATAGCCGCAACGGGCCGCGCTTCGAGATCACCGCCATCGCGGAGAGCAGACCGTGGCTCAGTCCGCCCGTGGCCGCCTGCAAGCGGCGGTTGAGTCGCCCCACGGCGAGGGTGAGGCGCTCGGCCTCGGTGCTCGGCTGCTGAAAGGTCACGCTCGGCGCACTATCACACGTCGCTCAGCGCGTCGGCGTTCGCTTCGTCGGGACTGGCACCGGAGATGGTCGTCGGTACGCCACCGGTCGGTGTCTTCTGAGCGGCCACGCTGGCCGTGTCGGCGTGGATGTACTTGCCGCCCATCACGACCGAGGCGATCGCGCCGACGACCGACATGATCGCGGCGGCGACGAACACGATGATCAGCCCCGAGTGGAACGGGTCCGAGATCAGCTGCGGAAAGAACGTCTTGCCGGTCAGCGCCGCAAGATCGCTCGCGGGGATCGCACTCGTGACATGGAGTTGTTCGAGCAGCGACGAGATCGGGTTGTAGCCGAGGAACGCCGCGAACAGATTGCCGACCGGCGGGATCTGCGACGCGGCCTGCACGGCGGCGGCCGGTACGTGGTGCGCGGCGAGCCCGGTGCTCAGCGCCTTCGGAAGCGTGGCCGCGAGCCCGGCGATCATCAGCGAGAAGAAGATGCCGATCGACAGCGAGTTCCCGGCGTTCTGGAAGGTTCCGGTCATGCCGGATGCCGCCCCTCGCTGATTCGCCGGAACGCTGTTCATGATCGCGGTCCGGTTGGGTGCCGCGAACATGCCGGAGCCGATCCCGTTGAGGAAGGTGATGATCGCGAACACCCAGTACTCGAAGTTGACCGGGATGAGCAGCAGTGCGACGAAGGTGGCCGCGACGAGCAGCAGTCCGCCGGTGGCGAAAGTGCGGGCGCCGAAGCGGTCCGAAAGCGTGCCCGAGATCGGTCCGGAGACCAGGAATCCGATGGTCAGTGGCAGCAGGTAGATGCCCGCCCACAGCGGTGTCGACTCGTAGCTGTAGCCGTGCAGCGGCAGCCAGATGCCCTGCAACCAGATGATCAGCATGAACTGCAGGCCGCCTCGGCCGACCGAGGCCAGCAGGCCGGCCAGGTTGCCGAACACGAAGGCGCGGATGCGGAACAGCTTGAGATTGAACATGGGGTACTTGACGCGCTGTTCGATCAGCACGAATACCACGAGCAGGGCGATGCCGCCGATGATCCCGGTGAGCACCCACGGGTTGCCCCACCCGGTGCTGGAGTCGCCGTAGGGCTGGATGCCGTAGGTGATCCCGGCAAGCAACGAGGTGAGTCCGATGGCGAACACGATGTTCCCGGGCCAGTCGATCTTGCCCTCGCTGCGCGATGAGATCTCGTGAAGTGACTTGTACGCCCAGATCGTGCCGAGGACGCCGAACGGCACGCTCACGATGAAGATCGCGTGCCAGTCGATCGAGGCGAGCACGCCTCCGACGATCAGACCGAGGAAGGTTCCGGCGATCGCGGCGATCTGATTGATGCCGATCGCGAATCCACGTCGATTCGCCGGGAAGGCGTCGGTGAGGATCGCGGTCGAGTTCGCGAACAGCATCGAGCCGCCAACGGCTTGCACCACGCGCCATCCGATCAGCCAGAGGGCTCCGCCGCCGCCGGTGAGCGGGTCGAAGACCAGCGCGATCGCGGCGACCGTGAAGACCGCGAAGCCCAGGTTGTAGATGCGCACTCGGCCGTAAATGTCACCGAGGCGGCCGAAGCTCATCACGAGAACCGCCGTGACGAGGATGTAGCCCATCAGCATCCAGAGCAGGTAGCTGACGTTGCCGGGTTCGAGCGGGTTGAGCTTGATGCCGGTGAAGATCGCCGGAAGCGAGATCAGCACGATCGACCCGTTGATGGTGGCCATCAGCATGCCGAGGGTGGTGTTGCTCAGCGCGATCCACTTGTAGTTCGGGTGGTCCTTGTGGAACATGCCGGAGCGCTCGCGCGCGGGCTTCTGCGTCGTGTCAGACACGGTTCTTCTCTCTCGGTGAGATGTGATGCGACGCCTCACCATGGAGGGCGCCCGATAGTTACTTGCCGTTGGCTAAGTATATCGCGGGCCGCACCCAGCTCGGCGACACTACGCTGGCGCGCATGGCCGTGACTGTCACCGAGATCGCCTTGCCCGACGTCGAGGGCGGAAGCGCCGGGCTCACTGGCGTGCTCGCCGTGCCCGAGGGACCGGGACCGTGGCCCGGCGTGGTCATGGTGCACGAGGCGTTCGGACTCACCGACGTGATGCGTCGTCAGGTGGCGCGGATGGCCGAGGCCGGCTACCTCGCCCTGATGCCCGACCTCTTCGCCCAGGGCGGCGCGCGCCGGTGCCTCACGGCGACGTTCCGCGCGCTGCGCAGCCGCGAAGGCCGCGCCTTCGTCGACATCGAGAGCGCGCGGCAGCTGCTGGCGGCACGGGCCGATTCCACCGGGAGGGTGGGCGTGCTCGGGTTCTGCATGGGCGGCGGTTTCGCGCTGGCGGCCGCGCAGGGGCACGGCTTCGATGCGGCATCCGCCAATTACGGGATGCTGCCACGCGACCTCGACGACGCGCTCGGCCACGCCTGCCCGATCGTCGGCAGCTACGGCGGCCGGGACCACTCGCTCAGCGGGGCCGCCGCGAAGCTCGAAACCGTGCTGACCGCGCACGGGGTCGCTCACGATATCAAGGAGTACCCGGATGCCGGCCACTCCTTCCTCAACGACGCCGAGTCGGGTCCGGCCGCGGTGCGGCTGCTGACCAAGCGCATCCTGGGGGCGGGGCCCAACCCGGAGGCGGCGGCCGACGCCTGGCGGCGCATCGAGGCGTTCTTCGGCGAGCACCTGAGCGCCGACTCGCCGGCGAGCTGAGCAGGCGCACATGCCGTTCACCCGGGCCCAGCTCGAGAGCTTCCGCGGCGCCTCGATCCCCGATCTCGTCGGACCGGGCCTGCGGCTCCTGCTCTGCGGGATCAACCCCGGCCTGCGGGCGGCGGCCACCGCCTCCCACTTCGCGAATCCGGGCAACCGCTTCTATCCCGCGCTGGCGGCAGCCGGGATCCTGCCGGCCTTCACCGACATCGCCGAGGGGATGACCGACGCGCAGCGCGCCGAGATCGTCGCGCACGGCGTGGGGATCACCAGCCTCGTGCACAGCGCGACGGCCCGCGCCGACGAGCTCACCGCCGAGCAGTTGCGAGCGGGTGCGGACGTGCTGGCACAGAACGTCGCGCGCTGGAAGCCGCGGGTCGTCGCGATCGTGGGCGTCACCGCCTACCGGATCGCCTTCGACCGCCCCAAGGCGGCGACCGGCAAGCAGCCCGAGACGATCTCGGGCGCCGAGCTCTGGGCGGTGCCGAACCCGAGCGGGCTCAATGCGCACGACACCGTCGCGTCGCTCGCGGCGGCCTACGCCGGGCCGGCCATGGCGGCGGGCCTCCTGCCCGCGATCGGCGCGGCAGAATGAGCAGATGATCTACGAACTCCGCGTCTACACGGCGCTGCCCGGCCGCATGCCGGCCCTGCTGTCCCGCTTCGACAAGGTGACGCTCGGATTCTGGGAGAAGTACGGCATCCGTCAGGCGGGATTCTTCACGACGACGATCGGGCCGAACAGCCAGGACCTCACCTATCTGCTGGCCTGGGAGTCACTGGCCGAGCGCGAGCAGAAGTGGAACGCCTTCCAGGCCGACCCGGACTGGGTCGCCGCCCGCAGCGCCAGCGAGGCCGATGGTCAGATCGTGGCCAACATCGCGACGTCGATCCTGACGCCGACCGCGTTCTCGACGGTGAAATAGCCGGCGTCAGCCCAGGGACGGCTTGACGTCTTTGATGATCGACTCGAGAATCCGCGCGTTGAACTCGACGCCCAGCTGATTCGGCACGGTGACCAGCACGGTGTCGGCGGCCTGCACCGCGGCATCCTGCGCCAGCTCGGTGGCGATCACGTCGGGCTCGCCGATGTAGCTGCGGCCGAACCGCGCGTTGCCGCCGTCGAGCCAGCCGACCTGGTCCTGCGAGTCGGCCTGCGCGCGCAGCCCGAAGTAGTGGCGGGTCTCATCGTCGATCAGGGGCAGGATGCTGCGGCTCACCGACACGCGCGGCTCGCGCTCATGCCCTGCGGCTTTCCAGGCGTCGCGGTAGAGCTGGATCTGCTCCGCCTGCAGTTGGTCGAACGGAACCCCGGTGTCTTCGGTGAGCAGGGTCGAGCTCATCAGGTTCATGCCCTGCTCGGCGGTCCAGACCGCGGTGGCGCGGGTGCCGGCGCCCCACCAGATGCGCTCCGGCAGGCCGGGGGAGCGTGGTTCGATCGCGAGCGGCCCGCTCACTCCGGTCATCTGCGGGTTCGACATCGCGACGCCCGCCCCGGCGATGGCGGCGCGGAAGATCTCGGTGTGCTGACGAGCGAGGTCGGCATCCGTCTCGCCGTCGGCCGGGAGGTAGCCGAACGACTGCGATCCGTCGAGCGCGGTCTCCGGTGAGCCGCGGCTCACGCCGAGTTGCAGGCGCCCGCCGCTGATCAGGTCGGCGGCAGCGGCATCCTCGGCCATGTACAGCGGGTTCTCATAGCGCATGTCGATCACGGCGGTGCCGATCTCGATGGTCGACGTGCGCGCGCCGATGGCCGCGAGCAGCGGGAACGGCGAGGCGAGCTGGCGGGCGAAGTGATGCACCCGCACGTAGGCACCGTCGACGCCGACCTCCTCGGCCGCGACGGCGAGTTCGATGCTCTGGATCAGCGCGTCGGCGGCGGTGCGCACCTGCGATCCCGAGACCGCCTGCCAGTGGCCGAACGAGAGGAAGCCGATCTTCGTGCTCATGTCGATTCGAACGTATCGGACGGGTGCGCGATTCCCACCGCCGCCCCCGTAGACGACAATCGAGCCATGGCCCTCCCGCGCTTCCTCCGCCCCGGTGTCGCGTGGTTCTCGCGCACCCTGCTGTTCCGGCGGGTCGGGCCGACGATCATGCCGCCCCTCGAGCGGATGATGGTGCGCCTCACCGGCGGCCGGGTGCAGTTGAGCGGCCTCCTGCTGCCGTCGCTGGTTCTGCACTCGCTCGGCGCGAAGTCCGGACTCGAGCGGGACGTCACCCTCATGTACTGCCCCGATCCCACCCCAGAGCGCGAGCAGCTGCTGATCACGGGCAGCAACTTCGCCCGCGACACGCACCCGGCCTGGACGGCGAACCTGCTGGCGCATCCGGATGCCGCGGTCTCGGTGCACGGCGTGCGCATCCCCGTTCGGGCGACGCCGGTCGCCGACGACGAGCGCGAGGCCGTGTGGCGCACGCTCGAGCGGAACTGGCCCGGGTACCGCGGCTACGAGCGGACCTCGGGCCGGGTGCTGCGCATCTTCCGGATGGTGCCGACGGCGACGGGCGAGGAACTCGCGGCTGATGAGGCCGTGCTGCGCCGGGCGCGGGGCGCCAAGCCGGCGACAGCGACGGCCCACTGATGCCGACGCTGCTGCGCATCGACTCCTCGGCCAACGGGGAGCTGTCGCGATCCCGGGCGGTCACGGGCGCGTTCGCCGAAGCCTGGAGTTCGGTGGGAGACGCGCGCCGCGTCATCCACCGGGATCTGCATGCCGACCCGCCGCAGCACCTGCCATCGTCGGCCCTGCACTGGAACGCTGGGCTGGTGGCGGGGGCGAGGCCCCCGGCCTGGGAGCGGCGACAGCGTGAGTTGATCGACGAGCTGCTGAGCGCCGATCTTCTGGTCGTGGCCGTGCCGCTCTACAACTACTCGATGCCGTCGACGCTGAAGGCCTGGGTCGACCATGTCCATGTTCCGGGTGTGACGGCCGGCACGCCCCGGTTGCCGCTCGCCGGGCGCCACGCCGTGCTCGTCTCGGCCCGCGGTGCGCGGTACGGAACGCCCGCTGCTCCCGACGCCTGGGACCACGGCACGGCCGCCCTCGAGGTGGTGCTTGGCGCTTCGATGGGGATGACGACCCACCGCATCGTCTGCGAGGGCACGATCGCCTTCGACCTCGAGCAGTTCGCGGCGAAACGGGCCGACGCGCAGCTGTCCCTGGACGCGGCGCTGTCCGCCGCGCGGAGTCTCGCCGCCGAGCTCTAGCGTGCGGCCAGCAGCGCCGAACGCTCCGGATGCCGGTCGAACCACTCGGCGACGTACCAGCACGTCGCGCTGATCGGGCCCGCCCCCTTGGCCTCGACGTCGTTCACGGCGTACTCCACGAGAGCGGCGGCGTAGCCCTTTCCCCGGTACTTCGGGATCGTCACCGTGTGGTGCATCACCGTGCCCGCGCCATGGTCTTGGTACTCCAGCACGCTGACGACGTCGCCATCGACGAGCATCGTGTAGCGGTGAGCGTCGGGCTCGTGGGTGAACTCGGTGGCCATGTCTCAACGGTACGCCCGGCGGCGGTCGAGCGCCGGAGCGCCGAGCGACTCTCAGGCGCGCCTGCCGGCCTCGGCTCAACAGCCGTTCGACTCACCACCCGCGCGGCGAGATTTCCCGCCGGCTGCTTGATCGGTGACACGTCACGTTTTCACATCCCGCTCACAGCACGGCCCGTCGAGCCCGGCGTATGTTCGGAGCCATGGGAATCCGGGACATCGCATTGACCGACATCGACGGCAAGTCCGTCACGCTGGGCGACTACGCCGACAAGGTGGTCATGGTTGTGAACGTCGCCTCCAAATGCGGCCTCACCCCGCAGTACGAGAAGCTCGAGGAGCTGCAGAAGGAGTACGGCAACCGCGGCTTCACGGTGCTGGGCTTCCCCTGCAATCAGTTCATGGGCCAGGAGCCGGGCACGACCGATGAGATCAAGGAGTTCTGCTCAATGACCTACGGCGTCACCTTCCCCCTGATGGACAAGATCAAGGTCAACGGCCGTGGCAAGCACCCGCTCTACGCCGAGCTCACCCAGGTCAAGGACGACAACGGCAAGGCCGGCAAGGTGAAGTGGAACTTCGAGAAGTTCGTCATCACCCCGGATGGCGCGGTCTCGCGCTTCCGTCCTCAGACCCAGCCCGACGCCCCCCAGGTGATCGCGGCGATCGAGGGCGGGCTCGCCCAGGAGGCCGCAGCCTGAGCCCTGCGGCCTAGTCCTCGGACTCGCCCATCAGCTCGCCGATCTTGCGACGGTCGCGCTTGGTCGGCCGTCCCGCGCCACGATCCCGGACGCCCAGGAACAGCCGTTCCTCCTTGGGCGGCAGGGGAGGGCTGTTGTCGTCGTAGGCCTCGACGGCGAGCGGCGCACCGACACGCTTGAGGTAGATCCCACGCACCACCACGATCCGCGGCGGCCCGCCCTCCGAGCGGAACTGCACCTCATCGCCCGCCTTCAGATGCTGGGCGGGCTTGGCGCGTTCGCCGTTGATGCGCACGTGGCCCGCCTTGCAGAGCGCGGTGGCGGCCGACCGTGTCTTGACCAGCCGCACCGCCCAGAGCCACGAGTCGACGCGAGCGCCGCCGGCGTCAGCCACGCGCTCCTGCTTGCTGCACCCGGTCGACGAGTGCGCGCCACGGGCCGACCAGTTCGCGATCGGGCACGGAGGCGGTGCGCGGGCGCGGCGGGACGTGCGCCTCGATCCGCCAGACGAAGCGATCCCGCGAGACCTCGTCCCGGCCGATCGCGCCCCACGGGCACGCCATGACCAGTTCGACCCATTCGTCGAGGTCGTCGGCCGGCTCGACATGCCACTGCACCGTGATGCCGGTGAAGCCGCCGCTGCGCACCACGAGGATGCTCGGCGCCTGGGTCTTACGCGCCTGCGCCATCGATGGTCACTCCCACGCCGGACCAGCCGGCTCGTACCGCGGCCACCTCGGCCGATGAGTCACCGTACCGCTTGGCCGCCGCTGCTGCGGTGGCGGCGCCGAAGGCCGCGAAGCCCGTGGTGGGCTTCAGCCCCGAGAGCAGGGTGTCGTACCAGATCTGCCCCGCGCGCTCCCAGGCGTGGCCGCCGAGGGCATGCGCCACGAGGTAGAAGGCCCGGTTCGGGATGCCGGAGTTCAGGTGCACGCCGCCAGCGTCGTCATCCGTCTGCACGTAGTGCGCGAAGTCCGCCGGCTGCGGATCCTTGCCGAGCTGCGGGTCGTCGTATGCCGTGCCGGGCGCCTTCATCGACCGGAGGGCGACGCCCTTGATGCCCAGCTCGAACAGCCCCTCGCCGATCAGCCAGCTCGCGGACGCCGCGGACTGCTTCTTCGCGTACTGCTCAACCAGGGAGCCGAACACATCGCTGATCGACTCGTTGAGCGCGCCCGGCTGGTCCTTGTAGATCAGGCCGGCGGTGTACTGCGTGACGCCGTGGGTCAGCTCGTGGCCGATGACCGTGAACGACGAGGTGAAGCGGCCGAACACCTGGCCGTCGCCGTCGCCGAAGACCATCCGGTCGCCGTTCCAGAAGGCGTTGTCGTAGAGCTTGCTGTAGTGCACGGTGCCGTCGAGGGGCAGCCCCTGGCCGTCGATCGAATTGCGGCCGTACACCTCGGAGTACAGGGCGAAGGTGGCACCGAGCCCGTCGTAGGCCTCGTTCACCGCGGGGTCCTTGACCGCCGGATCGCCTTCCGAGCGCACCGTCGTGCCCGGCAAGGTCTCGGTGCTGTGCCCGTCGCTGATGGTGCGGTCGGGCGCGTCGGTCAACTCGGCGACCAGGTCGTTGTTCGCGTCCAGACTGATCGTCAGCCGCGCCGCGCGACGCGGCTCGTCGTGGGTCAGCGTGTGCTGGGCGGCCAGGGCCGCCTCCTGCAGTTCGGGGGCGTCGGACTGAGCGAGGCGCGAGAGCAGGTACGGAGGCACGATCCCGGGGAGCATGAGCGCCACGCTACGCCGCACTTAGGCTGGGAACCATGGAACGCCCCAGCCACGACCCCCTGCAGCGGCGTCCGCACGGATCGACCGACGCCTGGGTCGACGGGCCGAACGGGCGGTTCTGGGGCACCTCGGGGGCGGCCGGACTGCTGCTGGCGCATCCCGATGCCGGCGTCCTGCTGCAGCACCGCGCCATCTGGAGCCACCACGGCGGCACCTGGGGCGTGCCGGGCGGAGCACGCAAGCAGGACGAGCCGGCCGAGTCCGCCGCGATCCGCGAAGCGGACGAGGAGGCGGGAGTCCCTCCCGAGCTGGTGCGCGTGCTCGGCACCTCGATCTTCGACGTCGGGTACTGGAGCTACACCACGGTTCTGGCGCGCTCCGTGGAGTTCTTCGAACCTGTCGTCGGCGATGCCGAGAGCATCGCGATGAGCTGGGTGCCGTTCGCGGATGTCGCGGGCCTGCCGCTGCATCCGGGACTCGCGTCAAGCTGGCCCGGGTTGCGCTCGCGCCTCGCGGAGCTCGACCCCGAGCTCGGCTGACTTCTCGTCGACCGGCCCTTCGAGCCGAACGCTAGGCCGAGACGCTCTGCGCCAACGAGGCCTTCCACCCCACGAGCGAGCGCACCGTCCCGCTCGGGTCGCCGGAGAGCTCGCGCATGACGTCCTCGGGCACGAAGAAGTTCACGGCGACCCAGCCGCGCACGGTCTCGTCGGCGTCGTGCGAGAGCTCGCGCAGCACGTCGCATGGCGCCGCTTCGTTGCGGGCGACGCAGCCGCGCACACCGGCGTCGACGTCGTGCGCCAGGCGCTCGAACAGCTCGGCGGGGGTGTTGTACGAACTGGCGACGCTCTCGCGGATCTTGGGATTCGGGCTCTCGGCGAGCAGCCGCAGCCGGCGGATCTTGCTGTCGGTCACCGGGGGAGCGGGATGGCGCGCGGCGGCCTCCTCGGGCGTCAGCATCGCGGGTGCCGCGGCGCGCATCTGCGCGCGCTGCGCGGGCGTGTTGAAGCGGATGCACGACATGCCGGGAGGCTAATCCCTCACGCTTCGACCGTCTTGGCAACCCGCCGCGGGAACCACGGGATGACCGCCGAGGTCGTCTTCTGGAACGCCGCGTACTCCGGGTACTTCGACTTCGTGATCGCCTCGGTGAAGTTCGTCGAGCCGATGAAGACTGCCAGCAGCAGCACGATCCCGGCGACCGTCCACTGCAGCACCGAGCCGGCCGCCACCGCGCCGAAGGCGAAGATCGTCCACCACTGCGCGTTCTCGAAGAAGAAGTTCGGGTGCCGTGAGAACCGCCACAGCCCGGTCTGCACGAAGCGCGGCGATGGCTTGCGGCCCGCAGCGACCTCTGCCTTCTTCCAGGCGTGGAAGCTCCACTGCTGCTGATCGGCGGTCGTCTCGCCGGTGAGGAAGAGCAGGAACAGCACGGTCAGCACGATGTCGAGCGGGCCGAACGGGGTGCCGCGGTGCTGGAACGCGGTGTAGGCGGGGAGTGCGATCAGCAGCAGCACCGCGTTCTGGAACAGCACGATGAAGAAGAAGTTGAAGAACTGGTAGGCGACCGGCGACATCCGGGCCCGCAGCACCGCCCAGCGGTAGTCCTCGTGGTCGCCGCCGATGCCGGCGTAGCCGCCCTTGCGCGCGAAGTTGAAGGTCAGGCGCACGCCCCAGAGCAGCACGAGAACAGCCATGACATCCAGCCGCGGATCACGGAATCCGGCCGCGATCGCGAAGATCCAGACGTAGACGACCGGGACGATCGACCAGATCCGGTCCACCCACGAGGTGTCCTTCGTGATCAGCGACGCGATCCAGCAGAAGGCGCAGACGGCGAGGGCGACGAAGATCACGACGAGCAGGGGAGACATGCTCCGATGGTATTGCGGCCGTGGGGCCTGGCGTTCGGCATGGATAGACTCTCGCGAGAAAGGAGGCGGGTGTGACGACAGTGAGCGACCGGATCGTGACGATCCCCAACGCGCTCAGCTTCTTCCGGCTCCTGTTGATCCCGGTCTTCCTGGTCTTCCTCCTGACTCACGAATACCTGACGGCGCTCATCACGCTGGTCGTCTCGAGCATCACCGACTTCGTCGACGGCTTCGTGGCCCGCAAGTTCAACCAGGTCAGCCGCGTCGGCCAGCTGCTCGACCCGGCCGCCGACCGCCTCTTCATCTTCTCGACCCTGATCGGTCTGGCCTGGGGCGGATTCGTCCCGTGGTGGCTCGCGGGTGTGATCATCGCCCGCGACGTGCTGCTTCTGATCCTGGGGATCGTGCTCGCCAACCACGGCTACGGGCCGCTTCCCGTGCACCACCTGGGCAAGATGGGCACCTTCGCCCTGCTCTTCGCCATGCCGGTCTTCGTGCTCGCCGCCGCGTTCCCCGAGATCGTGAACGTCGCGTATCCGCTGGCCTGGGCGGCTGCGCTGTGGGGCATCTTCCTGTACTGGTGGGCCGGCGTGATCTACGCGCTTCAAGCGGGCCGCATCATCCGTGATCTGCGGGATGCGCCGGTCGCCGCATCCGATAACCTGGACCGCTAAGGAGGGCCCATGGCCGACGACGTCTCGGGGGAATCCTCGAACAACAACGACACCACCGCCCACTTCACGGACGAGTTCGTCTCGCAGCTCGCCGCCATGGAGGCCGGCATCTCGCCGGAGGAGCAGGAGGCGATCGCCGCACTCCCGTCTGGCTCGGCGCTGCTCGTGGTGCGACGCGGCCCGAACGTGGGGGCGCGGTTCCTGCTCGACGCCGACTCGACCGTGGCGGGCCGGCATCCGGATGCCGACATCTTCCTCGACGACGTCACCGTCTCGCGCCGTCACGCCGAGTTCACCCGGGTGGGTAACACCTTCCAGGTGCGCGACCTCGGATCGCTGAACGGCACCTACTTCGACGGGGTCCGCATCGAATCCGCTCTGCTCAGCGACGGGGCCGAAGTCCAGGTGGGCAAGTTCCGACTCACGTTCTACGCCTCGCGGCTCGACGCCCCGTCGAGTCGTTGATGGCAGGGCTCACCTCCCCGGCGCGTCAGGCGTCGGGGCCTCAGCTGCTCAGCATCGGGCAGGTGCTCGCGCGCCTCAGCCCGGAGTTCCCCGACCTCTCGCCGTCGAAGCTGCGCTTCCTCGAGGAGCGCCACCTGGTGACCCCGTCCCGCACCGAGTCCGGCTACCGCAAGTTCGCGCCCGCCGATCTCGAACGCCTGCGGCTCGTGCTCACCATGCAGCGCGACTACTACCTGCCGCTCAAGGTGATCCGCGGCTACCTGGACGATCTGGATGCCGGCCGGGAGCCGGTGCTGCCGGGCGGCGTCACCGTCAGCGGCCCCTCGATGCTGCCGAGCGACCGCCGGCTGAGCCGCGAGGAGCTCATCAAGGAGGCGGGCGCCACCCCGATGCTCCTCGGCGACGCCGTCACCGCCTCGCTCATCGTCGCGGCCGAGCACTACGGCGACGACGAACTGTCGGTGCTCAAGGCGCTCGTCGAGCTGCAGCGCTCCGGCATCGAGCCGCGGCATCTGCGCGGATTCCGCGCCGCCGCAGAACGGGAGCTGGGGCTGATCGAGAGCGCGCTGATCCCGGTCGCGCGGCGCAAGGACGCCTCGAGCCGTGCGAAGGCGCTGGACATGGCGCGCGAGATCGCCGGCCAACTCGAAGTGGTGCGTTCGAACCTGATCCGTTCCGCGCTGGGCAAGTTGTAGGTCCGGCCGACGACGCTGTCAGCGGAATCCGTGCGACACGCCGAGCGGTTCGGCCCGATGTCATTGCTGCCGGCACCCGCGATGGGTACCGTGGAAAACACGAGGAAGTTGAACTTCAAGTTCAACTTGAGGGTGAGGACACCATGGTCGACGTGAACCGCAGCGAGGACTCCCGCTACGATCGCGGACTGCTCTTCACCGATGGCCTGCCCGAGCTCGACGACGGTTCCGGATACCGGGGGACCATCGCCGCTCGCGCCGCCGGCATCAGCTACCGCCAGCTGGACTACTGGGCGCGCACCCAGCTCGTCGAGCCCACCGTGCGGGGAGCGGCCGGATCCGGCTCGCAGCGCCTGTACGGCTTCCGCGACATCCTGGTGCTCAAACTCGTGAAGCGCCTGCTCGACACCGGCATCTCACTTCAGCAGATCCGCGTCGCAGTGGATCAGCTGCGCGAATCCGGCGTCTACGACCTGGCTCAGACCACCCTCATGAGCGACGGCGCGAGCGTCTACCTCTGCACCTCCGACGACGAGGTCATCGACCTGGTCAGCCGCGGGCAGGGCGTCTTCGGCATCGCGGTCGGCAAGGTGCTGCGCGAGGTGGAATCCAGCCTCATCGAGCTCGACTCCACGCCCGGCGAAGACCCGGCCGACGAGTTGGCCGCGCGTCGCGCAAGCCGCGCCGCCAGCTGACTACTGCCCCGCTAGTTGGGGTAGGCCGGGAACGGCGACTGCGCCGAGAACGGCGAGTCCGCCGACGGTGCCGGGAACGGCGAGTCGACCGGGAACGGTGAGTCGACCGAGAACGGCGACGGGGCCTGCGTCTGAGTGGACTCCGCCGGGTACGACGGTTCGGGCGCTCCGTTGAGTTGGGCGGTGCGCATCACGCGGTCGAGCAATTGATCGAAGTTGTGCGCCATCTCCTGGGCGCTCTCGCCCGGCCAGATATGCAGCGGCTTCGCGGCGCCCTGCGCCTGTTGCAGCGAGGTGCGCTCCGGCAGTTGCGGAGCCAGCACGAGCGGGCCGAACATGTCGCGCAGCTCCTTGATGCGGAACTGGTGCTCGAGCGACTGCACGCGCGCTCGGTTGACGATGATGCCGAGGGGCTGCAGTCGGGGCGAGAGGCCCCGGCGGATCTCCTCGATCGCCCGCAGCGCGCGATCGGCGGCGGCCACCGAGAACAGCCCTGGCTCGGTCACGACGGCGACCCGGTCGCTCGCCGCCCAGGCCGTGCGGGTCAGCGCGTTCAGCGAAGGGGCGCAGTCGATGAGGACGAGCTCGTAGTCCTTCTCGACGTGGGCCAGAGCCTCCTCGAGCTTCCAGATGTCGCGGATGCTCGGGTGCGGCCCGTCGAAATTGATCGCGGATGGCGATCCGATCAGCACGTCGACCGTGCCGGGACGACCCCTCGTCCAGCCGGATGCGGCGATCGCGGCCCGCACGATCTTCTCCTTGGGGGAGGCGAGCACGTCGGCCACATTCAGGTGACCGGCCACCTGGATGTCCATGCCCGTTGAGACGTCCGACTGCGGGTCGAGGTCCACGACGAGCGTCGAGATCCCCTTCGCGAAGGCCGCGGATGCCAGGCCGAGCGTCACCGTGGTCTTTCCCACGCCCCCCTTGAGGGAGCTGACGCTGAGCACATGCACGATCAAGGAGCCTACCTTCACTACTCTGAAAGAGCCCACTCCTGACGCTCGCGTGCCATTGCCGCCGCTGTGACGCGTCCCCCCGACCGCCCTAGGGTGGAGACAGCCCTCGAGAGGACCGAATTGTTCACGAAGATCCTGGTGGCCAACCGCGGCGAGATCGCGATCCGGGCCTTCCGCGCCGCGTTCGAGTTGGGCGCGAAGACCGTCGCCGTGTATCCCTACGAGGATCGCAATTCGCTGCACCGCCTGAAGGCCGACGAGGCTTATCTCATCGGCGAGGAAGGGCATCCGGTCCGGGCCTATCTCGACGTGAAGGAGATCATCCGGGTCGCCAGAGAGAGCGGTGCCGACGCGATCTACCCCGGCTACGGCTTCCTCTCCGAGAACCCCGATCTCGCCCAGGCGGCGGCCGAAGCGGGTATCACCTTCATCGGCCCCGGCAGCCACGTGCTTGAGATGGCCGGCAACAAGGTGACCGCCAAGGAGCATGCGATCGCGGCGGGGGTCCCGGTGCTCGCCTCCACGCCGGCGTCCCGCGATCTCGACGAGCTGCTGGCCGGTGCGGACGCGATCGGGTTCCCGATCTTCGCCAAGGCGGTTGCCGGCGGCGGCGGCCGCGGCATGCGCCGGGTGGAGAAGAAGGAGGATCTGAAGGCGGCCCTCGAAGAGGCCATGCGCGAAGCCGACAGCGCGTTCGGCGACCCGACGATGTTCCTCGAGCAGGCCGTGCTGCGACCCCGTCACATCGAGGTGCAGATCCTGGCCGACGGCACGGGCGAGACCGTCCACCTCTTCGAGCGCGACTGCTCGGTGCAGCGCCGCAACCAGAAGGTCGTCGAGATCGCGCCGGCGCCGAACCTCGATGATGGAATCCGGCAGTCGATGTACCGCGACGCGATCGCGTTCGCCAAGTCCATCGGCTATGTGAACGCCGGCACCGTCGAGTTCCTGCTCGACACGGTGGGCGAGCGCGCGGGTCAGCACGTCTTCATCGAGATGAACCCGCGCATCCAGGTCGAGCACACGGTGACCGAGGAGGTCACCGACGTGGACCTGGTCCAGTCGCAGATGCGCATCGCGGCGGGGGAGACGCTGACCGACCTCGGCCTGCATCAGGACGACATCCGGTTGCACGGCGCCGCCCTGCAGTGCCGGATCACCACCGAGGACCCGGCGGCAGGTTTCCGCCCCGATACCGGCCGGATCACCACCTACCGCTCACCGGGCGGCTCGGGCATCCGCCTCGACGGCGGAACAGTGCAGACCGGCGCCCAGATCAGCCCGCACTTCGACTCCATGCTGGTGAAGATGACCGTCCGCGGCCGCGACTTCCCGGCCGCGGTCGCGCGGGCCCGACGCGGGCTCGCCGAGTTCCGCATCCGCGGCGTGACCACCAACATCTCCTTCCTGCAGGCCGTGCTCGCCGACCCGTCCTTCCAGGTCGGCGACCTGAGCACCTCGTTCATCGAGGAGCGGCCGCAGCTGTTCCACATCAAGGAGTCCCGAGACCGGGGCACCAAGATCCTGAACTGGCTGGCGGATGTCACGGTCAACCGCCCGAACGGCGACGGTGCCGGGCTCGTCGACCCCTCGCTCAAAATCCCGGTGGTCGATGTCGACGCGGCGCCGCCCGCCGGATCACGGCAGCGGTTGCTCGAGCTCGGCCCGGCGGGCTTCGCCGCCGCGCTGCGGGCGCAGACCGCTCTCGCAGTCACCGAGACCACCTTCCGCGACGCGCACCAGTCGCTGCTCGCGACCCGGGTGCGCACCAAGGATCTGGTGGCGATCATGCCCGCGGTCGCGCGGATGACGCCGGCGCTGCTCTCGGTGGAGGCCTGGGGCGGGGCGACCTATGACGTCGCCCTCCGCTTCCTGGGCGAGGACCCGTGGGAGCGGCTGGCCGCGATGCGCGAGGCGCTGCCGAACGTCGCGATCCAGATGCTGCTGCGCGGGCGCAACACGGTCGGCTACACGCCGTACCCGACGGAGGTGACCGACGCCTTCGTGAAGGAGGCCGCCGCCACCGGCGTCGACATCTTCCGCATCTTCGACGCCCTCAACGACGTCGATCAGATGACGCCGGCCATCGACGCCGTGCTGGCAACGGGCACCGCGGTCGCCGAGGTGGCCATGTGCTACACCGGCGATCTGCTGAACCCCGCCGAGACGCTCTACACGCTCGACTACTACCTGAAGCTCGCGGATCAGATGGTGACGGCCGGCGCCCACGTCCTGGCCATCAAGGATATGGCCGGCCTGCTCCGCGCCGAGGCGGCCGAGAAGCTCGTCACCGCTCTGCGGGAGCGCTTCGAGCTGCCCGTGCACGTACACACCCACGACACGGCCGGCGGCCAGCTCGCAACCCTGCTGGCGGCCAGCAGGGCAGGGGCGGATGCCGTCGACGCCGCCAGCGCGCCGATGGCGGGCACGACGAGCCAGCCCTCGCTATCGGCACTGGTCGCCGCAACGGCCCACACCGAGCGGGACACCGGCCTCTCGCTCGACGCCGTGCTCGACCTCGAGCCGTACTGGGAGGCGGTGCGCAAGGTGTATCGCCCGTTCGAGTCGGGCCTGCCGGGTCCGACCGGACGCGTGTACCGGCACGAGATCCCGGGGGGCCAGCTGTCCAACCTTCGCCAGCAGGCGATCGCCCTCGGCTTGGGCGACCAGTTCGAGAAGGTCGAGGACTGGTACGCGGCGGCCAACCGCATCCTGGGGCGGCCGCCGAAGGTGACCCCATCGTCCAAGGTGGTCGGCGATCTGGCCCTGCAGCTCGCGGCCGGCGATGTGGACCCGGACGACTTCGAGCAGAACCCGGGCAAGTACGACATCCCGGACTCGGTCATCGGGTTCATGGCGGGCGAGCTCGGCGATCTGCCAGGAGGCTGGCCCGAGCCGTTCCGCAGCAAGGTGCTGAAGGGGCGCGACGTCAAGATCGGCGTCGAGGAGATCTCGGCCGACGACCGCGCCGCGCTCGATGGCACATCGGCCGAGCGTCAGGCGGCCTTGAACCGACTGCTGTTCCCGGCACCGACCCGCCAGTTCGAGCAGGTGCGAGAGTTGTTCGGCGACCTCTCGCCCGTCGACACGATCGGCTACCTCTACGGCCTCGAGCAGGGTGTCGAGAACGCCGTCGAGATCAGCAAGGGCGTCGACCTGCTGCTGACCCTTGAGGCGATCGGCGAGCCGGATGACAAGGGCATGCGCACCGTGATGACCACCATCAACGGGCAGCTGCGGCCCGTCGCCGTGCGCGATCGGAGCATCGCGGTCGACAGCAAGGCCGCCGAGAAGGCCGATCCGAGCAAGCCCGGCCAGGTCGCCGCGCCGTTCTCCGGGGTCGTCACCCTGAAGATCTCCGAGGGCGAGACCGTCGCCGCCGGCCAGCCCATCGCGTCGATCGAGGCCATGAAGATGGAGGCCGCGATCACCACCCCGGTGGCCGGCACCGTCGTGCGCCTGGCCATCCCGGTGACGCAGCAGGTGGAGGCTGGGGACCTGCTGGTGGTCGTCGAGTAACTCGGCGACGTCTCGGGCTGTCTCCTAGACTGGAACGCCCGCGCTCCTGCGCGGGGGAGAGGACGGCGACCGTGGCCACGCGCAAAGACGACCCGTCGACCGGACCGGCGAGCGTGCTGCCCCCGAGCCCCGCGGCATCCGGCGATCTCGCGACCGGCGTCCCCGAGAGCCTGACCCTCAGCATCGACCTGCCGGTGCTGGTGCAAACTCAGCCCGAAGACGAGGCACGGGTCGCCCTCGACGACGTCGCCATCACGCCCGCCTACGATCAGCTGGCGCCGGCGACCCGGTCCATCGACATCGTCATCGACCGTCTTCAGCCCCAGGCCGCCGAGGAGGCGCTCGACCCGGACGAGCCGGTCGTGATCCCACCCCTGCCGGTCGATGAGCGGCGCAACGATCAGGTGGACATCCACCAGCCTTCCGAGCCGGCGGACCTCGCGCCGGCCGATCCTGCCCCCACCCGCCGCGAACGCCAGCGTGGCGATGCGCCGCGCGCCGCGGAGACCGCTTCGATGCTGACGGCCGAGCGGATGCTCGACCCGAAGCGCAACCGCAGGGTGGCGCCGGAGGGCTTCTGGCAGAAGGGCGTCTACGCCGGCACCCTGCACCTCGTGAACCTCGGCGATTCGGCGAAGGTGCGTGAGCGGAAGGCCCTGGATGTGCGCATCGCGAAGCGCCTCGAGGGGCCGACACGGTTCGTGCCGGTCCTGACGCGCAAGGGCGGCGTCGGCAAGACCACGATCACGACCCTGCTCGGGATGGCGATGGCCGACGTCCGCGACGATCGCGTCATCGCGATCGACGCCAACCCCGACCGTGGCACCCTCGCCGAGCGCGTCAACAAGCAGACCCGCTCCACGGTGCGCGATCTCGTGACCTATGCGCCCGAAATCCGGGACTTCAGCGAACTGTCGACGCACGTCTCGCGCGACGTGACCCGGCTCGACGTGCTCGCCTCCGACACCGACCCGTTGCTCGCGGAGGCCTTCGACGAGAACGATTACAACGTCGTCGCGGATGTCGCGGCCCGCTACTACTCGATGGTGCTCACCGACTGCGGCACGGGCATCGTGCATTCCGTGATGCGGGCGACGCTGCAGCGCGCCGACTCGGTGGTCATCGTCTCGGGGGGCAGCGTCGATGAGGCGCGACTCGCGTCCGAGACCCTGACCTGGCTCGAGGCCAACAACTACGGCCACCTCGTGAAGAACGCGATCGTCGCCCTCAACACGGCGACCCAGGGCACCAACCTGGTGAAGCTCGACGAGATCGAGGCGCATTTCCGCTCGCGCGTGCGCGATGTCGTGCGCATCCCGTACGACCCGGAACTGGCTGCCGGCTCCGTGGTGCGCTACTCGGCACTCCGGCCCTTCACGCGCCAGTCCGCGCGCGAACTCGCGGCGCTCGTCATGGACGGGCTGCCCACCCGTCGCGTCGCCTAGCCCCGATGACGGAACGGCAGATCCGCCTGTTCGGCGACCCCGTGCTGCGTTCGAAAGCCGACCCGATCGACGTCAAGCCGGGCGACGCGCGCACCAAGGGACTCGTCGACGACCTGATCGACACCGTCACCCCGCCCGGGCGGGCCGGCGTCGCTGCGCCGCAGATCGGCGTGGGCCTTCGAGCTTTCAGCTACAACATCGACGGCGACATCGGCTATGTGCTCAACCCGGTGCTCGAGGTCGCGGGCGAGCCCGAGCTGGTCGATGAGGGCTGCCTCTCGGTGCCTGGCTTCTACTTCCCGCGGATGCGCTACCCCTTCGCACGCGTCACCGGGCAGGATGCCGCGGGCCGCGAGATCGTCGTCGAAGGCGACGGGCTCATGGCGCAGGCCCTGCAGCACGAGACGGACCACCTCGACGGCAAGCTCTACCTGGAGGGCCTCGAGCCCGACATCAAGAGGGAAGCCATGAGGGCCGTGCGCTCGGCGGAGTGGTTCCGAGCCTGACCAGCTTTCAGGCGAAGATTAGAGAACCCGGACTTGCCGAGCGCGTAGCCCTTGGGAAACACGTTCAGGAGCGAACGCAATGAGCACGTCCGGGGCCACAAAGTCCCAATCTTCCTTGTTCACTAGGTCGTTGTGATGGAAGAAGTAGTCGCTTCCGTCGGAGTTTGCGAATGAGAAATGCTTCGAAGGCTCCACCATTTTCACTTGACCCGTGCGCCGAGACAGAGCATCTGGATCGATAACCCGGGCCCGGTCAAGCAGGCGCCCGGCTATGTCATGGCACTGAGGCGCTAGGAACGGATCGCCCTCCAGTTCCCCACTCAGCTCTTCGGCGATCGTGCGAAGACGCACAAGCCAATCGGCCGCATCAATTTCGATGTTTTGTACGGATGCTGAGTTCGCCAGTTGAGTCGACGATTCAAGGAGCTGGACAGCGCCAGAGAGATCGCCGTTCCATCGAAGTTGCTCGGCTCCGAATACCGCGGACCGAAGTCCGAGCTTGACGGTCATACGAACCAGAGAGTCAGAAAGAGGCAGCTTCAGGAGGTCGTCGCAGATGACCGTCGCCGCAAGATAGTCCGATGCCTCGAATTGTGTCCGCGCGATCGCGAGAAGAATTTGTGGATTCTTGTCGACTTTTGCGGCGGTCTGCAACACCAACAGGCCGCGCTCGATGCCACCTGCCGACGAAATGAGATGGACACCGAAGTGGTAGCCCATCAGCGGCGAATGAGAGGCGAGTTCATAGGCTTGTTCATAGGAGTGGAGCGCCGAAATCTGATCCTGCCGTCGCTCATGGACTACGCCCTCCATCCGCCACGCTTCCGGATAGTTTGGCGACAGAGTCTGCGCCTCCCTGCACAGATCTAAGGCAGCTTCCACCTTGCCGTTCTTGAGGTCACGTTGAGCATCGACGAGCAGCCGCGCAGAAGGAACATCGAACGGTCCCCTGATGTCGATCGTTCGGGGATCGTACTTTCCAGATCCCCCTCCCTTTCTTAGCCGCAAAGCGAGATTTGACAGCTGGTTAACCCGTTCCGCAATCGTGGCCCGGAACTGTGGGTCCGCGGAATGATGGATTGAGAGATACTGCGCAGCAAACTCACTTGTCTCGTAGCCAGCTTCCAGATCGTCCTCGCCGATCCTCTTCATTGAGACGAAGTTCGTCGTCATCAAGTCGAGCAAGGCGGCCTGAATAGGTGCCGCTTTTAGGTCATTTAGGAACGCAAGCTCACCTTGGCTGCGCACCCCAGGCAAGACCTGCATGGACTGGAGTACTCCGCGAGCCATCTTGCCGAGGCGACCATAGACATTCGACATGCAGAAGTCCAACAGCAACGAGTTGTCGTTGACTAGGTCGCTGGGGCGCTTACCTGCTTGGACTCCTCCGACGAACCATTTGATGTAAAGCGGGTGCCCCTGAAGCTTCCGGATGAATCTGTCCAGTGCACCCTCGTCTAGGTTCCGCAGCACCGTCACCGCGCGGATAGAGGCGAGCGCTTTCAGGAGACGCTTCGATTCTTCGTCCGAAAGCGGCCCCAGCTTGACAGGGTTTTCGATTCCCAATCCGATTCGGCTTGTAATGAGAACCTTGCTTCCGACGGGCAACTCGAGAAGAAACTCTCGTAACTTTTCGTCGTTGACCGTCTCCAGGTTGTCCAGAACGAGCAGGATCTTGAAGCTGGCCATGTAGTCGAGCAACTCCACCATCGGATCGTTTCGATCGGTCGACCCTAAAGTGCGTGCCGCTTCATCGAACAGGCCGATGGAGTCCTGAATGGCACCACTGATGTTTTCAATTTCGTTGTCGGTCAGTCGGGTTGACTTCGCGCTCACCCACACGATTGCTTCGAACCCGGCGGTGTCATCGTCGAGGAGATCGTAGGCGACCTTTAAGGCGATGGCTGTTTTTCCGAGACCGCCATCCCCAAGGATTGAAACCACGGGGTAGGGCCCAAGTATCGCCTTCTTGATTCGCTTTATTTCGTTACCGCGCCCCATAAAGCCGGTCTCGTCAAAGTCCGGGGCAGGCAGATTGTTCAACGCTCGATTGTCCGGATCTGAGGGCAGTTGAATGCTGAGTCCCAAGACAAACTCTGGGTTCTTTTGCAGCCTAGTAAGAGTGTCGCGAGTGATTGGCCATGCGTCCTTGTCCGCCTTCGCGAGTGCGTGCGCCACATCCAGGCACGCTGCCAAGTCATCGATTTCCATCGGGCGCGAATGGGCAACTCGATTTCGAACGGCTATCAACCCTTCGAGATACGGCTTGACCGCCGCCAGTCCAGACGCAGTGGACTCCTGCAGCAGAGACTTATTCGCCAGGACGATCTGATACGCGTCCGCGAAGTCGAGATAGGCGACCAGCAAAGAGTGGAGCGCGCCGGCGCTCGAACCTCGGTCACGTTCAAGTCGGCTCTCCGCCGCCGACAGGGCGTCACTGGGCCATACGACGGAGGAGTCGCTTTCGAGTCGCAGGATGAGATCGCGGAAGTCCATCTCCAACGCCGAAATGAGTGCAAAGCAGGTCAATCGCGTTGCATTGAAGCTTGAACTCACAGTTGCTCCTCTGATCTCCGCGAATCGTATCCGTGCGGAGACCTGAGTAGGGCGATTGACGCTTTGGAGGACCTAGCCGATCCCGACCGAGGAGGTGACCGGCGCGTTGCTGGCGTACAGCCCCTCGATGACGTCCGCGTAGTCCTTCACGATCGGGCCGCGCTTGATACTCATCTTCGGGGTGAGGTGTCCGCTGGCCTCGGTGAAGTCGTCGGGCAGGATCACGAACTTGCGGATCGACTCGGCGCGCGAGACACGGGCGTTCGCTGCATCCACCGCCTTCTGCACCTCGGCGACGACCTTGGCGTTCGTGCAGGCCTGCTCGGGCGTCAGTTCGGGATTCTCCCCGTTGTTCTTGAGCCAGGCCGGCAGCATCTCCGCGTCGAGCGTGATGAGGGCCGAGATGAACGGCTTCTGATCGCCGACGACGACCACCTGGCTCACCAGCGAGTTGGCCCGGATCGGATCCTCGAGACCGGCAGGCGCGACGTTCTTGCCGCCTGCGGTGACGATGATCTCCTTCTTGCGGCCCGTGACCGTGAGGTAGCCGTCGTCATCCAGCGCGCCGATGTCGCCGGTGTGGAACCAGTCGCCCTCCATGACCTCCTTGGTCGCGGCGGGGTTCTTCCAGTAGCCGCCGAACACGTCGACGCCCTTCACGAGGATCTCGCCGTCCTCGGCGATCTTCAGGCCGACGCCCGGGAGAGCCGGGCCGACCGTTCCGATCTTGAACTTGGTCACCAGGTTGACGGTGGCCGGTGCGGTCGTCTCGGTGAGTCCGTAGCCCTCGAGGATCTTGACACCCAGGCTGCGGAAGAAGTGCCCGAGATAGGTGCCGAGCGGCGCCGATCCCGACACGGCGAACTTGATGTTGCCGCCCATGGCCGCACGCAGCTTGCTGTAGACGAGCCGGTCGAAGAGCGCGAACCTGACCGAGAGGCCGAACGGAACGTGGCCGGCGTCCAGCGCCTTCGAGTGGTCGACGGCGACCTGGGCCGCGGAGCGGAAGATCTTGCCGCGCCCGTCACCCTCGGCCTTCTGCTCGGCCGAGTTGTAGACCTTCTCGAACACGCGCGGCACGGCGAGCAGGAAGGTCGGCTTGAAGCTGCCGAGGGCTGGGAGGAGTTGCTTGGTGTCCGCCTGGTGGCCCACCTTGACGCCGGTGTGCACCGCGAGGATCGAGATGAAGCGGGCGAAGACGTGCGCGGTGGTGATGAAGAGCAGCGTCGACGACCCCGGTGCGACGACCTCGCCCATCGCGAGCGCCGAGTTGCGGCTCAGCTCGACGAAGTTCGAGTGCGAGATGATGCAGCCCTTCGGCCGCCCGGTGGAGCCTGAGGTGTAGATCAGCGTGGCGAGGTCGGCGCCCTTGGCGGCGCTGCGGCGCTTCTCGACCTCGTCGTCGGTGACGGAGGTGCCGCCGGCGACGAGCTTGTCCAGGTCGCCGAGGCCGATCTGCCAGACCTTCGTGATGCTCGGCAGCTCGCTGCGCACCTCGTCGAACTTGGCGAAGTAGTCGGCGTTCTCGAGGATGATCGCCGTCGCGCCGGAGTCGCTCATGTTGAATTGGATCTGCGCCGGAGCCGAGGTCTCATAGATCGGCACCAGCACCGCGCCGGCGAACCAGGCGGCGAAGTCGACGAGAGTCCACTCGTAGCGGGTCTTGCACATGAAGCCGATCTTCTCGCCGGGCGTGATGCCGGCGGCGATCAAGCCCTTGGCCAGGGCGACCACCTGGCGGTGGAACTCGGCGACCGAGATGTCGCTCCATCCGCCATCGGCCGTCGGGAGCGCGAACAGCGGCGCGTCCGGCGTCAGCGCGAGACGACCGAGCAGCAGGTCGGTGGTGTTCGCGTCGGGGTCCGCGGGGACGACGGCAGGGGTGAAGTATTCGTTCACGGCAACTCCTTCGGTACCGATGGTGTTCGTAAGCCCCAGCCTAGATCGTTCGGGTGCAGCCTACCCGGGCCCGCGACGGCTGATCCGGGACCTCCCAGCCAACGGTAAAGTCGGACCCCGTGCATGCCATCGGAATCGACATCGGCGGAACCAAGATCGCCGGCGCTCTCGTGAGTGAGGCGGGCGAGATCCTGCGCACGGAGCGACGGCCAACGCCGGCCGGAGACCCGGTGGCGATCGTCGACAACGTGGTCGAGTTGATCACCTCGCTCGGCGAGGGCGAGCAGGTCGAGGCAGCCGGGGTCGCGGCCGCCGGGTTCGTCGACGCGACCCAGTCGATCGTCTACTACGCGCCCAACATCAATTGGCGCTCCGAGCCGTTCCGCGCCCATCTGTCCGAGCTGCTGCCCGGCATCGACATCACGATCGACAACGACGCGAATGCCGCCGGCTGGGCCGAGTACCGCTTCGGTGGCGGCCGCGGCGCGACCGACGTCACGCTGCTCACCATCGGCACCGGCGTCGGCGGAGCCGTGATCGCCGACGGCCGGCTGCTGCGCGGCGGCTTCGGCGCGGCCGGCGAGATCGGCCACCTCCGCGTCGTTCCCGGCGGCCTGCCGTGCGGCTGCGGTCAGCGCGGCTGCATCGAGCAGTACGGCTCCGGCCGGGCCCTGCTCCGCTACGCCAACGAGATCGCGGATGCCGGCGGCATCGGCCTCAGCCTCGCCCAGGCCCGCGAGACTCACGGCGAGCTCGACGGGGCGAACGTCGGGCGGCTCATCGAGGATCACGATCCCGGCGCCCTCGCCGCCATCCGCGAGCTCGGCTCGTGGCTCGGCCAGGCCTGCGCCTCGATCGGTGCCGTGCTCGACCCGCAGCGCTTCGTGTTCGGCGGGGGAGTCGCCGCCGCCGGGGACCTGCTGCTCGAGCCGATCCGGGAGGCCTTCCTGGCGCACCTGCCCGCGCGCGGCTTCCATCCGGAGCCGACCTTCACGGTCGCCGAGCTGGTGAACGACGCCGGAGTCGTCGGCGCGGCGGACCTGGCTCGCCTGCATTCCCGGGGTGAGTCGACCTCATCGGCTCGATAGACTTCGGACGACGTCGGGAGGTCGCGTGCTCTACTGGTTCTTGAAGACCTTCATCGTCGGGCCGTTCGCCAACTCGGTCTTCCGGCCGTGGTCGCGCGGAGATGAGAACGTTCCCGGGAGCGGCGCGGTGATCTTCGCGAGCAACCACCTCTCCTTCGTCGACTCGGTGTTCCTGCCCCTCGCGGTGCGGCGGCCGATCAGCTTCTTGGCCAAGAGCGAGTACTTCACCGGCAAGGGCATCAAGGGCTGGATCTCGAAGAGGTTCTTCCTCGGCATCAATCAGCTTCCGATCGACCGCTCGGGCGGCAAGGCCTCCGAGGCCTCGCTCAACTCGGGACTGGAGCACCTCGCGCAGGGCGGTCAACTGGGCATCTACCCGGAGGGTACGCGCAGCCCCGACGGCCGCCTCTACCGCGGCCGCACCGGCATCGCACGCATGGTGCTCGAGGCCGGGGTCCCCGTCATCCCGGTGGCGATGATCGACACCGAGAAGGTCATGCCGACCGGCTCCAAGTTCCCGAAGGTGCGCCGAGTGGGCGTGGTCTTCGGCGAACCGCTCGATTTCACGCGCTTCGCCGGAATGGAGGGCGACCGCTTCGTGCTCCGCTCGATCACCGACGAGATCATGTACGAGCTGTCCCGGATCAGCGGCCAGGAGTACGTCGACGTGTACGCCTCGTCGGTCAAGAAGACCAAGAGCTCGGTGGATCGCCGGGCCAAGGCGAGCTCCGCCACCGTGGCAGCCAAGGGCTAGGCCCGCTGCATCCGGTCAGCGTGGTGGTCACGCCTCTAATAGGCTGGACGGCTGGTGCATGGTGCGCCGCGTGAGGCAGAGGACCCCCGTGTCAGACCCGTCAGAGACCATCGTGCAGGCCGATCCGAGCGTGATCGCCGGTCTCGATTATTGGCGCCAGCTCCCCATCAAGCAGCAGCCCGAGTGGCCGGATGCCGTGGCCGTCGCGGCCGCATCCGCCGAGCTCGCGACGCTCCCGCCGCTGATTTTCGCGGGTGAGGTGGACATCCTCCGCGAGCGTCTCGCCCGCGCCGCGCGCGGCGAGTCGTTCCTGCTGCAGGGCGGCGACTGCGCCGAGACCTTCGCCGGCGCCACGGCCGAGCAGATCCGCAACCGGCTCAAGACCCTGCTGCAGATGGCGGTCGTGCTCACCTACGGCGCCTCCATGCCGATCGTGAAGATGGGCAGGATGGCGGGTCAGTTCGCCAAGCCCCGCTCGAGCGACTTCGAGACCCAGGGCGAGGTGACATTGCCCGCCTACCGCGGCGACATCGTGAACGGTTACCCGTTCACCCCCGAGTCCCGCCAGGCGGACCCGCACCGGCTGATCCAGGGCTACCACACCAGCGCATCGACGCTGAACCTCATCCGCGCCTTCACTCAGGGCGGATTCGCCGATCTGCGCGAGGTGCACAGCTGGAACAAGGGCTTCGCCACGAACCCGGCCAACCAGCGTTACGCCAGCCTGGCCTCGGAGATCGACCGCGCGGTGAAGTTCATGGAGGCGGCGGGGGCCGACTTCGACGAGCTGAAGCGGGTCGAGTTCTACACCAGCCACGAGGGCCTGCTCATGGACTACGAGCGCCCGATGACCCGGATCGACTCCCGCAACGGGACTCCGGTCAACACCAGCGCGCACTTCCTCTGGATCGGCGAGCGGACCCGTGACCTTGATGGCGCCCACGTCGACTACTTCTCGCGCATCCGGAACCCCATCGGCGTGAAGCTCGGCCCGAGCACCACCGCCGACGACATGGAGCGGCTGATCGACAAGCTCGACCCGGACCGCGAGCCCGGCCGCCTGACCTTCATCACGCGCATGGGTGCGGGCAAGGTGCGGGATGCGCTGCCCCCGCTGCTCGAGGCGATCAAGAGCTTCGATGCGATGCCGCTCTGGGTGACCGACCCCATGCACGGCAACGGACTCACGACGCCGACCGGCTACAAGACCCGGCGCTTCGACGACGTGGTCGACGAGGTGCGCGGATTCTTCGAATCGCACCGGGCCGCGGGCACGCACCCGGGTGGCATCCACGTCGAGCTCACCGGCGACGACGTCACCGAGTGCCTTGGCGGCTCCGAGCAGATCGACGAGGCGACCCTGGCGACCAAGTACGAGTCGCTCTGCGATCCGCGCCTGAACCACATGCAGTCGCTGGAGCTGGCGTTCCTGGTCGCCGAGGAGCTGACGATCGCGCGCTGATCGCCGTCACCGGCTAGCCGGTGAAGCGCACCGCGATGGTGTCGCCGCGGTGCACCGTCGTTCCGGCCTTGGGGTTCGTCGAACGCACCGTCACGAGTGAGGCGGCCGGCCCGTCGGCGTTGTGGTCGTAGCTGTACTTCAGCCCCGCGGCATCCAGGGCGGCCTTGGCCTTGTCCCAGGTCATGCCGACGACATCGGGTACGGCCACCGGCGCGGGGCCGCTGGAGATCTGCAACTTGACCGTGTCGCCCGGATGGAGGACCTGGCCGGAAGCGAGCTGCATGGCGATCACGCTGCCGGTCGGCACGGTGTCGCTGTTGGCGGTATCGCCCTGCTGCGCCGTGATCTTCACCGCGGCCAGGGCGGCGCTGGCGTCGGCGTAGCTCTTGCCGATCACATCGGGAAGCGGGCCGGCGGAGAGGACAAGCGTCAGCTGCTGCCGCTGACCGTAGGACGCCGTGCCGACCAGGTCGGTCGTACCGTCTGCGGCGAGCACGGCGTACACCGTGCCCTTCGGCACGGTCGGATCGAACTGCTGGATCTGCGGCTTCTTCTCGTCCCAGGGGGCCGCCTTGATGATGGCCTCGGCGGCGTCGAGCGACATGCCCTGCGTGATCGTGAAGGGGATCGGCTTGGGTCCGCTCGACAGCAGCAGCGCGACGACGCCGTTCTTCGCCACGGGAGATCCGAGCTTCGGATCGGTCTGAGCGACCGCGCCCTTCGCGATGTCGGTGGAGTCGATCGCGCCATACGTCGGGTTGACCTTCAGCCCGAGCTTGGTGAGCACGGTCGTGGCGTCGGCCGGCGACATCCCGGCGATCGAGGTCGGGATGGTCACCTTTGCGCCGGGGCCGGCGCCGAAGTACCAGCCGGTGACGCCTGCGGCGGCGGCGAGCACCAGGATGATCAGCACGATCGCGAGACCGCGGCCGCGCCGCTTCTGCGACACCCGCGTCAACGCCGACGTCGGGTCGGAGCGCTCGGCGGCCCGCGCGGCACCGCGAGGAGCGATGATCTGGGTCTCGGCATCCGACCGGTCGGCGACGGCGGGACGCGCGAAGGCGACCGTCTCGCCCGTCGCGGCGGCGGTCGGCATCACGACGGTGCGTTGGGCTGAGGTCGTGGTCGAGGGGAGCGCCGTGCGCAGCAGCGACTCGGTCTCGTGCACCTGGTCGAGCATGACCCGCGCGTCGCGCGGCCGCTGCTCTGGGTCGCGTGACGTCGCCCACAGAACGAGCTCATCGAGCTCGGCCGGCACCTTCGGGTTCTTCGCACCCGGCGCCGGCACCGTGTCGTTGGCGTGCTGGTAGGCGATCTGCATCGGCTGCTCGCCCTTGAACGGCTGCTCGCCCGTGAGCATCTCGTACATCATGATGCCGACGGCGTAGATGTCGCTGCGGGTGTCTGCGACCCCACGGGTGACGAGCTCGGGGGAGAGGTACGCGATCGTGCCGAGCAGCGCGGCGCCCGTCGCCGTGTTCGCGGATGCCGCGCGCGCCAGGCCGAAGTCGCCGATCTTGATCCGGCCGTCGTCGGCCAGCAGCACGTTCTCGGGCTTCAGGTCTCGGTGGACGATGCCCGCCTTGTGCGCGGCCGCCAGTCCCGACAGCACCGCCTCGGTGATGTCGATGGTCTGCTGGCTGGTGAGGGAGCCGTACTCCTGCAGCAGATCACGCAAGGTGATGCCGGGGAGGTACTCCATCACCAGGTAGGCGCTGTCGGCATCCTGCCCCTGGTCGAAGACGTTCACCACGTTCGGGTGCGCGAGACGCGCCGCGGACCGGGCCTCCTGGATGAAGCGCTGCTTGAACTGGCTGTCGTCGGCGAGGTGCCCGTGCATGACCTTGACGGCCACCCGGCGCTCGAGCCGGAGATCGGTCGCGAGGTAGACGGTGGCCATGCCGCCGCGCGCGATCCGGGAGCGCACCTGATACCGGCCGTCGATGAGACGGCCGATCATCGGGTCGGAGGTGTTGACGCTCACCGTTCGAGTGTAGGCAGAGGGTTCCTGAACGCCCGGGTGCCACACGGTGAAGCCTCGCTCAGGAGCGGATCAACGCAACTGCGCGAGCCATGCCGATGCGCTCGATTCCCACTTCGCGTAGGCGTCGGGGTAGGCCGAGATCTGCACGGCTTGTGCCGCCTGCGTGACCGACATGGACTGCCAGCTCGGGATGTCGAGCAGCCCGCGGGTGCGTCCGGCATTCGGATTGCCCTGACCTCCGTAGAACAGCTCCGCCGCGTAGCCGGGGTCGAGGATCTGAGCCGGCGTTCCCCATCCGGTGCTCGGCCGTTGCTGGAACAGACCGAGCGAGTCCCGGTCGCCGTAGTCCAGGTTGCGCAGGCCCGACTCCTGCATGGCAGCGGCGAGTGCGATGACGATGCCGCGGTCGGGGACGCCGAGACGCTGCCCGGTCTGGATGATGACACGAGCGTTCGCCGCCATCTCCTCGCTGAGCGGGGTGGCGGCCGCGGTCGCCGCGCCGGACGACGGTGCGGATGCAGTCGAGGCCGGGATCACCAGGGTGCGTCCCGAATAGATGATCGTCGACGCGCCCATCCCGTTGGCCGCGAGGATGTCGGCCGTGGTGACGCCGAAGCGGCCGGCGATCGCAGAGACCGTGTCGCCGGCGACGATCGTGTACGAGACACCGGTCGGCGCCGGAGGCGCGCTCGGCGTTGCGGCAGGCGCCGGGGTGATGTCGGCGACGGTCTTGATCGCCAACGGCGCCGAGCCGCTCGGGATCGCGATGACCTGTCCCGGGTAGATGATGCTCGACCGGCTCAGCCCGTTGGCCGACAGCACGGCATCCGTCGTGACGCCGAAGCGAGCCGCGATCGCCCACATCGTGTCGCCGGAGACGATCGTGTAGCGGCCGCCGTCCGCGACGACAGGAGCCGGTGCGGCGGCGACCGCTGTCGACAGCTTGAGCACCTGGCCGGGGAAGATGAGCGACTTCCAGCTGAGGCCGTTGAGGGCGAGCACCGACGCCGTGGAGACGCCGAAGCGCCCGGCGATCGCCGAGACGCTGTCACCGGGCTGAACGGTGTATGTCGTCGGAGCTGCCGGAGCGGCATTGCTCTTCGCGGATGTCAGCAAGATCTCGCGGAGGGTCTTGGCGAGCTCGCTCTTCTGCTTCACCACACGTTTCGGGGCCGCCGAGGCGGAGTCCACCGGACCGGCCAGGCTGAGGCTCACGGTCATCGCTCCCGCGAGGACGACAGGCACGGTCGCCATGACGCCGCGGCGCCAGCGGAAGCCCGTGGCCGGCTCGGCCGCGTTGTGCCGCCCACCGTTGGCCGGGAGGAGCCCCGCGAACACAGCGCGGGCGAACGCGCCGCGCTCGAAGATGTCTGTCATCGGCCTCGCCTTTCCCCCCGGAGTCCGAGACCAAGCTGTCACAGAAGACCATCAGAGTCAATCATCGTGACGGGTGGTGCGGGAGTTCATATGTTCGTAACATTCACCCCCTCCACCGACCTGCCTCGCGCCATGGCAGGCTGGGGTCGTGAGCGAGACCGCCGACGCGACATGGCTGACCATCCCGGAGCTCGTCGAGGTGCTCGGCATCACCCAGAGCCAGGTGCGCCGGCTCATCGAGGACCGCGCCCTCCTCGCCACCCGCGTGGACGGCGTGCTCAAGGTCCCGGCCGCATTCGTGAGCGGGAACGAGCCGCTCGGTGAACTGCGCGGCACGATCGTCGTGCTCGGCGACGCCGGTTTCAGCGACGACGAGGCCATCCACTGGCTCCTGACCGAGGAGGACAGCCTCGGCGTCGCGCCGATCGAGGCGCTGCGGGCCGGCCGCAAGGCCGAGGTGCGCCGGGTGGCGCAGGCCCTGGGCTTCTGAGCTAGCTGTCGCGGCGCGTCACCGCGTCGGCGAGCGAGCCGAGCTCGTCCCGGGCCGAGCGGGCGATCGGTGCATCCGCGAGGGCCGCCGTTGCGACGCCGACGTTGTGGGCGATGATGCGCTCGACCTGCTCGACCGCGCCACTGTCGCGCACGGCGGTCTGCAGCATGGCGATCTGCTGCTCGTCGAGGCTGTCGTCACCGAGCAGCTCGTCGAAGAGGCGGGCAGCGGATGTCGGCAGCTTCTGCCGCGCGAGGGCGACCAGCACCGTGCGCTTGCCCTCGCGCAGGTCGTCGCCGGCGGGTTTGCCCGTCACAGCGGGATCGCCGAAGACGCCGAGCAGGTCGTCCCGCAACTGGAAGGCAACACCCAGCGGCAGGCCGAAGGCGCGAAGAGCCGCCAGCTGCGCCAGGGAGGCCTCCGCGAGCGAGGCGCCGATCGCGAGGGGCGCCTCAACGCTGTACTTCGCCGACTTGTAGACGATGACCCGGTGGGCGCGGGGGAGCAGCTCGGCCTCCGGGCGGGTGCGCCACGAGGTCTCCTCGAGCATGTCGAGGTACTGCCCGACCGTCACCTCGGTGCGCATCAGGGCGAACTCGCGGCGAGCGGCGGACGCGGCATCCGGATGCAGCATCCCCGTGCCCGACTCGAACAGCTCGTCGCTCCAGGCCAGCAGCAGGTCCCCGACCAGGAGCGCCGTCGCGTCGCCGTACTGCCGTGCCGACCCGGACCAGCCCTGTTCGGCGTGCAGCGCCTCGAAGCGCTTGTGCAGGCTCGGCTGTCCTCGGCGCCGATCGGAGTTGTCCATGATGTCGTCATGGACGAGCGCGGCCGCGTGGAAGATCTCCAGGGCCGACGCGACCGAGACGATGGCGTCGAGGCCCGGTCCCTCGAGCGCGGCCGGGTCGCCGCCTGCGCCGTCGTCGTCGCTGCCGAGACCGGCGACGGAGCGCCAACCCCAGTAGCAGAACAGGGCCCGGAACCGCTTGCCACCGGCCAGCAGACGCCGGGCCGATCCGTCGATGACCTCGAGGTCGGGCGAGATCTGCGTCAGAGCCGCTCCGTGCTCGCCGAGGAACCCATCGAGTCGGAACTGGACGAGATCGACTAAGCGCGTACTCCCAGCCACCGTTCTATGCTATCGGCGCGCGATCGGCCTACACTGACGATGAATCAACGAGTCGGGGCGACCGGATGCCCCGTCCGTGAGGGAGCCGGAAAAATGCCGCTTTCTGAGCAGGAGCAGCGCCTTCTCGACGAGATGGAGCGCAGCCTCTATCACAATGACGCTGACGACGTGACGACGGTGGGCGCGCGCCGGGGCCGCCCCAACTACACCGCCGTCGTGCTCGGCATCCTGGCCGGCGCGATCGGTCTCGTGCTCCTCGTGGTCGGCGTGATCATCCGCCAGCCGGTGGTCGGCATCCTCGGTTTCGTCCTCATGTTCACGGGCGCCCTCATCGCCATCGCTCCGCCGCGTCGACTGACGGTCCCCGGCTCCGGATCGGCGCCGAGCGCCAAGCCCCGTGCCGGCTTCATGGACTCGCTCAACGAGCGGTGGGAACGCCGCAACGACGAGTCGGAGCACTAGCCGCTGATCCGAGATCAGCGCGAGGGCTGAGCGGCTCTCTCCACTCCTCTCCCCGAAAGGACCGGCTGAGCCGGTCCTTTTCTCGTTAACGCGCGCCCGGCTACCGGCGAGGCGATCTCGCCTCGGCGCGCCTGTTTCCCCTCCACTGCGCTCCACGCCCGGAATCGTGAGGAATCCGGGGGAATGGCCCCCCTTGTGGGGGCCGATTCGCCAGGATTTTGAGAACTATGTGGTGGATTGTGGATTGAAGTGGAGTAAAGTGGGGATTGTCCTTCTGTCTGGCCGGAGAGTGAGGGGACCCGCGCATGCTGCTCGGTACGTTCGTCCCCAAGCTCGACGAGAAGGGGCGCATCATCCTTCCCGCGAAGTTCGCGGACGACTTCGGCAACGGCGTCGTCATGGCACGCGGCCAGGAGCACGCGATCTACGTGTACAGCCAGCGCGAGTTCGATGGCCTGGTCGAGCGGATGCAGCAACAGGCTCCCGCGCTGGGCAAGAAGGGCCGCGACTACCTGCGCCTGTTCCTGTCGGGCGCGACGCAGGAGATCCCCGACGCCCAGCGCCGCGTGACCATCCCGCCGATGCTCCGCGAGTACGCGGGGCTCGACCGCGACCTCACCGTGATCGGTGCCGGCACCCGCGCCGAGATCTGGGACACCACGACCTGGAACGAGTACTACGCCAACGCCGAAGCCGGATTCGCCGACGCCGACGAGGAGGTGATCTCGGGACTCTTCTAGCGCCTCGTGCCCGACCCTCAGCCGCGCACCCTGACTCCACTTCCCCGGAGCCAGGTCGCAGCGGATGGGGATCAGGCCCGAGGGGCTCGACCCGGAACCTCATGGCCGAGAACCGCCTGCACACCCCCGTCATGCTCGAACGGACCCTCGAGCTGCTCGCCCCCGCGCTGGAACGCCCCGGCGCCGTGCTCGTCGACGCCACCCTCGGGCTCGGCGGGCACGCCGAGGCGTTCCTCCAGCGGTTCCCCGAGCTCGACTTCATCGGGCTGGACCGCGACCCGCATGCTCTCGCGCTGACCGGAGAGCGGCTCGCTCCCTACGGCGCACGCGTGCACCTGGTCCACACGGTGTACGACCGGATCTCGGAGGTGCTCGACGAGCTCGGGATCCCGGCGGTCGCCGGCGTGCTCTTCGATCTCGGCGTCTCATCGATGCAGCTGGACCAGGTGGAGCGCGGCTTCTCCTACTCGAAGGACGCCCCGCTCGACATGCGCATGGACGATACGGCCGAGCTCACCGCGGCGCGCATCCTCGCCGAGTACGACGAGGCGAGCCTGCGCCGGATCTTCTACGAGTACGGCGAGGAGAAGCTCGCGCCGCGCTACGCCAGCCGGATCGTGCGGGAGCGCGCCGCGGCGCCTCTCGAGACCTCGGCCCAGCTCGTCGAGCTGCTGATCGCGGCGACGCCTGCGGCTCTGCAGCGCGCGGGACACCCGGCGAAGCGCGTGTTCCAGGCGCTCCGCATCGAGGTGAACCAGGAGCTCTCGGTGCTCGAACGGGCCATCCCGGCGGCGCTCGACGCCCTTCAGGTCGGCGGCCGGATCGTCGTGCTCGCGTACCAGTCGCTCGAGGACCGTATCGTCAAGCGCGAATTCGCCGCGCGCTCCGCCTCGACGGCACCCCGCGGGCTCCCGGTCGAACTGCCTGAGCACCGCCCGGAGTTCAAGCTCCTGGTCCGAGGAGCCGAGCTGGCGAGCGACGCGGAGAAGGCCGCGAACTCACGGTCGACGCCGGTGCGCCTGCGCGCCGCCGAACGGCTGAGGGCCGCATGAGCGCCGTCCCCGCCATCGCTCCACGTCCCCGGCGCAGGCCCGAAGAGGCGCCGCGTCGCCACCTCGAGGTCGCGCCGACCCGCGCGCAGCGTCGAGCACGGCCTCGGCTGCTGCCCGCGCTCGTGACGATCGGGGGCATCGGCGTCATCCTGATCGCGCAGCTGCTGCTCAGCATCGTGCTCGCCGACGGCGCGTACCAGATCTCCAGCCTGCAGTCGGCGAAGCACGATGCGGTGCTTCAGCAGCACGCGCTGTCGGAGAAGCTCGATCTGCTGGCCTCCCCGCAGCACCTCGCGGCGAACGCCGAGGCGCTCGGCATGGTGGCGAGCGGAAACGCCGTCTACCTGGACGCCAAGACCGGCGCCGTCACCGGCACGGGCACCTCAGCCGGCGGCAGCCTCATCGGCGCGGGGGACCAGGTCGGCAACGCGCTGCTCGGCGGCACCGCCCTTGTCACCGCGAACCCGGCCGGCACCGGGACCACCACAACCACAGACCCGAGCGGGGACACCCAGGCCCCGACCGACACGGGGACGGGAGGTGCCGGGCAGGCCCCCCAGACCCCCGGGCTCCTTCCGTCCCCCACCACCCATTGAGCACGAGGAGCGAAACCCGGTGATCTCCCTGCGCATGTCGAAGCGGCGGTTGTCGCTGACCGTGATCGCGGTCTTCGCCATCGTCGCGGTCTTCGTCATCCGCCTGGTCGACATCCAGCTGGTGCAGGCCGCGGAACTCACCAAGCTCGCCGACGCGCACCGGATGCAGACGGTCACCACCTACGGCACGCGCGGCGACATCGTCGACAGCAACGGGGTCGTTCTGGCAGACAGCGTCGACCGCTTCGACATCACGGCATCACCGCGGAACGTCTCGGCCGACGGGTTCGACCGGATCAACAAGGACGGCTCGAAGACCAAGATCAGCCTCGCCGACGCGATCGGCGAGATTGCTGACATCACGGGCGCGGATCCGGTCGCGCTCGATACCGCCCTGACCCAGGACCCGACCTCGGACTTCGTCTACCTGGTCAAGGCCGTCAAGCTCGACGTGTTCGACAAGGTGAAGGCCCTCAACATCCCCTGGGTCTACAGCGAACCGCACCCGGCCCGCACCTACCCGGACGGCGCGGTCGCGGGCAATCTGGTCGGCTTCGTCGGGACGGACGGCCCGCAGGCGGGCACCGAGCTGAAGCAGAACTCCTGCCTCGCCGGAACCGACGGCTCGTCGACCTACGCGACCTCCGCAGACGGGGTCCGCCTCCCCGGCAGCACCGTCGTCGCCAAGCCGGCCTCGGATGGCGGCACGATCGCCCTGACCATCGACTCCAACCTGCAGTGGTTCGCGCAGCAGACCCTGGCTCAGCAGGCGCAGGCCACCGGCTCCGATTGGGGGACCGCCATGATCGTCCGCGTGAGTGACGGGCACATCATGGCCGATGCGGACTACCCGAGCGTCGACCCCAACGACCGCAACTCGGTCGACAGTTCCTCGCTCGGGGCGCGCAGCTTCAGCACGCCGTATGAGCCAGGATCGATCATGAAGCCCGCAACGGTCGCCGGCATGGTCGACCAGGGCCTCGTCACGGCCGCGACGCAGGTGGACGTGCCCAGCCGCTTCACCGACGGTCTTCCCGCCGGCGCCTACATCAAGGACGCGTTCGCGCACGGCGACATGCACATGACCGTGGCGGGCGTCATCATGAACTCCTCGAACATCGGGATCGCCGAACTCGTGAAGGCCCAGAATCAGAAGGAGGGTCTCGCCGCGAGCGAGAAGGCCCGCTACGACAACCTGATCAAGTTCGGGCTCGGCTCGAAGACCTCCGTCGGGTTCGGTGGAGAGTCCGCCGGCACGGTCAAGACCCCATCGCAGGTGGACACCATCACCTCGTTCACCCAGCAGTTCGGGCAGGGGATGACCGCGACATCCGCCCAGATCGCCAGCCTCTACCAGACGATCGGCAACGACGGGAAGAAGGTCCCGCTCACCCTGGTCGACAGCTGCACGGCCGCCGACGGCTCCGTCACGCACCCCACGACGGGCACGACCACGCAGGTGGTCTCGGCCTCGGCCGCCCAGCAGGTGCGCGAGATGATGGAGACGGTGACCACGCAGGGTTCGCTGCGGAACCTCATCAACATCCCCGGCTACCGCATCGCGGCGAAGTCCGGAACGGCGCAGGTGGCTGCCAACGGCAGCTACGGCAACGACTACATCGTGTCGGTGGCCGGCCTGATCCCGGCCGACAAGCCGCAATACGCGGTGATCGTGACGCTCTCCAAGCCGCAGACCCTCAAGACCTCTGCGGCGGCCGCGCCCGCCTACACGACGATCATGAAGCAGGTCATCAAGACCTTCCGCATCCAGCCGTCGACGACACCGGCGCCGAACATCCCGGTAGCCTGGTAGCTCATTCCCCCAGACAGACAGGAGGCGGGACGAGCGTGACATCCCGGATCCCCCCGGTCCTGCGTCCCGAGCATCCCGCTCCGCGTTCCCTGGCGATGCTGGTGCAGGAGTTCGGCCTCCAGCACCGCGGCCCGGTCGACGGCGTCGAGGTGACGGGCGTGACCCTCGGCACCGGCGACCTTCACCCCGGCGACCTGTTCGTCGGCATCCAAGGCGCCAACAGCCACGGGGCGTCCTACGCGGCGCAGGCCAAGGAGGGCGGCGCCGTCGCCATCGTCACGGATGCCGCGGGCGCGGACATCGCAGCCGACGCGGGGCTGCCCATCCTGATCGTCGATGATCCGCGCGGCGCGCTCGGCGAGCTCTCGGCGTGGGTCTACCGCACCGCGGAGTCGAACGCGCTGCTGTTCGGCACCACGGGCACGAACGGCAAGACCTCGACGTCGTACCTGCTCGAGGCGATCCTGCGCCAGCTCGGGCTCGTCACGGGGCTCAGTTCCACAGCGGAGCGGCACATCGGTGATCTCACCGTGGTGAGTCGGCTGACGACGCCCGAGGCCAGCGAGATGCACGCGCTCCTGGCCCGGATGCGCGAGGCCGGCGTCCGCGCGGTCGCCGTCGAGGTCAGCGCTCAGGCGCTGTCGCGTCGCCGCGTCGACGGCCTGGTCTTCGACGTGGTGGCCTTCACGAACCTCAGCCACGACCACCTCGACGACTACGCCGACATGGAGGAGTACTTCCAGGCGAAGCTGGCCCTGTTCGATCCCGAGCACGGCAAGCGCGGGGTGGTCTGCCTCGACACCGCCTGGGGCGCCCGCGTCGTGGCAGAGTCGCGCATCCCGGTGACGACCATCGCGACCGTCGGACACGCGACGCCGGCAGACGTCGAGAGCGCCGAGTGGGTGGTCGAGGTGCTCGACGAGACCGCGGCCTACACCGAGTTCCGGCTCACCGGTCCCGACGGCCGCTCGCTCGTGACGCACGAGCCGCTGATCGGCTGGCACATGGCCGCCAACGCCGCACTGGCCATCGTGATGCTCGTGGAGGCCGGCTTCGAGCTCGAGGCGATCGGCGCGGCCCTCGACGGGCACGACGGCGGTGATGGCGGCATCCAGGCCTATTTGCCGGGGCGCACCGAGCGCGTCTCGGGCGAGCACGGACCGAGCGTCTACGTCGACTTCGGCCACAGCCCCGACGCCTTCGAGAACACCCTGGCGGCGGTGCGCAAGTTCACCCCCGGCCGCACGATCATGGTCTTCGGGGCGGACGGCGACCGGGATGCCACCAAGCGCCACGAGATGGCGCGCGTGGCTGCTCAGGGCAGTGACATCCTCGTGATCACGGACCACCATCCGCGCTTCGAGGATCCGACCTCGATCCGCGCGACGCTGCTCGAGGGCGCGAAACTGGCCGCCGACCAGCCGCGGGAGACCTACGAGGTCAGCCCGCCCGAGGCCGCGATCCGCAAGGCGGTGTCGCTTGCCCGGGAGGGTGACTCGATCCTGTGGGCCGGGCCGGGGCACCAGGACTACCGGGACATCCGCGGGGTGCGAACGCCGTACTCCGCGCGCGATGAGGCGCGGGCGGCGCTCCGCGAGGCGGGCTGGGCGTGATCCCGCTCCACCTGTCCGAGTTGCTCGACGCGCTCGGCGGATCGCTGCTGCTCCCGGATGGCGCGAGCGCCGACGATCTCGTCGGCGGCAGCGTTCAGACCAACTCGACGCTGGTCGAGCCGGGATCGATCTTCATCGCACTCCCCGGTGAGGTCACAGACGGCCACCTCTTCGCGGCCGACGCGGTCGAGCGCGGGGCCGCGCTGGTCGTCGCCGAGCGTCCGATCGAGCTGCCGGTCCCGGTGCTCGTCGTGCCGGACGGCGTCGCCGCGCTTGCCGATCTCGCCCGGCTCGTCGTGGCGCGGGTGCGGGCATCGGGTCCGCTTCGCGTGATCGGGATCACCGGTTCCAACGGCAAGACCACCACCAAGAACCTGCTGCAGGCGATCCTGTCGGCCGAGGGGCCGACGGTGGCTCCCGCCGGTTCCTTCAACAACCACGTCGGCGCGCCGATCACGATGCTGCAGGTCGACCCGTCCACCGAGTACCTGATCAGCGAGATGGGCGCGAGTGGAGCGGGCGAGATCGCCCGCCTGGTCGGCATCGCGATGCCCGACATCTCGGTGGTGCTCAAGGTCGGACTGGCGCACGCGGGCGAGTTCGGCGGCATCGAGGAGACCCAGAAGGCCAAGTCCGAGATCGTGCGCGAGCTGCCGGGCACCGCGGTGGCCGTCCTCAACCGGGACGACGGGCGCGTCGCCGCGATGGCGGAGCTGACGGCGGCGCGAGCCGTGTGGTTCGGGCTGAGCCCCGATGCCGAGGTGCGGGCCGATGACGTGCGGGCCACCGCATCCGGAACCCGTTTCACGTTGGTGGTGGACGGGTCCCGCCACGAGGTCGCGCTGCGGATCCTCGGCGAGCATCACGTGAGCAACGCCCTGGCGGCGCTGGCGGTCGCCCGCGAGCTCGGGGTTCCCCTCGAACGCGCGATCGCCGCGATCGAGGCCGTGCCGCGTGCCGAGCGCTGGCGGATGGAGCTGCTGCAGCCGGGCGGCGGCATCACGGTGATCAACGACGCGTACAACGCGAGCCCGGACTCCACTGCGGCCGCCCTCAAGACCCTCGCGCAGATCCTGGAACCGGGGCAGCGCTCGGTCGCGGTGCTGGGCGAGATGGCCGAGCTGGGGGAGTACTCCGGGGAGGAGCACGACCGCGTCGGCCGGCTCGTGGTGCGCCTCAACATCGGTCAGCTCGTCGTGGTCGGTGAGGGAGCACGGCAGATCCACAACGCGGCGGGTCTCGAAGGCTCGTGGGACGGAGAGTCCGTGTTCGTGGCCGATCTGGACGCGGCATACGATTTACTCCGTGAGCAACTCCGAGCGGGCGACGTCGTGCTCGTGAAGTCGTCGAAGTCGGCCCGTCTCCGGTTCCTGGGCGATCGCATCGGCGGGGTCGAGGGCAGCCCGTGGTAGCCCTTCTGCTCGGCTCGGCGTTCTCGCTGGCCTTCACCCTCTTTCTGACGCCGCTGTTCATCCGACTCTTCAAGCGACTCGGCTGGGGCCAGTTCATCCGGGATGACGGACCGCAGTCGCATCACACCAAGCGCGGCACTCCGACGATGGGCGGCATCGTCTTCATCCTGGGGTCGATCCTCGGCTACCTGTTCGGCCACCTCGTCGCCGGGGTGCCGTGGACGATGGTCGCCGTGCTGGTGCTCGGGATGATGGGCGGCCTCGGCCTCGTCGGATTCATCGACGACTTCCTCAAGACCCGCAAGCAGCGCAGCCTGGGGCTCGGCGGCTGGGCCAAGATCCTGGGTCAGGTCATCATCGGCACGATCTTCGCGCTGCTGGCCATCTCGCGGCTCTTCCTGGACGAGAACGGGCTGACCCCCGCATCCACCTTCATCTCGGGTCTGCGCGAGATCTCCTGGCTCAACCTCTACGCCTTCGGGCCGATCATCGGCATCATCCTGTTCGTCATCTGGGTCAACGTCATGACCGTCAGCACCTCGAACGGCGTGAACGTCGCGGATGGCCTCGACGGCCTCGCCACCGGGGCCTCGATCTTCGCCATCTCGGCGTACCTCTTCATCGGGTTCTGGCAGAACAACCAGAGCTGCTTCGCGCGGCTGATCGATCCCGACGTGCAGTACAAGTGTTACGACGCGCGTGATCCGCTCGACATCGCGGTGGTCTCGGCCTGCATCATCGGCAGCCTGGTCGGGTTCCTGTGGTGGAACACCCATCCCGCCCAGATCTTCATGGGCGACACCGGATCGCTCGGCCTCGGCGGCGCGATCGCGGCGCTCGCCATCGTCAGCCGCACCGAGCTGCTGCTCGTGCTGATCGGCGGCCTGTTCATCGTCGTCACCGGATCGGTGATCGTGCAGCGCGGATGGTTCAAGATCACCAAATGGCGGTACGGGCAGGGCAGGCGCCTGTTCCTGATGAGCCCCCTTCAACACCACTTCGAGCTCAAGGGCTGGGCCGAGATCACGATCGTGGTGAGGTTCTGGATCATCGCCGCCCTGTTCGTGGCCGCCGGAGTCGGCTTGTTCTACCTCGAATGGGTGAGCCGTTGACCGAGCGGGATCTCTCGCTCCTGACCAGCTGGCAGTCGGACTGGGCCGGCCTCCGCGTCGTCGTGCTCGGACTGGGCGTCACCGGCTTCTCGGTCGCCGATACGCTCCTCGAGCTCGGCGCGGACGTCCTGGTCGTCGCCCGCGACGCCAGCGACGAGCACCGGAAGCTGCTCGACGTGATCGGCGCGTCCTTCGTGGAGGCCGACGCCGAGCTGCCGCCCGCACTCGCGGGCTTCGAGGCCGACCTGGTCGTGGTGTCGCCGGGGTATCCGCCGCGGCATCCCTTTCTCGGCTGGGCGGCCGAGCGCGAGCTGGAGATCTGGGGCGACATCGAACTCGCCTGGCGGCTGCGCGACAAGACGGTGCGCGCCGACGGGTCGCCGGCCGATTGGATCTGCATCACCGGGACGAACGGCAAGACCACCACGACCCAGTTGACGGCGACCATGCTCGTGGAGGGCGGACTCCGGGCGGCACCCGCCGGCAACATCGGGGTGCCGGTGCTCGACGCGATCCGCGATCCGCAGGGCTTCGACATCCTGGTGATCGAGCTGTCCAGCCACCAGCTGCACTGGGTGAACCGCAACGCGGGTGGCGTGCTGGCTCCGCTGGCCGCGGTCTGCCTCAACCTCGCCGACGACCATCTCGAGTGGCACGGCAGCCGCGACGAGTACCGCGGCGCCAAGGCCAAGGTCTACGACAACGTGCGACTGGCCTGCGTCTACAACCTGGCGGATGCCGCGACCCGCGAGATGGTCGAGGAGGCGACCGTGCAGGACGGATGCCGCGCGATCGGCTTCGGCCTCGGCGTGCCCGGTCCGAGTGACGTCGGGCTCGTCGACGGGATCCTGGTGGATCGCGCGTTCCTCGAGGAGCGCCGCACCTCGGCCCTCGAACTCGCCACGATCGCCGATCTCGTGCCCGCCGGGCTCGACAGCCCGCACATGACGTCGAACGTGCTGGCCGCGGCGGCCCTCGCCCGCGCGGCCGGGGTGCAGCCCGCCCACATCCGCGCTGCCGTCCGCGGGTTCCGGATCGCGCACCATCGCACCGAGGTCGTCGCCGAGAGCGACGGCGTCACCTGGGTCGACGACTCCAAGGCGACCAACGCGCACGCGGCGGATGCCGCCCTCTCGGGATTCGCGAACGTGGTCTGGATCGCGGGCGGACTGCTCAAGGGCGTCGACCCGACGCCCCTCGTCACCAAGCACGCGACGCGGCTGCGCGGCGCGGTTCTGATCGGGGAGGACCGCACGGTGCTCCGCGAGGCGTTCGAGCGACACGCGCCCGGCGTCACGGTGGTCGAGGTGGACGGCGGGGACACTGGGGGGGTGATGTCCGCGGCCGTGCGTGCCGCCGCATCCGTCGCCCAGCCGGGTGACGTGGTGCTGCTCGCGCCGGCCGCCGCATCGTTCGACCAGTTCACGGACTATGCGGAGCGGGGAACCCGATTCGCCGAGGCGGTGCGCGAGCACCTGGAGGGAGCCGATCGTGACGACGACGCGCCCTCCGGCCCGCAGTCCTAGGTCCCAGCCGCCGGCCCGTCCCGCTCCGGAGCCGGCACAGCCGCCTCGGGCCGCTGTCGTCGCGGTCCGCAAGCTCTTCGCCGCCGAGGCACCCGAGTACTTCCTGCTGCTCGGCACCACCCTGTTCCTGGTCGTGTTCGGCCTGGTGATGGTGCTCTCCTCGTCGTCGGTGGAGTCCTATGTGCAGAGCGGCGACTTCTTCACCACGGCGACCCGTCAGGGGTTGTACGCCCTGGTCGGCGTCCCCGTCATGCTGATCGCCGCGCGCGCCCCGATCTCGTTCTGGAAGCGCTGGGCGCGGGTCGCCGTCTTCCTGGGCATCGGGCTGCAGCTGCTCGTGTTCACGCCGCTCGGCTACGCCTACGGCCTGAACCGCAACTGGATCCACATCGGCTCGTTCACGGCGCAGCCCTCCGAGCTGATCAAGCTCGCCTTCGTGGTCTGGCTGGCCTGGATGCTGACCTCCCGGCCGCAGATCCTCGACGACTGGAAGCGCATCCTGTTCACGATCGGACCCGTGGTCGGGCTCTCGATCGGACTCGTGCTGTTCGGCAGCGACCTCGGCACCGCCGTCATCCTGATCTCGATCGCCCTTGGCGCCCTGTTCTTCGCCGGCGTCAAGCTGCGCTGGATCGCCGGTGCCGTCGGCATCATCTCGGTCATCGCCTTCGTCTTCGTGCAGATCAGCCCGTCCCGCACCGGCCGCATCGGCGCGTGGCTGAGCGGATGCACCAATCCAGATCTCGCCCAGACCGACTGCTACCAGGTGACTCACGGCTGGCAGTCCCTCGCTCACGGCGGGATCTTCGGCGTCGGGCTCGGCAACTCCACCGGCAAGTGGTCGTGGGTGCCCGAGGCCGACAACGACTTCATCTTCGCGATCATCGGCGAGGAGCTCGGCCTGATCGGGGCGATCCTCGTGCTCGGTCTGTTCATCGTGCTGGCGATCTGCTTCGTGCGCATCATCCGGATGTCTCGCGATCCCTTCGCCAAGCTGGCGACCAGCGCCGCCATGGTGTGGATCATCGGGCAGGCCCTCGTGAACATCGCGGTGGTGCTGGGACTGCTGCCCGTGCTCGGCGTGCCATTGCCCCTGGTCTCGGCGGGGGGCTCCGCCTTGATCACGACCCTGGCGGCGATCGGGGTCGTGCTCTCGTTCGCGCGGCATCGGCCAGAGCCCGAAGCGATCGCGGGGGCGACGCGTCGGTGACCACCTACCTCTTCGCCGGCGGGGGCACCGCCGGTCACGTCAACCCCCTGCTCGCCACGGCCGACCGTCTGCGTGAGCGCGAGCCGGACGCCACGGTCCTGGTGCTCGGCACGGCCGAAGGGCTCGAAGCCCGGTTGGTGCCCGAGCGCGGCTACGAGCTGCTCACGATCCCGAGACTGCCGTTCCCGCGCCGCCCGAACGGCGATGCGCTGCGCTTCCCGGGGCGCTGGCGCCGCACGGTCGATCAGGTGCGCGCCATCCTGCGCGAGCGGCACGTGGAGCTCGTCGTCGGATTCGGCGGCTACGCCTCGGCCCCCGCCTACCGGGCCGCGCGGCTCGAGAAGCTCCCGATCGCCCTGCACGAGCAGAACGCCAAGCCCGGATTCGCCAACCGCCTCGGCGCGCGTTTGACGACATTCGTCGGTGTGACCTTCGCGTCGACGAGGTTGCGGCACGCCACGGTCGTGGGCCTGCCGCTGCGGCGCGAGATCGAGTCGCTCGACCTCGCGCCGGCACGGTCCGAAGGGCGGGCGCTCTTCGGTCTCGACCACCGGATGCCGACCCTCCTCGTGACCGGCGGCTCGACCGGCGCGCTCCGCGTCAACGAGAGCGTGTCGCGATCGGTCGCCGCCCTTCTCGGGAGCGGCTGGCAGGTGCTGCACCTCACCGGCTCCCGGTCCCCGGTGGTCGACCCTCACCTGCCCGGCTATCACCTGCTCGAGTACTGCGACCGGATGGACCTGGCCCTGGCGGTCAGCGAGCTGGCGGTGTCGCGCGCCGGGGCCGGCACGGTCGCGGAGCTCGCGGCCCTCGGCATCCCCGCCGTGCTCGTGCCCTACGCCGCCGGCAACGGCGAGCAGGCGTACAACGCCCAGGACACCGTCAACGCCGGCGGCGCGATCGTCGTCACGGACGCCGCCTTCACGCCCGAGTACGTCGAGACGCAGCTGCCGGTGCTGCTGCGGGATCGTGCTCGGATCGCCGAGATGGCGGCACGGATGGCGTCGGTCGGAGTGCGCGACGGCGCCGACCGGATGGTCGATCTGGTGATCGCTGCGCGCGACGGCGCGCTCACGACGCGGTCGTGACCGTCTCAGGGATCCGATCGAGCGCATCGAGCAGCTGGGGCACGATCTTGTAGACGGTTCCGCAGCTGAGCGTCATGACGATGTCACCCTCCCGGGCGATCGAGGCCATGTAGTCGGCGGCCTCCTGCCAGTCCTCCTTGAGGATGACCTTGCTCTTGTCGACGAAATGGTCGACAACGAGTTGGCCGCTGACACCCGGGATCGGATCCTCGCGCGCCCCGTCGACGGCCAGCACGATCGTGAAGTCGGCGTTCTCCTCGTAGGCGCGCGCGAACTGGTCGGAGACGTTCTGCGTCCTCGAGTACAGGTGGGGCTGGTGAACCGCGATCACCCTGCCCTGCCCCACGACCGTCTGTGCTCCGGCCACCGCAGCCGCCGCCTCGGCCGGCTCGTGCGCATAGTCGTCGTAAACCGACACGCCGCGCACGGTCCCCTTGAGTTCGAACCGCCGCTTGGTGCCGCCGAATCGGTCGAGCGCCGCGATGACGAGGTCGATCGGGTGTCCCATCCTGACGACCGTGAGCACAGCTGCGGCCGCGTTGAAGGCGTGGTGCCGCCCGGGAACGGAGATGCGCGCGCGATGGGTCTCTCCGTGCCAGGTGAGATCGAAGGTCACGTGATCGGTCGCGATGATGTCGGAGACCCGCATGTCGACCCCCTCGGCCTCGCCGAAACGGAGGACCTCGCCCCTGACCCCGGTCAGCACCCGGTCGAGTTGTTCGCCCTCGCCCGCGACGACGAACTCGTGGGCGCCGTTTGCGAAGGTGGTGAAGGCATCCTCGTAGCCCTGATCGGAGCCGAAGTGGTCGAGGTGCACGGTCTCGACGTTCGTGATCACCGCGATCGAGGTGTTGTAGAGGAGGAAGGAGCCGTCGGACTCGTCGGCCTCCAGGACGAACAGCGGATCCCGGCCCGCGCCCCAACTGGTTTTAAGCGACTGGATGACGCCCCCGTTCACGAAGCTGGGATCCCCTCCGAGCTCTTTGAGGATCGTGACGATCATGCCGGTCGTCGTGGTCTTGCCGTGCGCGCCGGCGACGGTCAGCACACGCCGATGGCGCGACAGCCAGTGCAGCGCCTGAGAGCGGTGCAGCAGGGTGAGGCCGCGCTCCTGGGCGAGCAGATATTCCGGGTTCTCCGGCCAGATCGCGCTGGTGAAGACCACGGTGTCGGCGTCGCCGAGGTTCGCGGCGTCGTGACCGACGTGCACCGTCGCTCCATGCTCGCGCAATGGAGGCAGATAGGGGCTCTCCTCGCGGTCCGAACCGCTCACCTCGAGACCGGCGTCGAGCATCATGTGAGCGATCCCGCTCATCCCCGACCCGCCGATGCCGATGAAATGGACGCGTCCCAGGTCTTCGGGGACGGCGAGTGAGAGGTCAGGTTTGAGCGGCATCGTCCGATTTTAGTGCCGGTTCTACGAGCGCCACTGGTCGAACAGTCCGCCGCTTGTTCTCTCAAGCAGCACACCGACGGGGCCGTCCATGGCGCACTGGCCGATGACGCCGAGCGGTCGGGAGCCGAGCCATTCAGCCGACCGGCGCAGGTCCACCAGCCGAGTGTCGGGGATGGCGGGGTGCAGTTCTTCAGGATCACGATCGAGGAAGGGAAGTTTTCGGAGTGCCCCCGTGAGGTCCCACGCAACGGGAAGCCGTCCGCCGTTGAGCAACGCGACCCACATGCCGAGCGTGATGATCTCCGGGACATCCCCGTTTGCGACATCCGGCAAGGAGATGAGTTCTCGATACCGTTCGCCCATTCGCGCCAGGTCGGGAGCAAGCCTGGCAACGGGCCTTTCGAGTTCTGCCATTCCCGCCTCAATGGCGGTGAAGGAGGACAGCTCGGCGCGCAACACGATGATGGTGGTCCGAACGCGCCAGGCATCGGTGGAGATCTGTCCCTCCGAGTGCCGATCGTGGGGGAGGCCGAAGTCGTTCATGATCTCGTGGAGGCGCAGTTCTGTGCTTTCCGCGAAAGTCAGGCAGCGCGACACCAGCTTGCTCAGTCGAGCGCGGCCTCCGTCCGAGCCGGGCGAGCGCCGTCGAGCGGTCGCGTTCGACAGCACTCTTTCGACGATCCGGACGTAGTCCCCAGTCGTCGCCAATGACAGCTGATGGCGTGCCTCGAGTTCCGATCGCGGATCGACACGACCTTCGGCCACGAGCACGTCCAACTCGCGGAACGCCCGAGCGACGAGGCTGAGTGCTCGCCCTTCGTCTTCTCGCTTCAGACTGAGGATCGCCTGGTCGCGTCGGGAAAGCGCCATGTACGCCATCCCCATGGGCGTGGGGGGCGTCCTGCCGATCAGGGTGCTGAGTTCTTTCATCAAATCGACTCGCTGCACGCGCGCGATGTCAAGAGACGCCGATTGGTCTGCCAGGCGGAGGCGCAGCATGCCGGCGACTCCCATCGTGTCGGCGAAGTCGATCCGGGCTCGTAGCGTGACGTAGATTCGGGCGAACTCCTCGGCTTGCTCGGGAATGACGCGCATCTTCGAAGCGATGTCATACAGCTGCTCGACGGGGCTTTCGGTGGCCGGACCAGCAGCACTGGCAGCGGCTCCCGTGAACGTGCGGGTCGCTGCGCCGTCCAGAGTGAGCCCGCGAAGATGAGATGTGGTCGCTTCGGGGGCAAGGGTCCGACGAGAGACCAGGGACACGGCGGCCGACACCAGGGCCCTTCGCCCTCCCGTCGCGATATCGTGCATCGCCATCTGGATCGACGTCGAGACCTGTCGAGAGATCGAGCCGCTGTCCGGAACGCTTGTCGTCAGGGGCATCGCCACCTGAAGGCTCTCCGGGTGCTCCGTCCAACGGTCGAAGACACGAACGTGGAAGTGGCGCAGGAGTCGCCCGGAGTTCGCTACCGCAAGGTACGTGTTGAGCCACTCGGCGGCCGACTCCCGAAGCAGGATGAGCACGTCGTTGTCGGTGAGGTCGTCGAACCCTCTGCGATCTGCGTGTTCCTCCGACGAGAGGGTGTGTCGAGCGCGCGAGATGAGCAGGGCTCGCTCGTTCCGCCCCGCGTCGACCATGTCGGGGGGCCACAGCATCTCGCTCGGCCATTGGGACCGGTCTCCACGCCACGCCGGGCGAGAGGTGAGGGGATACCGAGCCGGCGCTGGATGGGAGAAGGGGCGATGCATGTTCGCCCACGTCAGCACCTCGGCGTCTTCGGCGACCTCCCGCGCCCACAGCGGAATCGTGTTGCGATGGGGCTGAAAGCCCTCGGATATCAACATGCGTCCGGTCTCGACCGGCGACATCGGATGCGCGGTGACGCCCCAATAGGCCTTGAGGGCCCGCACTTTGAGGTCGCGTCCGTACAAGGACTTCCGTGTTGTCGAATGTCGATCCGGATCGGTTGCAAGATAGCGGTCGAGTACCCCAGCGAGGAATCGGCGCATCATGGCGGGCCCGTCGGCAGTCCAGCCGACGGAGTCGGCATACGTCGGCGCGATCGGTCCGAGCGCGAACCACGCCGTTCCTGCCCGTGAATCCTCGAGGATCTGACGCTGCTCAGTCGCTGCCGCCAGCAGGTGTTCGGCGTTGATCGGATGGTCGGGCACGGCAAATCCTGTCAGGCCGGTCGGAGCGGGATGAGCCCGATTATGCCTCACGTGCACACGCAGAGAACTCTCTTCGTCCGTTGAAATGCACAGCCGTATCGACGGTCGCTCAATGGGCTGCATCGCGCACGGCGCCGCTTCTAACTTCTCCTCACCGGCAGGCGCCGGGACTCATCGAAGCCAAGGAGAAGTTCCACCTCATGTCCCAGATCTCAACCACCCGCCACGCTCGCCGGGCACACCGTCAGCCGCTGTGCGAGCAGAGCAACAAGCGCCGCTACCGCGACGGCAAGGATGCCCGGCTGGCGCTCCGTGAGGCCGCGCGCCTTCGTTCCGTCGCCGCCATCGCCGGCCTGCAATGCGGATGGGTCGTCACGCGGGCGTATCGCTGCGAAGACTGCCAGGGCTGGCATCTCACCAGCAGCCCGGCGCGCCGTCTGCAGGTCGCAGCGTGAGCCTCCCGGCTCTTCACGGGATGCTCGACCGCCGCTTCCTGGATCGGGCGCTGTACCTCGCCGCACCGGTGCGGCTGCGGATGCACTTCGCGGCATTCTGGGCGGCCGGCGGCGATGGGCGCCACGGCGTGCTGTCGGCGGTCGACCCGGACCGGATGGATCCGCTGTACACGACTCCCGGAGCGCCGTCCGACATCGAGACCTTCTGGATCGCGCGCAACCGCGCCGGGTTCCTGCAGGCCGACGAGCGCGACCTGCGCGCGATGTCGGCCCGAGTCGCACCCTGTACTCGCGAGCTCGCCGCACTCGCGGACCGGAGAGCGCTGCTCCTCGCGGAGCGGACCGGACTGGTCGGCGAGCGCGAGCGGCTCGAGGGTCGTCCGCGGCCGGAGCTCGCGACCATCCAACGCGGACCCGCGGAGGCGTCGGCCCACGACGGCGTCGTGCTCGCCCGGCGGATGCGTGTCTGGGCGGTCCCCGTCGACGCCGTGTTGGCTCGCGTCGCCGCGATCGATGCGACCCTCCGTGGTATCGACACCGAGGCCGCGGCGTACGCGGCCGTGCTGGACACCGCGTTCGCCATCGAGCTCACGCGCAGCCGCGCCCTTCGTCACCACTACGAGCGCTGCGCCGAGACCTATCGCCGCCGCCTCACTCACCGCCACCGCGACGGCGCCGCCTTCCAGGCCGCGGCCATGGCGACGATCACCATCCCGGTGCCCGCATGGAACAGCGCCCCCAACCCGTGGATCCCCTCCGGCTTCCGCCGGCACGATCCCGTCGCGCCCCCGACCGCCCCTGCCCGCACATCCACTGAGGAGACCAGCACCCGTGTTTGACCACTCACGCCGCCTCGCGGCATCCCGTTCCCCGATCGAAGGAGCCGGCACCACCGTCGGCACCCGGACCGGCAGACCCAGCAAGGGATTCGATCGCATCGTCCCCACGGCATTCTCGACGCCGCTGGGCGAGCCCGACGTCGCCGAGGCGAGGCGACGGTTGTTCGCCTATCTCGACGACGGGATCCGTGCAGGCGCCTTCGACGATGGCTCCGCCGCCTATGCCGATCAGTTCATCGCATCGCAGCTCGACGGTTGGCTCTCCGGTCTGGAGGAGGAGTTCCGGCTCCGCCTTGACAGCGCCGCGTGGATCGTCGGAGGTCGCATCGAGAACCTGTCAGTCGCCTCGGGCGTGCTGGGCGAAGCGCAGAACCGGCTCTCCGAACTGGATGACGAACTCGCTCGGCTCCGCGCCGTGCTGCGCGGTCCGCAGGCGGCCGAGACACCGGCTCCCGTCGTTGCCCCCACTCCGCTGACGACGATTCACGCCGTCGACCCCGATGGTCCCGCGCACATCGCGCAGGGCCGCTGACCCCTTCAGGAAGAAGAGCACTCACCTCATGTCAGACGCCTCAAGCCCCATCCCGTCCCTTCCCAACGCCACTCGGAGCCGCATTGCGAGCGGCTGGGCTGCACCGCATGTGATTGCGGCATCCCCCCGCCGTTATCTCGTCGGTCTCGGCGCCCGGATCGGCGCCCTGATCCTGTTCGCCCTGGCGGATGTGATCTTCATCAAGACGACGATCGACATCGTCCTGCTCTCCGCGGATGTCATCTCCTGGCTGGTCGCCGTCCTCCTGGCGATCGGGGCGGTGGTCATGGCCGTCACCACCGGCCATCTCGCGCATGTCGCGGCGGCGGAGGGGCGCCGCGCCCTTCCTGCTCACCTGCTCATCGTGGGGTGGGCGGCGCTCGGGGCCGCCCTCGTCGCGATGCGGTTCAACGCCGCGGCCTGGACGGCCGCGCCGATCCAGGTCGAGGGCGCCGCCGCTCCGGCCTTCGACGAGGCCGCGATGCACCGCGGGATGGCCGTGCTGCTCGCTCTCGTCTATCTCGCCTCGGGCGTGTGGGGCTACGTCGAAGGGCGTCACCTCTTCAATCCCTTCGCCCAGGCCTACGTGATCGGGCGCCTGAGGCGACCCGGCGTCGTGGCCCGGGTGATCTCCCAGGGCGGGCTCGTCGATCGATCGGTCGAGGACCTGAGACGGGCTCGTGAGCAGGTGGCCGCGCTCACCGGAACCCGCCGAGCCGCCGAGAATGCTCGGCGCAGCCTGGCCGCCGAGCTGATGGCCGAGGCCCGGGTGCGCATCGCCAACGCGCTTGGCGATCCGGGATCGACCGGAATCACCGAGTTGATCCCGTCGCACGAGTCGATCGTGCCGGTCACGGCCCTCCCCGCCATCGGGACCGGCGCAGCTGGCGACCCGGCCGCTGCCGAGGTGATCCGATGAGCGCCCTGCGCACCCTGGCGGCGATCGCAGGCGTCGGTGTGCTCGGCGCGGCACTCTCGGCCTGCGCCACATCGACCGGTACGACGGCATCGCCAGCCTGCACGCCGTACGCCCACGGCGTGGTCCTCGTGATCGGCGTCCACGCCAACGAGGTGGCCCCCGACCTCACGACGGGGATCGTCTGCCGTCTGACCGAGACGATCGCGGCCGGGATGCCGGTGGGAGCAGTTGCGGTCGACGGGGCACCGCGCGTGCTTCTGGCCGCCGAGACCTATCCGATCGCGGGCGACAACGCCGCGGCGCGCAGCAATGGGATCGCCCACTCGGTCGGCTCGATCGTCGCCGCCGTGCAGTCCGCGAAGCCCCAGCACGACGGATCCGATCTCCTCGCCGGCCTCATTCTCGGTGCTCGGGTGGCGGCGAGTGGGCCGGCCCCGATCACGGACATGGTGGTGGTGGACTCCGGGGTCACGGACACCGGGCTGGACCTGACCGTCCCCGGCGGCACCCTCGTCGAGGCCGGCGAGATCACGCAGCACGAGTTCGCCGTGCACGCACTCGATCCCGATCAGTTCCGCGGGATGCACGTGGCCTTCTGGGGGCTGGCCGAGACACGAACGCCCCAGGGTGAGCTCTCCCTTCGCCAAAGGGACGCGGTCTCGGCCCTCTGGCCGGGCATCGTGCGGGCCGCCAAGGGGTCCGCGGAGTCGGTCACCTTCGCGCGCTCCGGATCGGGCGTGCACACCTCGCACACCGTGGCGACCGCGGAGGTCATCGAGCCGGAACCCTTCCAGCCCCAGGCTGGGGACACGTTGAGCTTCGACGGGTCGACGGACCTCGCATTCGTCGCCGACCAGTCTCGGCTCGTGGACGAGAAGGCGGCGCGAGTGCTCCTGGCGCCGATCGCGGCGTGGCTGGCCGCCGACCCCTCGCGCAGGGCTGACGTCATCGGACGCACAAGCAGTGCGGATCCGAGGCGCAACGCCGCGCTGAGCGCCGCACGGGCACAGGTGTGCGTGCAGATACTGCACGATGCCGGGGCAGGAAGCGCCCAGGTGGACGCGGTGGGGGCGGGCTACACCGCCGACCCACCCGACACCCTGCCCGACGGATCGCTCGACCCAACAGCGGCGGCCCTGAACCGTGTTGTCGAGATCCGGCTGCACTGATGACGTTGAACGCCTACGGTTTCGTGGTTCTCGTCACCCGCAGGTTCCTCCCGTGAGCAGGCCGCAGGATCCCGATGACGTGAGTGCGGCCGAGGTCGACGCGTTCGGTGCCCAGGCCGCGTCCGCGGTCGAGGCGTGGTGCGAATGGGTCGAGCGGTTGGCATTGCGCGACGACGGCGCCCTGTGCGAGGCCTGCGCCGGCTCGAGCCTGCTCGAGGCGCTCGGCGAGTTCTCGTTGCTGCCTCACCACCCGATCCACGTGCTGTTTCAGATGACGGCCGAACTGATCGGCGGCGAGGTGGACCGGCACGTCGACAGCCGTGTGGCGGCTCTGCGCCGCGCGTGGGAGAGGGAGCTCGATCCCGACCGCCCGGATGGGCCCCCGGATCTCGACGGCTATGCCGCGTTGCGGGCATGGTATGAATCCGAGCGCCTGGCAGCCGCCGCGGCTGGTGAAACACTCCACGAGTTGCTGGCCATCGAGCTGCGCGACGTGATCGCGCGCGTTGCCTCCGACCGCGTGATGATCGCTCGGGCTCTGGCGACCGATTGGCTGGCAGCGAGCGTCGACGACGCCGCGGCGCGGCCCGACCGGCTGGGGCTCGTCCCCGCTGTCCTGCTCCGGGAAGTCGCCGACACGGTCGATACTCGCGTGCGTCAATGGATGGTCTGGCTGGCCAGCGGCGCGTGGCGTCACCAGGATCCCGTTCCGTGCGGTGAGCGATGCGAGGTCTGCGCTGCCGCCTGGCCGGTGCATGTCGAGGCCCCGCACGGTGCGATGCATCCCCTCCGCCGCCGCCTGGCCGGCGTCCTCGACGGCGCGCTGGCCGCGCCGGTCGTGTCGCCGGCGGGTGAGCGCGACCCCATGGCGCGGCGCATCGAGCTGCAGGCGATCATCGATCAGGAGGTCCTCGCCAGAGCCGGATTCATCCGCCAGGCGCTCGAACTGCACGTGTTCCCCGAGATCGCGACCGAGGTCATCGCGGCATCCCGCTACCTTCTGACGACGCAACCGGGTGACGAGGAGACCGACGCGGATGCCGGCCGTGGGGCGTCGTCCCGACGGGATGTTGGTCGAGAGGACTAGCGGCCGGCTCTCCTTCGTGCGCCGCCGGAGTCCTGGATACCGGTGAGTCGCGTCGTCCTCGTCCTCGCGGTCGGCAATGCTCGTGACGTGAGACGGCCCGAAGGAGTCCGCGGCGGGACGCCGCGGGAGACGTCGCGCCAGGTCGCGCCGTCGCGGGCACGGGCCGGCGGCCGCCCCGCCACGCCGGGCGAGAAGGCTGTCGCCGCGCCGGAGGTGGCTCGTTCCGAGCGGGAACCGGAGTCCGCACGACAGCGCCGGGACCACGCGCGCGGCGAGCGCAGGCCTTCGGCGAAGGCCGACGCTCGTTCGGCCGAGAAGCAGCGGAGGCGCTACGAGCGCGATGAGGTCAAGCGATTCACCCGCCGTGCCCGCAGGCGGCGCACCGGCTGGTTCGTGGCCATCCTCACCCTGCTCGCGATCGGCGGCCTCGTGGTCGTCGCCGTGTTCTCGCCGCTGCTCGCCCTGCGCACCATCACGGTGGACGGCACATCCCGGCTGAGCGCTCCGGCCCTCCAGAAAGCCGTCGACGGTCAGCTCGGCACGCCGCTCGCGCTGCTGAACTACGGCACCATCACGAAGGATCTCGCGCCGTTCCACCTGATCCGCAGCTACGTGACCGAAATCGTCCCACCCGACACCCTCGTCATCCACGTCGTCGAGCGCGCGCCGATCGGCGCGATCCAGGGGGCGGACGGCTTCGACCTGGTCGACGCCGCGGGAGTCACGGTCGAGACCTCGAAGACGCGCCCTGCCGGGTATCCGCTGATCCAGCTCGGCGACGGCACGCTCACCGGAGCCGGCTACGCGTCGATGGCGCAGGTGCTGCTCGCCCTGCCGGCCAGCGTGCTTGGCAAGGTCGACACCATCACCGCCCAGACCCACGACGACGTCACGTTGACGCTCACCGGGTCGAGCCAGCGCGTGGTGTGGGGGAGTTCCGACGACTCGGATGCCAAGGCGCGGGTGCTCGCCGACCTCATCGCCCTCCACTCCGCGTCGGGTCCGGGTGAGTACGACGTCTCGGCCCCGGGGACCGCGGTCTTCCACCGGGACTGACCGAGACTGAGAGGCCCGGGTGCATTCCCGCGACACGCGTGGTCTTGCCGAGCAGACCGCCATGCCGACCGTAACTTGTGGATCGAACATGGTACTGAGAAAGACTCTGAACTTCAAGTGGAGGTTTAGACTTTCCCATCCGCACGGAGGCCGGACGTGACATCGAACCAGAACTACCTCGCGGTGATCAAGGTCGTCGGCATCGGCGGCGGCGGGGTCAACGCCGTCAACCGCATGATCGAACTCGGCCTGCGCGGGGTCGAGTTCATCGCCATCAACACGGACGCCCAGGCGCTCCTGATGAGCGACGCCGACGTCAAGCTCGACGTGGGCCGCGAACTGACGCGCGGCCTCGGAGCCGGGGCCGATCCCGAGGTCGGCCGCCGTGCCGCCGAGGATCACGCGGAGGAGATCGAGGAGGCCCTGGCCGGGGCCGACATGGTCTTCGTCACGGCGGGAGAGGGCGGAGGCACCGGAACCGGCGGAGCCCCGGTCGTCGCGCGCATCGCCAAGTCCATCGGGGCGCTGACCATCGGCGTCGTCACCAAGCCCTTCGCCTTCGAGGGCAAGCGGCGCTCGTCCCAGGCAGACCTCGGCGTCTCGAGCCTCAAGAACGAGGTCGACACCCTCATCGTCGTCCCCAACGACCGCCTCCTCGAGATCAGCGACCGTGGGATCAGCATGCTGGAGGCCTTCGCAACGGCCGACCAGGTGCTGCTTGCCGGTGTGCAGGGCATCACCGATCTGATCACCACGCCCGGCCTCATCAACCTCGACTTCGCCGACGTGAAGTCGGTCATGTCGGGCGCGGGATCCGCTCTGATGGGCATCGGCGCGAGCCGGGGCGCCGATCGCGCGATCAAGGCGGCCGAGCTGGCGGTCGCCAGTCCGCTGCTCGAGGCCAGCATCGACGGTGCGCACGGCGTGCTGCTCTCGATCCAGGGCGGCTCGAACCTGGGCATCTTCGAGATCAACGACGCGGCGCGCCTCGTGCAAGAGGCCGTGCATCCCGAGGCCAACATCATCTTCGGAGCCGTCATCGACGACACCCTGGGCGACGAGGTGCGGGTCACTGTCATCGCGGCCGGATTCGACGGTGGCGAGCCGACCACGCGACCCGGGGTCGAGCGCCGGAGCAACTTCGTCGAGGCCGCCGTTCCGGTCGGCGTCGGCGCGGAGGCGGCAGGCTCGACGGGCGTCGTCTCTGCTTCTTCGGGGCTGGGCGGCTGGGGAGCCGAGCCCGACTCGCCGCTCCCGGTGCCGCGCGATCGCGACTTCGACGATGACGACGACCTGGACGTCCCCGACTTCCTGAAGTAGTGGCGATCCCGTTCGAGGCGGGCGGGCTCGGCGATCGCCTGGCCGCCGTCGATGGTGCGATCGCGGATGCTGCGCATGCTGCCGGTCGTGATCCGCGCGACGTGACGCGCATCGTCGTGACGAAGTTCCACCCCGCCGAGCTCGTTCGCGAGCTCGCCGCCCTCGGGGTGCGCGACGTCGGCGAGAACCGCCACCAGGAGGCCGCGGTCAAGGCCGCCGAGCTCGCCGGGCTCGAGCTGAACTGGCATTTCATCGGACAGCTGCAGAGCAACAAGGCGAAGGCCGTCCGCCGATACGCGCGGTCGGTGCAGTCGATCGACCGCGCCGGACTGGCCGACGCCCTGGCGGGGCCGAGCCCGCTCGACGTGTTCATCGAGTTGAACCTCACCGGCGACCAGGGGCGCGGGGGCGTCGACCCCGCTGCGCTGGAGCCGCTGGCCGAGCACGTGCTGTCCACGGAGGGCCTCGTGCTGCGCGGGGTCATGGCGGTCGCGCCGCGTGGCGAGGAGCCTCGGGCCGCATTCGCGCGGGTGCGGGCAGCATCCGACGCCCTGCGGCGCCTTGCCCCGGATGCCGCGGCCATCTCGGCCGGCATGTCCGGTGACTTCCGCGAGGCGATCCTCGAGGGCGCGACACACCTGCGCATCGGGACGGCAATCACCGGAAAACGGCCGACCCCCGGTTAATCTCGGACTCGACGAGCTTCCGGAGGATGACATGGCGAACCCGCTGCGCAAGACGATGGTCTACCTGGGCCTGGCCGACGAGGAATACGACGACGACGTCCCGTCGGCTCCCGCCGCCCCGGTCGCGAGCGCCCCGTCGGCGGGCCGCGCTCCGGTCACCCCCCTGCGCCGGCCGGTGGCCACTCGCCATGCCGCTCCGGCGGGCATGAACGAGATCCTGACCGTGCACCCGCGCCAGTACCGCGACGCGCAGACCATCGCGGAGAGCTTCCGCGAGGGCGTGCCCGTGATCATGAACCTGTCGCAGATGAGTGAGCCGGATGCCCGCCGCCTCATCGACTTCGCCAGCGGGCTGTCGCAGGGCCTCTACGGCAAGATCGAGCGCGTCACGAACAAGGTGTTCCTGCTCTCGCCGGAGCACGTCGCCGTGAGCGGCGAGCAGGCCGAGGTCGAGACCGATGTCGAGGCAGGGTTCTTCGGCGCATAGTCACCTCCCTCTAGGCTGGCGGGCGTGACGGTCCTCACCTTCGCGCTGGCCGTCGTCCTGATCGTCCTGCTCGCGTTCTTCCTGGTGATGTGGGTGCGGCTCGTGCTGGACTGGGTGCGTGTGCTTCAGCCGGACTGGCGTCCGCACGGCGCCGGGCTCGTCGTCGCGGAGGCGGCCTACTCGATCACCGACCCGCCGATCAAGGCGGTCCGCCGCGTCGTCCCGCCCATCCGCGTTGGCGCCGCGAGGCTCGAGTTCTCCTGGAGCTTCGTCATGCTCGGATGCCTCGTGCTGATCTGGGCCGTCGGTCTCTTCATCTGAGGTGCGGTCAGGGGCCGGATGAGGGCTGGGGGGATTCAGGCCCCCGCGTGTACTCTGGGACTCTCACTCTCAAGGTGAGCCGAAATCTTGCACGAGGAAACGTGCGACCCGCGGCGCTGACCCCGATTCGGGCGACGCACCCTGAACACATGATGGAAATCGACGAGGTGACTGAGATGGCTCTGACTCCGGAAGACGTGGTCAACAAGCGGTTCAATCCGACAAAGTTCCGCGAGGGTTACGACCAGGACGAGGTCGATGATTTCCTCGACGAGGTCGTGGTCGAGCTCCGCCGCCTGAACCAGGAGAACGAAGAGCTGCGTCAGCGCCTCGTCGCCGGCGAGGCTCGGATCAACGAACTCCAGCGCTCCGCTGCGGCCGCACCCGCCACCGTCGCGCCCGCTGTCATCCCGGAGCCGGCTCCTGTCGCGGCGCCCGCCGCCCCGGCGCCCGCCGACGCCGCCGCGATGGACCCGAGCAACACGAACAACCTCCTGCAGCTCGCCCGCCGCCTCCACGAGGAGCACGTGCGCGAGGGCATGGAGAAGCGCGACGCCCTCATCGCCGAGGGCCACGCCACGGCCGCCCGCGTCGTCTCCGAGGCGCAGCAGAGCCAGCAGGCGCAGCTCGCCGGCCTCGAGCAGCAGAAGCAGAAGCTGGAGCGCGAGGTCGAAGAGCTCCGCTCCTTCGAGAAGGAGTACCGCGAGAAGCTGCGCGGCTACATCGAGGGCCAGCTCCGCGAGCTCGAGTCGTCCAACGCACTGACCGCGGCTCCGGCGGCGACCGCCGTCGGCGCGGCGCCAGCCGCCGCGACCCCGCAGTTCCAGTCGGCGGATTCCGCCGCTCCCGCCGGATACGGCGCGTACCCGCAGCCCACCGACTACCCGGGCTTTGCCGCAGGAAACTGAGCCGGCTTCCCCGAGCGTCGACACGAGCCGCGGGCGCGTCAGCGTCCGCGCTCTCGTGCTGCTCGGGGCCGTCGCGCTCGTTCTGTACGGCCTGGATCAGCTCGCCAAGTACCTGATCGTCACGAACCTCCACGAGGGCCAGTTGGTGCCGGTGCTCGGGCAGGTCCTGCAGCTGCACTACGTGACCAACTCCGGCGCGGCCTTTTCGCTCGCCAGCGGGTTCACCTGGATCCTGTCGATCGTCGCGATCGGCGTGGTCGCCTTCATCGTCTGGTTCGCCCGCCGCATCCGTTCCTTCGCCTGGGCCGTGATCTTCGGGCTCGTCCTCGGCGGTGCCGCAGGCAACCTCACCGACCGGCTGTTCCGTGAACCGGGTTTCGGCACGGGACACGTCGTCGACTTCGTCCAGGTGTGGGGTTTCCCGGCGATCTTCAACATCGCGGACTCGGCGATCGTGGCCGCGATGGTGCTGTTCATCATCCTGTCGATCCGCGGCATCGGCCTTGACGGCAAACGCGCCGTCTACGTGCGACGCAAGCGGACGGTTGACGACGCGGACATCGTCCCCGAAGCGCCGAAGGGTTCACACGGCGCCGCCGCGAAGCCGGGCGTCCCGGCACCGGACACGTCACAGCCGGCCAAGACCGCACCCCGGGCGTAGGGCATGGAGTCACGCAGCCTCCCGGTGCCCGACGGCCTGGTGGGTGAGCGGGCGGATGCCGCGCTGGCCAGGTTGCTCGGATTCTCGCGCACCTTCGCCGCCGAGGTGGTCGAGGCGGGCGGAGCGACGCTCGACGGAGCCATCATCGGCAAGTCGGACCGCCTCACCGCGGGGGGCTGGCTCGAGGTGAGTTGGACTCCCAAGTCGGAGCCGACCATCGTGCCCACCCTCGTGCCCGGCTTCGAGGTGGTCTACGACGATGACGACATCGTCGTCATCGACAAGCCCGTCGGCGTTGCGGCGCATCCGGCGGCCGGGTGGGACGGTCCGACCGTGCTCGGCGCTCTGGCCGGCGCCGGCTTCCGGATCAGCACCTCGGGCGCGGCAGAACGTGCAGGCATCGTGCACCGGCTCGACGTCGGAACCAGTGGGCTCATGGTCGTCGCGAAGAGCGAGCGGGCCTACACCGAGTTGAAGCGGCAGTTTCACGATCGTGAGGTCGACAAGATCTACCACGCGATGGTTCAGGGCCACCCCGATCCGTTCTCGGGCACGATCGACGCGCCGATCGGCAGGCATCCAAGTTCGAGCTGGAAGTTCGCGATCACGGCCGACGGCAAGCCGAGCGTGACGCACTACGAGACCCTCGAGGCGATGCGCAGCGCGACGCTGCTCGAGGTGCATCTCGAGACCGGGCGCACCCACCAGATCCGGGTGCACCTCTCGGCTCAGCGGCATCCATGCGTCGGCGATCTGCTCTACGGTGCCGACCCGGTGCTGGCTGCGCGGCTCGGACTGGAGCGGCAGTGGTTGCACGCGATGAAGCTCGGGTTCCGGCATCCGGGAACCGGTGAGCGAGTCGATTTCGAGACCGCGTACCCCGCCGACCTGCAACACGCACTTGACGTTCTGCGCGAGGACTGAGGCGCGGGTTAGTCTGGGCAATCAGACCCCGGAGCGACCTTGGCCGACGATTCCTTCGTGCACCTGCACGTGCACAGCGAGTACTCGATGCTCGACGGAGCGGCGCGCGTCGGCGATCTGATGAAGGCCGTGCAGGCGCAGGGGATGCCCGCCATCGCGGTCACGGATCACGGCAACAACTTCGGCTCTTTCGACTTCTGGAACCAGGCGACGCAGAACGGCATCAAGCCGATCATCGGCACCGAGGCGTACATCACGCCTGGCACCTCGCGGTTCGAGAAGACCCGCGTGAAGTGGGGCAACGGCGGAGAGGATGACGTCTCGGGCTCGGGTGCCTACACGCACCTCACGATGTGGGCCGAGAACACCGCCGGCATGCACAACCTGTTCCGCCTCTCATCGCTCGCCTCGATCGAGGGCTTCTACTTCAAGCCCCGGATGGATCGGGAACTGCTGAGCAGATACTCGTCGGGCCTGATCGCCTCGACCGGCTGCCCGAGCGGCGAGGTGCAGACCCGAATCCGACTCGGACAGTACGACGAGGCCCGCAAGGCCGCGGCCGATTACGCCGACATCTTCGGCAAGGGCAACTTCTTCGTCGAGCTCATGGACCACGGGCTCGGGATCGAGCGCCGGGTCGCGTCCGATCTGCTGCGGCTCGCCAAGGATCTGGATCTCCCGCTGCTCGCCACCAACGACCTGCACTACACGCACGCCGCCGATGCGGCCGCGCACGAGATGCTGCTCTGCGTGCAGTCCGGCTCGACCATGGCCGACCCGACCCGCTTCAAGATGGACAGCCAGGAGTACTACCTGAAGACGCCGGCGCAGATGCGGCAGCTGTTCCGCGAGACACCGGACGCCTGCGACAACACCCTGCTCATCGCCGAGCGGTGCGAGGTCGAGTTCGACACCCACGCCAACTACATGCCGCGCTACCCGGTCCCCGATGGCGAGACCGAGCAGACCTGGTTCGTCAAGGAGGTCGAGAAGGGGCTGGTCGAGCGCTACCCGGGCGGGGTTCCGGCCGAGGTGCGCGAGCGGGCGGACTACGAGGTCGGCGTCATCCTGCAGATGGGCTTCCCGGGATACTTCCTGGTCGTGGCGGACTTCATCAACTGGTCGAAGGACCACGGCATCCGGGTCGGCCCTGGTCGTGGATCGGGAGCCGGATCGATGGCCGCCTACGCCATGAAGATCACCGATCTGGATCCGCTGCGCCACGGCCTGATCTTCGAGCGCTTCCTCAACCCGGACCGTGTCTCGATGCCCGACTTCGACGTGGACTTCGACGAGCGCCGGCGCGGCGAGGTCATCCGCTACGTCACCGAGAAGTACGGCGACGAGCGCGTCGCGCAGATCGTGACCTACGGCACGATCAAGGCGAAGCAGGCCCTGAAGGACGCGGGTCGCGTGCTCGGCTTCCCATTCGGCATGGGCGAGAAGCTGACCAAGGCGATGCCCGCGCCGGTCATGGGCAAGGACATGGCGCTGTACGGGATCGTCGAGCCCAGCCACGAGCGCTACAAGGAGGCCGTGGACTTCCGCGCCATCCTCGAGTCGGACGCCGAGGCGCGCACGGTCTTCGACGCGGCCCGCGGTCTCGAGGGCCTCAAGCGGCAGTGGGGCGTGCACGCGGCCGGCGTCATCATGTCGAGCGAGCCGCTGATCGACATCATCCCGATCATGAAGCGGGAGCAGGACGGCCAGATCGTCACGCAGTTCGACTACCCGGCGTCGGAGGCCCTCGGTCTCATCAAGATGGACTTCCTCGGGCTGCGCAACCTGACGATCATCGACGACGCCCTGGACAACATCGAGAGCAACCGCGGCCACCGCCCGGTGCTCGAAGACCTCGAGCTCGACGATCCCGGCGCATACGAACTGCTCTCGCGAGGAGACACCCTCGGCGTGTTCCAGCTCGACGGTGGCCCCATGCGGTCGCTGCTGCGGCTGATGAAGCCCGACAACTTCGAAGACATCTCGGCCCTCATCGCTCTGTACCGCCCGGGGCCGATGGGCGCGAACTCGCACACCAACTACGCGCTGCGCAAGAACGGCCAGCAGCTGATCTCGCCGATCCACCCGGAGTTCAAGGACTCGCTCGCCGACATCCTCGACACCACCTACGGCCTGATCATCTACCAGGAGCAGGTCATGGCGATCGCCCAGCGCGTCGCCGGCTTCTCGCTCGGGCAGGCCGACATCCTGCGCCGCGCCATGGGCAAGAAGAAGAAGTCCGAGCTCGACAAGCAGTACGAGGACTTCATGAACGGCATGAAGACCAACGGCTACTCGGATGTCGCGATCAAGACGCTCTGGGACATCCTGCTGCCCTTCTCCGACTACGCCTTCAACAAGGCGCATTCGGCCGCCTACGGAGTGCTCAGCTACTGGACCGCCTACCTCAAGGCCCACTACCCCGCGGAGTACATGGCCGCGCTTCTGACCAGCGTCGGCGACGCCCGCGACAAGCTCGCGATCTACCTCAACGAGTGCCGCCGCATGGGCATCACGGTGCTCGCCCCCGACGTGAACGAGTCGATCGCCTACTTCTCGGCCGTGGGCGAGGACATCCGCTTCGGACTCGGCGCGGTGCGCAACGTCGGCGGGGGAGTGGTGGAAGGGATCCGGCTGGCCCGGGTCGACAAGGGGCGGTTCACGAGCTTCCACGACTTCCTGCGCAAGGTGCCGATTCCGGTCGCGAACAAGCGGACCGTCGAGTCGCTCATCAAGGCGGGCGCCTTCGACACACTCGGCGCCACGCGGCGTGCCCTGATGGAGATCCACGAGGAGGCCGTCGAAGCCGCCGTGAGCGTGAAGCGCAACGAGGCCAACGGGCAGGTCGGCTTCGACTTCGACAGCCTGTGGGACGAGCCGGACACGGTCGACAACATCCCGGCGCGTCCCGAGTGGGCCAAGCGCGACAAGCTGGCGTTCGAGCGCGAGATGCTCGGCCTCTACGTGAGCGATCATCCGCTCGCTGGGCTGGAGTTGCAGCTGGCCAAGCACGCCACGATCACGGTCGCCGAGTTGCTGGACGGCGAGTCCGTGCACGACGGCGACACGGTCACCCTGGCCGGGTTGATCACGAGCGTGCAGCACCGCACCGCGCGCAACTCCGGCAACCAGTACGGGATCGTGCAGCTCGAGGACTTCGGCGGCGAGGTCGGGGTGATGTTCCTGGGCAAGACCTACCAGGAGTTCTCACCCGCTCTCGCGAACGACGCGGTCGCGGTGATCAAGGGCCGCGTCAGCATGCGCGACGAAGGGCTCAACATCCACGCCCAGAGCATGTTCCTGCCCGACACCGGGCAGAGCCTCGGCTCTGGCCCCCTGCTCATCTCGATGCCCGAGAATCGGGCGACGACCGACATCGTCTCGGCCCTCAACGACGTGCTGATCCGGCACTCCGGCGACAACGAGGTGCGCCTGCGCCTGGTGCGCGGTGACACCGCACGGATGTTCGAGATCCCGTACCCGGTATCGGTGACGGCCGATCTGTACGGCGAGCTGAAGCGGCTGCTCGGGCCGAATTGCGTGATCTGAGCTAGGCGGACGACGGATCGCGTCGTCGGCGGAGATCACGGCGTGAGCACTGCGGTGTGCTTCGAACACCGTCCGCCGACAACTAGACCCGGTCGCCCGGTTTCCAGTACGACCGCTCGTGGTAGAGCAACGGGATGTCCTCGGCTCCGAGTGAACCCTCCTCGATGCGCACGACGATCGTGGCGCTCTGCTCGGTCGGGTAGCGCGCGATGATGCGGCACAGCATCCAGGCCGGCACGTCGTTCAACAGGGGGAGCCCGAGCGGGCCAGGAGCCCAGTGGTCGCCGGCGAAGCGCTGATCGGCGTCGAGCGAAAGGATCTCGGCGGCGGCGCGGTTCCGGATGCCCAGCAGGTGCACGAGCACGTGCTCGGTCTGCTCGATCGCGGGCCAGGCGCTCGCCTTGCGCGCCATGTTGAACGTGGCCATCGGTGGATCCGCGGCCAGTGAGGCGAGGGACGTCGCCGTGAAGCCGGCCGGACGTCCGTCCGGATGCAGGGCCGTGATGACGGAGACGCCGGCCGCGAGCCGCCGGAAGGCCAGTTTGAAGGCCGAGACGTCGTCGGTGATCAACGGGTCATCCATACGCTCGACTCTGCCACTGAATTTCTCCGCGCGCCGCCGCTCCTGCGGCACCCCCGTTCCGCCCCACGTACACGCCGCCGCGCCCCGCGCCCCGCGCCCCGCGCCCCGCTGGCCGCTCGGCTCCTCAGCTCTCGATAGTCTGAAGGAGCCATGATCCAGACGATCGACCTCCGCGGACGACGACCCGGCCGCGCCGAGTTGATGACGCTGATCCCGCGCGCCCAGCTCGACGTCGCCGTGGCGAGCGAGAGTGCTGCGCAGCTCATCGCCGCGGTCCGGGCGGACGGCGAAGATGCATTGCGGGCGCAGGCCGAGAGGTTCGACGGGGTTCGCCCGACGGCGATCCGGGTCGACCCGGCCGCCATCGCGGCCGCGGTCGAGGCCCTGGACCCGGCGGTCCGCGCCGCCATCGAGGAATCGATCCGCCGCGTGCGCCTGGCCAGCGAGGCGCAAGTGCCTCCGCCCGCAGTCACCGAACTCGGGCCGGGTGCCGAGGTCGTGCAGCGCTGGGAGCCGATCGAGCGCGTCGGCCTCTACGTGCCGGGCGGCAAGGCGGTCTACCCGTCGAGCGTGATCATGAACGCGGTCCCGGCGCAGGTCGCCGGAGTCGGCTCGGTCGCCCTGGCATCGCCGGCCCAGTCCGAGTTCCACGGGGGAGTGCACCCGACCATCCTGGGCGCCGCAGGCATCCTCGGGGTCGACGAGGTCTACGCGATGGGCGGCGCCGGCGCGATCGGCGCGCTCGCCTACGGCGTCCCCAGCCTCGGCCTGGATCCGGTGGACCTCATCACCGGTCCCGGCAACATCTACGTGGTCGCCGCCAAGCGCCTGGTGGTGGGGGTGGCCGGCATCGACGCCGAAGCCGGACCCACTGAGATCCTCATCATCGCGGATGCCACCGCCCAGGCGAGCCTGGTCGCCGCCGACCTGGTCAGCCAGGCCGAGCATGACGAGCTGGCGGCTGCCGTGCTGGTGACGGATTCGCCGGAGCTGGTGGACGCCGTCCTGCCCGAGCTGGCGCGGCTCGCCGCGAGCACGTCGGCCTCCGCCCGCGTCACGGCCGCGCTTGACGCCCGCCAGTCGGCGATCGTGCTGGTGGACGACATCCCGGCTGCGGCCGCGCTGAGCAACGCCTACGGTCCCGAGCACCTGGAACTGCAGACCGCAGACCCCGGCGCCACCCTCGACCTGATCACCAACGCGGGCGCGATCTTCCTGGGCCAGGACGCGCCGGTGAGCCTCGGGGACTACCTGGCCGGCTCGAACCACGTGCTGCCCACCGGCGGCCAGTCGCGGTTCTCGTCGGGGCTCGGGGCGATGACCTTCCTGCGGTCGCAGCAGGTGATCCGGTACGACCGGGAGGGGCTTGCGGGCGCGCGCGCCGGCATCCGGGCTCTCAGCGACGCGGAGCAGCTCCCGGCGCACGGCGACGCTGCGGAAGCTCGATTCGACGACTGAGCCTGGCGTCCCGGCGAATCGGGATGCCACCGTTTATCCTGATCGCACCATGTTCTGCCCCTTCTGCCGCTACCCGGACTCGCGCGTGATCGACTCGCGCACGAGCGACGACGGCCTCGCCATCCGGCGCCGTCGGCAGTGCCCGCAGTGCGGGCGCCGGTTCAGCACGACCGAGACGGCGAGCCTCAGCGTGATCAAACGCAGCGGGATCGTCGAGCCGTTCAGCCGGGAGAAGATCGTCTCGGGCGTGCGCAAGGCCTGCCAGGGCCGCCCGGTGACCGATGCCGACCTGTCGCAGCTCGCGCAGAAGGTCGAGGAGGCCATCCGCGCGACCGGTGTCTCGCAGATCGAGGCCAACGAGGTCGGGCTCGCCATCCTGCCGCCGCTGCGCGAACTCGACGAGGTGGCGTACCTGCGCTTCGCGAGCGTCTACCAGGGCTTCGACTCGCTGGACGACTTCGAGGCCGCGATCACGTTGTTGCGGGTGGAGCACGACTCGGAGGCTGTCGAAGCGCCGGGCGGCGACGCCTAGGCAATAGCCTGGCTGCGGTATGTACCGCCTCCTCTTCCGCCTCGTCCTGTCGCATCTCGATCCCGAGTTCGCGCACCAGCTGGCCTTCCTGGTGATCCGGATGCTGCCGGTCGTCGGCATCGGCGCTCTCCTCCGCCGCGCCACCCGCCCCGATCCGCGGCTCGCGGTCGAGACCCTCGGGCTGACCTTCCCCTCGCCGTTCGGCGTCGCAGCGGGATTCGACAAGGACGCGCGCGGCATCCGCGGCCTCGGCCAGCTCGGCTTCGGCCACGTCGAGGTCGGCACGATCACCGCGCGTGCCCAGCCCGGCAACCCGAAGCCGCGGTTGTTCCGCCTGATCCCGGATCGCGCCGTCATCAACCGCATGGGCTTCAACAATCACGGCGCAGCAGCAGCGGTGCCTCGGCTGCAGCGGGAGGCGAGCCGCGGCATCCGGCCGATCATCGGCGTCAACGTCGGCAAGAGCCGGGTGGTCGAGGTGGATGACGCGATCCCCGACTACCTCGAGAGCACCCGGCTGCTCGCCCCGCACGCCGACTATCTCGTGGTGAACGTGAGTTCGCCGAACACCCCGGGACTCCGCGGCCTCCAGCAGCTCGACAAGCTGGCACCCCTGCTCGAGGCCGTGCGCGATGCGGCAGGGGGCACCCCGGTGCTGGTGAAGATCGCACCCGACCTGAGCGACGACGAGGTGCGGCGGATCGCCGGGCTCGCGGTGCGGCTGAGGCTCTCGGGCATCGTCGCGACGAACACGACGCTGTCGAGGGACGGCCTCCTCACCGATCCGGCCGTCGTGGTCGCGGCGGGAGCAGGCGGCCTCTCCGGCCCGCCTGTCACGAGCCGCGCCCTGGAGATTCTGCGGCTGCTTCGCGCGAACGTTCCGGCCGAGTTCTGCCTGATCTCGGTGGGCGGCGTCGAGACGGGGGCCGACGTCGCGGGGCGGCTCGCCGCCGGGGCGACCCTGGTGCAGGGTTACACGGCGTTCCTCTACCGCGGGCCGTTCTGGGCAGCGGCGATCAACAAGGAACTCAGGGAGACGATCTAGCTCGGGTACTGACCGCGCTTGACCTGCGGCTTGGGCAGCCGCATCGGGCGCAGCTGGATCGCGCGCATGAACGAGTACCAGCGCAGGCCCCGCTCGACCTTGTCCTTGCCGTACTTGGCGGCGAGCTGCGAGGTCAGCTTCTGGCCCATCCAGATGCCATCTGCGACGACGACGAGCAGCACGCCCCAGACCGCGATGAGCGCGACGCTCGAGAAGGCCGCCGGGAGGAAGTAGGTGAGGATCACGAGCACGAGGATCGGCAGCAGCGCCTCGCCGAGACTGAAGCGGGCGTCGACGAAGTCACGGGCGTAGCGCTTCTGCACGCCCTTGTCGCGGGCCGGGAGGTACTTCTCGTCGCCACGTGCCATGCCGACGCGCGCGCGATCGCGGTCGCTGGAGGTCTGGGCGCGCGAGTTGCGAGCCGCAAGCCGGCGGTCGCTCGGAACCAGCGGCTGCTTGCGCGCCGCCTCCTGCTCCTTGCGGGTCGGGGTGGGGCGCCCTTTGGTCGCCGCCTCGACAGGTGCCTCGTCGGCGGTCGTCACGTCATCGTGCTCGGTCTTGGGGGTCTTGGCCACGGTGGAGTCCTCGTCTCGTGTGGTGTTTAGATTACCCGCATGGCCTCCCCGCACGCTTCGGCATCCGAACCGATCACCACTCCGCATTTCGACCAGCTGAAGGAGGCGGTGCAGGCCGGCCTTCCGACGGCGATCGCCGAGCTGTCGACGTTGGTGCGCATCCCCTCCGTCTCCTGGGACGGCTTCGATCCGGCCCATGTGCGCGCGAGCGCCGAGAAGGTGGCCGAGCTGGCCCGCGAGGTGGGGTCCTTCGACAGCATCGAGATCATCCAGGTGCCGATCGCGGCCGACGCCGAGTCGGGTGCGGGCAAGCTCGGCCTTCCCGCGGTGCTCGCCCGTCGTGCGGCGCGCAACGGCCGCCCGACCGTGCTGCTGTACGCCCATCACGACGTGCAGCCAGAGGGTGACGAGGAGCAGTGGGACTCGAAGCCCTTCGAGCCGACCCTCCGCGGCGACCGCCTCTACGGGCGCGGGACGGCGGATGACAAGGCCGGCGTCGTCACGCACCTGGCTGCCATTCGCGCGCTCAACTCCGTGATCGAGGGTGAACCCGATGTCGGCATCGTGCTCTTCGTGGAGGGTGAGGAGGAGTTCGGCTCCCGCGCCCTCCCCGGCATCCTCGAGCAGTACCACGACCAGCTCGCCGCCGACGCGATCGTCGTCGCCGACTCCGGCAACTGGGACCTCGAGACGCCCGCCCTGACGGTCGGTCTTCGGGGGGCCGTCGCCTTCAACCTGCGGATCACCACGCTCGACCACGCCTCGCACTCTGGCCAGTTCGGTGGTCAGGTCCCCGACGCGATGCTGGCGGCCGTCCAGTTGCTGCACACGCTGTGGCACAAGGACGGCTCGGTGGCCGTCCACGGGCTTCACGCGCACGAGGCCGAGACTCCGGAGTACGACGAGCGGAAGCTGCGCGACGAGACTGGGCTGCTGGAGGGCGTGACGACGATCGGGAGCGGCGACATCCTGTCCCGGGCCTGGTATCAGCCGGCCATCACCGTCACGGGGATCGACGCCCCGACCGTCAAGAACGCCTCGAACACCCTGGTGCCGAGCGTCCGGGTGCGGATCAGCGCGCGCGTCGCGCCGGGCCAGGACGCCCGGCAGTTCTTCGAGAAGCTGAGGGACCACCTGCTGGAGCACGCCCCCTTCGGCGCGCAGCTCTCGATCGAGGATCTCGACCTCGGTCAGCCGTTCCTCGTCGACACCGACGGCTGGGCCGCCGAAGACGCGCTCGCGACCATGCAGGAGGCATGGGGAGCCGAGCCGGTGCAGATGGGATCGGGAGGATCGATCCCGTTCATCGCCGACCTGGTCGCGCGGTACCCCAAGGCGCAGATCCTGATCACCGGCGTGGAGGACCCGGACACCCGGGCCCACAGCCCGAACGAGTCGTTGCATCTGCCGACGCTGCAGCGCACGATCCTGTCGGAGGCCCTTCTGCTTGCGCGCTTGAACTCGCGCACCGTCTGATGTTCAGAAGCGTGGGGCCCGCGAACGCGGCGCATCCCGACGTACACTGAGTGGCATGTCCGACACCATGATCGCCACCGAGGCCTCCGAGCCCCAGACGCACGGCGTGAAGCTCTCCAACATCGCCGCCGACAAGGTGCGCAGCCTGCTCGAGCAGGAGGGTCGAGACGACCTGCGCCTGCGCGTGGCCGTGCAGCCCGGCGGATGCTCCGGCCTGATCTACCAGCTGTACTTCGACGAGCGACTGCTCGACGGTGACACGACCGCCGACTTCGGCGGCGTCGAGGTCGTCGTCGACCCGATGAGCGTGCCCTACCTGGACGGCGCGTCCATCGACTTCGAAGACACCATCCAGAAGCAGGGATTCACCATCGACAACCCCAACGCATCGGGTTCTTGCGCGTGCGGAGACTCATTCCACTGAACCCTCCAAAGCGTCTCTCAGACACGCTTCTCCGAAGGCCCTCACCGGAAGGTGGGGGCCTTCGAGCGTTGTAGAGTGAAAGGGAATCAGCCCCACGCTCGAGAGGTTTCAGGTGCGCTCCAATCGCCCCCAGGCTCAGCCGTCAGAGAAGCGGCGGCTCTTGGTGAACCGGCCGCGCCGATCCCGTTTGGCGCGGTGGGCGCTGATCCCGATCTTCGGCGTCGTCGCGATCGTCCTGGCCGGATGCTCGCAGGCCCAGCTCTCCGGCTTCCTGCCCGGTGGCCCCGACGTCACCAACAACACCTCGCGCGTCACCGCCCTCTGGGTCAACTCGTGGATCGTGCTGCTCGCGGTCGGCGTGCTCACCTGGGGCCTCATCATCTGGGCCGCCGTCGTGTACCGCCGCCGCAAGGGCCAGACCGGCCTCCCGGTGCAGCTGCGCTACAACCTCCCGATCGAGATCTTCTACACGATCGTGCCGCTCATCCTGGTGCTCGGCTTCTTCGCCTTCACCGCCCGCGATCAGGGCGCGATCGAGGCCAACCCCGGCAATCCCGATGTCAAGATCGAGGTATTCGGCAAGCGCTGGTCGTGGGACTTCAACTACCTCGACGAGAAGGTCTACTCGCCGGGTGTCCAGGTGCAGGACCGCCTGAACCCCGATGGCAGCGTGGACCTGAGCAAACTGCCGACGCTGTACCTGCCGGTCAACAAGAAGGTGCAGATCGACATCGAGTCGCGCGACGTCGCGCACTCCTTCTGGGTCGTCGACTTCCTCTACAAGAAGGACATGATCCCGGCCACGACGAACCACATGTACTTCATCCCCGAGAAGCTGGGCACCTACCAGGGCAAATGCGCGGAGCTCTGCGGCGAGTACCACGCCGACATGCTCTTCCAGGTGAAGGTGGTCTCGCAGGCCGACTACGAGAAGCAGATCCAGGCGCTGAAGGATCTCGGTCAGACCGGCCGTCTCGGCCCGACCTACAACACGAACACGAACCTGCCGGGCACCGACGGCACCACGACAGAGGGCTAGGCCGATGAGCACCGCAACTGCACCCGCGAACCTGAGCCCTGCGCCGACGGCGACCACCGTCAACGGGGGCAGCCGGGTCGAGCGCAAGGGCAACATCCTGGTCAAGTGGATCACCACCACCGACCACAAGACGATCGGGTACCTCTACCTGATCACCTCGTTCATCTACTTCTGCATCGGTGGCGTGCTCGCCCTGGTCATCCGGGCCGAGCTGTTCACGCCGGGCCTCGACGTGGTGGGCTCCAATGAGCAGTACAACCAGCTCTTCACGATGCACGGCACGATCATGCTGCTGCTCTTCGCGACGCCGTTGTTCGCCGGCTTCGCGAATGTGGCCATGCCCTTGCAGATCGGCGCGCCCGACGTGGCGTTCCCGAAGCTGAACGCCTTCGCCTACTGGCTTTACTTCTTCGGCGCCCTGATCACGGTCGGCGGCTTCTTCACCCCCCAGGGGGCGGCGGCCTTCGGCTGGACGGCCTATGCGCCGCTCACCAGCACGACCTTCACCCCGGGTCTCGGCGGCAACCTCTGGGTCTTCGGTCTCGCCCTCGCCGGATTCGGCACGATCCTCGGCGCGGTGAACTTCATCACCACGATCATCACGATGCGTGCCCCCGGCATGACCATGTTCCGGATGCCGATCTTCACCTGGAACATCCTGGTCACCTCGATCCTGGTGCTCGTCGCCTTCCCGGTGCTGGCCGCGGCGCTGTTCGCACTCGGCGGGGACCGCGTCTTCGGTTCGCACCTGCTGGATCCCGCGAACGGCGGAACGATCCTCTGGCAGCACTTGTTCTGGTTCTTCGGGCACCCAGAGGTCTACATCATCGCTCTGCCGTTCTTCGGCATCATCAGCGAGGTGCTCCCCGTGTTCAGCCGCAAGCCGATCTTCGGCTACAAGACGCTGATCTACGCGACCATCGCGATCGCCGCCCTCTCGGTGACGGTGTGGGCGCACCACATGTACGTCACCGGCCAGGTGCTCCTGCCGTTCTTCTCCTTGATGACGATGCTCATCGCGGTGCCGACCGGCGTGAAGATCTTCAACTGGATCGGCACCATGTGGCGCGGCTCGGTGACCTTCGAGACCCCGATGCTGTGGGCGATCGGCTTCCTGATCACCTTCACCTTCGGTGGCCTCACCGGCGTGATCCTCGCGTCGCCGCCGCTCGACTTCCACGTGTCGGACAGTTACTTCGTCGTCGCGCACTTCCACTACGTGGTGTTCGGCACCGTGGTATTCGCGATGTTCGCGGGCTTCTACTTCTGGTGGCCCAAGTGGACCGGCAAGATGCTCAATGAGCGGCTGGGCAAGATCCACTTCTGGCTGCTGTTCATCGGATTCCACACGACCTTCCTGATCCAGCACTGGCTGGGCGTCATCGGCATGCCGCGCCGCTACGCGAGCTATCTGCCGAGCGACGGCTTCACCTGGATGAACCAGCTGTCGACGGTCGGAGCCGCCATCCTCGGTGTCTCGATGCTGCCGTTCCTCATCAACGTCTACCTGACGGCGCGCCACGCGCCCAAGGTCACCGTGGATGACCCGTGGGGCACCGCGCGCTCGCTCGAGTGGGCGACGTCCTGCCCGCCGCCGCGACACAACTTCACCTCGATCCCGCGCATCCGTTCGGAGTCCCCGGCCTTCGACCTGCACCACCCCGAGGTGGGCGTTCCGGTCGGCGTCGGCGCCCTGAAAGACGCTCCCGATGGGCCGGTGGTCGATCTGGCCTCCGGAGGGGTGAAGTAGCCGATGCGCGCCAACTCCAACCTGTTCTGGATCCTCGGCGGGTTCTTCTGGCTGGCCGACGCCACCTACACCGTCTGGTCGCTGTTCTTCGGCGACCTCATGCGGGTCGAGTGGGTCGGGACGGTCGGCATGGCCCTGTCCGGCATCCTGGCGTTCTTCCTGGCCTTCTACCTGGGCCGCACGCATGCCGCGCAAGGCGGCGAGACGCCGTCCGATCTGGTCGACGCCAACATCGATGACGGCGACCCGGAGATGGGCACGTTCAGCCCCTGGAGCTGGTGGCCCTTGGTGCTCGGCTTCGCGCTGGCGCTGGTGTTCCTGGGGATCGCTGTCGGCACCTGGATCTCGTTCATCGGCGCCCCGATCGCGATCGTGGCGATCATCGGCTGGTACTACGAGTACTACCGCAACAACTTCGCCCGCTGACCGGGATCCTCCGATGATCCGCGAAGCGCACCCCGGTGATGAGGACGACCTGTTCTCGCTCGTCGGCGAGCTCGGGCACGCCTTCCCGGCGGTTCGCTCGGCCTTCGACACGACGATCGCGTCGTATTTCGCGGGGGAGCAGTCCAGTGTGTTCCTGCTCGTCGCCGAACCCGACGAGGGCGGCGCGCTGCAGGGCTACGCCCTGACGACGATCGTGCCGCTGCTGGCCACGAACGGCCCGTCCGCCCAACTGCAGGAGCTGGTGGTGGATGCGTCGGCGCGAGGTCTCGACGTGGGCACGCGACTCGTGCGGGCCGTCGAGGTCGAGTGCGAGCGCCGCGGCGTCACTCAGCTGACGGTCGCCAGTCGGCGCGCTGGTGGCTTCTACGACCGGCTGGGCTTTCACGAGAGCGCCGAGTACATGCGCAGGTTCTTCTAACCTCGAGGGCTGCAGTACTCCAGCATCTCCGGACTTGCCGTTCTCCTCCTCGGCCGCGCGGGCCTGCTGCTGCGGAGCGAGGACGATGCTCGCGACCTCATCGGGGGAGACCTACGGCGGCGGGATCGCTCAGACGAAGGCGAGCGACGCGTTGAGCGACCGGATACGCGAGGCGAATCGCGGGCGCGACATCCTGTTCGTGCCCGACCCGGACGCCCTCGAGGCTCGCCTGGCACGCGAGAAGCCCCGCGGCTGACCGCGGGGCTTCTCGGACGGATTCTGCGGGTCAGTGCCCGCCGTGGTGCGAGGCCTCGATCTCGGTGCGGCTCACCGGGGCGATCCGGTCCTCGAAGAACCAGCTCGACATCCGGGCCCGGAAGCGGGCATTCGCGGTGATCTTGCCCTCCTTGTTGGGGCGGAGCATGATCGGCGCGTAGTCGTCGAAGCTGACCAGCTTCCAGCGCTCGTAGTCGGAGAGCTGCTCGTGCACCTCGACGTACTCGCCACCGGGCAGGCGCACGATGCGGCCCGACTCGAAGCCGTGGAGCGCGATCTCGCGATCCTTCTTCTGCAGGCCGACGCAGATCCGCTTCGTGACGAAGTAGGCGACGACCGGTCCCACGAAGAACAGGATCTGAAGAGCGAGGATGACTCCCTCGATCGTCAGCTTGAAGTGAGTGGCGATGAGGTCGGAACTCGCCGCGGCCCACAGCACCGCGTAGAACGTCACGCCCGCTGCGCCGATCGCGGTCCGGGTCGGAGCGTTGCGAGGACGGTCGGCGATGTGGTGCTCGCGCTTGTCGCCGGTGACCCAGGCTTCGAAGAACGGATACGCCGCGACCACGACCAGGAACACCAGGAGAACGAGGATCGGAAGGATGATGTTCATCGAGACCGTGTACGGGCCGAGCATGAACTCCCAGCCATGCGGAACCAGGCGCAGGGCGCCGTCCGCGAACCCGATATACCAGTCCGGTTGCGTTCCGGCGCTGATGGGGGAGGGGTCGTACGGCCCATAGGTCCAGATCGGGTTGATCGTGACGAAGGAGGCGGTCAGCATGATCACGCCGAAGATGATGAAGAAGAAGCCGCCGGCCTTCGCCGCGAACACCGGCATGACGGGCGCGCCGACCACATTGCCCTCTGTGCGACCCGCTCCCGCGAACTGGGTGTGCTTGTTGATCACCAGCAGGAGCAAGTGCACGCCGAGCACGGCGACCAGGATCGCCGGCAGCAGCAGGATGTGCAGCGAGTAGAGGCGTCCAACGATCGCGGTGCCGGGGAACTCCCCACCGAACAGCAGGTACGAGATCCAGGTGCCGACGACCGGAACGCCCTTCACCATGCCGTCGATGATGCGAAGGCCGTTGCCCGAGAGCAGGTCGTCGGGGAGGGAGTAGCCGGTGAAGCCCTCGGCGAGGGCGAGCACGAAGAGCGTGAAGCCGAGCACCCAGTTGAGTTCGCGCGGCTTGCGGAAGGCGCCGGTGAAGTAGATGCGCAGCATGTGCAGGCCGATGGATGCCACGAACAGCAGGGCGGCCCAGTGGTGCACCTGGCGCAGCAGCAGGCCGCCGCGGATGTCGAAACTGATGTTGAGCGTCGACGACATCGCCGCCGACATCTGGATGCCCTTGAGCGGCGCGTAGGAGCCGTCGTAGGTGACGACCGCCATCGAGGGCTGGAAGAAGAAGGTGAGGAAGGTGCCGCTGAGCAGGATGACGACGAAGCTGTAGAGCGCGACCTCGCCGAGCATGAATGACCAGTGATCGGGGAAGATCTTGCGGCCGAGCTCCCGGACGAGACCGGAGATGCTGGTGCGCTCGTCGATGTAGTTCGCTGCCCAGTTGGTCAGCTTCATCCCGTTGCTGGGGGGGAGGTCATCCGCGCTCACGGCCGGGGTCGCGGCGGGTGCTGTGGTGTCGACGCTCAATGTTCCCGCTCCCAGAAGCTCGGGCCGACGGGCTCATGGAAGTCGCTCTGCGCGACCAGGTAGCCCTCGGAGTCGATGGTGATGGGCAGCTGCGGCAGCGGGCGCTTGGCCGGGCCGAAGATGACCTCCGCCTCGTGCGTGATGTCGAACTGCGAGGAATGGCATGGGCACAGCAGGTGGTGGGTCTGTTGCTCGTACAGTGCCACCGGGCATCCGACGTGCGTGCAGATCTTGGAGTAGGCGACGATGCCGTTGTAGTTCCAGGTCTCACGGCCCTTCGACACATGCAGATCCTCGGGCTTGAGACGCATGAGGAGCACGGCGGCCTTGGCCTTCTCTTCGAGCTTGTCCTCGAGGTCGTTCAATCCGTCCGGAATGACGTGGAAGACCGAACCCAGGGTCACCTCGGAGGCGAGGATCGGGGTGCCGCTCGGGTCCTTGGTGAGCCGGGTGCCCTTCTTCCAGACCGTGTGCCGCAGGACGTCATTGGCGTCGGCCGCGGGCGCCAGGTCGCGGAAGACCACGATGCCCGGCAGCGGGAAGAGCACGAGCGCGCCGATCAGGGTGTTTCGGATCAGCTTGCGCCGGCTCCAACCGGACTCGACGTTGCCGAGGTGGAAGACCTCGGCCGCCCTCGCCCGGGTCTCGTCGGAACCGCGCGTGTTGTGGCGGTACTCGACGAGGTCGTGGCCGTCCATGAGCGACTTCGCCCAATGCACGGCGCCGAAGCCGATGCCGAACAGCGCGAGCGCGAGCCCCAAGCCGAGCAGGAAGGTGTTGGTGCGAACCGAGCCGGTGTCGCCCGGCGTGATCGGGAAGATGATGTACGCGGCGATCGCCGCCGCGCTACCCACCATCGAGAGGCCGAACAGGAGTGCGACCCGGCGGGAGTTCGCGGCATCCTTCTTCGGATCGAGTTCCGAGACGCGCAGCCGCACCGGCGGGAACCCGGGGTTCTCGACCCGGTCCGCTGTGACGATGGCGGTCCCTGACGGCACGCTGGCGTCGTACTTCTCGACGTCGGTGCCGTGGTCGGCGCCCTGGTCAGCCATGTTCGCGATCCCTTTCCAGTGGTACGGGTCAGTTGGACTTCGCGGTCAGCCATACGGTGATGGCGACCACCGAGCCGAGAGCGAAGATCCAGACGAAGAGGCCCTCGGAGACCGGACCCAGGTTGCCCAGGTCGAGTCCGCCCGGCGACGGGTGCTTGTCGAGGTACTTGAGGTAGGTGATGATGTTCGCCTTGTCAGCAGGCGTGATGTTCATGTCGTTGAAGACCGGCATGTTCTGCGGGCCGGTGACCATCGCCTCGTAGATGTGCTTGGCCGAGACGTCGTTCAGGGCCGGCGCGTACTTGCCCTCGGTCAGGGCACCGCCCGCGCCCGCGACGTTGTGGCACATGGCGCAGTTGATGCGGAACAGCTCGGCGCCCGCCGCGACGTCGCCGTCACCCTGCAGGTACGTCGAGTCGGGGATCGCCGGGCCGGGGCCGAGTGAGGCGATGTAGGTGGCGAGGTCCGCGATCTGGGCGTCGGTGAACTGGACCGGCTTCTGCTCCTCTTGCGGACCCGATGCGGCAGCCGGCATCCGGCCCGTCCCGACCTGGAAGTCGACGGATGCCGCGCCCACCCCGATCAGCGTCGGTGCGACGGCCGAGCCCTGCGCGGAGAGTCCATGGCAGCTGGCGCAGTTGGCGGCGAACAGCTTCTGACCGTCGGAGACCATCGAGGTCACCTGCGAAGAGGTCTCGGCGGTCGCGCTCGTCGTGAACAGCGCATAGGCGCCACCGGTCGCCAGCAGGCCGATCACCAGCAGGGCCACCGACGCCAGGGGCGAACGGCGCCCGGCGCGGGCCTTGCGTGCTGAGGGGGTTGCAGTCTTCGCCATGTGCGGGGAGTGGTCCGTTCGCTTATTTCAGGATGTAGATGACGAGGAAGAGGCCGATCCACACCACGTCGACGAAGTGCCAGTAGTACGAGACCGCGATCGCGGTCGTCGCCTCTTTGTGCGTGAAATTCTTGACCGCGAAAACGCGGCCGATGCAGAGGAGGAAGGCGATCAGCCCGCCGGTCACGTGCAGTGCGTGGAAGCCAGTGGTCAGGTAGAACGCCGAGCCGTAGGAGTCGGAGGCGAAGCCGATGTGCTCGCTGACCAGGTTCGCGTATTCGAAGACCTGGCCCGTGACGAAGACCGCGCCGAGGGCGAAGGTCAGGTAGAACCACTCGACCATGCCCCACCTCCAGAACTGCAGCGGGCTTCCCAGACGGCGGCCCTGCAACCGCTCGGCGGCGAAGACGCCGGCCTGAGCGGTGAAGGAGGACGAGACCAGCACGAGCGTGTTGGCCAGTGCATACGGAACGTTGAGGTGCGCGGTCTGCTGGGCCCAGAGCCCCGGAGACGTCGACCGGAGCGTGAAGTAGATCGCGAACAACCCCGCGAAGAACATCACCTCGCTGCCGAGCCACACGATCACACCGACCTGCGTCACGTTCGGCCGGTTGATGACCGCGGTGCCCGGGGCGTTGGTGAAGGAGGTGGACGTCACCTCTCCATTATGGTCGATTTCCTTCCGTCCCGATTCCATTCCGGGCGGGTCGCTACGATCAGGCGCATGCCCACCGACCTCACCTGGCCCGCCGTTCTCACCCAGCTGCTGGCGGGCGCCGATCTCTCGATCGCCGAGGCATCCTGGGCCATGGAGGAGGTCATGGCAGGGCGCGCGACGCCGTCGCAGCTTGGCGCCTTCCTGGTCGCGCTGCGTGCGAAGGGCGAGACCGTCGACGAGATCGTCGGATTCCGGGATGCGATCCTTGCGAACGCGCACCCGCTCGATGTCGATCCGATGGCCCTCGACATCGTGGGCACCGGGGGGGACCGCTTCGGCACCGTGAACGTGTCGACCATGTCGTCGATCGTCGCGGCCGCGGCCGGCGCGAAGGTCGTGAAGCACGGCAATCGAGCCGCGTCATCGGCGTCCGGCTCCTCCGACGTGCTGGCGGCGCTCGGCATCGACGTGGATCTGACGCCCGAGCGGGTCGCCGCGGTCCTGGGCGAGGTCGGCATCACCTTCGCGTTCGCCGCGCTCTTCCACCCGGGGTTCAAGAACGCGGGACCGACGCGCGCCGAGCTCGGCATCCCGACGGTCTTCAATTTCCTCGGCCCGCTCTCGAATCCGGCCCGGCCCGAGGCGTCGGCCGTCGGTGTCGCGCACCTCGACAAAGTGCCCTTGATCGTCGGCGTCTTCCAGACCCGCGGGGCGACTGCCCTGGTGTTCCGCGGCGACGACGGGCTCGACGAGCTGTCGACCACCGGCCACAGCCACCTCTGGGAGGTGTCGCGCGGCTCGGTGACCGAGCACGACATCGACCCCGCAGACCTCGGCCTGAGGCGGGCGTCGATCGACGATCTCCGAGGCGGGGATGCCGCGCACAACGCAGACATCGCCCGGCGCGTATTCGCGGGGGAGACCGGACCGGTGCGCGACATCGTGCTCCTCAACACCGCCGCCGGACTGGTGAGCTGGGAGCTGGCGCACGACCACACACTCGGGGAGCAGGACATCCGCGCACGCTTCCGCGACAAGATCGCGGCGGCGGCGACGACGATCGACTCGGGCGCGGCGACGGCGAAACTCGAGGCCTGGGTGGCGGCGACCCAGAAATAGAGCGGTCGCACCCGGCGTTCGTCGCCATCGTCCGGCCGACCCTGGTACGACAATGTCGAATCCCGATAGCATGCGCAGATGCCGGGACGCATCCAGTCGGTCGAGCGAGCGGCGGCCATCCTCAACCTCCTCGCCTCGGGGAGCCGGCGCCTCGGCGTGGTCGAACTCGCCAAGTTCCTCGACCTGCCCAAGGGGACGGTGCACGGCATCCTGGCCACGCTCCAGCACATCGGCTTCGTCGAGCAGGACCGCGTCACCGGCAAGTACCAGCTCGGCGCGACGCTGCTGCACCTCGGCAACAGCTACCTCGACGTCAACGAGCTGAGGACCCGCGCCATCAACTGGGCCGACTCGCTCGCATCGCGCAGCCGGGAGGCCGTGCAGATCGGCGCCCTGCACGACGGGAAGGTGCTGGTCGTGCACCACGTGTTCCGTCCGGATGACAGCATTCAGGCCCTGCAAGTCGGGGCTTTGCTGCCGGCGCACGCCACCGCACTGGGCAAGGTGCTCCTGTCCAACGACCCCGGTCGTGAGCCCGACACCGAGGACTGGGCGGCCGTCACGGAGCGCACGATCATCGACCCGGCGGTGCTGGATGCCGAGTTCGATCGCGTGCTCGAGCAGGGCTGGGCGCAGGAGATCGGCGAGCTGGTCGTCGGGGAGGCGGCCATCGCCGCGCCGATCCGCGACGATCGGAATCTGGTGGTCGGCGCCATCGGCATCCGGGGGGCGATGGCGCGGCTGTGCGCTGACCAGGACACCGTTCGCATCGAGCTGGTGGCATTCGTGCGGGACGCGGCCCGCGCGGTGTCGCGGGATCTCGGCGCGCATCGCTGGTGAAGGCGCGTCTGTTTTGACAGTCTGGGAAAGCACCGAGTAAGAATGAGCCCGAGTTCGACATTGTCGAACTGGGTTGGCACGAGGTGATCGCCGACCGGCGATGTCTCGACGGAGAGGACCACGTGACGCCGAAGCGCTACATCGCCGCAATCGACCAGGGCACCACCTCGAGTCGCTGCATCGTCTTCGATGCCGACGGCAGCATCGTCAGCGTCGCCCAGAAGGAGCACGACCAGATCTTCCCGAAGCCCGGGTGGGTCGAGCATGACGCGCTGGAGATCTGGGCCAACGTGCAGGAGGTCGTCCAGGAGGCGATCGAGGAGGCCGAGCTGAAGCCGGCCGACATCGCCGCGATCGGCATCACCAACCAGCGCGAGACCACCGTGGTCTGGGACAAGAAGACCGGCAAGCCGGTGCACAACGCCATCGTCTGGCAGGACACGCGCACCGATCAGCTGGTGAAGGAACTCGGAGACACGGTGGGCCCCGAGCGCTTCAAGGAGCGCACCGGCCTGCCGTTGGCGACTTACTTCGCAGGCCCCAAACTGCTCTGGTTGCTCGAGAACGTCGACGGGTTGCGCCAGCGCGCGGAGCGCGGCGAGGTGCTGTTCGGCACCATGGATACCTGGATCATCTGGAACCTGACCGGGGGTGCTGACGGCGGCAAGCACGTGACCGACGTCACCAACGCCAGTCGCACCATGCTGATGGACCTCGACACGCTGAGCTGGGATCCTTCCCTGCTGGAGCAGCTGCGCATCCCGGCCGAGGTGCTGCCGGCGATCGCCTCGTCATCCGAGGTCTACGGAGACTGCACCGGATTCCTCGAGGGCGTGCCGGTCGCCGGAGCGCTCGGCGACCAGCACGCGGCGCTCTTCGGCCAGACCGCGTTCGATACCGGCGACATCAAGAGCACCTACGGCACCGGAAGCTTCCTGCTGCTGAACACCGGGCAGAAGCCGGTGCAATCGCAGCACGGCCTGATCACGACAGTCGCCTACCAGCTCGGCGACCAGCCGGCGGTGTACGCGCTGGAAGGCTCGATCGCCGTGACCGGCGCCCTGGTGCAGTGGTTCCGCGATCGGCTCGGTCTCATCTCGAAGGCGAGCGAGATCGAGACGCTCGCGCTCTCGGTCGAGGACAACGGCGGCTGCTACTTCGTTCCCGCGTTCTCGGGGCTGTTCGCTCCGTACTGGCGCAGCGACGCCCGCGGGGTCATCGCCGGACTCACCGGGTACATCACCAAGGCGCACCTGGCGCGGGCGGTGCTCGAGGCATCCGCCTGGCAGACCCGTGAGGTGGTCGACGCGATGGTCGCCGACACCGGCACCGAACTCAGCGAGTTGAAGGTCGACGGCGGGATGACGGCCAACAACCTGCTCATGCAGACCCTCGCCGACGCACTGAACGTCACGGTCGTGCGCCCGATGGTCGCCGAGACCACCTGCCTCGGAGCCGCCTACGCGGCGGGACTCGCCGTCGGCTTCTGGCCCGACCTGGACACGCTGCGGCACAACTGGCACCGCGCGGCCCAGTGGACCCCCGAGATCGACGAGGCGCGTCGCGCCCACGAGTACCACAACTGGAAGAAGGCCGTTCAGCGCACGCTCGGCTGGGTCGAGGACGACGAGCCCGCACCGCCCGCTTCGAGTTGATCAGACGTCCCGCGCACCTCCTGGGCGGGCATCGCAACACACATCCAATGAAGGGTAAATCAGAGATGACGACCATCAAGTCATCCGTACGGCTGTGGGCAACGCTGGCCATCGCCGTCGGACTCGTGCTGCTGGGCGGTGGCCTTGCCGCGTGGACGCAGACCGCGGGAGGCGCCGTTCAGGTGCGTGACACCAGCTTCGTCGGCACGGACGGCCACATCATCGCCGCCAAGCTCTACGTGCCGAGCGACGCGAGCACCAAGCACAAGGTGCCGGCGGTCCTCGCGGTGCACGGCTACATCAACACCAACGAGACGCAGGATGCCTTCGCGATCGAGCTCTCGCGCCGCGGTTATGCGGTGCTGGCGATCGACCAGTACGGGCACGGCAACTCGGACCCCGCGGCGTTCTACGCCGGCTACGGCGGACCGGCGGCCCTCGCCTACCTGCGCACCTTCGACTTCGTCGATGTGAACAACATCGGCCTCGAGGGCCACTCGATGGGTGGCTGGACCGTCGTCAGTGCGGCTGCGGCGATCCCCGACGGCTACAAGTCGATGGTGCTCGAGGGCTCGTCCGTCGGCGGCGGAGTCGCGCCGGATGGCACGACGAGCTTCCCGAAGAACGTGAAGGTGGTCTACGGCACCTGGGAGCAGTTCTCGCAGCTGATGTGGGATGTCGCGAGCCCCTCGCAGATGCAGTCGGGAAGCAAGCTCGAGAAGTTCTTCGGCACGGACACCCCGGTCAAGGCCGGCACGGTCTACGGCGACATCGCTGACGGCACCGCCCGCGAGGTCGTCCGCCCCGAGACCGACCACCCCGGACTGACGTTCAACCCGGATGCGGTCGACCAGGCCGTGCAGTGGTTCGCCAAGACCCTCGACGGCGGCCACGCCGTCACCGGTCAGATCTGGTGGCTGAAGGAGCTCGGGACGTTCCTCGCGTTCATCGGCGGCATCCTGTCGATCTTCGCGGTCGGCGGTCTGCTGCTGCGCACGCCGTTCCTCTCGACGCTGCGCCAGGCGGTCCCGATCTCGAAGGGCGCCAAGTTCAAGGGCGGCTGGTGGATCGGCGCGGTGCTGGCGGCGGGCATCCCGGCCCTGACGTTCTACTGGTTCAACAACTTCGGCGCGATGTACGTGCCGGCGAGCGCGTTGTTCCCGCAGAACCTCACCTCGGGGATCATGGTCTGGGCGCTCTTCAACGGCCTGATCGGACTCGCGATCCTGATCATCACGCATTTCGCCACCCGCAAGTCGAGTGGCAAGACCGCGCGTGAGTTCGGATTCACGACCGCGACCGGGTTCAGCTGGCGGGCGATCGGCAAGTCCGCGATCGTCGCGGTCGGCGCCGTAGGCTTCGCCTACCTGCTGCTGGTGATCTCGGACTGGCTGTTCAAGACCGACTTCCGCCTGTACATCCTGCAGCTGCACATCCTGAACGGCACGCACTTCGTGATGTTCCTGGTGTACCTGATCCCGTTCACGCTGTTCTTCCTCATGCTGGCGGCCGCGTTGCACAACAGCGGGCGCTGGACCGGGACGAAGGGCGGCATGCGCCGCGAGATGATCGCGAACGCGATCGTGCTGCCGGTCGGCATCCTGGTGATGATCCTCATCGACATGATCCCGCTCCTGGCGGGCGGATCGCTGATCTCGGGCCAGTCGCTGCTCGTGATCGTCGCGTACCCCTTCGTGCCGGTGCTGCTGATCGTCGGGCTGCTGATGACGTACTTCTTCCACAAGACCGGCCTGGTCTACGTGGGGGCGTTCGTCGCGGCGCTGCTGGTGACCTGGAACATCGTCGGCGGCGAGGCCGAGCAGTTCGACTTCACCGAATGGGGCGGCATCCCGCAGGTCCTGCGGGTGATCCTGCCGCTGCTGGTCGGCCTCGCGCTGATCGTGGGCGCGCTGGTCTGGCGCAGCCGGGCTCGCAAGGCCGGTGTCTACTACACGGATGACGAGGTGCTGCCCGTGACGGACGCCCCCGTCGCCCCAGCGGCGCCGGCGAAGGCCGCGGCGGCGAAGAAGTAGTCGCAGACAACGAAGGGGGCTCGCATCTGCGGATGCGGGCCCCCTTCTCGTGTGCGGCGCGATGCCTACTTCGAGAGAACCACCTGGTGCAGCGTGGCCAGATCGGCGGTCAGCGCGGCGACCTCGTCGGCCTGGACGGTCTTGGACCAGCCCAGTACCTCCCCGACGATCCCGGCCAGCTCGGTCAGCAGGGGAGCGGTCACGCGGCCGACGAAGGCGGTGCTGGTGCGGCGGTAGATGACGTCCGCGAGGTGGACGACCTGCTCCCGGCCGGCCAGGTAGCGGATCTCGTCGGTGCTGTAGCCGTCGAGGTTCGCGAGCGGCGCATCCTTCTCGGTGAGGGAGTCGATGATCGCCTCGGCGCTGGTGCCGTAGCGGTCGAGCAGCCGCTCGGCCTGCTCGGCGCCGACCTTGACGGAGTGAGCCGCGATCCAGGCGGCGCGATCGTCCGGGGTCCGCGGGAAGCCCTTACCGCCACCGATCGCCAGGGTTTCGGTGCTGACCGAGTGCGCGACGCCGAGCCGCGCGAGAGCGAGGGTGGCCATGTGCTCGCCGAGAGCGCGGAAGGTGGTCCACTTGCCGCCGACCAGGCTGAGCAGCAGGCCGCCGTCCTTCAGCTCGGCGGGCTCGATCCGGTAGTCGCGCGAGACGAAACCGGGGGCCTCGTCATCGTGGCGGGGGAGAGGGCGGATGCCCGAGAACCGGTAGACGATCTCGTGGCGGTCCAGCTTGATGGTCGGCAGCACGTGGTGCACCAGTTCGAAGAAGTAGTCGACCTCCTCCTCGGTGCAGACGACCGGCTGGCTGGGATCCGCGTCGATGTCGGTCGTGCCGACCATCACTCGGCCCTTGAGCGGGTAGATCAGCACGATGCGTCCGTCGTCGTTCTCGAAGAACAGCTCGCGGCCCTTCGTCGCCTCGAGCAGCTCGGGGTGCTCGAGCACGATGTGCGAGCCCTTCGTCCCACCCATGTAGCGGGTGGGCATCCCGAGCTCGTCGTTGGTGAGGTCGGTCCACGGTCCGGTCGTGTTGACGACGACCTTCGCGCTGATCGCGAAGTCGGTGCCGCTGACGACGTCGCGCAGCCGGACCTCGGAGCCCGACATCCCGGTGACCTCGACGTAGTTGGCCGCACGGCCGTGGCCGGTCGCGACGGCGTCGAGCAGCACGTCGAGGGCGAGGCGCTCGGGGTTGTGCATCGATGCGTCGTAGTAGGTGGCCGTGTACTTGAGTGTCGGGTTCAGCTCGGGCATCGCGGCCAGCGACTTCTTGCGTCCGAGGAAGCGGTGGCGGGGCACCGAGCCGCCGTCGCGCGAGAACGAGTCGTAGATCACGAGCCCGATCTTGATCAGAAGGGCGCCGCGTTCGACCGTCGTGCGCTGCTTGTGGGTGAGAAAGCGCAGCGGGGCCGCGAACAGTCCCGAGAAGGTCTTGAAGATCGGGATGGTGGTCTCGAGAGGTCGCACGTAGTGCGGCGCGTTCTTCAGCAGCCGGTTGCGTTCGTGCACCGCCTCGTTGACGAGCCGGAACTCCCCATTCTCGAGGTAGCGCACCCCGCCGTGGATCATGTGCGACGACGACGCGGAGGCGGCCGATGCGTAGTCGCCGCGCTCGACCAGCACCACGTCGACGCCCTGCAGGGCGAGTTCGCGGAAGGTGGCGATGCCGTTGATGCCGCCGCCGAGGATGAGCACGTCGGCGGTGGGGCGCTCGGTGAGCGCGGTCACGGTGGGGCGGAGTTTCGACGCGGTGGTTCGGGTGGCCATGCGACAAGCATCCCGCAGCGGAGGTCACCGCGCACGATCGGCCATCCACCTTGCACATATGTGCAGAATGGAGTCATGGCTCGCTTCGAGGACGCCGACGATCGCACCCGCGACGCCCTGACCGCGGCGCGCCTCTACTACCAGCAGGACCTCACCATGGAGGCGATCGCGCGCGAACTGGATGTCTCGCGCTCGTCGGTCTCACGCCTGCTCTCCTTCGCCCGCGATACCGGCCTTGTCGACATCACGGTCCGCTCGCCGCGCGAGATGCCGAGCGGAATCGAGCGCGAACTGCGGAGCCGGTACTCGGTCGTGGCGCACGTCGTCCCGATGCCGGACGTGACGACCGACGTCGACCGCCGCGAACGCGTCGCGCTGTACACCGCGCGCATCATCGGGCAGTACTTCGACTCCAACATGTCGATGGGCATCGCCTGGGGCTCCACGATGAGCGCGATCAGCAGGCACCTGATCGACAAGCCGACTCACAACTCGCAGATCGTCCAGCTGAACGGGGCCGGGAACCCGCGCACGACCGGCATCATCTACGCGAGCGAGATCCTGCAGCGGTTCGGCGATGCCTTCGGCGCCTTCGTGCAGCAGTTCCCGGTTCCCGCGTTCTTCGACCACGCCGAGACCAAGGCGGCGATGTGGCGCGAGAGCAGCGTGCGGCGCGTGCTCGACGTGCAGCGGGGCATCGACATCGCGCTGTTCGGGCTCGGCGCTCCCTTCGGCACGCTGCCGAGCCACGTCTACACCGGGGGCTACCTGGACGCCGACGATCTCGATGCCCTGCAACGAGACGGGGTGGTTGGCGACATCGCGACGGTGTTCTATCGCGAGGACGGCAGCTACGACGGGATCCCGTTGAACGAACGTGCGACCGGTCCCGATCCGGCCGTGCTCAAGAGGGTGGCGCGGCGCGTGTGCGTCGTGTCGGGAGAGTCCAAACTGCCGGGCATCCGGGGAGCCCTGGCCGGCGGTTTCGTCACCGATCTGGTGATCGACGCAGGAACGGCGCACCTGCTGCTCGAGTCGAGCTGAGCGCGCGTCCCGCGGACGCGCCGCGGCTCAGACGTGGACGAGGGCGTCCGGGGTGAGTTCGCCGACCGTCCGGTGCCCGCTGAGGCCGAGCACGAGGTCGAACTCGGCGATCAGGTTGCGGAGTGCCTCGCGAGCCCCCTCCTCGCCGGCGATCGCCATCCCGTAGACCCATGGCCGCCCGACGCACACCGCCGCCGCCCCGAGCGCGAGGGCCCGAAAGATGTCGGCCCCGCCGCGGATGCCGCTGTCGAACAGCACGGGGACGCGGCCGCCGACGGCGGCCACCACTCCGGGCAGCGCGTCGAGTGAGGCGAGGGCTCCGTCGATCTGGCGACCCGCGTGGTTGGAGACGATGACGCCGTCCATGCCGGACTCGACCGCGTGGCGCGCGTCATCCGGGTGCTGCACGCCCTTCAGCAGGATCGGCAGCTTCGTGCGCGAGCGCAGGAAGACGAGGTCGTCCCAGGTGAGGTCGGCGCGGGAGAAGACGTCGAGAAAGGTCTCGACGGCGGCGCGCGGCTCGCCGGAGCGCAGGTTGGCGCCGAACGCTCCGGGATGGCGCCGCGTCATCCCGATCAGCGTGCGCACCGCCGTCGGGGTGACCTTCGGCTTGGGCGCTGAGGGATCGGCCGGCTGCGCCATCCGTTCCGCGACCAGCCGCCGGAACACCGGGTCGCCGGTGTACTGAGCGATGCCCATCCCGTGGATGAACGGCAGGTAGGCCCGATCGAGGTCGCGAGGCCGCCAGCCCAGCAGCTGCGTATCGAGCGTCACCACGATCGCCTCGGCGCCGAGCGCTTCGGCTCGACCGACCAGGCTCTCGACCAGCTCGTTCGAGCTGCTCCAGTAGAGCTGGAACCACTTCGGCCCGCCACCACCCTCGGCGAAGACCCGCTCCATCGGGATCGACGCCTGGTTGGAGAGGATCGCCGGCACGCCGAGAGACGACGCCGCCCGCGCGATCGCCAGGTCGCCATGCGGATCGACCAGTTCGAGCACGCCCACCGGCGAGGCGAGCAGGGGCGTGGGGTAGTCGTGACCGAACAGGGTCACGCCGAGATCGCGTTCGGACACGTCGCGCAGCACCCGCGGCACGATCCGCCACTGCTCGAACGCGTCGGCGTTGGCGTCGGCGGTCGATTCCGTGCCGGCCGAGCCGTGCACGTAGGCCCACGCATCCGGTGACATCGCCTTCTGAGCCGCCGGCACGAGGGACGACCAGCGGGTCGGGATGCGCGGGGTCGCGCCCGATGCGCCCGCACGGAAGATCGCGGTCTGGCTGCGCCGCCCGAAACCCTCCACCATCCTGCCCACACTAGCCGCGCCGATACCGCAGACTCGAGGCATGCCGGACGACCTGCTGCTCATCCTCGCCATGGACCACCGCGACAGTCTCGAGAAGGAGCTGTACCGGCTGACCGACGCTCCCACTCCGGCCGAGGCCGCGCGCATCGCCGCTGACAAGCTGCTCGTCTACCGCGCGCTCCTTGACGCCACGGCAGAACTCCCGGCCGGGACGCGGGCCGGCATCCTGGTCGACGAGGAATACGCGGCGTCGGTCGCGGAACTGGCGACCGCGGTCACCGCAGTCGACCTCGCCATGCCGATCGAGGCGAGCGGACATCCGTGGTTCCAGTTCGCGTTCGGCGACGCCTGGCAGGCCCACGCCGAGTTCTTCGCCACGGACCACTCGAAGGTGCTGATCCGCGACAACCCGGGATTCGAGGCATCCGACCGGACGGCGCAGATGGCCACCGTCGCGACGGTGTCGGCCTGGGCGGCGGCGGCGGGCCGTCCGCTGATCGTGGAGCTGCTCATCCCGGCCACGGATGCCGACCTCGCCTCGGTCGGCGGCGACGTGCTGCGCTACGACCGAGAGCTGCGGTCCGGGCTGACGCAGCAGGTCATCCGCGAACTGCAGGACGCCGGCGTCGAGCCCGCGCTCTGGAAGGTCGAGGGTGCCGAGACCACCGCCGACGCGCAGGCGATCGCCGACCTCGCCCACCGCGGCGGCCGCACCGCGCAGTGCATCGTGCTCGGCCGGCACGCGCCCGCCGACCGGCTCGAGCACTGGCTCGACGTCGCCGCGCCCGTCGCCGACTTCGTCGGTTTCGCCATCGGGCGAAGCATCTGGTGGGACGCCCTGACCGATCACCTCGCCGGAACGATCGACGAGGCCGAGGCGCAGCGGCGCGTCGCGGCCTCCTACCTGCGGTACGCGAACGACTTCGTCGCCGCCCGGAAGGCCGCGGGGGTCTAGGGCCTGCCGCCCGCCATACTGGGCGCATGCCCACGTCGAAGCTGCTCGATCGCGTGCGGGTTCAGCTCGAGGCGCTGCACCTCGACGGTGAACTCGTCGAGAAGGGAATCGTCGGCGGAATCGGCTTTCTCTGGAACGGCAATCTCGTCTGCGGAGTGGTCGGCGATGACCTGCTGGTGCGCCTGGGCAAGGAGGGTGGAGCGGATGTCCGGCTCGCCAAGGCCGAGGCCGCGTCGTTCGACGACTCGACCGCATCCGTGCGCCGGATGATCATGGGCGGCCGCGAGAGCAAGACCTGGTTCCTGGTGTCGGGCGATTCGGTGCGCACCAAGATCCCCCTGCGCACCTGGATCGAGCGGGCTGTCGGCTTCGCGGCGACACTGCCGGGCGCCTCCGGGGCGGAGTGACCGTGCTGGTCTACCTCGACACCGATCCCGGGATCGACGACGCCCTCGCGATCGGCTACCTGCTCGCCCATCCCGAGGTCGACCTTGCGCTGGTCGGCTCGGTCAGCGGGAACACGGATGCGGTGACCGCCGCCGCGAACGCGCGCGACCTGCTCGCCTTGTTCGGCCGGCCCGACATCCCGGTCGCGGTGGGGTCGACCGACTTCCTCACCCGCGCGTACCACGGGGGAGCCCCGCACGTGCACGGCGGCAACGGGATCGGCGGCGTCTCCCTTCCCGTGTCGAGCGCTCCGTTCGCCGCCGGTTCGGCTGCCGAGGAGCTGGTGCGCCTGGCGCGATCACGCCCGGGCGAGCTGCGGGTGCTGGCGATCGGGCCGCTGACGAACCTGGCCCTTGCGCTCGAGCTCGACCCGTCATTGCCCTCCCTCGTCGCCGACGTCGTCGTGATGGGGGGAGCTGCTCTCGCGCCGGGCAATGTGACGGCGGCCGCGGAGGCCAACATCCACAACGATCCGGAGGCGGCCGCCGCCGTGTTCGCCGCCGACTGGGACGTGACGATCGTCCCGCTCGACGCGACCATGCTTCAGCGCTTCGAGCAGTCCGACCTCGATGCCCTCCTGGCAGGTGGAGAGCGCGCCGAGGTCATCGGACGGATGCTCGGCACCTACTACGGCTTCTATCAGGAGCACTTCGGCCGACCGTCATCGGCTCTGCACGATCCGCTGGCGGCGGCCGTGCTGACCGGGGAAGCGGTGGTGTCGCGGGAGGCCAGGGTTCCCGTCGAGGTCGATACCGGCAGCGGGCCCGGGCGCGGCCAGACGATCGCGGATCTGCGCGGGCGGTACCGGCTGGTGGAGCCGCAGCATCCGGATGGCGTGCGCGTGGTGTTCGACATCGCCGAGCCTTTCGCGCCGCAGCTGCTGGCGCGGCTGCTGTCGCTCTGACGACGGCTCAGCGCTTCGGGCGCAGCTCGTCCGTGCTGAGCGCGACGACCGCGCGCGACCACTCAGCGTCGCGCAATTGCTCCATGGGCACCAGCACGGCCGGTTTGGCGCCCGGATACGGCGGGCGCCGGGGCAGGTGCTCGGTGAGGTCGGCCGCGGCGGTCGTCGGTTTGAGGAACAGCTCGCCCTCGTTCACCTGTCCGATGAGCACGTCGTCGGAGTAGATGAGCCAGCCGCCCATCATCCCGCGGATGCGGATGTCGGCGACGGCCTGCAGAGGGGCGACGATCGCCTCGGCTTCTTCGCGTGTGGTGGCCATGCACCGACCGTAGCGGCGGCCTCCGGCATGGCGGCGTCTGCCTCAGGGCGTCAGGGTCACCGTCCTGGCATCGAGACGGGTTCCTGCCTCCTCGAAGTCGGTGTCGAACGCGCGGCGCAGCGAGTTGCCCGCGAGGTCCTCGAGGCGGGTGTCGATGGCGAGACGCGCGCCTCGCGGTGCCGCCGCGTCGGCGATGTGGGTCCAGGTCATCGCGGTGGGATCGACCTCGACGCGCCCGGGCAGCGTCACGTCGTCGGCGTCGACGAATCGGATGCAGCGGCGCGCCAGAACGTCATCGAGGGGACGGTCGAAGCGCACGACCAGCCGCCGGTCCTCCGGATCGGGCCACCGGATGCTCCACGTGGCGGGATCGATGCGGGAACGGATCGGCGGTCCGACGCGGTAGCTCCGCGACGCCCCGGACGCGAGCTGCATGCCGGTCGCATCCCGCAGGCTCGCAGCGACCATGGCGGTGACCACCGAGCCTTCCGCGAGGGGAAGACCGGCCTCCTCGTGCGGGCGCAGGCCCCGCTTGAGACGGCCGGGTTCGAGCAGGACGGTGAGTTCCCGCCGATCGCGATCCCAGAGCTCGGGAGGCATCGGGAGCATGGCACCCAGCAGCTCCGCCCCTGCCTCATCAAGGAGCGCGATGCCGCCCTCGGCGCTGCCCTCGGCGATCGGGGCCGAGAACGAGATCCGCAGTCGCAGGAGGTTCGCGGGAACCTCGCCGACGACCGGCGCGATCGATGTGACGGTCGTCGAGGGCGTGCCAGGGCCGAGGGGGACGACCGCGTGGGCGATCGCGCCCCATCGGCCGGAGGCAGCGCGGCGCGCGACCGCGTATTCGGCTCCGGGGATGGGCGCGAAGGAGGGGGTGAACCGCCGTCGGCCATCCCGTTCCGCCCATCGGCCGGCCATCGGGACCAGCAGCTCGTCGAGCTGGAGGGCGTCGACAGGAACCACTACCGCATCCGTGCCGACGTCCCGCCCGCTGACGACCAGCGTTCCGTCCTCCCAGACGGCGAGAACGTCGCTCAGAGGGACGCCGCCGCCAGCGTGCGCAGGTGCGTGTCGTCGTCGTCGGATTGCACGACGACGATGTTGCCGCGGTCGAGGTTGGCCATCCAGGTCACACCGGCCTGGGGGAGTTCGTCACGCGGCACCCCGAGCGAATGCGCGGGATCGGAGAGCGGCACCTCCAGGTGCGGTTGCTCGGCGATGGCGGAGGCAGGGATCCTCAGCAGAGGGTGGCGGGTATTCGAGACGAGCACGTACTCCTCGCCGTCGCGGTCGTAGGTCACGATGCTGAACGGCTGGTTCATCGGGCCGAGCTCCGCGATCGTGCGTCCGCGCACCGGGCCGTTGCCGCTCAGGGCTCCGAGGGGGAAATGCACGACGGGGGTGCACGTGTAGGTCGCGAGCACGCCCGAGCCGTAGCCGACCAAGGCGCGGATCGGTGACTCGGTCTCGTACCGGCCGTGGTCGACGTGGAAGATCTCGACCGAGGCCGCCTGCTCCGAGCCGTCGAACGGATACGGGAACAGCCGCAGGCGGGAGGAGAACTCCTCGTTGCTCAACCCGGCGACCGCCAGGCGCCCATCCACCCAGGCGAGATCCGTGATCGTCGACCGGCGCACCGGCACCCGCGCGATCTGCAGTGTGGTGCCGCGGATCTCCATCGCGGCCGACGACTCGTCGGTCCCGTCGAGCCAGGCGTCGACACGCTCGTCGTCCGGTGCTGGCGCATCGTCGAGCTCGACGGAACTCACGGGCAAGCCCGAGAGCTCGACGAGCTCCAGTACGCCGCCGGCGCCGACGCGGACGATCGCTGCAGCCGAGTCCGCGCCGCGGCCCCGCGCCACCGAGAGGTACACCGCCCGGGACTCCGGGTGAACGGCGATGCCCCGGATGACCGCGCCACCGCGCTCGACGCCGAGCAGCGCCGCGAGACGTGCGCCGAGCTGCTCGACCTGCACCTCCCCGCCGCCGGCCGAGGTCTCGGGGGGCAACTCGAAGGCGAGGACGCGGGCCTGTGCCGAGTCGGCGACGAACAGAACGGCGTGGCCGGCCAGCGGCTCGGGATGGAAGAGGATCGGCCCGGCGGACGAGGGCGAGATGGACACAAGCGTCTCCTTAGATACTGAAAGCAACGGACCTGATCAGGTCTATCAGAGGAACGACGGCCGGAGGATCCGGGTTCAGTCGCCGTCACGGATGCGGCGCACGAACTCCCGCGCGTGCTCGTGCAGCGCCGTCGTGCGGCGCAGCCGTTCGGCATCGACGTCGAAGCCGAGGTAGGCCATCGGGGGCTGCTTGCGCACGTTGGTCGAGCACTCGAAGTTCGAGCAGACCAGGGTGCCGAGCGTGTTGCCGTCGCGTCCCGCCGCCCCGGCGCGCTTGGCGCTGAAGAAGACGACGTCGTTCGGCAGCTGCACGTCCTCGCACCACGAGCACTGGGCCCGCGCGCGTGGCGAGGCCTCGGCTTGGCGCAGCAGCACGCCGGATGCCATGCCATCGAGTTCGGCGACGACGAGGCCGAGCTGCGGCTGCTTGCGGTCGCGCCAGCCGAGATAGTCGAGATCGTCCCAGGGGATGCCGCCGAGTTCGGGCAGCACGATGTGCTGCCGTTCGCGCTGGGAGACGTTGAGGAAGGAAGCGCGCAACTGCGCCTCAGTGAAACTGAGCATGAGTCAAACCTTTGGATCGGGATGTGCGCGGATGCGCGGGAGGTCGCTGATCGAAGACGGTTACCTCGCGCCGACGTGGAAAGCGCCGACGACCTCCTGACGCCCGATGGGCTGGGGGGAGGGGATGCTCATGCCGACCAGACTACGCGCGGGGGAGAATGAGCCGATGGCCGAGAACGAGAACGAAACGCGAGCCCGGTTGCTGGCCGCGTACGACGAGCAGTTGCGCACGGATGCGGAGACGCCCGGCGCCGTTGCGCTGGCGCGGCTCGGCCCGCTCCGGCTGGCGGTCTTCGCCGGAGGGCACGGTTTCATCACTCACTCGAACCCCGGGGCTGATGGGGGAGAGGAGCTCGCCCGGCTGGTCCCCGAGGCGCTCGACCACTACCGCGACGACCCGGTGATCCGCGACGTGGAGTGGAAGACGCGCGCCCACGACCGGGCTCCCGGGCTCCACGAAGCCCTGATCGAGAACGGATTCGTCCCCGACGATCCGGAATCGATCATGGTCGGCGAGGCGCGGCTGCTCGCTGTCGATGTGCCTCTGCCCGACGGGGTCGCGATCCGTGGGGTCACCGAGGAGGCCGACATCCGGGCCATGAGCGCCATGCAGGACGAGGTCTTCGCGCACATCGGGGACTTCATCGCGTCCGACGAGGCGGCAGACGACCTCGTTCAGCGCGTCGCGCGCGGCGACAGCATGCAGCTCTGGGCCGCGATCGCCGACGGGACGATCGTGTCGGCGGGACGTCTCGAGCCGGTCGCGGGATCCGATTTCGCCGGCATCTGGGGAGGGGCCACCCGCGCCGAGTGGCGGGGACGCGGCATCTACCGCGCGATGACAGCGGCGCGCGCAAGAGCCGCACTCGACCTCGGCAAGACCCTCATCAACAGTGACTCGACCGAGTTCTCGCGCCCGATCCTCGAGCGCTCGGGGTTACTCAAGGTGTCGACCACCACGCCGTATCGCTGGACGCGTCCGAAGGACTAGTGCGAGCGGAGCGGATGCGGCACGACGACGTCGGGCCGCGGCCCGTAGTGCAGGTGCAGCGAGAAGAAGATCCCGATCGCGACGAACGACAGCACGGTGGCCGCGATCATGATGCGCGTCATGACCGTGAGGGTGCGGGAACCGAGCCGTCGTCGCAGCAGGGCGAGCAGACCGAATCCGGCCATGCCGCCCGCGGTGTTCGTGAGCAGGTCGCTGGTGTCGAAACTTCCGGTCGAGATCACGTGCTGGGTGGTCTCGAGCACGAGGCTGGCCGCGAGGAAGATTCCGAGCGCCTGCCACCAACGCCGCCTCGGCGCCAGAAGACCGAGGTACAGCCCGAAGGGGATGAAGAAGGCGATGTTCGCCAGCACCTCGTCGGGCGCGCTGGCGTTCGCATCGCCGCTGGGCACGAAGGGGATCAGCTTGAGCGGGCGGGGGAGACCCGCGGCCGCGCCGACGTAGGGGATCTCGAGCTTCCACAGGATGATCCAGGTGAGGAGCACCAGATAGATCACGAACAGCGTGATCAGGATGCCGCGATCCCGACCGGCCGCGGAGCCGCGGAGCGTCGATCGGGCCATCCCCTCACGCTAGGGCGGGATCACCCCTCGGTTCGTCATCCTCGGGACGGACATGGCCGCGCCGCTGGTCGCATTGTGTACGCTGTACACATGGCGGTACGGATCGACCTCAACATCTCGCTCGATGGCGTCGCGGCAACGAACGACCAGACACCCGAGAACCCGATGGGTGAGGACTGGGGGCGGCTCACCGCGGCCTACGTCGGCACCCGGACCTTCCGCGAGCGCGTGCTGCTCGAGACCACGGGGGAGGGGACCACCGGAGTCGACGATCGCTACGCGACGGCGTATTTCGACGCGGTGGGCGCCGAGATCATGGGCGCGGGGATGTTCGGCCTGCACAACTTCCCAGACGACCCGGACTGGCGGGGCTGGTGGGGCGAAGAGCCGCCGTTCCGCTGCACCGTGCTCGTGCTGACGCACCGGGAGCGTCCAGTCATCGAGTTCGCGAACGGCACGCGCTTCGAGTTCCTCGCGACCACGCCCGAGGACGCGCTGGCCCGGGCCCGGGAGCTTGCCGGGGGAGGCGACATCCGGGTGGGTGGCGGACCGACCGTCGCGCGCGAGTTCCTGCGGGCCGGCCTCGTGGATCGCCTGCACGTCGCGATGGCCCCGATCGTGCTCGGCCGGGGCGATCGGCTCTGGGACGATCTGCACTCGCTCGACCGGGACTACACCGTCGCGTCCGAGGTGGCGGAGAGCGGCGTCGTCCACGTCACGTTCGCGCGCTGAACTGCGCCTGAGTCACACGGCGCACCACGTTGCGGTCGGGGCCCTTGTCAGCGATGAGGGCGTCCTGATGGTGCACCGGCGGCCCGACCGCGAGCACGCACCCGATCGGTGGAGTAAGCACGCGCCGTAGCGGCCGCGCCCCGGTCCGCCGGAGCCTAGTGCGGGGGATCGGTCGAGGCGTCGCTCGGATCGACGTCGGTCTGGCCGCTGGCGTCGCCTATCGCGAACCTGCCGATGATCGTGGTGCCGTCCGATTGATAGACCGGGACGGTTCCGCTGCCACGGACTGCGGTCATCTGCTTGATGACGACGAAGCCGATCTTGCCGTTGGTGGCCTGCGCCCCGATCAGATCGGGGCACCCGTCGACATTGCAGGCTCCGTACGTCTCGCCCTTCGCGTTCTCGCCCCACGGGGTCACCGATGCGCTCGCATATTGCCCGCTGATCGCCCATCGCGTGCCCGGATCGGCGGTGATCGCGATGGACGTGCTGCCCTGGGGGGGGAGAAGCGCATCCTTCATGTGCCACGGGTCGACGGCGCCGTGCGAATCGATGCGACCGCCGCCCGCGCAGTAGAAGGTCGCGAAGTCGCCGACCTGGCCCTTGGCCTGTGGGACCGAGGCGATCGAGATGGAGCCGACCGAGTTGAGGCACTGCACGGTGAGCACGGCTCTGGTGGCAGCGGTCGGAGCGGGGCCGAGGTCGAGCTCGCCGGAGCCCGTCCCCGTCGCGGAATGCAGGCCGCCGAGCGGAGTGACGGTGGTGGAGCCGGGGAAGTGGTTGACGACGATCGCGGCACCGGTGGTCAGTCCGGCGGCGACGACCACGCCGATCCCGACCCCCACGAGACGCGCGCGACGCTGATGACGCTGGAGTCGGCTTCGCTTGGTTCCGATCGCGGCGAGCTCGGATCGCACGGCTCGAGAGACATCGGGATCCATGTCGGTACTGGTCATGACGGACTCCCTTCGGTGGCTGTTCCGGCGCGGGGTCTGAGATCCCGGAGCTCCGTGCGGAGCCGGCCTCGAGCTCGATGGAGACGAACTCGCGCGGCTCCTGGTTTCATGCCAACGGTCTGCGCAGCGGCCGCGATCGGGATCCCCTCCAGGGCCGTGAGGACGAACAGGGCGGCGTCGACCGGCGCAAGGCGGCCCAACGACGCCGCGAGCCGCTGACTCGTCTCTGCGTCTTCGGGATGTGGTCCGGCGATGGGTTCAGGGCGAGGAAGGTCGCGGAGCAGTGCGCGATAGCGAGCGGTGGATCGGCGCGCGTTGCGTGACAGGTTGACGGTCGTCACCAGAAGCCAGGGCCCGACCGACCCGGCAACGAGGGGGACCGTGCGCCGCTTGCGCCACAACTCGAAGAACGCCGCAGCTGCGATGTCGTCCGCCTCGTGGGTGCTGCCCATGAGCGCGAGCGCACGCCCGTAGATGCGCGCGCGGTGCAGGTCGAAGAGTGCGGCGAAGGCCGCGCCGTCATCCTGGCGCGCGCGTTGCCACAGTTCGGCCTCGTCGTCCATCACATACCTGAATGTCCGCCACGATCGATTTCGTTACATCGGACGCGTCCGAATCCGCCAGGACGTCGCCCTCGGGGAGGGGTTCATCCTTCAAACTGACATAATGCCCGCGTCCGGCTCCCACAGGGTGGCCGGGCGGAAGTCGTGGCGCTGCATCACCGGCTCGCCGTCCACGAACGCAGCACGACGCGCAGCTGGCCGGTGCTGCAACTCGACGGACTCGATCGCCTTGTCGAGGCCCCAGTACCCCCAGAAGTTGGCCCCACCGGACTCGCCCGCGAGGATCGCCGCGCGCCAGTGATCGGGCATCTCGTTCTGGTAGTCCTTCGCGGTGAAGCTGCCATGCTTGGCGAAGTAGGAGCCGATCCGGCGAGGGTCGCTGTACTTGTACACCTCGGAAAAACTGACGTGCACGCCGCGCAGCTGGTGATCAGCCCGCGCCGCGCCCTCCGCGCCGACGATGGCCGACCATTTGGCACTAGCCCAATTGGAGAACGGCAGCTGGTGCTCTTCGCGCTTGCCGGTCGGCCCGACGAAACGGATTCCCGCACGGCGATGACGGGCGGGGGGCACCATCAGGATGTGCAAGTGCGGGGCACCGCGCTTCTGAAACTCCATCTTCCACGCACCCCTCAGGGGCTCGCCCCACGCATCTTTGTACGCGATTGTGAACCGCGCCACCATCTTCTTGAACGTGGGCGGATCGGGAACCAGCTGCTCCCAGAGATCGCCTTCACCGGGCAACGTCAGAGTGACCATCGCCGCAGGTTCGCCGCTTTCGAACATCGGGTGGTAGTCGAGCGATTCGAGCGTCTGCATCATGCGGCGGCGCGACTTCTCAGACCAGCCGGCCACACGGCCGCGGGTCGGGGTCTCGACGTCGCTCACGCCGTCATTCTCCCAGATAGAGACCTTTTCGGCGGTCAGCTTCTTGCGGATTCTCACCAGGCCGGGGGCGACGTCCAGGAACCACTTCGGGCCGTCGTAGACACGCGGAGACTGCAACGTCGCCCGATGCCCGAACCGCGACAACGGCCGACGCTCCGGCTGGGGGAGCAGGGCAACCGCCGATCGCACGTCGGCCGTCGACGGGATGCAGAGACGCCGCGACTGTTGCAGCGCGACCAGCGGGTCTAGAGTTGGCGTTCGAACCGGCAAGTTCACGAGCGCTCATCCTTCGGGGTGGGCGCTCGGTTCATGTTCGGCGGAGCTCCGTCAGATACGCCATGAAGTTCTGAGTCGCCCTACCGCGAGCCTCCGCCGCAAGCTCGTGGAACGGCGGCACCATCCCGGCCTCAACCAGCCCGTGCGAATAGCCCTGCTGAAAACAGGCGCGGCCGTATTGGTCGACCAACTCCGCAAGGTGCGCCCACTGTTGATCCGTCACGACGTTCTTTCGCATAACGCCAAGTGTGCCGTTCATCGGGCGCCTTCAAGCTCGCGCACAATCTCGCGATGCACATCCGGCGTCTTGCACACGAGCTCAGGGACGCGGCCGCCGCAGACCGGGCAATCGCTGTTCACGGCCGACACGTCGGCCAGAGTGTCGTAGTAGCCGAAGGCGCGCGACGACGGGCCCCACCACCACTCCCGATTCAGCACCCGAGCGCGCCGCTTCTTGTCACGGTCCTCGGTCAGCTGCGCGGTGTCGTCAGCAGCGCGGAGCGTCTGCGCGTCGAACGTCGCCACATAGGCGAGCCGCTTCGGCGCCCACATCGAGAGGGTGTCGGCGGTCGCTTCGACCTTCGCCGGAACGTAGCCACGGCAGCGGGCGACGGCCTGCACGACCTGGCGGAGGCGCTTGTCCATGTTGTCCCAGTCGATGCCGGTTACACGCACCATCGAGTTTCGTCGCCGCATCTGAGGGAGCAGGCGTCGGATGTGCTTCGGCATCCCCTGGTCGCGGGCGTCCATGATGCCGGTGACCTCATCGAGCAGCACGTCACCGCCTCGGAAGTCGTGCAGCTGCGACCATGACCGGAACGGCACGTAGAGCGGGTGCGCGTTGCCGGTCCAGGGGTCCAGGATCTCCACCGTTGACAGTACACGTCGACCCTGGGCCAACGACGGGAGGGTGTCGCGCACCATCGTGGCGGTCTTGAACGAGCCGTTGAGCCCGACGTACGCCATGATCGGGGACGACCGGCGCTTGCGGATTCCTCGGGTGAGCAGCCCCTTCGATTCGAGCGTGAGGACTTCGCCACCATCGGGGTCGGCCACCGCCACGGCGGCGGCCTTCCCCCGCAGATGAGTGCTCATCCCTTGCCACCGACGTACGGAAGGTGAGCGATCAGCGCCCGGATGGCACGGACCAGGAGGCCGGAACCCCACACGGCTAGCGGGATCGCAACGCACGCGGTGACGAACGGCCAGTCGGCTAGCGGCGCCATCCCGGCACCCCAGGTCGAGAACAGGTCGTTGATCGTGCTGTCGACGTTGACCAGCCCGTCCGGCAGGTCGAGCACCGGGAACAGGGACACCACCCACGAGGCGAAGCCCTGGGCTAGCTGGATGAACCACTGCACGATCACGAGGTGAGCCCGTCGATGAGCCAGCCGACAGCGTGGGCGGCGATGATCACCAGGGCGACGAGGTACGCGCCGACGAACACGAACCCCTCAACGAAGCCGACACCGTAGACGAACGCCTCCATCACTGCCCCTTGTAGTCGACGGTGCCGGCAATCGCGCGGCGGATAGCCACGATCGCGCCGACGGCGCATCCGGCGTCCAGCAGAGCCCGCGACCAGGGGGCGACGGCGGCAGCTGGTGAGCCGGGGCAGAAGTTCCACACGTCGAACGTCTGGGGGCCTCCGAACCCGAGGTTCAGCGTGGCCGACCTCGAGCACCCGGAGGCGGTCAGGTCGAAATGCCAGTTCGCCACCATCGTGGCCAGCTGCCCGGGCGCGTGGTCGTCCCAGTCGTGAGTCATGTTCTCGGCCGCATCCTGCACCGCGACCGACGACGGAACGAAGGCCCATTCGAGGCCGCACTGGATCGGCTTGACCACCCACTCCAACGGGTTGAACGCCGAGTAGGTGCCGCCGAAGCAGTTACGGGCCACATCGTCCGGAGACTCGGCCGGCCGCTGCAGATTCTGCTGATCCTCGGAGAAGCCGGTCTGGCCGCCAGTGTCCTCACCGGTGTGCGGGTCCGCGTACGGCGCTCCTGCGAGCCGGGAGGCGGTGTTGAACACCTGGGCGTAGACGTAGCAGTCCTGAATGTCGTCGGCCTGGCCGCCGTACTCGCACGCGTATTTCGTGTCGCGGTCGGGGTCGGTCAGCCAGCCGTCGCAGGTGTCGCCCTCGGAGAAGCAGCTGACCCCGTTGGTGAGGTCTTGCAGGTCGAGGATGCAGGCCTGAGTCGAGCAGAGCGCCTGATCGGCGGCCGCGTGATCCTGGTACGAGTCGGTGGTGTCCTCGTCTTGGAGCACGTTGTCGATACCGGCCGAAATCTCCTCGACCTTCATGTGCGTGAGCGTCAGCCCGGACGGGACGACGGGGCAGATCGGCGCCGGGTAGGCGCCCGCGGACTCCCGGAATCCGGCCGTGCTCGCATTCGCGCTGGACCCGTTGGAGAACGTGTACGTGCATTTCAACGTGCGCAGCGGGTCGGGGTCCGGCGTAGTCGTGCTCGCCCGATTGCCGGTGCCGGGGTAGGCACCCGCAAAGTACGCGTTGTAGTTATCCCAGGTCGGCGCCGGAACCATGTTCGCAAGAATCGTGCTGCTCTGCGCGCCGATCGTGTCCTGGTAACTTCCGCTCGCCGCTGCAGGGCAGACCCAGTGCGGACCACCGATCGGAGTGCCGTTCGTAACGCCCGTCGAGACACCCGCCGAGGACCACGACGGCGCTCCGGGGTGGTGGAACGAGACCGAGCTACCGGTGCCGGTCGTTTTGAGGCAGTAGACATGGATCGGGGTATAGGTGCCGCTCCCACTATGCGAGTACGTGTAGATATCCGCGATCAACTGCAGGCAGTATGTCCCCGCAACGTTGCAGGCCAGCCCCCCGAAGGTCGCCGTGCTCACGTCAGCGTTGACCGTGGTGCCCTCCGCCTGACGGTAGATGCTGCAGTCTTGCCCGGTGATGAAGTTGATGAAGTTGTCGCCACCGGCCACGGGGTCGCCGCACACCGCCCCGTTGGCATCCACGCCCATCCAGGACGTCACCCCGTCGGCAATGTCGGATCGCATGGCAAACGCGGTTGCCGCTGCTGTCGCTGCGCCCACATCCGGAGCAGTCGGCTTCAAGAACTTGGACGCCGAGAAGGCAGGGGTCCGGGGCAGCGTGTAGGTCGGATCGGCAATAGGCGTCACGCTGGCCAGGTGCTCAGCGTCGACGTTCCCGTAGATCAGCCCGGCGCGATACATGCCGGCGTTCTGCGCCGCCTGAGCGGCGTACTGCTTCGACCAGGCCGCCTTCGCGTAGGCGGGCATTGAATCGAACAAGGCGGCGCCGTGCACGTCGATCATGAAGGCCGAGAGGTCTTGCGCCGTGGTGAACGCACTCGGCGGGGGAGCCCATGGGTTCGTGGGGGTATCGGCGGCTTCGGCGGCTCCTGCTGGTGCAGCTGCGAACACGGACAACGCCACGATGCCGCCGACCAGCGCCAGGCGGAGCGGGTGCTTCATGGTCTGTCCTTTCAGGTAGGCGAGGGGCCGCAGACCGGGTTGTTGTCTACGGCCCCTCTGGGGGGACTTCGCGGCGGCCTAGCCCTTGGCGAAGCGCTTGAAAAGCCGCCAGCCGATGCCGATCGCGAGGATGGCGCCGCCGATGGGCAGCGCGACCGGGAGGGCACCCGAGACCTGCGCGGTGACCGCATCGGCCGCGTCGCTGAGGCTCGCACCCAGATCGATGGTGGGAGTGGACATGTTCACCTCCCCACACCGGTGAAGGCGGCGAAGATGCCGACCACGAGGCCGACAGCGAGACCGCTGATGATGAGGTCGAGACCCGCTTGAAGCGTGATCACGAGACGACCTCCTGGAATATCTCCCAGGCCCGCAAGGCGCCGAGGATACCGAGCAGCAGCACGAGAATCGCGATCACGGTCGGGACCTCATCTGCAACACGACGATGGCCGCAAGCAGCAGCACCACGAGGGCCAGGCCCACGGTGCCGATGCCGACGGCAGCGTCGACTCGGTCGAGGAACGCCTGCTGTACGGGGGTCGCGTCAGGCACGGTCCACGCCCTCATCCGGGACCGGTGCCGCACGGAGGTGGCGCACCCGCAGGCGCACGACCACGTTGCCGAACAGTTCCACGATCAGAGCGAGCCACAGCAGCCCGCCAACGGTGAGACCTGCAATGCCGACCGCCGAATTGATCACGACAGCACCCCCACCGTGAGATGAACGGCCAAGATGCAGCCGCACACCAGCAGCACGCCCATGGCGATCGCCAACAACCCGTAGAGGACCAGGACCACCGTCGCCTCCAGGGTGTCCACGTCGCGCTTGTCGCTCATCGCCGGTCACCCAGCGTTGCAGCCGCCCGTGCGAGGGCAGCGTCACGTCGGCGGGCGTCCGCACGAGCGGCGCGCACGTTCAGGCCGAGCCAAGTCACCAGCAGCCAGACCAGCGCCGCGACGCCGACGGCCGCGAGAACGCCGAGCACGACCAGGACCCACGGCGCGACGCTCACGCCCACACCCCCAAGAAGTGCAGGAGAAGGCGCGCGCAGGCCAGCACCGCAAACACCACCAGTGCACCAATAACTCGCCGGGCCAGCCATCCCGGCCTCACTGGCAGGTCTCGCATTGAAGCGAGTCCATCGGGTCGACGGGCACTTCGACGCCGTCGACAGTCTCGTAGTCGTTCATGGGTGAACCGGCAAGTTCCTACCCAGCGGGGGAGCGGGCGGCCGCCTAGGCGGACGCGCCGACCCGGCTCTGAGCGGCGACGACGCCCTTCCAGGCGTCGAACTGTGACGGGCCCACGTGCGAGTGATACTTCATCGTGGAGCCCTTGATGGTGCGGCCCGAGTCCTGGAACGAGTACTCGGAGTACTCGGCGTTGACGAGGATGCGGGAGCCGACCTCGAACTCCAAGGCGTCGAAGTCGCTCGGCACCGCGAGTTCCAGCTGATCGCTGTTCGCGCTGCCGGTCTGGACCGTGAGCACGCGGCCGCGATCTTCGATCTGGCCAGTCGAGCGGTCGGTGTAGGTCTTGCGGTCCACGGCGGCGATCGCGCAGTCGAGGACGATAACCGGGTTCTCCCGGCGATTCTTGATGGCCACGAGTGGTCCCTTCGATCGGAGACCCGAACCGGCAAGCTCGGGCTTCCGTAAACTATGGATTACTTAACAAGCCCAGCGCAAGATTCTCGGCGGCGCGTCCTACCCCCCAAGCGGGGGGCACCCGGAGCCGGGGTGTCACCCACTCACCACCCGCAGGAGACTCGCCACGTGCCGACCGAGATCCGCAGCAGCCTGCGGTTCGGCGGCTGGTACCAGCTGAGCGAGGGCGCGGCCGGGTCCGAGGACGTGTGGGAGCGGATGCGGCTGATCGCGTTGCGCGACTGGATGCGGTTCGAGGGCCGGCGCGAGGTCGTCGTCACGGCAACCGAGCGGGGGAGTGGCCGTGAGGCGGCCGTCACGCTCGCGCCGTTCGTCTTCCGCCGTCCCTGACCGGGGGACAAGCGATCGAACGACCAAAGCGCTGGTGGCCGCTACGCGGCGCCCTCTGCGGCGCTGCGCGCCGTTCTTCGCACCGGTGAGTGTTGCACCCCACCGGCAGCGCGCAAGGGCCGCTCAGCCCTGATATCGCGGGTGTCCGGGGAAGGTGCTCCGCACCTGTGCTGGCCGGGCCGCGTGCGGGGGAGGGCTTCGGAACCCTTGCGCGCTGCCGGTGGCGCGCAGTTCGGCGTGTGCCGAAGAACGGCATGGGCAGTTCGAGTGAGGGGTACAGAATGCAGACCAATTGCGATCACGAGTTCGTGACCGTCGCCACGTTCGAGAGCCGCGGCTGCAAGGTCGAACAGTGCGTGCGGTGCGAGGAAACCCGCACCCGGTGGCTGGCCGACGCCTACGTCGTGCCGACCGATCCGACGGATGCGCTGGGGTGCGACTCGTGCCAGTGACGACGCTGGGAGTCGGAGCCTACGTCAGCACGAGCGGGGGAGGGCGCGGGCGGATCGTTGACCGTCAGCTGCGGGGGAGCGTCACCTGGTGGCTCGTGAAGCTCGCCACCGACAAAGGCGCGCTGCTGTGGTACCGATCCGACAACCTGGCGGTGATGGAATGATGACCTGCACCAGCTGCGGCCACAACGCGTCCACCGACTGGGTAGCGCTCACCGACACGTGCCCCAGCTGCAGCCAAACACCCTTCGTAGAAAAAGATGCGCAAGATCCCGAGCAAAACTTTCTGGATCAGGCCACCAGCTGATACACGGATCGGGGGCCCTGGCCGGGGCCCTCGATCCCGTTCAGGATGCGGGCGATATCCCGCGCCGTCGACGGGCCGTCATTGACCGAGAGGAAGCCGGTCTGCCGACCGGCCAGATATGACACTTTGCGGCGCACTGTGCGCTCGTAGACCTCACCGGTGGACCGCCGCACCCGCTGCACCGTCGTCGCACGCACGAACGACCGGGACCGGGCCAGCTTGCGCAGATGCCGCATGGCCAGCACCACGTCGTAGGGGATCTCATCCTCCAACGGAGTTGACATAATGGAGCTTATCGGAGAACGACAAACGTGACGAGAGGGGCTGTGAGCCCCCGGAACCCCGCGGATCAGTGGTTGTCGTAGCCCGAACGTGCCATCGCGACGATCGCGGCGATGAGCGCGATGCCGCCCAGGCCGGTGATCACGCCGAAAACGGTCCAGAGAATCGCGATCGTCATGCTGCGACTCTACCGAGGTAGCGCCGGACGGCCTCGGCGGTGGCGCGATGATCGACGACATCCGGTTCACCGGAGGTCGTGATGCTGCCGACCACCTCGCCGTTCACGCGGATCGGCATGGAGCCGCCGTGCGCCTTCAGGACGGCGTGATCCACGTCGTCGCGGTCCTCGAATGGCGTTCCGGCCTCCTGGTGGCGCAGCTTCACCAGCAGCGAGGGGTCCCCGAAGTGCTCGACGACGGCCGCCTTGCCCGCCAGCCAGGGGTCGTTGCCCGGACCTGTGGCCTTCAGCTTCGCCTGGAAGACGACATCCCCGCGCAGCAGGATGCGCACGGCCAGGCTGACGTTCTGCTCCCGGATCACCTCCACGGCGATGAGCCCGAGGTCGACGGCGTCGTCGTTGTCGAACGACGACAGATCGATCGTGGGCTGTGCGGCCACGTCGGCGGCGGTGTATACGGGCAGGTCGGTCATAGGGTCCCTCGGTTCAGGGCGAGCCGCTCGCGCAGCATGCCGGGCAGTGTCTCGGGTTCAACGTCGTGCACGTCGGCGGCGAGCTCATCGGCGGTCATCCAGCGCCACTCGACGACGTCCTCGAGCTCCTCCGGCGTCCAGCCGTCGCGCACCGGGTCGAAACGATCGGTGCGGATGTCGTACCAGGCCCAGTGCCCGCGCTGATAAGGATGCCAGCGCTGGTCGGGCGCGAAATCCTCCTCGAGGAACGGAGCGGGGACCGCATCGAGCACCAGCCCGGTCTCTTCGTGCACCTCACGGATCGCGGCTCGATCGTGGTCCTCCCCCGGGTCCACTCCTCCCCCGGGCGTGATCCAGCGCGGCGAGACGGTGTGGCTCTTGCCGTATTGCAGGAACATGAGCACGGCGTTGCTCGGGTCGATCAGCAGCACACGCGAGGTCGCCCGGAAGGCGCCATCCGGCTCAGCGGTCATCTCGTCACTCCGCCGGAGCGAAGCCGGACACGTCGCCGACGTAGCGCGTGTGATTCGCCGGGATCGGATCGACCGCCGCCTGCGCGACCTCGGCGGCGAACTCGTTGACGGTGAACAGCCTGCCCGCCTCTTCGCGGCGCGACTCGATCGCGCCCGGGTTCGCGCGCTCGAGCAGGGTCGCGGTGATGGTGCCCTCGATCATGTCGCCCGAGACGACCACGAGCCCGATGCCCTTCGCCTCGAGTTCACCTTCGCGCGAACGCAGGGCGTCCTCGCCGGCGCGCTTGCTCAGCGCGACCGGCAGGTACTCCGGCATGGTCTCTGCGGTGCCCACGAAGTGCGCCTGGTGGCTGGTGACGAAGACGACCCGCGATCCGGATGCCATCAAGGGCAGCGCTGCGTCGAGCACGTTGATCTGCGCATCTCGGTTGAGTTTCATGGCGTAGTCCTCGCCCATCCCGCTCTCCATTCCGCCGGAAGCGTTCAGCACGAGCAGGTCGAGCCCGCCCCATTGCGTGGAGATCGTCGAGAACATCTCATCGACGGACGCCGGGTCGGTGAGATCGCCGCCAAGGGCGATCGCCTCTCCCCCGTCGGCTTCGATGGCGGCGACGACCTTGAGGGCTCGCGCCTCCTTGTTGCGATAGTTGATCGCGACGCGTGCTCCGGCCGAGGCGAGCATGGCCGCCGTGTCGGCGCCGATGCCGCGCGAGGAGCCGGTGACGAGGGCGCGGACGCCGGCCAGGGATCCGGGGGTCAGGGTGTTCACGGTTCCCGACCCTACCAATGCGACCCCCGGGTGCTACGGTCGGAACATGCCGGGAGATGTACTCACGAGCTGGGCCTGGGTGTTCTGGTTGGCCCTGATCCTGGTCTTCCTCATCACCGAGGTGCTGACCCTCTCGTTGGTGTTCCTCATGCTGGCAGTCGGCAGCGTGGGTGGGCTCGTCGCCGGGCTTCTCGGCGCTCCGTGGTGGGTCGAGCTCATCGTCGCCGCGGTGCTGTCGCTCCTGCTGCTCTTCTTCGTGCGTCCGCCCCTTCTGCGCTTCACCCACCGCGGCGCGGACCCCGCACGAAGCAACGTCGACGCCCTGCTCGGCAATCGCGCGACCGTCGTCCGGGTATTCGGCGACGGCAGCGGGCAGGTGAAGCTGTCGAATGGCGAGACCTGGACCGCGCGCCTTCCGCACCATTCGACGGCAACCCTGGTCGAGGGCGGCTTCGTGCAGGTCGACTCGATCGACGGGGCGACCGCCATCGTCTCGCCTTTGAGCACTCCCCCGGCGGCTCCGCCCCCGGCTTCGTCACCTCCCGCACCAACAGAGAAGAGCACCAACTGATGGACGCCCAGATCTTCGGCAACGTGATCCTGGTGGTGGTGATCGTCATCGTCGTGATCTTCGTGATCACGGTGCTGTTCCGCTCGGTGCGGATCATCCCGCAGGCCTACGCCGGCATCGTCGAGCGTCTCGGCAAGTACCACAAGACGCTCATGCCGGGCCTGAACCTCCTCGTGCCCTTCGTCGACCGGCTCCGCCCGCTCGTCGACCTCCGCGAGCAGGTGGTGTCGTTCCCGCCCCAGCCGGTCATCACCGAAGACAACCTGGTCGTCTCGATCGACACCGTCGTCTACTTCCAGGTCACGGATGCGCGTGCCGCCACCTATGAGATCGCGAACTACCTCGGCGCCGTCGAGCAACTCACGACCACCACGCTCCGCAACGTGGTCGGCGGTCTCAACCTGGAGGAGGCGCTCACCAGCCGCGACAACATCAACGGCCAGCTGCGCATCGTGCTCGACGAGGCGACCGGCAAGTGGGGCATCCGCGTCAGTCGTGTCGAGCTCAAGGCGATCGACCCGCCGGTGTCGATCCAGGATTCGATGGAGAAGCAGATGCGCGCCGAGCGCGACCGCCGAGCCGTCATCCTGACCGCCGAGGGCACCAAGCAGTCGCAGATCCTCGAGGCGGAGGGCGCACGCCAGTCGGCGATCCTCCAGGCCGAGGGTGACGCGAAGGCCCAGATCCTGCGGGCCGAGGGCGAGGCGAAGGCGATCGAGACGGTGTTCGGGGCCATCCACGCCGGCGACGCCGACCCGAAGCTGCTGGCCTATCAGTACCTGCTGACGCTGCCGAAGCTGGCCGAGGGCGACGCGAACAAGCTCTGGATCATCCCGAGCGAGTTCACCGAGGCCCTCAAGGGCATCGGCGCGGGCTTCTTCGCCCCGCGCGACCCCGGCATCGCGGCTCAGTTCGCGCCCAACCCGTCGACCGTCGCCACGGCGCCGACGGCCGGTGCACCGGCGTCGACCCGGAAGCCGGCCACCCCGAGGAAGCCGACGGAGAAGTAAGCATTCGAGCGAAGAAAGCCGGAGTGGAGGGCTACCTCACCCCCGCTCCCCCGCGGTTGTTCGCCCACCGCGGGCTGGCAACAGAGGCGCCCGAGAACACGCTGCTCGCCTTCGCCAAAGCCTTGGCGCTCGGTGTCGGCTATCTGGAAACCGACGTGCACGCCTCGGCGGACGGTGTGGCGATCATCAGCCACGACCCGGATCTGAAGCGGATGACCGGTCGCGACGTGCGCATCGACCAGTTGACCGCGGCCGAGCTTGGCCGGATCGATCTGGGCGAGAAGCAGACCTTCAGCACGCTGGCTGCGGCGCTCGACGCGTTTCCGGAGGCGCGCTTCAACATCGACATCAAGGCGGAGGCCGCCGCTGAACCCGCGGCCGCGGCGATCGCCGCCGCGCACGCCGAGCACCGTGTGCTGATCGGCTCGTTCAGCAAGGCGCGCCGGCAGGCGGCGATCCGGCGGCTCCCGGGCGTCACCACCTCCGCGTCGTCCGGCGCCGTGCTCGTCGCGACCTGGTCTGCCGCGATCGGCCTGCGCGGGATCACGAAGGCCGCGCTGCGCGGTGTCGACGCGGTTCAGATCCCAGTCAGCGTGCTCGGCGTGAGCACGGTGTCTCCTCGCGTGCTCGCCGCATTCCATGCTGCGGGCGTCGAGGTGCACATCTGGACGGTCAACGACGCCGAGAGCATGACCCGGCTCCTCGATGCCGGAGTCGACGGCATCATGACCGACCGGGCCGACATCGGCGTTGAGGTCTTCGCGCGGCGCTGATCGGCTCGAAGGGCCGCATTCGAGCCATCCGACTTTCAATCCGTGCCGAATCACCTGTGAAAGCTCTGAAAAGGGCTGCGACCGGGCATTCTCCCGGCCACGGTGTCGTTATACCTGTGTTCTGACCAAAGGGGTGGTCGGGCAGGGAATCCACGATTCTCCACCAGTCCCACCTCGCAGAACACGCAGATCAGGCGTCGACCCGGCGCCAGCGCACGAGGGAGGCCACACAATGGCAGATCGAAGCTTGCGCGGGATGCGACTGGGATCTCAAAGCCTACAAAGCGAAGAGGGAGTCGAGTTCTCGCCACGGAAGAAGAGCGTCTACCGCACCGAGGACGGCACCACCTTCGAGGTGACGTTCGCCGCCGATGCCGACGTGCCCGAGACCTGGGAGTCGCCGCGCAGCGGCCTTGAGGGCCGTCTAGTCGGCGAGGACGGTGGACTGGTTCAGTCGGCGGTCGTCGAGACCAAGGCCCCCCGTACCCACTGGGACATGCTGCTCGAGCGCCGCACGCGCGCCGAGCTCGAGGAGCTGCTCGAGGAGCGGCTGCAGCTGTTGCGCGCCCGTCGCGGCGAGACCGCCGCGCGTAAGACCCCGGCGAAGTCCGCGTAACTCAGGAACGCTTGCGACGGCGGCCGACGCGCAAGGTCCCCGCCGCCAGCAGCGCGCCGATCCCGACGCCGCAGACCAGCCACTCGAACTGACGCCCGCCCACGACGGCGGGCGTCTTTCCTGTCGCCAGGGGCACGTCATCCACGATGACGCCCGGCGTGTAGGTCGGCAACTGGTCGCGCACCTCGCCGCTCGGCGTGATCACGGCGCTGGTGCCGACGGTGGAGATGTTGACGACGCTGCGGCCCAGCTCCAGCGCGCGGATGCGGGCGATCGCCAGCTGCTGCACGCTCTCGTCGGTGCGCCCGAAGTCGGCGTTGTTGGTCTGGGCGAACACGACATCCGCCCCCTCGTTGACCATGTCGGTCATCAGCTGGTCGTCGACGATGTCGAAGCAGATCGCGATGCCGGCCAAGACATTCGGGACGCCGCTGCTCTTGGCGGTGCCGAGATCCATGACCTCATCGGTGGTTCCGGGCGTGTATTCGCGTTGGATCAGGTCGATCAGGCTCGGCGCGAAGAGCCGCCAGAACGAGCGGTCGGGCACGTACTCGCCGAACGGCACCGGGTGCTTCTTGTCGTAGTAGTCGACGTCGCCCTTCCCGGCCTCCCAGAGCAGCGAGGTGTTGTAGTAGCGCGTGACCGGCTTGCCGTTCTCGATGGTCGTGCGGGTCGTGATCGTGCCCCCCACCAGCGGCGCATCGGCCCGCTGGGCGACCTGATCCCAGAGCTCGGCCGCGTTCGGGTCTTCGAGGGGGTCGACGTCGGATGCTCCCTCGGGCCAGACGACCACGTCGACGTTCTTGTCGTAGACCGGCGCCGTCGCGGTGATCTGCCCGAGCAGGTTGTCGCCGAAATGCGCTGGCGGATCGAAGTAGCCCGCCTTGGTGTCGCCCTGAACGGCGCCGACGCGCAACGTGCCGTCGATCGGCGTCGGCCACGCCGGGATGACGACGAGCACCACGAGGGCACCGACCACGAGCGTCGCGCGTGCGAGGGCGCCGATGCCCTGCCCCGCCGTCGAGAATCCGGGCGTCGAGACACCGGATGTCGCGGAGCCCGAGGTGACCCCGGCGGCTCGCATCGGCTCCCGGCCGTCGACCCATGGGCGGTGCCAGGCCGCGCTGCGCCCGCGGAGCGCACGCCTCCCCTCCTGCACTGCCGCCACCGCGAGGGCGACCACGAACACCATCAGGAAGCTGACGCCGGAGACGCCGAACCAGGCGAACAGCGGCGAGATCGGGCTGGCCGACTGGGAGAACGCGACGCGCCCCCAGGAGAAGCCGCCGTAGGGCCAGACGCTCGCCACGGCCTCGCGCAGGGTCCAGAGCCCAGCGACGACCACCGGGACGAAGAGCAGCCGGCTCCACATGGTCGGGAACGCGCGCGGCACCCAGCGGTAGCCGAGCGTGATGAGCATCCCTCCGAGTCCGCACCAGAGGGCCATCAGGGTCGAGAGGGCCGACCACGGGATCGGGCCGAGGAACACCGCCGCCCATTGGATGTCGACGAAGTAGAAGGCGGCGCCGAACACGAAGCCGACGAGGAATCCCGCGCCCATGCGGCGGCCCTGCAGCGTGACCAGCTGCAGGCCGATGCCGACGAAGGCCAGCGGCCACCAGCCGCGATCCGGGAACGCGGCATCCAGGATGACGCCTCCCGCGGCCGCCACGATGATCGCCGCCCACAGGGGAAGCATCGGGCGCGCGCGGATCACTGGATGAGCCTAGGCGACCGAACTGTACGCGACGATCCCGCGGCGGATCCCGTCGATCGCGACCCGCGCGGTGCGCCCGAGCGGGCCATCGGCCACGATCGAGATCTGGTCGAGCAGATCGATGGCCTGCTTCATCCAGCGCACGAAGTCGCCGGCCGCGAGGTCGGCCTCGCGCAGCACCGCGTCGAGCTGCCCGCCGCGCGCCCAGAGCTGCGTGGCGAGCGCCAGGCCGCTCGACGGCGGATTGCTGTCGGGCAGGCGGTGCTCGGCCTCGAGGTCGCTGAGCTGCGCCCAGAGCTCGCCTGTGGCCTCCATGGCGGCGCGGAACGGCCCGCGCGGCAGGTTGCGCTCGCCCGGCTCCTCCCGGCGCGGCTCGAAGATCAGCGTGCTGACGACCGCGGCGAGCGTGGGGGCGTCCAAGTCGTTCCACAGGCCTCGGCGCAGGCTCTCGGCGACCAGCAGGTCGCGTTCGCCGTAGATCCGGCGGAGGGACCGGCCAGGAGCGGCGACCGTCACGACGCCGTCGTGGGTCTCGAGATAGCCGAGTTCGAGCAGCACGTCGGTCACACGGTCGAAGACCTGGGCGACGGCTCCGGTGCGGCCGCGGATCTGCGAACTCAGCTGGTCGGTCTCGCGCTTCAGCCGCCACCAGCGCTCGGCCCATCGTGCGTGCGCCTCACGGTCGTTGCAGCTCTGGCAGGGGTGCGCCTTCATCCGGCGCCGCAGTTCGGCGATTCGGCGCTGACGGCGGTCGCGCTCGCTCCGGCTCTCGCCGCTCGGCGTGCCGCCACGGCCCTCCGCGCGCGCGTTCTTCTTCTCCAGGTCGGTGAGCTCGCGACGCAGCCCCGAATACTCCTGGAAGTCGCCCAGGTGGCAGGTCATCGCCTCGGCGTACTTCGCCAGCGACGCCTCCTGCTCGCGCACCCGGCGGGCCAGATCGACGACGGCGCGGTCGGCCTGGAACTGCGCGAACGAGCTCTCCAGGATTTCGCGGGTGCGGTCGCGGCCGAACTGCTCGATCAGGTTGACCGCCATGTTGTACGTCGGGCGGAAGCTCGAGATCAACGGATAGGAGCGCCGCGAGGCCAGCGAGGCGACGGCGGCCGGGTCAAGGCCCGCCGCCCACTGGATGACCGCGTGCCCTTCCACGTCGATCCCGCGCCTCCCGGCGCGCCCCGTGAGCTGCGTGTACTCCCCCGGCGTGATCGGCACCCTGGCCTCGCCGTTGAACTTCTCCAGCTTCTCGAGCACGACCGTGCGCGCCGGCATGTTGACGCCGAGCGCCAGTGTCTCGGTCGCGAACACCACCTTCAGCAGCTTGCGCTGGAACAGCTCCTCGACGACCTCCTTGAAGGCCGGCAGCATGCCCGCGTGGTGGGCTGCGATGCCCCGCTCCAGGCCCTCGAGCCACTCCCAGTAGCCGAGCACGCTCAGATCCTGATCGGGGATGGCGCGGGTGCGCTCTTCGACGATGGCGCGGATCTCGTCCCGCTCAGCGCGTTCGGTGAGCCGGATGTCCGAGCGCACCACCTGCCGGACGGCGGCGTCGCAGCCGACGCGGCTGAAGACGAAGAAGATCGCCGGAAGCAGGTTCTTCGACTCGAGCATCCTGGCGAACTCGGGGCGGTCCATGCGGTCGTTGCGGTCGAAGCCGCCGGAGTAGCCTGCCAGCCCGGATCCGCGGCTCCCCTCGGAGCCGGAGCCGCCCTGTCCCTTCCGGTGGTGCCGCCCCCCGCCGCCCGCGCCGCGGTAGGTGCCGCCGCTGCCGCCGGGCGCCGAGCGGCCGCCGCTGCCCGCCATCCGGGTCAACTCGGGATTCACCCGGTTGGTGGCGGCGGGGCCCATGTTGATCACGGCCGAGCTGTCGAACAGGTCGAGCAGCTTGCTGCGAACCAGCACGTGCTGCTCGAGGGGCACCGGCCGCTCCTCCGACACGATCACGTCGGTGTCTCCGCGCACCGCCTGCAGCCAGTCACCGAATTCCTCGGCGTTGGACACGGTGGCGCTGAGCGAGACCATCTTCACCTGCCGCGGGAGATGGATGATGACCTCCTCCCAGACCGCGCCGCGGAAGCGGTCGGCCAGGTAGTGCACCTCGTCCATCACCACGTAGGCCAGGTTCTTGAGCAGCGGCGAGTCCGCGTAGAGCATGTTGCGCAGCACCTCGGTGGTCATCACGACCACGCGCGCCGAGCTGTTCACGTTGCTGTCGCCAGTCAGCAGACCGACCGACTTCGACCCGTGTTCGGACGCCAGCTCGTTGTACTTCTGGTTGCTGAGCGCCTTCATCGGCGTCGTGTAGAACACCTTGGCGTTCGGATCGGCGAGAGCGAGGTGCACGGCGAACTCGGCGACGATCGTCTTGCCGGCGCCGGTGGGAGCTGCCACCAGGACGCTATGACCCTCCTCGAGCGCCCGACAGGCCTCGACCTGGAAGGGGTCGAGGTCGAACTCCTGCGCACGCCGGAATTCCTCGAGCTGCGGCGCGATCTTGCGGCTCTGCGCGGCGGTTCGTGCAGCCGCGTAGCGCTCCGCCGGTGACAGGGTCACGCGCTCGCGAGCCCGGCCGACAGGGCGTCGGATCGGCGGGCCACCGCGCGGTCATGAAGAGCAGAGATCAACCACGCCGCGAAATACAAGACGACCATCGGCACGGCGAGCAGGAGCATCGACAGGGGGTCGGCCGCCGGCGTCGCGATCGCGGTGAAGATGGTGATCGCCAGAACGGCCCAGCGCCATCCCTTCAGGATCGTCTTGGCCGAGAGGATGCCGATGAAGTTCAGCAGCACCAGGAAGACCGGCAGCACGAAGGCGATCCCGGTCGCCAGGATCAGCTTGATCACGAAGTCGAGGTAGTACTTGGCGTCGATGATGCTGGTGTCTTGCCCGGGGACGAAGCTCACCATCAGGTTCACGAGCCTCGGAAGCACCAGCCAGCCGACCACGGCGCCCGCGAGGAACAGCGGGATGGCGGTGAAGAAGAATCCGAAGATGTACTTGCGTTCGCGGCCGGTCAGGCCGGGCACGAGGAACGCGAAGATCTGATACAGCCAGAGCGGGCTGGAGACCAGGATCCCGAGCATGATCGCGACCTGGAAGCGGACGTCCCATGCGCTCGTGATGCTCGAGTAGTTGATCGACGCCTGGTGGTGCGCCGAGGCGATGACCAGGATCGGCGCACGGAGCCCATCCCATACCAGTTCCGAGAGGAACCAGCCGCCGACGGTTCCGACGACGATGCCGATGCCCGCGATCATCAGGCGCCTGCGGAGCTCAACCAGATGCTGGCCGATCGACATCTTGCCTTCGGGGTTGGTCCTCCGCCGAGTGCGGACGGCCATGAGCTACGACTTCGCGGTCTTGCCCGATTTGCCCGACGCCGCCTTGGAGGACTTCGCGGGCTTCGTCGGAGCGGCCGGTTCAGCGGCGGTCGTCGTGGCGGCGGGAGGGGCCACCGGCTCCGCGACGGTCATCGGGGCGGCAGCGGCAGGAGTCGACGGTGCTGCCGCATCGGCAGGCTTGTCGGTCTTCATCTCTTCGCGGAAGATCTTCGTCGACTGGCCGATGCTCCGGGCTAGGGCGGGAAGCCGGGTCGCACCGAACAGGAGAAGGACGACGGCCAGCACGATCCAGATGCCGGGTCCCTCGAAAAGCCCTCTGAACATGGCGGAGTCCTCACTGGTCGGAAAAGCTGCTTTCAGCCTACCCCGTGACCTGGGAAGGCGCTCAGCGGTAGCGCGCCGCGCCGTCCCGTGCCCAGGCCTCGACGGCTGCTCGGGCGCTGGGCGGTGCGACCACCGTTGCGACTCCCGGCATGCTCGCGATCAGCCGCTTGAGCCCGTGGTAGTGCGACACGCGCAGCGTGGTGCGGATGCGTCCATCGTGCTCGGTGGTGATCGCGCCATCCGGGATGAAATCGGTCAGCAGCGGCATCGCCGACGGCACCACCTCGATGGTCACCTCCAGGTCATCGGGCGATGGCTCGAAGAGCACGTCGGGCAGCCGAACATCGGAGTCGGAGGCGCGGTGCTCGATCGGCTCGTCGGTGATGATCGCATTCGAGATCCGGTCGAGCCGGAAGGTGCGGACCGCCTCGCGCAGGTGGCACCACCCGCGCAGGTACCAGTCGGCGTCGATCGACTCGACGCGCAGCGGATCGACGCGGCGGCGCTCCCGCTGGCCCTGCGAGTTCTGGTAATCGAGCTCCAACTGCACGCCGCGGTCGACCGATTCCCGGATGAGGGCGAGCGTCGAGGCGAGCGGATCCGGCGCGACGGTGTCGATGGCTCCGGTCGTCGTGACGCCCTCGACGCCCACCTGACTCGGAGTCGCGGACGCCCCGCGCGAGAGCTTGCTCATCAGGGAGGCGATCGCGGCGCGATCCGCGTTCTCGGGCAGCGCCGAGAGGTACTGCAGGCCGGCGATGAGGGCCGCGGCCTCGCGGGCCGAGAAGCGCGGCGAGTCGTCGATCGCGACGAGGTTCGTGATGACGATCTCGTCACGCTCCTCGAAGGCGTCCCAGTTGATGTCGAAGAGGTCGCCGTGCTGGTAGGCGTCCGTCTCGCCCGGAACGCCGCTCACGGCGATCAGTTCGACGGCCTCGCGGATCTGCTCGGGCGTCATGCCGAAATGCTCGGCGGCTTCGGAGACCTTCGCGCCGTCGTGGTCCATCAGCCATGGGACGAGCGAGAGCAGGAAGGCGAGCTTGTCGCGGGCTTGCAGGGGTTGAGCGCGGTCAGCCATGATCGTGCGCCGTCCGGTCCAGGCGTGAGACCACGGCCTCGCGCAGTTCCGGCGGGCCGATCACCAGCACCTCGGGCCCGAAGCCGGCGAGCTCGTCGGCCAGGATGTTGAGGTCCACGTAGTGGAGGCGCAGCCGCTCCTCTCCCGTGCCGGAGCCCGGCGCGAGCCGCTCGGTGCCGCGGCGGTTCGCCAGGCGGGTCGCGGCATCCGATTCGCACACCACCTCGACCTCGGCGACGCCGTGCTCCCACACCCCGTCGAGGGCGACCAGGGCCGCGGCCGCGTGATCGCCCGGGCGTGCAGGGGCGGCCTTGCCGAGCAGCACCGGACCCACGATGCGGCGCAAGAGGAAGGTCTTGTGGGCGCCCTCGTCGGCGTTGTCGGGCGAGACCCCGGCGGGGGTGACCTCCTCGGCCGAGAGATGCCACCGTCCTTGGTACTGAACGAGGGCAAGCGGGATGACCTCGCGCTCGCGGGCCTCCTCCTCCCCCGGCTTGAGGTAAGGGAACCGCACGATCAGGTGCTTCTCGAGGGCAGAACTGAGCGGCTCGAAGGCGGCGTCGCGCAGCCGGACCCGCGGCGCGTAGCCGAGCACCGGCTCGTCTGCCGCGACGCCGAGCGAGCGGAGCTTGAGCAGGGCGCGTCGCGACTCCCCCGAGAGCGAGCCTTCGCGCCAGACCATCGCGGCGAGATTGAGCAGCGTCGTCTCATCGCTGGAGAAGGTGACGTCCTTCGGCAACTCGTACGCACCGCGCGGGATGCGATATCGGAGGGTCTGGTTGTTGCCGGCGTCGCCCGGCGAATCGATCGTCTCGAGCGGGACGCCGAGGTCGCGGATGTCGTCTTTGTCGCGCTCGAACTGCCGCTCGAGGTTGGCGTTGTCACCGCCGCCCGCCCGGAACTTCTGCCGGTAGCCCTGCACGGTCGAGAGGATCTCGTTCTTGGTCAGCCCGGACTCCGTGGCCAGCAGCGCCAGCACGAGGCTGAACAGGCGCTCCTCGACGGGCACGCGCGAGGCCGCCGCTGTCGATGCTGCCGAACCGGGGGAAGTGGCCACGAGAGGAATCCTAGGGACTACGCGATCCCCAGCACGTCGATCACCATGATGACGGTGTCCTTCGCCGTGACGCCGGTCGGCTCCGAGGCTGACGGGAAGCCGTCCTTGGGCGGGAACACGACGAGCACCTGCGAGCCGACCTTGGCGCCCACCAGGGCCTTGACCATCCCCGGAGGAAGGCCGCCGCCATTGGCGGTCGACGTGATGGTGAAGTCGGCGGCCTGGTTGTTCGTCCAGGTGGCGTCGTCCCAGGGCTGCGCGAGCGTCGCGCCCGTGGCGGGCCAGATGAATCCGCTGTACTTGACGTGAACCGTCGCGCCCTTCTTCACGACCGGGCCGGAACCCGCCTTGATCGTGGCGACGCGGGTGGTCGTCGGCTTGTTGAGCTCCTGGATGACGATGCCGGGCTGGCCGTTCACCGCCGTGATGACGTCGGGCATTCCGTCTTGCGGCAGGACATTCACGCCATTCGCCTTGCCGAGGAAGTGATCCTGCACCTCGATCACGATGACGAGAGTGTCGGTGTTCGCGATCCCGTTCGAGGTGAGCGCTCCGGCACCGAACGCGTCCTTTGCGGTGCTGACCAGCGTGTAGCGCTCGCCGGTGGTGCGGCAGATCAGCGACTTGTTCAGGGAGGTGCTCTTCTGCTCGCCCGAGTTGGTCAGCTCGGCTGCGACGCGCGGGGTGGTGGCACCGCTCGCGCCGAACCCGGAACTGCCGAGCTCCTCGCCGGTCTTGCCGGAGAACACCGTGTACTCGAAGTCGACCTGCTCACCCTGCTGGATCGGCGATCCCTTGCCTGCGTCGTTCTGGCTCACCTGGCTGCCGCTCGCGGTGGCGATGAGCGGCGTCGGGAACGTCGCCGTCGCCTCCTTCTTGACGGCACCGGACACCTTCACCAGCGATGAGGCATCGCCCGAGTGGTAGATCGGCGTGCAGCCGGCCGAGGCGTTCGCCGAGCAGCCGACGAGCGAGCCGGCGACGACGGCGAACACAACGGCGGCGAGGAGCGCGGGTGTCTTGCGCACGGGGCCTTCTTCCAAGATTCTCGCCGGATGACTCACGGCGTGCGAACGAGCGGGACAACTCTACTGGCAGATCGAGCGGGCCTAGCTGAGAGGCGTGTCGCCTGCAGGGTCGGCGAGCTCGACGCCGGTTCCCGCGGCGAGGGCGCGCGCGTCGCGCACCACGCGGCGGACCCGCTTGTCGCTCTTGTCCGCCGCGCCGAGGGCTCCCGGTGTCCACAGTTCGACGTCCTCGTCGCCGTACTCGGTCTTGGAGGCGCGGCGGGCGGGCGGCGGCAGCACGGTCCCCGGCGCCAACCGTCTGGCGGTGATCAGGAAACCGGTGTGGCCCACCATGCGGTGATCGGGACGGACGGCGAGACCCTCGACGTGCCAGCCGCGCACGATCGTCTCGCTGGCATCCGGCTCGGTGAAGTCGCCGGTGGCGCGGATCGCCTCGGCCACCCGCGAGAGCTGCGTCACGGTCGCGACGTAGCAGAGCAGCACTCCCCCGGGTGTCAGGGCGGTGGATGCCGCGGGCAGGCACTCCCACGGAGCGAGCATGTCGAGCACCACCCGGTCGACGGTGCCGGGCGCCGTGGTCGTCGGCAGCACCTCGGAGAGATCCCCGAGGGTGACGCTCCAGTTCGGCGGCTCGGCCCCGAGGAACGCGGCAACGTTGGCCCGCGCCACGATCGCGAACTCCTCGCGCCGCTCGTAGGAGAGAAGGCGGCCCTCCGGGCCGACGGCGCGGAGCAACCACAGCGAGAGGGCGCCCGATCCGACGCCGGCCTCGACGACGGTCGCGCCCGGGAAGACATCGGCCAGGGCGCCGATCTGCGCGGCATCCTTCGGATAGACGATCGCCGCGCCGCGCGGCATCGACATGACGAAGTCGCTGAGCAGCGGTCGCAGCGCCAGATACTGGTCGCCATTGCTCGCACTGACCACGGTGCCGTCGGGCCGCCCGATGATCGTGTCGTGCTTGACGACGCCGCGATGGGTGTGGAACTCGCCGCCGACCGTCAGGGTCACGGTGTTCAGGCGCCCCCGTGGGCCGGTGAGTTGCACCCGGTCACCAGCCGCGAACGGCCCGGAGCGGCGGGGAGCCTCCTCGTCGCTCATCGGCTGACCCTCTGCGCGTGCAGCTCGAACAGCTCGTCGAGGCTGCGGCCCTCGAGCGAGTCCCACGTGATGTACGCGGGACTGTCGGGCAGGGCGACGTGAAGCGGAAGGGCCAGCGTGGTGGCGCCGCTCGCGACCGCGGCGGCGACCCCGTACTCGGAGTCCTCGATGGCCAGGCAGTCGGCGATGTCGACGCCCAGGGCGGTGGCGGCGCGCAGGTAGGCCTCGGGATCCGGCTTGCCGTTGACGACCTCGTCGCCCGCGATCACGGCGCCGAAGGCCGGGAAGCCGGCGGATACGGCGATGGCATCGGCCATCCGTCGGATCGACATGGTGACGAGCGCCATCGGAATGCCAGCGGCGTGCACCGCTTCGAGCATCTCGCGCGATCCCGCGCGCCACGGCACCTCGACCCGGAGCTGCTCCAGCACGCGATCCGTGAGCACCTGGATGATCTCGTCGGGCTCGAGCTCCACGCCGCGCGACGCGATCACGCGGGACGAGTTCGTCAGGGACGAGCCGACCAGCGCCAGGCCGTCCTCGAGGCTCCACTGCCCGCCCCAGGCGTGCACGAGCTCGGTCTCGGCGGCGAGCCAATACGGCTCGGTGTCGACGAGCGTGCCATCCATATCCCAGAGAACGGCGGCAGGGCGGGCGTCCAGCGGGCGGCTGTGCTCACTGCTGTTGGCGTCGGTCACGTCGCACGAGTCTACGAGGAACGGATGCCGGGCTTGCGCTGATGGCGAACGCGGCGGCCCAGGCGACATCCGGGGCGGAGTCCTATTCTGGGGGGATGGCGCGGAGCACGTTCCGCGCCGGGACGCCGGGCGACCGGCGAGAGGAATCACGTGGCTGACGCATCAGGATTCGGTGAGAACTCGCTTCTCGTCGTCGCCTTCGAGGGCTGGAACGACGCGGGTGAAGCCGCGAGCGGCGCCGCGCGGGCCCTGCGCGATCAGCTCGAACTGGTCCCGGTCGCCGATCTGGAGCCCGAGGACTACTTCGACTACCAGTTCAACCGTCCGACGTCGACGATCGACGAGAACGGCGATCGCGTGCTCGAGTGGCCGGGCGTGACCCTCTGGGGTCCGCTCGACGGAGGTCCCGGCATCCACGTGCTGCTGGGCACCGAGCCCTCACGCGGTTGGAAGACCTTTTCGACCGAGGTGACCGACGCGCTCGCCGCCGCCGGCATCGACGGCATCGTCTTCCTGGGCGCCATGCTGGCCGACGTGCCGCACACCCGCCCGATCTCGATCTTCGCGACCAGCGAGAACGATGCGGTGCGCGACCGCTTCGAGCTCGAGAAGAGCACCTACGAGGGGCCCGTCGGCATCCTCTCGGTGCTGTCGGATGCCGCCGAGCGGGCCGAGATCCCGACCCTGTCGATCTGGGCATCCGTTCCGCACTACGTGCATAACGCGCCCTCCCCCAAGGCGACCCTCGCCCTCATCGAGCGCCTGGAGGAGTTCGTCGACGTCGCGGTGGACCGCGGATCGCTCGAGGAGGACTCGGCGGCCTGGGTCGAGGGCATCGACGCGCTCGCCAGCGACGACGACGACATGGCTGCCTACATCGCGCAGCTCGAGCAGGCACGCGACACCGTGGACTCCCCCGAGGCCAGTGGCGACGCGATCGCCGAGGAGTTCGAGCGCTACCTGCGCCGCCGCGAGGGGCGCGCGGGCGAGAACTCGTCCGGCTCGAACGGCCCGTAACCGGCGCTCACCCTAGTGGCGGCTTTGCCGCAGCACTCGATGGGCGAGCAGGTTCCACAGCCCGGCGAACAGAAGCGCGCCGGCCACGCCGTTGAGGCATCCGCCGATCGTGTCGGTCAGATAGTGCACTCCGACGTACAGCCGGGACACCGCGACGACGATCGCGAGAAGTGCGAAGACAATCACGATCGCGATCCGTGACGCACGGAGCGACACCGTCATGAACAGCGCCGCCCCCAGGGCTGCGACGAACGCGACATGTCCGCTGGGATAGCTCAGGGTGGACGCGGACTTCAGCAGCTGGTGCGGCACGTCGTTCAGGTCGGGCCGCGGCAGGTGCACCGCGTACTTGACGACGAGGCACGTCACCCATCCGGCACCGGCGACGACGCAGACCCCCAGCGACCTGCGCCAGTTCTTCAACGCCCACATCACGCCGAAGACGACCAGGAGGATGACTCCGACCACCACCGGCTGGTCCAGCTTGTCGAGGCCGAGGGCGATGGCGTCGATGGCCGGAGTATGCCGGCTGTTCAGCGCCGCATCGAGCGGCAGTTGCGCGGTTCCGATGGCGGGGACCAGCTTGACGAGGAAGCCGAGCGCGAACGTCACGACGAACAGGACGACAGTCACCACGATCCAGTGCCGGGGTACTGAGAAATCGGTGCGAGTGCGAACGGTCATGCAGCCATCCAAACGGATGTGCCGACCGAACGCGGAATTGACGGTCAGCAGTCCCTGAGAAAGTCCGCAAGCACGCGGCGGCCGAAGGCGAGCGCGTCCAGCGGCACGCGCTCGTCGACGCCGTGGAACATCGCCGGGAAGTTCAGGTCGGCGGTGAGCTGCAGCGGCGCGAATCCGTAGCCCGCGATCCCGAGTTTCGACAGCGCCTTGTTGTCGGTGCCGCCGCTCATCAGGTACGGCAGAACCGGCGCGCCGGGGTCGTGCCTGCCCAGGGCGGCGATCATCTTGTCGACGAGGGCTCCCTCGAACGGCAGCTCGAGGCCGATGTCGTGGTGCACGATCTCGACCTCCACCTCGGAGCCGATCAACTGGGCCACGCGTGCGAGCACCTCGTCCTCCTGGCCGGCGAAGGGGCGCAGGTCGACGAGCGCCTCGGCGCGGTCAGGGATGACGTTGTGCTTGTAGCCGGCGGTCAGCACCGTCGGGTTGCTGGTGACGCGGAGAGTGGCCCGCAAGAAGCCGGCGGCCGTCCCGGTGGCGTCGATGACGGCATCCGCATCGGTGTCATCGGCGGTGTCGAGAATGCTTCGCAGCCGGGTCAGCAGGTCGGTCGTCGTCGGCGTCATCCGCAACGGCCACTCCTCCTGGCCGAGCGCGGCGACGGCGAGGGCGAGTTTGACCACCGCGTTGTCCCGCATCACGCGCGATCCGTGAGCGGCCGTGCCGTGCGCGGTCAGCTTGATCCAGACCAGGGCCTTCTCCCCGGTCTGCAGCAGGTACGCGCGCTGCCCGTTCAGATCGATCGAGTACCCGCCGACCTCGCTGATCGCCTCGGTCGCCCCGGCGAAGACGTCGGGATGCTCGTCCACCATCCAGTGCGAGCCGAACACGCCGCCGTTCTCCTCGTCCGAGAAGAACGCGACGATCAGGTCGCGGGCCGGCTGCTCGCCGCCCTCGATGAGGTCGCCGAGCGCGGTCAGGATCATGGCGTCCATGTCCTTCATGTCCACGGCACCGCGGCCCCAGAGCAGCCCGTCGCGGATCACGCCCGCGAAGGGGTCGACGGTCCAGTCGGCGGCAATGGCCGGAACCACGTCGAGGTGCCCGTGCACGACCAGGGCCGGACGGTCGGGATCGCGCCCCTCGATCCGCGTCACGACGCTCGTGCGCCGGGGCGCCGCATCGAACAGCTGCGGTTTCAGGCCCAGCCGCTGCAGCTCCGCCTCCACGTAGTGCGCGGCCTCGGTCTCGCCCTCCGACGTTCCGCCGCCCCAGTTGGTCGTGTCGAAACGGATCAGGTCGCGCGCAATGCGTGCGGTCGCCTCGAGGTCGGGGGTGTCATCCGGCTCGGCGCCGTGCAGATCGGCCATAGGGCGCAAGGCTACCCGTGGGGTGTGTCGGCGGCGTTTCGGATGCGCGCGTGCAGCCGCGGCTTGACGATCCAGTCGAGCGGGAAGGTCACCAGCAGCAGGAGCAGCCAGAAGAGCCCGATGGCCGGGAACAGCTGCGACAGGATCAGGGCGAGCACGAATGCCCCGGCGGTGGACGCGATGCCGTAGAAGCTGACCAGGCTCTGCTGACGGTCGGTGGCGCCCAGCTCGGGGCGGCGGTAGACCTCCCAGCACATGCCTGCCAGCAGCAGGCTGCTCGCCGTCATGGTGCCGATGTAGAGGGCGAATGCCGGGCGGTCCGTGGGCAGGGTGGCGATCAGCGCGGTGGGCAGGGGAAGCACGACCACCGTGAAGGCCCAGGCGACATCGAGCCACATCAAGGTCGGCGACTGGCGCTCGACATGCTCGAGGGAACTGTGATTGGCCATCCAGAGCCGGGCGATGATGAGGAAGCTGAGCGCGAACGACCAGACCTGGGTCCAGTACTGCTGGATGAAGCCGCCGACACTGGCGCCGTCATGGGTGGCGTACTCCGGCACCAGATCGACCAGCGGCAGGATCAGCAGGGTGATCGCGATGGCGGTGACGGCATCCGTGAAGAAAACCAGACGGTCGAATCCGCGCGGCGTTCCCATGGCTGTCACGCTAGCGCCCGCTCGCTCGACGTGGTCCCGCTCCGTGCTAATGTCGTTCCTCGGCCGTCCTTGGTGGCGGCCGATCTCGCGCGGGTGGCGGAATGGCAGACGCGCTAGCTTGAGGTGCTAGTGCCCGTAAGGGCGTGGGGGTTCAAGTCCCCCTCCGCGCACGAGATGCTTCGGCCCCGGACCGTGATGGTCCGGGGCCGTTCTCGTCCCGTTTGCCCGCTGGTCGGTGACGCATCACCAACGGGCGTAGCGTGAGCGACATGCAGCTCGGCATCCACTACATGAACTTCACCCACCCCGACACGCCGTCGGAGAAGATGGCCCCTCTCCTGCGGGAGACCGCGATGGCCGCCGAGGAGATCGGCGCCGAGTGGTTCACCATGATGGACCACTACTTCCAGATGGAGGCCTTCGCCACGGCCCACGACCCGATGCTCGAGGGCTACACCTCGCTCGGCTTCGTGGCCGCGATCACCAAGCGGATGCAGCTGGGCCTGATGGTCACCGGCGTCACCTACCGGCATCCGGGCCTGCTCGCCAAGATCGTCACCACCCTCGACGTGCTCTCGGAGGGACGCGCCTTCCTCGGCATCGGCGCCGCCTGGTACGAGCGCGAGCATCAGGCGCTCGGCGTGCCCTACCCGGAGCTCACGCATCGCTTCGAGCGTCTCGAGGAAACTCTGCAGATCGCCGTGCAGATGTGGAGCGATGACGAGGGTCCGTTCGAGGGGAAGCATTACCAGCTCGCCGAGACCATCAACATCCCGGCCGCCGTCCAGAAGCCGCGGCCGCCGATCCTGATCGGCGGGGGTGGCGAGAAGAAGACCCTGCGGCTCGTGGCTCAGTACGCGGACGCCTGCAACCTGTTCGGCGCCGATGTCGAGACCGTCGCCCACAAGATCGACGTGCTGAAGCGGCACTGCGACGACATCGGCCGCGACTTCTCGGAGATCAAGATCACCACGATGGGGCCGTCCGATCTGGCTGCCTCGGATCCGGATGGATTCCTGCGCATGATGGAGCAGTTCTCGGCGCTCGGCGTCTCGCTGGTCGAACTGGGCAACGGCAAGGCGCCGGACCCGGTGGCCTTCGTCCGCGGGCTCGAGCCGGTGGTCCCCCGCCTGGCGCAGATCGGTTCCTAGGGCAGTCGCTTAGCATCGCTGCATGGCCTCCCGCACCGCGCACCGTCTCGCCGGCGAGGTGACCACCTGGAACGACGACCGCGGCTTCGGCTTCCTCAGGCCGGATGACGGAGGCGCCGACGTCTTCCTGCATTTCACCGCGGTGCCGCGCGGCTCAGCCCGGCCGTACCAGGGCCAGCACCTGACGTACGAGGTCGAGGTCGACGAGAAGGGCAAGACGCGCGCCGTCCACGCCGAACCGGTGATCGAGGCCGAACGGGCCGAGCCGGCGACGCGGCCGACCTCGGTCGTGGTGGGAGCCGGGTCGGTCCTGGCCTTCGCGGCGGTCTACCTGGTCGCGCATTGGCGCTGGCAGGTGCCGTGGACGATCGCCTTGATCTACGTCGGGCTCAGCATCCTGACCTTCGTCATGTACGCGGCCGACAAGCGCGCTGCGCAGGGCAATCACTGGCGCACGCCCGAGAACACCTTGCTGCTCGTCGGGCTGATCGGTGGATGGCCGGGCGCCGTGGTCGCTCAGCAGCTGCTGCGGCACAAGACCAAGAAGCTCAGCTTTCGCACCAGGTTCTGGTCGACGGTGATCCTCAATGTGATCGCTTTCGTGCTGCTGGCCTGGTACATGAGCGCTCACCCGATCCCGGGCCTGCACCTGTTCTAGGCGGTCGGCCGCGTTCCGATCACCAGGGTGGTCACGTCGTCGTCGTCCGCGTCGGTGACGGTCTGCACCCAGAGGCCGGCGTCCGCCATGAGGGATGCCGCGACCACCGCCTGCTCCGCACTCACCTCGATCAGCATCCGCCCGCCCGCCGCCAGCCAGGAGGGCGCTCCGGCGATGATCCGGCGGTGCAGCGCGAGGCCGTCGGCGCCGCCGTCGAGGGCGACCCGGTTCTCGTGCTCACGCGCCTCCGGGGGGAGCAGGGCGATGTCGGCGGTGGGCACGTACGGGGCGTTGGCGAGCAGGAGGTCGACGCGGCCGCGCAGGGTCGCCGGCAGCCGGTCGAAGAGGTCGCCCTCGTAGACGTGACCGCTCGGTCCCAGGTTGATCGTCGCGCAGCGGACGGCGGCGGGATCGAGGTCCGAGGCGTGGAGGTCGACGGTGCCGCGAACGTCGACTCCGGCCAACCGCGACCGCACGGCGACCCCGAGCGCGCCGACGCCGCAGCAGAGGTCGAGGATGACGACATCCCGGTTCGCCAGGGCGGCCGCCTGCTCGACCAGGAACTCGGTGCGGTGCCGCGGGACGAACACACCGGGCTCGACCACGAAGCGGATGCCGTCGAACTCGGCCCATCCCACGATCTGCTCGAGCGGATCGCCGGACACCCGTCGCACCACCATCGCCTCGAGCGCCGCGGGATCGGGTGCCTCGGCGACCAGGAGGGCGGCCTCCTCCTCGGCGAAGACGCTGCCGCCTGCGCGCAGCCGGAGCACGATCTCGGATTCGGTCACGGTGCGACCTTGCCACGAACGGTCCCATTCCGAACCCAAAGGAGCGAGACTGTTCCCAGCGATCGAAGGAGATCCATGACCATCTCAGATCAGGCGGCGACCACCGGTTCTGCCGCCGCTGACCTCTCGGCGGCGACGAAGAAAGACCTCGACGCCGACATCCAGGCCCTCGCCTCCGGAGTCGACGCGTGGATCGCCACCTCGCTGCACGACCGGGCCGAATTGCTGCGCCGCATTCACGGCACCGTCAGCGAGCAGGCCGAGAACTGGGCGATGACCGCGGCCGGCATCAAGGGCCTCGACGCGGGATCGCAACTGGTCGGCGAGGAGTGGACCTCCGGCCCCTACGCCGTGCTCTCCAGCCTCGCTGTGCTGGCCGAGACCATCGACGCGCTCGCCTCCGGTCACTCGCCGATCGAGAAGCTCACCCTGGGCACGGCGCCCGGTGGACGCGTCACCGTCCCGGTGCTCCCCCACTCCTCGTACGAGGGGCTGCTGCTGCACGGGTTCCGCGGCGAGGTCTGGCTGAAGCCGGGCGTGAACGCCACCCAGGCCCGCGGCGAAGCGGGGCTCGGCGAGCTCACGCCGACGCTGTCGGGCGGTGTCGGCCTGGTGCTCGGCGCGGGCAACATCACCTCGATCCCGCCGCTCGACGTGCTCTACGAGGTCGTCGCGCACAACCGTGCGGCGTTGCTCAAGCTCAACCCGATCATGCAGGGGATGCTGCCCGTCTACCAGGCGGCCCTGAAGCCGCTGATCGACGCCGGCATGCTCCGTGTGGTGCAGGGCGGTGCGGCAGAGGGCTCGTACCTGACCCAGCATGCCGGAATCGCGCACGTGCACATCACCGGAAGCGCTGCCACCCATGACGCCATCGTCTGGGGTACCGGCGCCCAGCGCTCGGCCAACAAGAAGGCTGCGACACCCGTGCTCACCAAGCCGATCACGAGCGAACTCGGGGGCGTCTCGCCGATCATCCTGGTGCCCGGCAACTGGTCGAAGGCCGATCTGCGCTACCAGGCCGAGCACGTCGCGACCCAGCGCCTGCACAACGGCGGCTACAACTGCATCGCCGGTCAGATCGTCGTGCTCAGCTCGGATTGGCCGCAGAAGGCGGCGTTCCTCGACGAGCTGCGCTCGGCCCTCGAGCGCACACCCGGGCGGCCCGCCTGGTATCCGGGCAGCGACGATCGCCTGGTGGATGCCGAGAAGGCCTACCCGGCGTCGCAGCGGCTGGCCGACGGCACCCGCCTGCTCATCGACGTCCAGGCCGATGATGACGCCTCGAAGCTGCAGACGACCGAGGCCTTCTCGCCCGTGCTCGGCGTCGTCGAGGTGGCGGGCACCGGCCAGGCCTACCTGGATGCCGCGGTCGCCATGGTCAACGCGGACTTCCTCGGCACCCTCGGCGCCAACGTGCTGATCGGGCCGAAGGAGCGCAAGGCGCTCGGCGCCGGATTCGACAACGCGATCGCCGCGCTGCGCTACGGATCCATCGCGATCAACACCTGGACCGGATCCGCCTTCCTCACGGCTGCGGCCTCGTGGGGCGCATTCCCCGGCCACCCGTTGGACGACGTGCAGTCGGGCATCGGCGTCGTGCACAACGCGCTGCTGCTCGACCACACGGAGCGCACGGTCGTGACCGGGCCGTTCCGGCCGTTCCCGCGCTCGGTGGCCGGCGGCGAGTGGGCGCTCTTCCCGAAGCCGCCGTGGTTCGTGACCGCCCGCTCCGCGGCCACGACCGGACGGCGGCTCACCGAGTTCGCCCAGAAGCCGAGCTGGCTGAAGATGCCCGGCATCTTCCTGTCGGCGTTCCGCGCCTAGGTCATCCTGCAGTTGTCCACCTCATCCTGAAGGCTGAGGTTTCGTCGTCGCGGGTCTTCCTACCCTGGGAGGATGACGAAGGCCTGGACCGATGACGTCGTCCGCTACCTCCTGAATGACCGGTTCTGCCCGCGGTGCGATGCCCGGCTGGCCGAACCCGACTGGTGCGCGAACTGCCGCGCCGATCTCAGTGGCGTCGAGGCGTCGCAGCTCAGGGACGCCTCCCGCGCTGCCGTCGACGCGCTGCAGCGGCGGCAGGCCGCGGTCGAGCTGATCCCGTCCATCGTGCGTGCGCCTGTCCCCGTGGCGGCCGCACCGACGACGGTCGCCGCGCCGGCGGTGGCGTCCGAGGTGCGGTCCCCGCAGAGCTCGGTGAGCGTCCAGTCCGTCCTGTCCGTGGCGGGCGCCGCCCTCGTCGCGGTCGCCGCGATCGTCTTCACCTTCCTCAATCCGGACCTCACCGACTTCACCACGCGCAGTCTGATCGTTGGCGCCATCACGGTCGTGTTCCTGGGCAGCGCGTGGCTCCTGGTGCGGGCGCGCCTGCAGTTCTCGGCCGAAGCGGTCGGAGCGCTGGGCATGGTCTTCGTGGTGCTGGACATCTGGGCCTTCTCGACCTGGGCCTTCTCGACCCTGGCTCCGAACGTGAGCGGCTGGGTGTTCGCAGGCATCGGAACCGTCGTGGCCGCAGGCGTGATGGTCGCCATCGCCTGGCTCGCCCGCATCCGCACCTGGCTGTGGGCCGGGCTGGTCGGCCTGGCGATCTCGCCGGCGTTCTTCGGCTACGCCGCGAACAACCCGTGGATCACCGTCGTCGGACACCTCGCCGTCGGATTCGCCGCGGTCGCCGTGCACGACGCGACACGGCCGCTGCGGCCGCGGTTCGGCAGCACCCTGCGCACCGATCGAACGACCGCCACCGTGCTCCAACTCGTCGTGACCGGTGTCGTGCTGTTCTCGGTGCCGGTCCTCTTCCGTGGGTCGACCGCCCCCTGGCTCGGCATCTCGGCTGTCGTTCTGGGTCTCGCCGTGCTCGCGGCGGCGAGCACCCGCCACCAGCTCCCCCGGCTGTGGAGCGTCGCGGCCGGGGTATTCTTCGCGACCTCGGTGGGGATCCTGCCCTTCGCCCTCGCACGGATCGACGGGGTCTGGCTGGTCACGCTCGTTCCGCTCGCCACGGCGCTGGCGGTCGGCATCCTCGCCGCTCTCCCCGCGACGGCTTCGGTGCACCGAGTGCCGCTGCTGGCCGGCGCCTGGGGCGTGGCTCTGACGGTGGCCCTCCCCGCCGTGCTCATGTCGGCGGGGCGCGTCCTGCTCCCGCTCTCCGGGTCGCGTCTCGATGACACCGAGTTGCTCGCTGCCGTTCTCGGGGTCGTCGGCGCGGCCGGCGGTTCGGTCGCGCTGTGGTTCTTCGCGCGGCGACGCTCCGAGAGCGCGCCGTTCGCCCAGGGTGCCCTGCCCGCCGCGCTCTGGCTCGGGATGCTGGCCCTCCTCGCCTTCGCGGATTGGAGCGTTCTGCCGACGCCGGCCCGGCTCGGGTTGGGGCTCGCTCTGGCGCTCGCCCTCGGACTGGCGGTGGCCCGCACCCCGCGTGTCGTCCGCACGACCCTGCGGGTGCGCGTCCCCCTGGTCGTCGGCGCCCACCTGCTGCTCCTCTCGGCCGCGGTGCTCGCCTGGACGGATTCGAGCCTGACAGTGGCCGGCGGGGCCGCGAGTGTCGTCGTCCTGGCTGTCCTGGCGGGTACGGTGCCGGCCGTCCTGCGACCGCTCTACCTGGCGGTCGGCTACGGCTACGCCCTGATCGTCTTCGCCGCCGGCCTCAACCTGGTCCACGTCGAGACCATCGCCGTGCTCTGCCTGACCACCACGCTCGGCTCGCTCGTCGCCCTGGCGGCGACCCTGGTCCGCCGCCTGTCCGCGCGCAGCTGGTACGCCGTGCTCATCGTGACCGCGGTGCCGTTCCTGATCGGGATCGGATCGGTGCTGGCGGTGCGCAGCGGCTGGACGGCGCTCTCCTCCGGCGTGACCTTCCTGCTCGCCCTCACCCTTCTGCTCACCACGCGCCCCGGCCTGAACCGGGTCGTGCGAACCGTGGCGGCCGCCCTGCTGGTGCCGACGCTCGCCGTGGTCGTGGTGTGCCTGGGAGCGCAGTTCCTCGCGATCAGCGGCTCCCCCGTTGTGCTGCCGATCATCGCCGTGATCGTGGCCTGCACGCTGCCGAGCACCGGGCTGATCCGCGCCGCGCTCGAGCGGCGCGGCATCCCGGTCGACCATGCCGCGTCGGCGCGGACCTGGATCGAGGTCTCCACCCTGGTGACCGGCGCGCTGGCCGTGCTGCTCGCGCTGGTGAGGCCGCGGGGCTGGGCACCAGCGGCCTGGTGCTGCTCATCCTGGGCCTGGGAGCCGCGGCGATGGCGCGCTTCGCGCACCGCCGCTATGGCTGGGTGCTCGCATTCGCCAGCTGGACGGGTGCGCTCTGGTGCATCTGGGCTCTGGCCGGGGTGACCGTGGCCGAGCCCTACATCCTGCCGCCGGCCCTCGTCGCGGCGACCGTTGGCGCGGTGCTGGTGGCGCGCGGGCGGCCGGGCATCGGCATCCCCGCGGTCGGGCTGTTCGCGGTCGGGCTCGCCACGGCGGTGATCCCCTCGGTGGCGATCTTCTCGGTGGTCGGCGATGGGCCGGATGGCGCCGGGCTCTGGCGCGGCCTCGCGCTGGCCGCCGCGGCTCTCGTGCTGCTCGTGCTGGGCGCACTGGCGCGCCGGCTTGCCGCGGAGTCGCGCCTCGCCCTGCTCGCCCGCCTCCGCGTCCCGCTGCTGCTCGTGAGCATCGCGGCCGCAGTCGCCGGCTCGGCGCAGGCCGTGCGCTGGGGACTCGGCCTCGACGCCGTCTCGATCGATCCGCAGTGGCTGATGTGGCCGGTGCTCGCGGTCAGCGTCGGATCCGCCGTGCTGGCGGGGCTCGCCGGCTGGCTGCTGCTCGGACCCTCTCGTTCCGGAGCGCCGGGAGTCGGCGGCCGCTGGGTGTACGCCCCGGCATCCGTGCTCCTCGCCGTGGGTCCCATCGCGGCGACGCGCGCCACCGCGCTGCCGATCTTCGCGCTCGATGCGCTCGGGTTCGGATTCCTCGGCCTGATGATCGTCACCGCGGTGCGATCGCGCAGCCGCGACGTCACCCTGCCGCCGGTCTGGTTCAGCTTCGCGGTGGCATGGTGCCTCATGGTGGCGAGCTGGAGCACTCGCGAGATCCTGCGCGTCGAGGCCTACTCGCTGCCGCTTGGCCTCGCGCTGCTCGCCGTCGGCGTGATCGGGATGCGCCCGGCGTCCGTGCCGGTGCGGTCCGGGCTGACGAGCTGGCCGGCCGGCTTCCAGGGATCCTGGCGGCTGCTCGCGGCCGGGATCGTCGTGACGCTGCTGCCCTCGATCCTGGCGACCGGGACCGACCCGCAGACCTGGCGTGCGATCCTGGTGCTCGCTCTCGCGCTGGTGTCGATCCTGATCGGGTCGCTGCGCCGCCTCGGCGCCCCCTTCGTGATCGGGCTCATCGTGCTGCCGATCGAGAACATCGTGGTCTTCGCCGTGCAGCTCGGCCGCTCGATCGGCGCGACCCCGTGGTGGATCACGCTGGCCACCGCCGGCGCCGTGCTGCTCGTGATCGCGGCGACGTCGGAGCGCCGTTCCGCCGGGCAGAAGGGCGTGGCGGCGCGGTTGCGCGATCTGCGCTGACAGGAGGGCGAGTAGCGCGACGCGTCTGAGACTCGGGTAGCGATTGACACTCTCGAACATATGTTCGAAACTAGAAGAATGGCGCCTCCGTCCTCGGTCGCATCCGTCGCCCTCCGGGTCGATGAGGATCTCGACGCGCCCGATGGCGGCCACGAGACCGTCGACGTCGTCCGCGAGCTGCAGGCGCGCATCCGGGGCATGCAGCTCGCCACGCTCGACACCCGGGCGCTGCCAACGCACCCCGCCATCGGCGAACTGCTGCCGGGTGGCTCCCTCGCCGCCGGCGGCGTCTACGCGGTCGACAACTCCACGACGCTCGCGCTCGGGCTGCTGCAGGGGCCGAGTGCCGCGGGATCCTGGTGCGCGGTCGTGGGCGTCCCCGACTTGGGCGTCGAGGCGGCCGCCGGACTGGGGCTCGATCTGGAGCGGCTCGTGCTGGTGCCGCATCCGGGTGAGCAGTGGTTGTCGGTGGTCTCGGCGCTCGTCGACGTGGTCTCGGTGGTGCTGGTGAAGCCGCCGACCCGCGACGGCCGGGCGCGGCTCGGCGATGCCGCCGCGAGCAAGCTGGCCTCGCGACTGCGGCAGCGCGAGGCCGTGCTGGTGAGTCTGGGCGACGGCAGCGTTGGAGGCTCAGCGGCGAGCTGGCCCCGCGCCGATGCCCGCCTCACCGTCACCGGGAGCAGCTGGGCGGGAATCGGCTCGGGCTTCGGGCACCTCACGGCGCGCCAGGTCACGGTCAGTTCGGCCTCGCGGTCCTGGGCGGGACGCGCCAAATCCCGCAGGCTCTGGCTGCCCGGCCCGGATCAGCGGCTCGAGGCCGTCGTCGCGCGCGACGATCCGAGTGCCGCTACGGACGCGCGTCCGGCGCTGCGCAGTGTCGCGGGCTGACCGCGCCCGAGCGATCTGCCAGACTGGCGATGATCGCGAGGGGGCTACGTGACACGCACTGCATCGACGAAGAAAACCGATTCACCCGACGTGGACGAACGGTCGCACTGGTGGGCTCGTCTGATCCCCTCGCCACGCGCGACGCGCAGGATCGGCATCGTTCTCGGCAGCGTGCTCGCCGTGGTGATCGTCGCCTCGATCGTCCTCGGGTCCACGCCATGGCCCTCGGCGCTGCTGATCCGCGCGGTGTTCACCCAGGGCGGGGTCGCGACGGCGGCGGAGACGACGCGGCACATCCCCGCGACGCCGCTGAACCAGAAGCTCGACGTCCAGTACTCCGACGGATCGGCCGGCGGGAACACGACGTTCGACGCCTTCAGTCCCCGTTCCGGATCCGAAGCCCTTCCGACGGTGTTCTGGGTGCACGGCGGTGCGTGGATCTCCGGATCGAAGGATGACGTCGACCCCTACCTGCGCATCCTGGCCGGATCCGGGTACACCACGATCGGCGTGAACTACACCGTCGGACCCGAAGCCCAATACCCCACCGCCCTTCACCAACTCAACGACGCATTGGGCTTCATCGTGGCTCACGCCTCGGAGTACCGCGTCGATCCCTCCCGGATCGTGCTCGCCGGAGACTCCGCGGGAGCGAACCTCGCCAGTCAGCTGGCGGTGCTCACGACGAACCCCGACTACGCCGGGCTGCTCGGGATCACTCCGGCGCTCCATCCGGACCAGCTCGTCGGCACCATCCTGAATTGCGGGGTCTACGACCTGAACAGCATGGCCGATCTCGACGGGATCGTCGCCTGGGGTTTCAAGATCGCGTTGTGGGCTTATACCGGCACACGCAATTGGTCGGCGAGCTACGCCGGCACGACGATGTCGACGATCGACTTCGTGACGCCGGAGTTCCCGGCCACCTACATCTCCGGTGGTAATGGCGACGGGCTGACTTGGATCCAGTCGGTACCGATGTTCAACAAGCTCCGCAGCGAAGGTGTCGACATGACTCCCCTGTTCTGGGCAGCGGACCACGACCCGCCGTTGGCCCACGAATACCAGTTCCACCTCGACCTGCCGGAGGCGCGAACCGCCTTGAGTGACACGCTGGCGTTCCTCGCGAGGGTCACGGCCGACTGAGGCTCACTCCTCGCCGATGTCCTCGTTCCAGAGCTCGGGGTTGGCCTCGATGAACTCCCCCATGATCCGGATGAGCTCCGGGTCGTTGACGGTCGTGACCTCGGTGCCGTTCTCCACCAGCCAGTCCTGGCCGCCGAAGAAGTTCTCGTTCTCGCCCACGATCACGCGGCCGATGTTGAACTGCCGCACCAGCCCCGAGCAGTACCAGCACGGCGACAGGGTGGTCGCCATGGTGGTTTTCCGGTAGCTCCTCTGCCGGCCGGCCGCGAGGAACGCCGCCGTCTCGCCATGCAACGCCGGGTTGCCGCCCTGCACGCGCTGGTTGTGCCCGCTGCCGAGCAGGCGGCCCTCCTCGTCGAAGAGGGCCGCCCCGATCGGGATGCCGCCCTCGGCCTGGCCCTTCAGGGCCTCGGCCGTGGCGACGGCGAGCTTGTCGGCGTCGGTCAGGTACCGCCTGTCGGCGTCGTCGCTCACGCCACCTCGTCCGCGGCGTCGACGCCCACGATGACCTCTGGCTCGTCGGCCAGCGGTCCGCCGAGCTTCGGCTTGAAGGCCTTGAACAGCACGAAGTAGAGCAGTGCGGCGAGCACGAACCCGACCAGCGGCGTGAGGTCGCCGATCGGCGAGCTGAAGCCGCCCGTGGCCTGCACGACGACGCCCAGGTAGAAGCTCTGGTTTGAGAACAGCGCGATCGACACGACGCCGGCGACGATCAGGGTGATGATCCCGGCGGGGTTGCGGTACTTGGCCTTGTCGGGGATGAAGGCCGAGATCGCGGTGCCGCGACGCAGCAGGCGGTCGGTCAGCACGATCCCGAGCCAGGGGGCGATCCAGTACGCGATCACCAGCAGGAAGTTCTCGTAGTTGGTCGCGATGTTCGAGTTGAGCACCGAGACCAGCGCGATCACGAACCCGAGGATGCCGAAGCCGAGCGCGATGATCGCGCGACGCAGACCGAACCGGATCTTGATGCCGGCCGCCAGGAACGACATGGCGCCGGAGTACACGTTGAGCGCGTTCGCCGCGATGGCGCCGATCGTGATGGCGACCAGGGTCAAGTCGGCGATCCAGGTCGGCATGCTGTGCACGAAGGCGTCGGTGGGAGTCGCGCCCTGCGGTGCGAGGATGAGCGCCGACGCCGCGCCGGCCGCCATCAGCACGGTGCAGGAGATGAAGTTGCCCAGTCCTGCGGCCCAGGCGATCTTGACCGCGCTGGTCGCCTTCGGCAGGTAGCGACTGTAGTCCGAGGCGTAGGGGTTCCAGCCGGCGGCGTAGCCGAACGCGGCTGCGGTGGTGAGCGCGAATCCGGCGAAGCTGAACCCGCCGCCCTTCACGGCCGTGTTGACGTCGGCGTTCAGGAAGATCGTGACCGTCGCGATGAGGAAGATCGCGCCGAGCACGATGCTCGCGTAGCGCTCGAAGACCTGCACCAGGTCGTGGCCGACGAAGGCCAGGGCCACCTCGAGCACCACCACGATGACAAGGGCGAGCCAGGGCGGCATCCCGGTCAGGGTGGCCAGGGCGAAGGCACCGCTCACCGAGTTCACCGCGAACCAGCCGAGGCCGGCCATGACAGTGTTGATCGCGGCAGGCAGGATGTTGCCCCTGCTCCCGAACGCGGTGCGGCTGAGCACCAGCTGGGCCAGGCCCTCGCGCGGGCCCCAGGTGGAGAGGATCCCCTGGGTCGCTGCGCCGAGCGCGTTGCCCAGCACGATCGCGGCGAGAGCCTGCCAGAAGCCGAGGCCGAAGACGCCGACCGCGAGGAACCCGACGAACACCGTCGCGAACTCGAGGTTCGGGGCGGTCCAGGTCGCGAAGAGCTGCCAGGGGGAACCGTGGCGCTTGGAGGCCGGAATGGCTTCGATGCCTCCCGGTTCGACAGTGGTGGGACGAGCGGGGGCGAGAGTGGTCATGGCGCCCACCTTAGGGAATGGCCGATCGGCGGCCTGCCCCGAAACGGCAGGTTTTACACAGGGTTAACGCGAGATGGCCGTCGTGGGCCCGATCACATCGCGAAGACGTGATCGGAGAGCCGCGTCCAGCCCGCAGGCACGGCCGAGGTGGTCATCGGCAGGTACTTCACGATGCCGCCGTCCGGCAGCTGGTCGGTGACGACCTCGTTGCCGGTGCCGCACCCCGATGCCCAGCTGGATCCGTCGCCGGCCAGACCGGTGACGAGACAGACCGAGGTGGAGTCCTTGAGGGCGAGGAAGATCTGGTGGCCGTCCCAACTGCCCTGGAAGCGGGTGCTCACCGGGTCGACGCTCACCGTCTGGGCCACGTCGGCGGGCAGGAGGTCGGCGCTGCTCTGGCCGGTCTGCAGGAAGGCGGGCTGGGAGACGGTCGGGGTCGGCGTCGGCGTCTCCGTGTGCTCCGCCACCGGGGTCGACGACGGCGCGCAGCTGCTCAGCAGCAGCGCGGCGGCAAGCGCCGTCGCGAAAGCGCCCGGGATCGACATCCGTTCAGAGTAGGTCGGCGCTTCGGGGGACGGGCAGCGCTCATTCGGGGGCCGCGGCGAGAGGGATCCCCGGATTGTCGGGGATTCTGCTGTCCCCCTTGCCGCGTTCTGGGGGTACTAGTGGTGCCCTGTGCGGCCGATCAGCTCGGCCATCAGGCCGGCCCCGGTCGCGAAGACCGGTCCGGTGGCCGGATCCTGCAGCAGTTCGTCGAAGCCGCCGTCGCGGAAGTGCAGTCCTTCCGCGGTGAGCAGGCTGATGCGGGACTTCCCGGCCGTGAGCGCAGGCCGCGAACTCTCCCAGACGCCGATCGCCGTCGTCAGCGGCCGGGCGGCCGTGAGCACGGCGTCGATCAGGCCGTCCATGACGGTCTCGTGCGTGTCCCAGACGATGGCTCCCCCGCCCTGGTTCAGGTAGCGCGCGGTGTGGTCCTGGTAGGCGGCGAGGGTGTCGACGCCCTTCTCGAGCGGGACCTCGAGCACGACGCCGTACAGCTCCTCTGGCAGGCCGGTGAGGGCATCGCGGTCGAGTTGGCGCAGGCAGCTCCAGGCCTGCAGGTACTGCCGCGATTCGAGGCCGGGGGTGTTCAGCACGGCGTGCAGGGCGGCCTCGGCGGCGGGAACGTCGGCGCGCGCCATCGCGTGCTCCGCATCCTGGAAGTGGATCCAGGGAGCGTCGGGCGATGTGCCCGCCCAGTCCTCGATCGGCACGTCGCCGAACAGCAGTTCGCGAAGCTCGGTCATGGCTGCAACGCTATCCGTCGCGGCCCCTGAAGGATGTCACCGGCGATTGACACACTCGAACATGTGTTCGAATATGGGTCATGGACGTGAACGGCTCGACAGCAGGCGGCGCGCAGCCGCGGCTGCTCGTGCTGTGGGCTCCCGACTGGCCCGTGCTCGCCCACGCCCGCGTGAACCGGATTCCGGATGACGCCCCTATCGCCATCGTCGACAAGGGCATGGTCTTCGCCTGCTCGGCGTCCGCTCGCGAGGAGGGGGTCGTGCGCGGGCAACGGATCCGGGAGGCGCAGTCGCGCTGTCCCCGGCTCCACGTGCTGCGGTACGACCCGGCCCTCGACGCACGAGCCTTCGAGCCCGTGCTGTCCGGGCTGGAGCAGGCCCTGCCGGGGCTGCATCCGCTGCGGCCGGGAACGGTCGCGGTGCGCGCCCGCGGACCGGCCCGCTACTACGGCGGCGAGGAGGCCGCGGCGCTGACCGTGCTCGGCATCGTCGCGGAGCTCGGCGTGGAGTCGGCGCGGGTGGGGATCGCGGAAGGGCTGTTCGCGGCGGAGCGGGCGGCGAGGGTCGGGCGTGAGCGGATCACCATCGTGCCGAATGGCGGCACCGCCGCGTTCCTCGCGCCGCTGCCGGTCACGCTGCTCGAGCAGCCGGAGCTGGTGAGCCTGCTCCCCCGGCTCGGCATCCGCACGTTGGGTGAGTTCGCGGCGCTCGGCGAGCAGGACGTCATCGCTCGGTTCGGTCCGATGGGGGCGCGCTTGCACGCGCTGGCCGGCGGGCGCGATCCGCGACCTGCGACCCCACGCATCCCGCCCCGCGACGTCGACGCGCAGGTGGACTTCGAGCCCGCCCTCGACCGGGTCGACCAGGTGGCGTTCGGGATGCGGGCGGCATCCGACGACTTCGTGAACGCGCTCCTGGCGCAGCGGCTGGTCTGCACGGCGCTCCGGGTGGAGCTGATCGGCGAACGCGGCGAGGCCAGTGAGCGGGTGTGGCTGCACCCGCGCTCGTTCTCGGCCGCGGAGGTGGTCGACCGGATCCGGTGGCAACTGGCCGGCTCGGTGGAGCTAGGGGCGAAGGCCATTTCTGGCCTTCGCCGCAGGCCCGATGAAATCGGCCGTCCCAGCGCCGAGGGTCGTCTCGACCCTCGGTCGTCAGGTGAGCTGATTTCGGCAGTGACCCGCGTGCGCCTCAGCCCCGAAGCCGTCGACCCGGTCGGCGCGCACGAACGGGGGTTGTGGGGCACCGGGCCCGACGAGAACGTGCACTCGGGCCTCTCCCGGGTGCAGGGCATGGTCGGGCACCGCGGCGTGCTCACCGCGACGCCCTCTGGTGGACGCACCCCGGCCGAGCGGCAGACCCTGGTGCCGTGGGGCGACCGGCCGCTTGTCGCGCGCGATCCCCGCAAGCCGTGGCCCGGCGCGTTGCCCCCGCCCGCCCCGGCGACCGTCTACGAGCTGCCGCGGCAGATCGCGGTGCAGGACGCCCGTGGCCGCCCGGTCGCCGTCGACGAGCGCGGCGAGCTCAGCGCCCCGCCCGCCGTGATGGTCTCGGGCACCGGCGCTCGGCGCCCGCTGACGGCCTGGGCCGGACCGTGGCCGCTCGAGGAGCGCTGGTGGGATGCCGCGGCCGCCCGCAGCACGAACCGTTTCCAGGCGGTCGACGCCGAGGGGGTGGCCTGGCTGCTGGTGCTCGACGACGGCGGCTGGTGGGCGGAGGGGCGTTATGACTGACTCAGCTCGCGGATGTTCTCCGGTAGTCGCTCCCGTCGGCATTGCGGGTGAGCAGCCCGGCGTCGACGAGCGCGCGCCGCAGGGTGTTCGGGTCGCTGGTGAAGGTCACGAGCCGCTGCGTCAGTGGTTTCTCGGCGAGCACCTCCTCCGAGCCCATCAGCCGCAGGGCGATCCAGGTCAGCAGTTCGAGACGGTCCTCGGGCGAGACCGGCCAGCGCCTCACGCTCCCGTCGGCGCGCAGCCAGCGGTCGACGCCCTCCTCTTCGGCGGGTTCCTTCTTGAGCATCGAACGAATTCCGCGCTCGTTGAGCTGCTGAGCCGGGGTGAGCAGCCCGCTCTGCATCAGGATGCGGCGGGCCTCCCGCCGCTCGGAAGCGCTCAGGGCGGGGTCGTCCTCCACGATGAGCTCGGCCAAGGTGCGCCGCAGCCGCGGATCCACCAGCGCCGCCAGCACGGCGCGCCAGGGCTCGGACGTGGGCTCGGCGTCATCCATGCCACAACGCTAGGCGGTGGGTGATGGGCTGGAACAACCCCCCGATCCCCTGGTCGGAGTTCGAACGGGCGCTCAGCGATCAGCGGCGCCCGAAGCAGATGCCGGCCGGCGTCGACGGCGGCGACAGCCCGGCGTGGTCGCTCAAGCGCGGGCCGTACGTCGCGCCGAAGGGCATCGTGCGGGATCCCGATGCCCTGCCCTACGCCGAGCTGCACGCGCACTCCAGCTACAGCTTTCTCGACGGCGCCTCCTCCCCCGAGGAACTGCTCGAGGAGGCCGAGCGGCTCGGTCTGCACGCCCTCGCGATCACCGACCACGACGGCTTCTACGGGATCGTCCGATTCGCCGAGGCCGCCGAGACCGCCTCGGTGAAGACGGTGTTCGGGGCGGAGCTGTCGCTCGGGCTGAGCGCGCCGCAGAACGGCGAGCCGGATCCCGAGGGCAGCCACCTGCTCGTGCTCGCCCGGCAGGAGGAGGGCTACCACCGGCTCGCCAAGGCGATCACCGACGCCCAACTGCGCGGCGGCGAGAAGGGCAGGCCCGAGTACGACCTCGAGGAGCTCGGCGAGTTGAGCGGCGGGCACTGGGTGGTGCTCACGGGGTGCCGGAAGGGCAGTGTGCGCCAAGGTCTCGAGACCGGCATGGCCGGCGTCGAGCTCGACCGCCTCGTGCGCCTCTTCGGCCACGACAACGTCTACGTCGAGCTCATCGACCATGGCGAGCCGCTCGACTCCGAGCACAACGACGTACTGGCCGGGCTGGCCGCCGAGCGCGCGCTCCCGGTGATCGCCACGGGGAACGTGCACTACGCGGCGCCCGCCGACCGGCAGCTGGCGACGGCGGTGGCCGCGGTCCGGGCGCAGCGCAGCCTCGACGAGCTCGACGGCTGGTTGCCCGGCGCGGGAACGGCGCACCTGCGCTCGGGACGCGAGATGCGCGCCCGCTTCGCGCGGTATCCGGGAGCGGTCGAGCGCACCGTGCAACTGGCCGACGAGCTCGCCTTCCCGTTGCGCCGCGCCAAGCCGGCCCTGCCGAAGCAGAAGGTGCCCGCCGGCCACACCCCGATGTCGTATCTGCGACAGCTGGTGTGGGACGCCGTGCCGCGCAAATACCCCGACCTCACCGAGGCCGATCGGCAGCGCATCGAGGCCGAGCTCGCGGTGATCGAGACGAAGGACTTCCCCGGCTACTTCCTGATCGTCTACGACATCGTCCAGTTCGCGCGCGGCGAGGGCATCCTCTGCCAGGGCCGCGGCTCGGCCGCCAACTCGGCGGTCTGCTACCTGCTCGACATCACCGCGGTGGATTCGATCTTCTACAAGCTGCCGTTCGAGCGCTTCCTCTCCAGCCTGCGCGACGAGGAGCCCGACATCGACGTGGACTTCGACTCCGACCGGCGCGAGGAGGTCATCCAGTGGGTCTACAAGAAGTACGGCCGCGAGAACGCGGCGCAGGTGGCCAACGTCATCCAGTACCGGCCCAAGAACGCGGTGCGCGACATGGCGAAGGCGCTCGGGCACAGTCCGGGCCAGCAGGACGCCTGGAGCAAGCAGGTCGAGCGCTGGGGAGCGCAGCTGTCGAGCGGTGACGACAACGACATCCCGGATGCGGTGGTCGGCCTGGCGATGAAGCTGCTGAAGGCGCCGCGGCACCTGGGCATCCACTCGGGCGGGATGGTGCTCACCGACCGCCCGGTCGGGGAGGTGGTGCCGATCGAGCACGCCCGCATGAAGGATCGCACCGTCATCCAGTGGGACAAAGACGACGCGGCCTGGATGGGCCTGGTCAAGTTCGATCTGCTCGGCCTCGGGATGCTGGCGGCGCTGCAGTACTGCTTCGACCTGATCCGCGCGACCACCGGGGAGCGCTGGGAGCTCGCCACCCTGCCCAAGGAGGAGAAGGCGGTCTACGACATGCTCTGCCGCGCCGACTCGATCGGCGTGTTCCAGGTGGAGAGCCGGGCTCAGATGGGGCTGCTCCCCCGCCTGCAGCCGCGGCGGTTCTACGACCTGGTGGTGCAGATCGCGCTGGTGCGGCCCGGTCCGATCCAGGGCGGGGCCGTGCATCCCTTCGTGCGCCGCAAGCTCGGGCTCGAGAAGGTGACCTACCTGCACGAGAAGCTGATCCCGCCGCTGGAACGCACGCTCGGCATCCCGGTGTTCCAAGAGCAGCTGATGCAGATGGCGATGGCCGTCGGCGAATGCAGCGGCGAGGATGCCGATCAGCTGCGCCGGGCGATGGGCAGCAAGCGCGGGTTGGAGCGGATCGAGTCGCTGCGCGACAAGCTCTATGCCGGGATGGCGTCGAACGGGCTGGTGGGTGACGTCGCCGACGAGATCTACCACCGCATCCAGGCCTTCGCCAACTTCGGCTTCGCCGAGAGCCACAGCCTGAGCTTCTCGCTGCTGGTCTACGCCAGTTCGTGGCTGAAGCTGCACTATCCGGGGGTGTTCCTGGCCGGTCTGCTGCGCGCGCAGCCGATGGGCTTCTACTCCCCCGCCACTCTGAGCGGGGATGCGCGCCGCCACGGCGTCGAGGTGCGACGACCCGATCTGCAGCTGTCGGGGGTCGAGGCGGGGATGGAGCCGCTCGGTTCGGACCACACGGTCACCGGCATGCCCTCCTGCACCGATCGCATCCAGCCCCCGATCGGCCTGTTCGACCGCTCGGAGCCGGATGTCTCGTCCGACCACCGCCGCGACGGCAACTGGGCCGTTCGGCTCGGCCTTGCCGCTGTCAACCGGATCGGCGAGAAGGTGGCGAAACGGATCGTGGCCGAGCGCGAGGCATCCGGCCTCTACCGCTCCATGGAAGACCTGGTGCGCCGCACCGGGCTCACCACGGCGCAGCTCGAGTCGCTCGCCACCGCGGGAGCCTTCGACTGCTTCGAGCTCAGCAGGCGCGAGGCTCTCTGGCGCGCCGGCTCGGCGGCCGAGGACCGCGAGGAGTTCCTGGCCGACTCGATCGTCAGCGTGCAGCCGCCGCTGTTCGCAGACCCGAGTGCTTTCGAGACCCTCGCCTCGGATCTCTGGGCCACGGGCATCTCGACCGACGATCACCCGCTCGCGCACTTCCGGCCGGGGCTCGCGGAGCGCGGCGCGCTGTCGTCGAAGGACATGCGCACGGCGGAGACGGGCCGCCGGATCGAGGTCGCCGGGCTCGTCACCCACCGCCAGCGTCCGGCGACGGCATCCGGGATCACCTTTCTCAACCTCGAGGACGAGCACGGCCTGGTCAACGTCATCTGCTCGATGGGGGTCTGGGGCCGGTATCGCCGGGTGGTGCGCGAGTCCCCCGCGCTCATCGTGCGCGGCATCCTCGAACGCTCGGACGAAGGGGTGACGAACCTTCTTGCCGACCGCTTCGAACCCCTTCGTGTGGCGGTCCCGCACCGGTCACGCGATTTTCAGTAGTCACACCCGTCACAACAGCAACAAGGGGCACTTGTCCCCCAGAAGTACCCCATTCTGTCCCCTTGTTTGGGGACCGTTGCCGGCGCTCCCCGATCCGTAGCCTCGAAGAGCCGATCCGAAAACCGAGGTCACCCGTGCCCGCCACCGAATCCCGTCCCGCTCACTTCGTCCTGCGAGCGTGGTACGCCTTCCGCATGCTGCGGTTGCGCACCCAGACGCAGCCCAAGGACGTGCCCGCGGTGCGCAGCGGTGATCCTCTGGCTGACCGCATCCTGCTCATCGGCAACGGCCCGAGCCACGGCTGGGGCGTGGTCACCCACCAGCTCGCCCTCACCGGTCAGCTCGCGGATGCCGTCGCCGCCCGCACGGGACGCGCATGCGATGCCGACCTCATCGGCGCCGAGGCGATGAACGTGCGCTCGGCCCTGGCCTGGATCGGCGACCGCGACGTGCACGGCGACGACTGCGTCGTGCTCGCCATCGGCTTCAACGACGCCCTGCGCTTCACCTCGGTGTCCACCTGGAAGCGCGAACTGCGGCGGCTGCTCGATGGGATCTCCGCGCGCCTGCGCGACGAGCACGCCATCGTCGTGGTGAGCATCCCGCCGATCACGTCATTCAACCGCTACGGCAGCATCGCCTCCCGGCTCAGCGAAGCGCACCGAGTGCAGCTGAACGCGGCCACCAAGCAGATCGCCCGCATCCGCGGCATCGACTTCCTCGACCTGCCCCCCACGAAGCCGAGCGCGGGCGGCACGGGATCGGAATCCGCCTATCGCGAGATGGCGGCGCGCATCGCGGCCGACGTCGCTCCCCGTCTGGTCACGACACGGCCGAACCCCACGCCGCGTGCGCCGCAGCTCGACAGGGTCTGGGACTGGAGCGGGACGGGCGCCATCGTCGACGCCGCACGTCACGGCGGCCAGGCCGACCTGCGCCGCCTGACCGAGAAGGCGCAGAAGTCCTTCGGCGTCGAGCTCGCGGTCGTCTCCCTTGTCGACGGCGACCGGCTCTACCACGGCACGAACACCGACGTCATGCCGGCATCGGTGCCGCTCGAGCTCTCGTTCTGCCGTTACACCGTCGAGAGCGGCGAACCGGTCATCATCCCGGACACCGGCAAGGACCCGCGCTTCAGTGACAACCCGCTGGTGGATGTCTCGTTCATCAACTTCTACGCCGGCTATCCCCTGCGCGCCAGCGACGGGCACGTGATCGGCTCCTTCTGCCTGCAGGGCTCGCAACCCCGCCGGGAGTCGGCGGTGGCCATCGACCTGCTGCGCCAGCTCGCCATGGAGGCCCAGGAGGTGCTGCGCGGCTACGAGGACGAGCCGGCGACTCGGGGTTCCGGGGCGCCCGCGATGAGCCTGGCCGCGCCGACCGGCGGTGCCGTCGTCTTCAACGATCTGGCTTAGGTTTCAGAAAGGCACGGAGTCGTCTGGGGCCGCACTCGTATCGGAGTCCGGCTCCAACGAGGTAGGCGGTGTTGAGCCAGATGTTGAGGTTGTCTGGGCCTTCCAGCTCTTTCGGGCGCCCTTGCCGGACTCGAATGGAACGTCGAACGCAAGTGGGACGTCCGACCGGATCCACGCGCCGTGCGCTATGGCTCGCAGCCTGGGTAGCTCGGGCACCCCCTCCGCAATCGCTGAGCCGTAGACATTCCGCAAGAACCCAACGCTGGTGTCATCGATGCACGAAAACGAGATGACTGTGTTGCACTGAGTCAAGACCGACTTACTTACCGTTGCCGTCCTTTGGGCCAGCACCAAGAGCCCAACTCCATATTTGCGACCCTGCAGCGCCAATTGCGTGATCTTCGCGACCGTGCCTTTCGAGTCATAGTCACCCAGGCCAGTAAAGGAGGCTTCAGGCATAACGGTATGGGCTTCTTCGACAACCACCAAGATCTTGCCGTCAGTCTGACCCTCTCTAGCCAAACGGAGGAGTGTGCTCAAGTACATCTCCGTAATCCAAAGCGTCGCCTTGGTGTTAGAGATCTCTTTTAGCTCGATTAGTCCCAGCTGACCGCCCGCGAGCTTCAGAAAGGCGGTAAGACGTGTTTCCACGTCATCACGCACTCCCTTGGCGAAAGTGGCCAGCACCTTTTTCTCGTTAGGCGCACCGTATGCGCCGGTTTCGACGTCAAAGAGCCGGTCGCTCAAGTCATTGGCCTGCTTCTCCGAGATTGAAAGCTCTGTCGGGCCGAGGTCTGCTAGGCGCGGCGCATATTGGGACGTCAGATCAATGCACACGACCTTGACCCCCGCCTTCAATGTATGTCGGATGAGGTCGAAAGCGAGTTCGGTCTTACCCGAGCCTGTAACGCCCAAGATTGCTGTGTGAGTCTCGAGGGCCTCAACAAAATCTCCGGAGAGAGTGATCGAGGTTCCGGGGATCTTGCCAAGAACGAAGTCGCCGGCCGGCGCCGCGACGGTTTCGGTTTCAATCGAGAATGCCGGAGCGTTCACCGCCGGCAGCCAGTCGAATCGAGCAAACCGTCCGTCGTCTTCCAGCCGGCCGACTTGAACCGCGCTGGCTACTTGCGACCCATATCTGAGAGATCCGAAAGGTTCCTCAGTGGTCTCCCCTTCGACGATCTGGTAGAGAACGGGACCAACGTCGGTGGGGACCGCGAGCAACTGACCAAGATGCAGCTGCGCTGTAGGTAGCACCTCGATGCGAAGCCGCATTGAACTCGATCCGTCCCGCAAAAGGCCGACGATCCGTGCGTCAGCGCTTCCGATCATCGACTTCACGAGATCCGCAACGGATGGTGTCGCGTCTCCTTCCGCCGGCAACTCAACACGTCCGGGTGACGACTCGAATCCTGATGCGAGGTCAGCGAGTAAGAGCGTTGCCCAACGTCCGTCCGCGGTGACTTCGGAAACCAGTCGAATGGCCCACCTTGCTGTCTTGTCATGGATCTGAACCAGCAAGGGAATGTCTGTGTCCAACTCCCAATCGAAAGCGTCGTCGAGGGCGACTCGCGCAATGTTTGGGCTGTCGACTCGGTCGAGTTTGCCGATCAGCTGTCGCTGACTCTTCTGGCGCGCCCGTAGGCGGCTGAGGAGCTGTGGAATGCCAAGGGGCCACATTGCGACATAGATGCCCCAAAAGGCTAGAAGGGCGAATGTCTGGGTTGTGCTGACCTGAACGAAAAAAGTTATCGCGACGAGAAAGACCACCGAAAACACGACACGTGCTTGACCAATGCTTGAACTAATTACGTAAAGGGCCGATTGAATCTTGGCGCCCAGACCGGTTAGGTGCAGTTGGTTCTGAAGACCGACCGAGACAGCGGATGCCAAAATCACCAAGCCAAGGTAGATCACCAAAAAGAGCCACACGGCGAAATGCTTGCTTGTCGCAAATGGCAACACCGTTATGAGGGCTGTCACGCCGTTTACAAGTGCGTCGCCGGGCGCCGTGAAGTAGCGCTCGAGCACCAACGATCCCAGGACAACTAGCAAGAGGCTGCTTTGGAAAAGCAAAGCAAGATTCGGGTCCTGCGGGATTACCGATCCAGTTGTCAAAAATGAGATCAATCCCAAAGCAATTGCCGCAAGACCAAGTATCAATACTCGGACCCACGGCAACACATGACGGGTCATGTTGAACTCGCAGACTGTGTCCCCCGCGACAGCGACCCGGTTGCGATCACCAACGGAAGGTTAGCGAGAAACCACCAGGGAACGAGCCTGCCGCGCGACCTACTTTTCGGCCGCGTCGGCCTCGGCCAGGAGCACGCAGCTGCAGAGTCCGTCGATCGCCGCTTCCAGGTCGTCGAGCGACGGGAAGCTCGGGGCGATGCGGATGAGCGCGTCGTCAGGGTCCTCGCTGTAGGGGAACGCCGCACCCGCGGGCGTGACGGCGATCCCCGCCGCCTTCGCCAGCTCGACGGCGCGCGTCGCCGTGCCGTGCGGCGCCGTCAGCGTCACGAAGTAGCCGCCGAGCGGGGTGGTCCAGGTGGCATGGCCGGTCAGCCGTTCGGCCAGGATCCGCTCGACCGTCGCGAACTTCGGGGCCAGCAGCTCTCGATGCTTGCGCATGTGAGCGCGCACGCCGTCGGCAGACTCGAGAAAGCGGGCGTGCCGCAACTGGTTCACCTTGTCGGGTCCGATGGTCTGCACGCTCGCGTGCAGGCGGTACCAGGCGATGTTCGCCGGGGAGGCGCCGAAGAACGACACGCCGGCGCCCGCCTGCGTGATCTTCGAGGTCGAGGCGAACACCAGCGGGCGGTCCGGGGTGCCCGCAGCGGCGGCCAGGCCCAGCACGTCGATCGCGGGCTTCTCGTCCGAGGTGAGATGGTGCACCGCGTAGGCGTTGTCCCAGAAGATCCGGAAGTCGGGTGCCGCCGGCAGCGAGACCAGTGCCTGCGCCTCCTCGACGGTGACGATCTGCCCGCCGGGGTTCGCGTACAGCGGCACCAGCCACATCCCGCGCACCGATGGGTCCTTCAGGTGCTCGGCGATCGCGACGAGATCGAGGCGGCCGCCGTCGAGGTACGGGAGCGGGATCATCCGGATGCCGAGATGCTCGGTGATCGCGAAGTGCCGGTCGTAGCCGGGCGATGGGCACAGGAACGCGATCTGCTCGTCGCGCCACGGGATCGTCTTGTCGGAGCCGGCCGTGCCGGGCACGCCGTGCAGCAGCGCGTGCACGATGACGTCGTGCATCACGTTGAGGCTCGCGTTGCCGAGCGCGAGCAGCTGTTCGACCGGGATGCCGAGCAGATCGCCGAAGATCGCGCGCATCTCCGGCAGCCCGTCCGAGCCGCCGTAGTTGCGCACATCCGTGCCGTCGGCCGCGGTGTGCTCGACCGACAGGGGCAGGTCGAGCAGTGCGCCCGAGAGGTCGAGCTGCGCGAGCGAGGGCTTGCCGCGGGTGAGATCGAGCTTCAGCCCGCGCGCCGTGAGGGCGTCGTACGACGACTGCAGCTCAGACAGTGATGCGGGGGCAGTGGTGCCGGTGGCCATGTCTCAACGGTAGCCGGTCGGCCCTCGGCGTGTCAGCCCGCCAAGCGACCGCGCAACCAGTCGATCCGCGATTGCAACTGGGCCACCGTGGCCTTGGCCACCTCAGGGCCGCCGCACGCACGTCGCACCTCGGCGTGCACCATGGCGTGGCTCTGACCCGAGCCGCGCGCGCGGATCGAGACCAGGCTGTTCAGCAGCTTCCGCTGCTCGGCCAGGGTGCGGTGCAGCGGCTTGGTCTCGGCGGCCGTGGCGTGCTCGGCAGAGAGTCCCCCGCTCTCCGCGGCGGTCCGGCGGCGGTCAAGCGCGTGACGGGCCTGACGGCGCTGACGCGCCTTGAGCAACTCGCTGACCTGATCGGGCTCCAGGATGCCCGGCAGCCCGATGAAGTCCCACTCCTCGGCGCTTCCCGGCTCGGCCAGGGCGCCGAACTCCTCGCCGTCGAAGAGCACCTTCTCGAAGGTCGCCACCGAGCCGAGCGCGGTCCACTCGTATTCGTCGAGCAGGTCGGCGGATGCGGACTCCCCGGCTTCGGCGCGCTCCAGCGCCTCGTCGTCAAGCAACTGGTCGTCGGGGGTCTCCCGATCGAGGGCGTGGTCGCGCTCGCGCTCCAGTTCGGTCGCCAAGGCGAGCAGGATCGGCACGCTCGGCACGAAGATCGACGCGAGCTCGCCGCGTCGCCTGGCCCGCACGAAGCGTCCGATGGCCTGGGCGAAGAACAGCGGTGTCGCCGCGCTGGTCGCATACACCCCTACCGAGAGCCGCGGAACGTCGACACCCTCGGAGACCATGCGCACCGCCACCATCCAGCGCTGCGTCCCCTCGGCGAAGCGCTGGATGCGCTCGCTCGCCTCGGACTCGTCGCTGAGCACCACGATCGGGGCGTGTCCCGTGAGGCCGGTGAGGATCGTGGCGTAGGCGCGCGCGGACGCCTGGTCGGTCGCGATCACCAGGCCACCGGCATCCGGAACCGTCTGCCGCACCTCGCTCAGCCGCCGGTCGGCCGCGGCGAGCACGGCGGTCATCCAGTCGCCGTCGGGGTCGAGGGCCGCGCGCCAGGCCTGGGCCGTCACGTCGGTGGTGTCCGGTTGGCCGAGCGTCGCCTCGAGCTCCTCGCCCTGTCGGGTGCGCCAGCGCATCGACCCGGCGTAGCTCAGGAAGATGACCGGCCGCACCACCCCATCCCGCAGTGCGCGCCCGTAGCCGTAGGAGTAGTCGGTCTGCGACAGCCGCACGCCCTTCTCGTTACGCAGGTACTGCACGAACGGGATCGGTGCGGTGTCGCTGCGGAACGGCGTGCCGGTCAGCGACAGCCGCCTGGTCGCGCCGTCGAAGGCTTCGCGGATCGCGTCGCCCCAGCTCAGCGCATCGCCACCGTGGTGCACCTCATCGAGGATGACGAGCGTGCGCTTCGACTCGGTGAGATCGCGGTGCAGGCTCGCCCGCACGGCGACCTGGGCGTAGGTGACGACGACGCCGTGGTACTGCCGCGACTCCCGCCCGTGCTTGTTGCTGAAGCGCGGGTCGAGGCGGATGCCCGCCTTGTGAGCGGCATCCGCCCACTGGGTCTTGAGGTGTTCTGTCGGCGCCACCACGGTGACCCGGTCGATCACGCGGCGCTTGAGCAGCTCGCTCGCGAGTCGGAGGGCGAAGGTGGTCTTGCCCGCACCCGGGGTCGCGCTCACCAGGAAGTCGCGGTGATCGCCCTCGAAATAGCGCTCGAGAGCCTCTTCCTGCCAGGCGCGAAGCTTCTCGACCGTGCCGCGGGCGGCGCGCTCCGGGAAGGCGGGCGAGAGATGCTCGGCGGCGGCCGTGGCCCGAAAGACGGGGGCCTGATCGGTCGCGTCGCTCACTCGTTCCACCGTACGCGACGCGGGTGACCCTCTTAGTCGTCGCCGCCCGAGATGCGCCGCCGCCGGGTCTTGCCCAACAGCGCCGCCGGTCGCACGACGCCGGCACCGAAGCGCGAGCCGATCGCGTCCACGGTGCCCTCGACCTCACGCCACTGCTCGTCGTCGTCCCAGAGACCGAGACTCGCGACCGTGCCGACCAGACCCTCGCCGCGCACGCCGATCAGCCGCACCGGCCGTCCGTTCTGCGAGGCGGCGTCGTAGAGCGACCGCACCTCCTCGTAGATCCGTCTGCCGAGGTCGGTGGGCTCCCCGAGCGTGCGCGAGCGGCTGATCGTCGTGAAGTCCTCGAAGCGCAGTTTGAGGGCGACGGTCCGGGCCTGGACTCCGGCCCGGCGCAGACGCGCGCCGACCGCGTCGCTGAGCCGCAGCAGCTCGCGGTGAAGAGCGACCGGGTCCGTGACATCCGTCTCGAAGGTCGTCTCGTGGCCGACGCTCTTCTCCTCGCGGCTGAGCTCGATCACTCGCGGATCGCGGCCCCAGGCCAGGGCGTGCAAGCGCGCCGCGTTGGTCGGGCCGATCGCCCGCCCGAGCGTCTCGAGCGGCACCTCGGCAACGTCGCCGACGGTGCGCAGGCCGAGGCGCTGCAGCTGCTCCTCCGACTTGCCGCCGACGCCCCAGAGCGCGGTCACCGGCTGCGGGTGCAGGAACGCGATGGTCTCGGCTTCGGGGATCACGAGCAGGCCATCCGGCTTGGCGCGCCCCGAGGCCAGCTTCGCCACGTACTTGGTGGATGCCGCGCCGACCGAGCAGTGCAGGCCGGTCTGCTCGAACACCCGGGCCCGCAGCCGGGTGCCGATCTGCCACGGCGTCCCCAGCAGCCGGAGCGCTCCGCTCACGTCGAGGAACGCCTCGTCGATGCTGAGCGGCTCGACCATCGGCGTGATCTCGCCGAGCAGGCCCATCACCTGCTTCGAGTAGTGGCTGTAGCGCTCGAAGTGCGGCTCGAGCACGATCGCCTGCGGGCAGCGTCGCAGTGCGACGGCCATCGGCATGGCCGAGTTGACACCGTACTTGCGGGCTTCGTAGGTGGCTGCGGTGACCACGGAGCGCACGGAGCGATGGCCGACGATCACGGGCTTGCCCGCCAGCTCGGGCCGCTCAAGCAGTTCGACGGAGGCGTAGAAGGCGTCCATGTCGACGTGGAGCATGGTGGCCGTGGTGTCGCTGATCGGCTCGGCCGTGACGAGGCGACCGCTGCCGTCTTGCTTGCTCACCGGGAGATCCTCACCGCCTCATGGTCTCACCCGCCGACGACGAAGGCCCCGGCGGATGCCGGGGCCTTCGAGGTGTGCCGCGAGCTCAGGCCACGCGGCGGCGGCCGTTGAAGATCGCGTTGAAGATCAGCGTCACGATGAGAGCGCCCACGATGGCGGCGATCCAGCCCCACAGCGAGAAGAAGCTCGTGTAGACGTCCGCCGAGAAGAACCCGGCGATCCAGCCGCCGAGCATGGCGCCGACGATGCCCAGGATGATGGTGAGGAGCCAGCCGCCCCGCTGGCGGCCCGGGATGATCAGCCGCGCGATGATGCCGGCGAGAATGCCCAGGATGAGGAAGGCGATGAAGGACACGGGGGTCTCCATTCGGTGGAGGTGCACCCCGGCTTTCGGGGCGGCCCCAGTCTTCCAGGATCCCCATCGAGCGCCGAGGCCTTGACATCTGACGTCCAGGACCGCTAAAAGCCCGGATTGTTGCAGGATGGAAACATGACCCTCCAGCATCCGTGGACACGGTACGTGGCGATCGGTGACTCCTTCACCGAGGGCATCGGCGATCCCGAGCCGCGCTCCCCCGGCGGGCACCGCGGCTGGGCGGATCGCGTCGCCGAGGTGCTCAGCGACCGGACCGGGGACTTCGCCTACGCGAACCTGGCCATCCGCGGGCGGCTGCTGGACCAGATCTTCGCCGAGCAGGTCGAACCGGCGCTCGAACTCAAACCCGACCTCATCACGCTCTCGGCCGGCGGCAACGACATCCTGCGACCCGGCACCGACCCGGATGACGTGGCCGCCCGTTTCGAGACCGGTCTCGCCCGGCTCGGCTCCCATGGCGCCACCGTGGTGATGTTCAACGGACCCGACATCGGAGCGACACCCGTGCTCGGCCGCATCCGGGGCAAGGTGGCGATCTACAACGAGAATCTCCGCGCGCTCGCCCAGAAGCACGACGCGATCATGGCGGACATGTGGGCGCTGCGCGAGCTCGCCGACCCGCGCATGTGGGCGCGTGACCGTCTGCATTTCTCGCCGATCGGACACCAGACCATCGCCAGGATGGTGCTCGCCGCGCTCAACGTGCCGAACGATCTCGACCCCTGCGTTCCGGAGCCCCTGCCGAGGGTCTCGTGGCGCCGGGCGCGGCGGGACGACATGGTGTGGGCTCGCGAGTACTTCGGCCCGTGGATTCTGCGGCGGCTGCGCAAGCAGAGCTCCGGCGACGGGATCTCGGCCAAGCGCCCGACCCCGGGCTCGGCCCGCGAGGGCTAGGGCGAGCCGACGATCAGCCCGGGATGCGCGAGCCGCCAGCCCGGACCCGGATCCTCGACCTTCGCCGCGAGCCCGATCGGCACGACGGCCGCATGGCCGCCGGCCGTGAACGTCGCGGACCCGACGACCTGACCCTTCGACCCTGTCGTCACGGGCGACGCGGTGACGGTGCTCGTCACCGGCGTGCCGCTCCAGGTGACGATGCTCGCGCTCTTCTGGGCGACGGCCGTCACCTTCTGACCCCACTCGGTCGTGTAGCTCGCGAGCACGTCGCCCTTCTTCGCCACGCTCACCTCGTGGAACCCGGCGAACACCCCCGTGAGCAGTGTCTTGATGTCGGTGTCGATGACCGCGTGGGTGCTGCCGCCGAGCACGACTCCCACGATCGTGACGGTCGTCGACCCCACCTTGTGATCGGCGGCGAACAGCAGGTTGGAGCCCGCGTCGTTGAGGGTGCCGGTCTTGATCCCGTCCACTCCGTGCGAGCCGAGCAGCGAGTTGGTGTTGGCCAGGGTCCCGACGTCGTGGATGGTGATCGATTTCGTCCCGACGATCGGCGCGATCACCGGATCGGCGAGGGCGAGCTCGCCGAGCGTGATCAGATCGGCGGTGCTCGCGACATCCGCCGGATCGATCCCGGTCGGGTCGGTGATCGTGATCGACGTGAGGTGGTGCGCCGCCACCCAGGCCCTGGCCGCCGTCACATAGGCGTCCATCGACCCGAATGCCCAGACCGCGAGGCTGGCGGCGTAGTTGTTGGCCGAATGAATGAGCGACAGTTCCAGCAGTTCGTGCTCGGTGAAGACGAACCCGGCCTTGACCGTCGTGACGCTGCCGTCGATCGAGAGGTAGTGGTGGTAGAGCGCGACATCCGCCGCTGTCATCGTGACGCTTGGCCCCTCGGCGCCGACCGCGAGCGGCTTGGCCTGCAGCACCACGAGCGTGGTCACGACCTTGGTGATGCTCGCCATCGGCAGCGGCGCCGTCGAGCCGGACTGGGCGAGCACGCCGTCGAAGCCCACCGCGCCGACGGCAGTGCCGCCGTAGCCCGGAAGCGCCAATTGCGCGGCAGCGCCCGGGGCGACCGCGGGCTCCGCCACGACGGCGGCTGCGGCCTTCAGCGGCGCCAGCAGGGTCATCGGCAGGTAGAAGGCGACGATCAGAACCAGGGCGAGTGAGCCGAACACCACGAACCGACGACGGCGGTAGACCTGTCCGCGGGTCAGTGCTCCGGATGCCACCGGACGATCGTACGGGCTAGATCCTGAGAGCCCAGAGCGCCACGGCTGAGGCGGCCGCGACGTTCAGCGAGTCCACCCCGCGCGACATCGGGATGGTGACGACCACGTCGGAACCCTCGAGCGCGCCTCGCGACAACCCGTCCCCCTCCGTTCCGAGAAGCAGGGCGACCCGCTCGGGAGGATCCGCGGCGAAGGCGTCGAGCGTCACCGCGCGGTCATCGAGGGCAAGTGCGGCGATGGTGAAACCGGCGTCGTGCAGCTGGGACGCGCCATCCGGCCAGTCGGCGAGCCGGGTCCACGGCACCTGGAGCACCGTGCCCATGCTCACCCGAACCGAGCGGCGGTAGAACGGGTCGGCGCAGCGCGGGGTGACCAGCACGGCATCCGCCCCGAGGCCGGCGACGGCGCGGAAGATGGCGCCGACATTGGTGTGATCCACGATGTCCTCCAGCACGACGACACGTCGGGCGTCGCGCAGGAGCTCGGCAGGGTCGGGCAGCACGGGACGGTGCATCGACGCCAGCGCTCCGCGGTGCATCACGAACCCGGTGATCCGCTCGAGGAGCTCCGGCTGGGCCAGGTAGACGGGGATGTCGAAGGGCTCGAGCAGCGGCGACAGCTCGTCGAGCCACTTCTGCTGCAGCAGCACCGAACGCGGGTGATGTCCCGCGGCCAGCGCTCGTTGGATCACCTTGGTCGACTCGGCGATGTACAGCCCGTCCACCGGCTCCGAGAGCCGCCGCAGCGTGACGTCGGTGAGGCTCGTATAGTCGCGCAGCCGGGCATCCGTCGGGTCGGTGATCGGGACGACGTGCATGGTGCCGCTCCCTCCTGCCAGCCGTCGGAAACATATCGGAAAACTGGGTTGTTTACTCTGGCGGCAGCGGGAGGAGGCGCCATGACCGCGATATCGGCGAGCAGCCTGCTCGACGCGCGCCTCGAGCCGCTCGTGCAGCACGCCGTCGAGCTGCTGCATGGCGGCAAGATCGTGGCCCTGACCGGCGCCGGCATGAGCACCGACTCCGGTATTCCGGACTACCGGGGCGAGGGCGCTCCGGTGCGCACGCCGATGACGTTCGACCACTTCCTGGCCGCCGAGGACGGGCGCCGCCGCTATTGGGCGGGCAGCCACCTGGGCTGGAAGCACTTCTCGGCCGCGCAGCCGAACGCCGGCCACCGCGCTCTCGCCGACCTCGAGGTCGCCGGCATCGTGAACGGCGTCGTGACGCAGAACGTCGACGGGCTGCACCTGCGCGCCGGATCCCGCCGCGTGGTCGACATCCACGGCTCGATGGACCGCGTGCGCTGCCTGCACTGCGGTCAGACCTTCGCCCGCGCCGACATCGCCGAGCGGATGGCACGCGACAACCCCTGGCTCGAGGCTCCGGAGGGCGTGCGGCTCAACCCCGATGGCGACGTCAGCATCGACGACTCGGCCCGGATGATCGTGCCGAGCTGCACGGTGTGCGGCGGCATCCTCAAGCCCGAGGTGGTGTTCTTCGGCGAGTTCGTCCCGGTGGAGAAGTTCGAGGAGGCGCGCGCGCTCGTGCGCGGAGCCGATGCGATGGTGATCGCGGGCTCCTCGCTGGTCGTCAACTCCGGCATCCGCCTGCTCGACCTGGCGACCAAGCGCAAGATGCCGGTGGTGATCGTGAACCGCGGCACCACCAAGGGCGACTCGCGGGCGAGCCTTAAGATCGACGCGGGAACCTCCGAGGTGCTGGTCGCCCTGCGCGACCGCCTCGCCTGAGCGGCAGGCTCGGGCATCCGGCTCGGGCGTCCCGCAAGGAGGCGCCACCATGACCGACCTGTATCTCGTGCGCCACGGCGAGACGGACTGGAATCGGCAGCGCCGCATCCAGGGGCTCACCGACATCCCGTTGAATGCGACCGGGCGCGAACAGGCCAGGGCGACCGGGATGCTCCTGACCCGTCGTCATTGGGACGGCATCTACGCCAGTCCGCTCTCGCGGGCCCGAGAGACGGCCGAGATCATCGCCGCCGAGGTCGGACTGCCCCAGCCGACCCTCGTCGACGCTCTGGTCGAGCGCAACTACGGGGCGACCGAGGGGCTCGACTGGCTGCAGGTGGAGACGCAGTACCCGCACGGCGCGGAGGTCGCGGGGCGCGAATCCCGCGAACAGGTGGCGGAGCGGGTCATCCCGGCCCTGATGGGGCTGGCGACCACCCATCCCCAAGAGTCGCTGCTGATCGTCAGCCACGGCGGCGCGATCCGGGCCGTGCTCAACGAGGTCGAGCCATCGGCCAGCCACGGCATGATCACCAACGGCTCGGTGCACAGCTTCCGGCTCGAGGACGGCGCCCTGCGACTGATCGCCTTCAACGACCCGATCGAAGCCGAGTCGATCGGCGAGGACTGTGGTGACCTCGACGAGCAGAACGCCGTCGAGGCGCAAGAGGACTCGGTCGTGTGATCGCGGCGCAGACGAGGGCAGCGGCGTGACAGCGGCCGGGGTTGCTCGATTCCTCGCGGCCGTCGAGCCGTTGGGGCTCCGCCCGCAGATCCGGGAGTTCGACGAATCGACGCACACCGCGGCCGACGCGGCGGCGGCGATCGGATGCGATGTCGCCGCGATCGTGAAGAGCCTCGTGTTCGAGGCAGACGGTGTGCCGCTGCTGGTCCTGGTCTCCGGCCCGAACCGCGTGGACACCGCGACGCTCGGGACGCGGCTCGGGGCCGTGATCGGCAAGGCCGACGCGAACGCGGTGAAGGCGGCATCCGGCTACAGCATCGGCGGCGTCCCGCCGCTGGGTCTGCGCACGCCGATGCGCACGGTGCTCGATGACGCGCTGCTGGCCCTGCCGACGGTCTGGGCGGCGGCCGGGAGCGCGACCGCGGTCTTCGCGATCGAGCCGGGCGAGCTGGTGCGCTTGAGCGGTGCCGAGGTGCTGCCGGTCGGCTGAGCGCGGATGGCGGGAACCCTCTAGCGAAAGTGCCGCCGATACGCCACGCTGACGCGATGAGAATCCCCCGCGCCGCCCCCCGCGCCGCCTTCCTCGTCATCGGCGCGGCGATCCTCCTCGCCGGCTGCGCGCCGAGCACGCACCCCGCGGCTGGCGCCTCCGGTCACGCGGTCACGACGCCGAAGACGGCGACCAGCACCGCCGCGGCCGCCTCATCGACCGCGAAACCGGGTCCGACTCCGAATCCCGCGTCGACGGCCCTGGCTGCGAACGCGATCATCCGCATCACGACGACGGTCACGGCCACGACGGGCGCCGTCGCCGAGCTGGTGGAGACCGTGCTGGCCCCCGCTCCTGCGGACGGCAGCGAGGGCGCGGCGATGAGCGCCGCCGGATGCGACGGAAGCGAGTGGCCGACCGAGTATCCGCACCCGAGCTGGACGCACGTCACCGTCGCCGCCACCCTGCTGTCGGGGGCCTCATGGCCGAGCGAGGATCCGATCCTCACGTTCTCCGGCGGCTACTGGGGCTACTCGGCCTGGACGGGTGCGTGGGGCGGATTCGAAGCGCCATGCTCGGACGGCCTGCAGGGCATCCCCGGCACGGCGACAGGCATCGTGCCGGCGGACGCCGATGCGGCTCCGCTCAGCCAGGCCTCGGCGACCGGCGGATCCTTCGGATTCGTGTGGGCGTCGGATGCCGACGAGCCCAGTGACATGCACTTCTCGTTCACGAGCTGCACGATCGAGCCGGGCCCGGCCGCGGGAGCCGCTGCCGCGCGGTTCACACGGGTTCCCGCGAGCGACGGCTTCCCGATCATGTGCAGCACCCCGCAGCCTTAGGGCGGCGCGCGACGCTCAGTGGCCGCCGGCCAGCTCCTCCAGCGTGGCCAGCAGAGCCGCCGCCGAGCGGTCCCAGCTGAACCGCGCGGCCTGGGCGCGCGAGGCCTCCGATCGCGCGACCCACTCCGCCGGATCCTCGAGGCGACGGATCGCGGATGCGACGGCCGAGGCATCCGTGGCGGGCGCGTAGAGCGCGGCGTCTCCCCCGATCTCGCGGAAGATCGGGATGTCGCTCACCACGATCGGCGTGCCGAGCGACATGGCTTCCACCAGAGGGAGTCCGAATCCCTCGTCTCGGGAGGCCGTGACGAGCGCCGTTGACGTCTCGAGCAGGGCCAGGTAGTCGGCCTCGCTGGTGCCGTCGTGAACGACCAGGCTGTCCGCCGGCGCCAGCGCCTGCAGCCGTGAGCGATCCCCGTCACCGATCCGGCTGAGCAGGTGCAGCCGGTAGCCGGGCAGTTCGTGCAGCGCTCGCGCGAGGGTCTCGACGTTCTTGTACGGCATGAACGAGCCCATGTAGAGCAGCTCGCGACTGCTCGGCATCGCGCGGATGGTCGGAGCATCGGCGGGAGCCGGGTCCGGGGCGTTGCCCACGATCACGATCGGCCTGCTCGTGAGCCGGTGCTCCTGCATGAGGTGCTCGGTCGTCGCCGAGACGGTGGCGACGGCATCCGCGCGGTTGAGCAGCAGCCGCTGCGGCCACCAGGCCAGGTGGTAGAGCCGCCAGAGCAGCCGGATCGCCGGATTGAGATCGCGGGGTGGGGTGCGATTGCGGTAGTAGATCAGGTCGTGCAGGGTCTTGACGAGCTTGTACCGCCGGCCGAAGGTGCCCATGGTCTGCATCGGGGTGAAGACCACATCGGGCTCCAGCCTGTTGACCTGCAGGGCGACGAGGGGTTCACGCGCGCTGGTCGGGCCGCTGGCCATCGCCCATGGCAGCTCCGGCAGCAGCCTCAGCTGCCGCTCATCGCTGATCAGCATCGTGACTCGATCGCGCGCCGGGTCGATCCGGTGGGCAAGGGCCTCCACGACGCCGGCCGTGTAGCGGCTGATGCCGTCGTGCTGATCGGTGCGCACGTAGCGGCAGTCGACGACGATGTTCACGGGCTAGAGCGCGTCCACGAAGCCGCGGATGGCGTCCGCGACACCCTGGGCCGCTTCGTAGTGGGCGAGGTGCCCGACGATCGGAAGCACGACGAGCCGGGCATCCGGAAAGAGCTTCACCGTCGCTTGCTGGCCCGCGAGGGGCGCGATGCGATCGCCTTCGCCCGCGATCATCAGCACGGGGACGGTCACGCGCGGCGCGGCCTCACCGACCTGGGTGCTGAGCGAGGCGTCGAAGGCCTCCGCCGCCGTCTTCGCGTCCGAGAAGCCGTTGAAGAAGCGGTGGTGCTCCTCGTGCACCCAGCGGCGCAGCTGCGGATCGTCGGTGGTGACCAGGTTCATGCTCATGAACTGCACCACGGCCCAGTTGCCCAGGAAGCGGCGGCCGATCGGGGCGGGCAGACGCCGCCCGAGGCCGTACCAGGCGCGCGTGAGACCGGTGATGCCGGCGCCGGCCGCCGTCTTCGGGTCGGCCGAGATCGGGTTGAGCAGGATCAGGGCGGGCGCCGGAAAGCCGTCGGCCAGCGCGTGCGTCGTGATCATCGAGCCGAAGGAGTGCCCGAGCACGATGGCGTCGGCCGGCACCTCAGCGGCCGCGGCGAACGCGGTCAGCCAGCGCTCGTACCCGGCGACCGAGTGCGGCGCGTCGGTCATCGGCGTTGACGCGCCGAAACCCGGCAGATCGGGGCTGATGAACCGGATGCCCGGCAGCAGCGCGACAACACCCTCGAGCCCGTGGTGGTCGCCCCGGTAGCCGTGCACGAGCAGGATCGTGTTGGCGGCATCCCGCGGACCGTACTCCCAGTACCGCGTCGCGCTGCCGAGCACGGAGACCTCCGCCTCGCGAACCGGGATGCTGGCCAGTGCGGCGGCGTGCGGGGTGGGGACGGTCATCGCAGTCGATCCTAGGACGGCCCCGACCTCGTTAGGCTCGAACCCGTGACCTTCACTGCACCGATCACCCTCCCGGGCCTGACCTTGGATCCGCACTGGTACCGCCGCTCGGTGTTCTACGAGGTGATGGTGCGCTCCTTCGTCGACAGCAACGGCGACGGCTCCGGCGACCTCGGCGGTCTCATCTCGAAGCTGGACTACCTGCAGTGGCTCGGCGTCGACGCGCTCTGGATTCCGCCGATCTTCTCGAGCCCCTTGCGCGACGGTGGATACGACGTGGCGGATTACCACACGATCCTGCCCGAGTTCGGCACCGTCGAGGAGTTCCGCGACCTCGTGACGAAGGCGCACGAGCGCAACATGCGCGTGATCATCGACCTGCCGCTCAACCACACCAGTGATCAGCACGAGTGGTTCCAGCAGTCGCGCTCCGACCCGGAAGGCCCGTACGGCGACTTCTACGTCTGGAGCGACAGCGACCAGAAGTACCCCGAGATCCGGATCATCTTCACCGACACCGAAGACAGCAACTGGGCGTTTGACTCCGAGCGGCGCCAGTTCTACTTCCACCGCTTCTTCTCGCACCAGCCCGACCTCAACTTCGACAACCCCGCCGTGCACGACGCCGTGTTCGACATCATCCGGTTCTGGATGGACATGGGCGTCGACGGCTTCCGGCTCGACGCGATCCCCTACCTCTACGAGTCCGACGGAGGCACGGGCGAGGGCGAGCCGCCGACGCACGAGTTCCTGAAGGCGGTGCGCCGGATGATGGACACCGAGTACCCCGGCCGGGTCATGATCGCCGAGGCCAACCAGTGGCCGAGCGAGACGGTGCAGTTCATGGGCACCGAGCAGGAGCCGGAATGCCACATGGCCTTCGACTTCCCGGTGATGCCGCGCATCTTCTACTCGTTGCGCTCGCAGTCCGCGCAGGAGCTCAACCGGGTGCTGTCCGAGACCACCGATACACCGCCCGGAGCGGGCTGGGGCGTCTTCCTGCGCAACCACGACGAGCTCACCCTCGAGATGGTGAGCGAGGAGTACCGGCAGGCGATGTACGGCTGGTACGCCTACGACCCGCGGATGCGCGTCAACGTCGGCATCCGGCGCCGTCTCGCGCCCCTGCTCGACAACTCGCGCGCCGAACTCGAACTGGCGCACGCGCTGCTGTTCTCCCTGCCCGGCTCGCCGTTCTTGTACTACGGCGACGAGATCGGCATGGGCGACAACATCTGGCTGCCGGACCGGGATGCCTCGCGCACGCCGATGCAGTGGACACCCGACCGCAACGCCGGGTTCTCGACCGCCGACCCCGGCAAGCTGTACCTGCCCGTGGTGCAGTCCCTGGTGTACAACTACTCGCTCGTCAACGTGGAATCGCAGTTGGCGCAGTCGCGCTCGTTGCTGCACTGGGTGCGCAACGTCATCCATGTGCGCAAGGGGCACCCGACCTTCGGACTCGGCTCGATCCGGGTGCTGCCGACCAATCACGAGTCGGTGCTCGCCTTCGTGCGCGAGTACGCGGGCTCCGGTCAGCAATTCGGGGACGCGCCGGAGCGGATCCTGTGCGTCTTCTCGTTCTCGCACAATCCGGTCTCGGTGAAGATCGAGGTCGGCGAACCGGGCTCGGCGCTCTACGACCTGTTCGGCGGCGGCGAGTTCCCGACCATCGCCGACGACGGCACGGTCGAGCTCACGCTCGCCACGCAGAGCTTCTACTGGCTGCATGTCGGCGAGGTCCGCTACACCCCCACCGCGTTCTAGCCGAGTTTCCGCCCGCCCGGGTGGCCTCACGCACGTTGTCCCCCGTCGCCAGTACGGTGTGCACATGAGCACCTGGGGCGACCGCCTCGGCGTCTTCGATCTTGAGACGACCGGCGTCGATGTAGACACCAGCCGGATCGTCTCGGCCTGCGTCGCCGTGCTCGATGAGAACGGCGACGTGGTGTCGCGCTGGAACTGGCTCGCCGATCCCGGCATCGACATCCCCGATGGCGCGAGCGCCGTGCACGGCATCACCACCGAGCGGGCCCGCGCGGAAGGGCGCTCGGCGCCGATCGTGGTCGCCGAGATCGCGCAGACACTTCGGGTGCTCTTCGACTCGGGCATCCCGGTCACCGTCTACAACGCGCCCTACGACCTCAGCTTGCTCGACCGGGAATGCCGGCGGTATGGGATCGATCCGCTGCAGAACATGGCGCCGATGATCGACCCGCTGGTGATCGACAAGGCGGTCGACCGCTACCGCAAGGGCAAGCGCACCCTCGAGGTGACGGCCGAGCTCTATGAGGTTCCGCTTGACGACGCCCACGATGCCGGTGCCGATGCGATCGCCGCCGGCCGGGTCGCGCTTGCGCTGCTGCGCCGCTATCCCGATGACCTGGATGTCGGCCTCGCCGACCTGCACGGCCGCCAGAAGGTCTGGTACGCCGAGCAGGCCGCGAGCTTCCAGGAGTATCTGCGCGAGAAGCGCGGAGACGACAGCTATGTCGCCGACCTCGGCTGGCCGCTGAAGACGGCGGGAGACCCGAGCACCTTCGTCGACACACAGCCGATTCCCCCGCTGCCTCCCCGGCCGAGCGGCAACGTCCCGGTGCTCGACTTCTCGGAGTTCCGCACGCGGGCGATCGAGTCATCGCCGAGCGGCCCGGTCAGGGCGGTCCCGGCCGCCGAGGCGCGTCGGGGCTTCGACTCCGAGGCCTATCGGCTGGCGGCGCCACCGTCGCTCGACGAGCGCGTCGACGATCCCTTCGTCGCCGTCGACGACGAGGAGGGCGAGCCCGCCTGGATCGTCGAGCCCAGTTCCGTGCCGTCGGTCTCCGTCGAGGTGAGCGAGAGTGTCGAGTTCGTCGACGCCGTCGAACCCTCGGATCACGAGGTCGATGACGCGGAGGCGTCGCTGCCCGAGCCGGACGGAGTCGAGCCCTTCGCCCCCACCGACGCGGTGGGCGAGCCCGCGCAGGAGCAGCAGCCGGAGTCGACGACGCCCTCAGCCCCGCCGCCCGCGGTGCTTCGGATCGCCGCCGCCATCATCACCGACCCCGACGGTCGCTGCCTGCTGGTGCGCAAGGCGGGCACCTCCGTGTTCATGCAGGCCGGAGGCAAGCTCGAACCCGGCGAGTCGGCGCTCGAAGCCCTCGCCCGCGAACTCCACGAAGAGCTCGACCTCGAGCTGGACGAGTCCTCGGCGGAGTATCTGGGCGTGTTCCGCGCCGATGCGGCGAACGAGCCGAACACGTCGGTCTCGGCGGCGGTCTTCGCTCTCGAGACGGCGGTGCCGATCCACGCCCACGGCGAGATCGAAGAGCTGCTCTGGATCGACCGCCTCGACGGGATCCAGGCCGAACTCGCCCCGCTCACCCGTGACGAGCTGCTGCCCATCTGGGCGTCGCGCCGGGCAGGCGCGACCCTGTTCTGAACCGGCCCGTCGAGCTAGACGGCGCCGGCCAGGATCGCATCAGACACCTGGGCGAGATGCCGGATGCCCGGCGCGGCCCGCGGCACCCGGTCCGTGAGATACGACACCACCAGGTCCCGCTTCGGATCCGCCCACGCCAGGCAACAGTTGCTCCCGTTGTGGCCGAAGGCGAGGGGACTGCTCAGTCGGCCCATCGGGCCTGTCCGTGAGCCCCAGCGCACCCCGCCGAGCTGGAACCCGGCGCCCCATCGGATCGGAGCCCGGGCGAACACGTCCATCTGACGTTCGTTCGACGGCTCCAGGGCGGTCGCCAGGGTCTCCGGCTTCAGCAGGCCCGGACCGATCCCGCGCCGATCGTCGAGCAGTGCGCGGTAGAACACCCCGATGTCGGCGGCAGTGGTCGAGATCCCGGCGGCCGGAATGACGGCGGCTCGCGTCACCTGCCGGTTGAGCACGGATTGCGCGATCCCCCCGCCCGGCCCGTCGACGTGCACCGGGATGTGGCGCGGCCACTCCGCATCCGGCAGCCCGACGAAGGTGTCGTGCAGGTCGAGTGGCTCGAGCAACTGCTCGCGCAAGAGCTCCTCAACGGGCCGGCCGCTGACGCGCTGCAGCAGCTCGCCGAGCAGAAAGCCGTAGATCAGGAACTGGTACGCCGGGCCCCGGTCCGGGTCGAGGCGGGGAGCCGAGCGCTCGATGCGCTCGACGCTGCGCCGCCAGTTGGACATAGCCAGGGCGTCGCCGAGCGCCGAGCCGGCTGTGGGCATCCCGGTGCGGTGCTGCAGCACCTGGCGGACGGTGATGTGCTGCTTGCCGTTGTCACCGAACTCGGGCCAGTAGTGGCTCACCGGTGCATCGAGGCGCAGCATCCCGCGCTCGACGTAGCGCAGCACCAGTACGGCGATGAACGGCTTGCTCGCGGAGAACAGCCAGAACAGCGCGCTCGGATCGCACCCCCACGCCGTGTCGAGCACGACCTCGCCCCGGCGCTCGACGCGCAGCTGGCCGCGGTTGCTCCAGGCGGTCGCCAGGGTGACGGCCCGGGCGAGGGCGCTCCCCCGCATTCCGGCCGCCGCCGGATCCAGCTGACCGGCTTCGGACACCTCACGACGCTAACAGCGCTCCGGGAACGACGAAGGGCGACCGGCCGAAGCCGGTCGCCCTCTCGAAGTGAATTCGCGGTGACGCCCAGACGCCGCGTCGCCCGCTGCACCCAAGCGCGGCGGGCGAGGAATTACTTGCCGAAGCCCTTGTAGCGCGAGTTGAACTTCTCGACGCGGCCGGCGCTGTCCAGGATGCGCTGCTTGCCCGTGTAGAACGGGTGCGAGGCCGAGGAGATCTCGACGTCGATGACCGGGTAGGTCTCGCCATCCAGCTCGATCGTCTTGTCGCTGGTCGCGGTCGAACGGGTCAGGAAGGTCTCACCGCTGGCCAGATCGCGGAAGACGATCGGCGCGTAGCTGGGGTGGATCTCGGACTTCATGGTGAACCTCGGTGGATGTCAGAAGAAAGTTGATGGGCCGAACGGCCAAGGAGCAACTTTAGCAGAAACGGGGGCAGAGCCCCAGCAGGCGGGTCAGCCGGCGGCTCGAGCGCTGTAGCGCCCGTTCTCGCTGCTCGCGACCAGGAGTTCCAGCCCGAAGACGCGACTCAGTTGCTCGCCCGTGATGATCTCGGCGATCGGGCCTGACGCCTGGACGGCGCCGTCCGCGAGCAGCAGAGCGTGGGTGAAGCCCGGCGGGATCTCCTCGACGTGATGCGTGACCATCACCATCGCCGGCGATTCCGGCGCGGAGGCGTAGGCGCCAAGCAACTGCAGCAGCTCCTCCCGGGATCCGAGGTCGAGGCTCGCTGCCGGCTCGTCGAGCAGCAGTAGCTCCGGATCGGTCATGACCGCACGCGCGATCTGCACGCGCTTCTGCTCGCCGTCGCTCAGGGTGCCGAACAATCGGTCCTGCAGGTGATCGAGGCGCCATTCCGTCAGTACCCGGGTGGCGCGACGCACGTCGACGTCCTCGTACTGCTCGTTCCAGCGGCCGGTGACCGAGTAGGCGGCGGTCATCACGGCATCCAGCACGGTCTCATTCGGCGGGATACGGCGGCCGAGCGCCGTCGAGGCGAAGCCGATGCGCGGCCGCAGCTCGAACACATCGACCTTGCCGAGCTTCTCACCGAGGATCTTCGCCTTGCCGGAGCTCGGGTGGATCGTCGCCGACGCGACCTGGAGCAGCGTGGTCTTGCCGGCGCCGTTCGGGCCGAGGATGACCCAGCGTTCCGAGGGTTGGACGGTCCAGGTGACCGAATCGAGGATGTGGTCGCCGCCTCGGACGACGGTGAGATCGGAGAGTTCGAGCACGCCGGACATGATGCGTCTCAGACTACGCGAGCGGCTAGGCGAGCAATTCCTGGTAGATGGCCCGGGTGCGTGCCGCGATGCGGTCCCAGCCGAACTCGTCGCGGGCGCGCCGACGTCCGGCCTCGCCCATCAGCCGGGCGGCCACCGGATTCGAGACGACCTCGGTCAGGGTCTCGGCCAGGTCGGCGATGAATTTCTCCGGATCGACCGGAGTGCCTGTTCCGTCGTCGAGCTGATCGATCGGGACCAGCCGCCCGGTGAGGTGGTCGGCGACGACCTCGGGGATCCCCCCGGTGGCCGTGCCGACGACGGGAGCCCCGCACGCCATGGCCTCCAGATTCACGATGCCGAGGGGCTCGTACACGGAGGGGCAGACGAAGGTCGTCGCGTTCGACAGCACGACCGAGAGCTCGTGCTGACTGAGCAGGCGGTCCAGCCAGACCACCCCGGAGCGCTCCGCCTGCAGCGCCTCGACGCCTGCCTGCACCTCGGCCAGGATCTCTGGCGTGTCGGGGGCGCCGGCGGCGAGCACGAGCTGGACCTCCGGCGGCAGCCGCTTGGCGGCCTCGAGCAGGTAGGGCAGGCCCTTCTGCCGGGTGATCCGTCCGACGAAGACCACGCTGGGGCGGTCGGGATCGATGCCGAGGTCACGCAGGAGGTCGGGATCCTCGATCCGCTGCCAGCGCTCCAGGTCGATCCCGTTGTGCACGACGCGGACGCGGGCGGGGTCGATCGCGGGATAGCAGCGCAGGATGTCGCGGGCCATGCCCGCGCTGACGGCGATCACGGCATCGGCCGCTTCGAATGCGGTCTTCTCGATCCAGCTCGACACCCGGTAGCCGCCGCCGAGCTGCTCGGCCTTCCAGGGACGCAGCGGCTCGAGGCTGTGCGCCGTCACGATGTGCGGGATGCCGTGCAGAAGCTTCGCGAGGTGCCCGGCGCCGTTCGCATACCAGGTGTGGGAGTGCACGAGGTCGGCGCCGGCGACATCCTCCGCCATCTGCAGGTCGACGCCGAGCGTCGCCAGGGAGGGATTCGCGCCGGTGAGCTGGGCCGGCACGAGGTAGGAGAACACCTCGGGCTCGTCGCGCGCGAGACCGAAGGCGCGCACGACCACGTCCGTCGTGGGGCGCAACGCGCGCACCAGCTCCGCCACGTGGACGCCGGCGCCGCCGTAGACCTCGGGCGGGTATTCCCGGCTCAGGATGTCGACTCGCATGCAGCGACGTTAGCGCGCGGGCCGATGGCGCGCGGGCGCGTGCCGCCCTAGGCGGCGCGCAGACTCGCCGCCTACGCTAAGGCCATGGCATCGAAGAAGATCTTCGGCATCGTCCTGGCGGGCGGTGAGGGCAAGCGTCTGATGCCGCTGACCGCGGACCGCGCGAAGCCGGCCGTGCCGTTCGGCGGGGTCTACCGGTTGATCGACTTCGCCCTGTCGAACCTCGTCAACTCGGAGCTGCGCCAGATCGTCGTGCTCACCCAGTACAAGTCGCACTCCCTCGACCGCCACGTCTCGACCACCTGGCTGCTGTCCGGGATGCTCGGCTCCTACGTCGCCTCGGTGCCGGCGCAGCAGCGCCTCGGCAAGCGCTGGTTCAGCGGCTCCGCGGACGCCATCCTGCAGAGCCTGAATCTGCTCCGCGACGAGAAGCCCGACATCGTCGTCGTGGTCGGCGCCGATCACGTCTACCGCATGGACTTCACGGCCATGATCGACGCGCATGTCGCCTCGGGCATGGGTGTCACGGTCGCCGCGATCCGGCAGCCGATCGCGTTGGCCGATCAGTTCGGCGTGATCGAGCTCGACGCGAAGAATCCGGAGAAGATCGCGGCGTTCCGCGAGAAGCCGAAGGACGCCGTCGGGCTGGCCGACTCCCCCGGCGAGATCCTCGCCTCGATGGGCAACTACGTGTTCGACGCCGAGGTGCTGATCGAGGCCGTGCAACGGGATGGCGCGCGCGCCGACTCCAACCACGACATGGGCGGCGACATCGTCCCCGACTTCGTGGCGCGCGGCGAGGCGGGTGTCTACGACCTCAACCGGAACGAGGTGCCTGGAGCCACCGAGCGCGATCGCTTCTACTGGCGCGATGTGGGGACCATCGAGTCCTTCTTCGATGCCCACCAGGACCTGATCTCGGCTCTCCCGATCTTCAATCTCTACAACCGCGAGTGGCCGATCTACAGTCAGCAGCTCAACTCGCCGCCCGCCAAGTTCGTCCGGGACGGCAAGAACGCCGTCGGCACCGCGATCGACTCGATCGTCTCCCTGGGCTGCGTCATCTCGGGCGGCCATCTGGAGCGCAGCGTGCTCAGCCCGTGGGTCACGATCGACTCCGGTGCGAAGGTGGTCGACTCGATCGTGTTCGAGCGGGTCCACATCGGTGAGAACGCCGTGATCCAGCGCGCTATTCTCGACAAGGACGTGGTGGTCGCCCCCGGGGCGACCGTCGGCGTCGACCATGACGCGGATCGCGCGCGCGGCTTCACGGTGACCGATTCCGGCATCACCGTGGTCGGCAAGGGCGAGGTCGTCAGCTAGTCCGACTGCTCTCGACGGAAGGCTCCCCCGCCCCATGGCCGCCTTCCTCGTCGTCCTCGACGTCGACTCGACGCTCATCGAGAACGAGGTGATCGAGTTGCTGGCCGACGAGGCCGGCTCGGGCGAGAAGGTCGCCGAGGTCACCTTCCGGGCCATGAACGGTGAGCTGGATTTCGAGCACAGCCTGCGCGAGCGCGTCGCCACCCTGACGGGTCTTCCCGCATCCGCGATCGACGCCGTCCGCGCCAAGGTGACGGTGACGCGCGGCGTGCCCGAGCTCATCGCTGGCGTGCATGCGGCCGGTGGCCGGGTCGCCGTGGTGTCGGGCGGATTCCACGAGGTGATCGACCCGATCGCCTCCGAACTGGGCCTTGATGAATGGCGGGCCAATCGCCTCGAGGTCGTCGATGGCGTGCTCACCGGGGGTCTCATCCCGCCGATCATCGACGCGGCGGCGAAGGCGTCCGCGCTCCGCGAGTGGGCGGCGGATGCCGCACTCCCGCTCTCGCAGACGCTTGCCGTCGGCGACGGCGCGAACGACCTGCCGATGATGGCGGTCTGCGGCCTCGCCGTCGGGTTCGACGCGAAGGCCCCCGTGCGCGACCTGGCCCACGTGCTCCTCGACGAGCGCGACCTGTCGATGCTGCTGCCGGTGATGGGTCTGAAGCGGGTTCAGTGACCCATTCCGAGGCCGCCATCCACGGGGATGACCGCCCCCGAGATGTAGCCGGCGTCGTCACCGGCCAGCCAGACGATGACCTTGGCGACCTCGCTCGGCGACGCGAAGCGCCCGGCCGGGATGGACTTCTTGTACTCGGCCTGCTGCGCCTCGGGAAGCTCGGCGGTCATGTCGGTCTCGATGAACCCGGGAGCGACGACGTTGGCGGTGATGCCGCGGCTTCCGAGCTCGCGCGTGATCGAGCGCGCCATGCCGACCATGCCCGCCTTCGACGCGGAGTAGTTCACCTGTCCGGCGCCGCCGAGCAGGCCGACGACGCTCGAGACCAGGATGATGCGCCCGAACCTGGCCTTCAGCATCCCCTTCGAGGCCCGCTTGACGACGCGGAAGGCGCCGCCGAGATTCGTGTCGACCACCTCGTCGAAGTCGGTGTCGGTCATCCGGAGCAGCAGCATGTCACGGGTGATCCCGGCGTTGGCGACCACCACCTCGACCGGCCCGAGCTTCTGCTCGACTTCGGAGAACGCGGCGTCGAGCGCCTCGGAGTCGGTGACATCCGCCCGCACGGTGAGACTGCCCGCCGGGCCTTCTCCGGAGCGGGCGGTGACGGCGACGCGGTGCCCCGCCGCGACGAATTCCGCGGCGATCGCGTGGCCGATGCCGCGGTTGCCGCCGGTGATCAGAACGGTGCGGGGGGTGCTCATGGTCTTCGAGCCTAGCGAGGGAGCGTACCTCCAGCGCGCGGACGTAGGGTGGGTGAAGACCATGAGCCCCAAGTCCGTGTCGATCACCGAGTTGCCCCCGTCCCCTGACGCCGAGCGGCATTCCCGGATGATCAAGTACGCCGTCGCGCAGGGCATCCGTCTGCTCTGCATCGTCGCGGTGTTCTTCGTGCCCGGCTGGTGGGTGCTGATTCCGGCGGCAGGCGCCGTCTTCCTCCCCTACTTCGCGGTCGTGGCCGCCAACAACGTGAAGCGCGGCGCCTCGACGACGGTCCAGCGTCCTGGCGCGATCGTGCCCGTCGGCCCCGCGGCCACGACGCGGACGGGCACCGACGGATGATCGGCTTCGGCGAGACGACGATCCGCTGTTCGGCGGCCGGCTGCACCGACGCGGCCGAGTGGCGGATCAACTGGCGCAACCCGCGCATCCACACCGTGGAGCGCGTCAAGGTGTGGCTGGCCTGCGATCAGCACCGCGATCATCTGACCGGTTATCTGGCCTCGCGGGGCTTTCCCGTCGTGATCACCCCGGTGGATGTCGTGGCCGAGAGCGTTCCCGACCCGGCATGAGCGCATGACCGATCCCGAGAACCCGAATGTGCCGAGCGGAATCCGCCGGTGGGGCGCCTACCTCGTTCTGGTCGTCGTGTTCGCGATCGCCTGCGGCCTGCTGTCCTGGTGGCAGTGGGCGCGCCGGGCCGAGACCCTGGCCGAGGGCAAGCTGGTGACCGACAACTACGCGTCGGCGCCGGTGGCCGTCGACCGCCTGCTCCCCGATCTCGGTGCGTGGCGTGCGGGCGAGGAATGGCGGCCGGTCGAACTGCACGGTCACTACCTGACCGATCAGCAGCTGCTCGCTCGCAACCGGGTGTTCAACGACAATCCCGGATTCGAGGTGCTCGTCCCCTTCCAGCTTGATGACGGCACCGTCTTCGTGGTGGACCGTGGCTGGCTCCCGGTCGGCACCGATCAGGACCTCCCCGATGTGATCCCGGCGGCACCCAGTGGAGAGTTGACCGTGGTCGCCCGGCTGCAGCAGAGCGAACCTGTGCTGCCCGGCCGCACCACGCCGAAGGGGCAGATCCCCGAGATCAACGTGGCCGAGGTGGCGAAGACCGCGGGCGTTTCGGGCACGTCCTACACCGGCGCGTACGGGCTGCTCGCCACGGAGTCACCGGCGCCCGCGACCCGACCGGCGGCCGTGCAGGAACCGGTCATCGACGAGGGTCCGCACCTGTCCTACGCCATCCAGTGGATCGCGTTCGCGCTGCTCGCCTTCTTCGGGCTGTTCTGGGCGTATCGCCGCGAGAAGCGGATCAACGCGCTCCCCGTCGGCGAGCAGGCGGCCGCCCGCGCTCCAAAGCAGCGCAGCACGGACTCCGATGCCGAGGACGCGATCCTGGATGAGGCCGGCGTCCGATAGCGGGCGACCAGTGAAGCGCGGCGGCGGGTACCTCGCGCGGAGCGGACGCGCCGCAGAGGCGGCGGCGCGCTAGCTGATACTGATCAGGTCCGAGTAGTCCGGATTCCAGTGATCCTCCGTGCCCTCGGGCAGGATCAGGACGCGTTCCGGGTTCAGGGCCTCGACCGCCCCCTCGTCGTGCGAGACCAGCACCACGGCGCCCTGGTAGCCCGCGAGGGCCCCCAGGATCTCTTCGCGGCTCGCCGGGTCGAGGTTGTTGGTCGGTTCGTCCAGCAGCAGCACATTGGCTCCGGACACCACGATCATGGCGAGGGCCAGGCGGGTCTTCTCACCGCCGCTCAGAACGCCGGCGGCCTTGTGGCCGTCATCCCCGGTGAACAGGAAGGAACCGAGCACCTTGCGCGCCTCGGTCTCGTTCAGCTGCGGCGAGGCGCTGAGCATGTTCTCGAGCACGGTGCGCTTGACGTCGATCGTCTCGTGCTCCTGCGCGTAGTAGCCGACCCGCAGTCCGTGACCGGGCTCGATCTGACCGGTGTCCGGCTTGTCGACTCCGGCGAGGATGCGCAGCAGCGTCGTCTTGCCCGCGCCGTTCAGGCCGAG
>DASYDQ010000046.1:0-2049 GCA_036499485.1 Pseudolysinimonas sp. | reverse complement strand
CCGACCCAGAGGCCGAACAGGAACCCGAATCCCATGTTGATCACGATTCGCGTGCCACCGCTGACCAGCAGCGAGCGGATGTTGCCGAAGAACTCGTCCTGATCGAACTCGAGGCCGAGGCTGAACAGCAGGAAGATCAGGCCGACGATGGCCACGAGTTCGACGTCCGCCGATTTGAAGTCCAGCGGGAACAGATCGAAGTGCGGGCTCGCGATCAGCCCGACCAGCATGTAGATCGGGATCGCGGGCAAGCCGATCAGCTTGCCAAGCCGCCCGAGAATGTAGGCGATGACGAACAGGACGCCGAGGACGAGGAGTTCGTGACCCACCGTTGCTACCTTCCGGGCGGCGCGTCCACGGAGTCGGCCTTCGCCTTGAACTCACCCGTACGGTAGAAGAGGAATGCCTTCGCGACCTTCTCGGGCGCACCGGCCACCACGAGGGTGTCACCGGGGAAGACCTTGAAGTCGACATCCGGCGCCGGATTGGCGGATTCGCCGCGCACGATCGCGACGACCGTCACACCGGGCAGACCGCGGTCGGTCATGTTGCCGATCGCCTGACCGGCGATGTGGTCGTCGTAGTCGACGTGGAACCAGTCGATCGACAGGCCGGGGATCTGGTCGAGCCCCGACAGCGACTCCGTGATCTTGGTGCCGCCGAGCAGCTCGGCCAGGGTGTGGGCCTCGTCTTCGTCGAGGCGCAGCGAGACCTTCTTGGCGGTGCCGTCCTCGGCATCGGCGAAGGTGATCAGGTCGCTGTGACCCGAGCGGTGACTGATCACGCCGACCTTGCCCCCGTCATCCGTGACGAAGGTGTGCAGCACCCCGACACCGGGGAGCTTCACGCGTCGAACGTCGGTCATACATCGATTCTACCGACGCTCCGGATGACGCACCCGGCTGTGCGCCCTGGGCGCAACTCCCTTACGCCTGGGCGTACGGGGCCACGACGACCTCGACCCGCTGGAACTCCTTCAGGTCGGAGTACCCCGTCGTGGCCATCGAGCGCCGCAGGGCGCCGATCAGGTTGACCCGGCCATCCGGGTTCGACGAGGGGCCGAACAGCAGTTGCTGCAGGGGCGCGACCGTGCCGACGTGCATCCGGCCGCCGCGCGGCAGTTCGGAGTGGTGCGCCTCGGCGCCCCAGTGCCAGCCCCCGCCGGGAGCCTCATCGGCCCTGGCCAGTGCCGTGCCGAGCATGACCGCGTCGGCGCCGACCGAGATCGCCTTGACCAGGTCGCCGCTGGTGCCGAGTCCACCGTCGGCGATGACGTGCACGTAGCGGCCGCCCGACTCGTCGAGGTAATCGCGGCGGGCTCCTGCCACGTCGGCAACGGCCGTCGCCATCGGGGCGTGGATGCCGAGGGTCGAGCGCGTCGTCGACGCCGCACCCCCGCCGAAGCCGACCAGCACGCCGGCCGCGCCGGTGCGCATCAGGTGGAGCGCCGCCGTGTAGCTCGCCGCTCCACCGACGATCACCGGCACATCGAGCTCGTAGATGAACTTCTTCAGGTTCAGCGGCTCGACCGTCTTGCTGACGTGTTCGGCGCTGACCGTCGTGCCGCGGATGACGAACAGGTCGACCCCGGCATCCACGACCGCCTGCGAGTGCTCCTGCGTGCGCTGCGGAGAAAGGGCTCCGGCCACCGGGACGCCCGCGGCCCGGATCTGCGCGATGCGCTCCTTGATCAGCTCGGGCTTGATCGGCTCGGCGTAGATGGCCTGCATGCGAGCGGTGGCGGCATCCGGTTTCAGAGCTTGGATCTCGGCCAGCATCGGTTCTGGATCGTCATAGCGGGTCCAGAGGCCCTCGAGGTCGAGCACGCCGAGGCCGCCCAGCTGCCCGATCTGGATCGCCGTCGCGGGGCTGACCACCGAGTCCATCGGGGCGGCGAGCACCGGCATGTCGAAGGTGAAGGCATCGATCGTCCACTTCACCGAGACGTCTTGCGGGTCGCGGGTGCGGCGACTCGGGACCACCGCGATGTCGTCGAACGCGTAGGCGCGACGCGCCCGCTTGGACCGGCCGATCTCGATGTCGCTCACG
>DASYDQ010000045.1:0-228473 GCA_036499485.1 Pseudolysinimonas sp. | reverse complement strand
ATGCCGCCATCGACCAGGTCCGACGCGAACAGGTTCATGGCGGGGCTTCCGATGAAGCCGGCCACGAACACGTTCTTCGGGGACTCGTACAGGTCGCGCGGGGTGCCGACCTGCTGGAGCACGCCATCCTTCAGGACTGCGATGCGGTCGCCCATGGTGAGAGCCTCGGTCTGGTCGTGCGTGACGTAAACCGTGGTGACGCCGAGACGGCGCTGCAGGGAGGCGATCTGCGTACGGGTCTGGACACGGAGCTTGGCGTCGAGGTTCGACAGCGGCTCGTCCATGAGGAACACCTGCGGCTGGCGGACGATCGCTCGGCCCATCGCGACGCGTTGACGCTGACCACCGGAGAGCGCCTTCGGCTTGCGGCCGAGGTAGGGCTCAAGGTCGAGCAGCTTGGCGGCCTCGAGCACGCGGGCGGCGCGCTCCTCCTTGTTGACGCCGGCGATTTTGAGCGCGAAGCCCATGTTCTCGGCGACCGTCATGTGCGGGTAGAGCGCGTAGTTCTGGAAGACCATCGCGATGTCGCGATCCTTCGGCGGGACGTCGGTGACGTCGCGGTCGCCGATCAGGATGCGGCCGTCGTTGACCTCTTCGAGGCCCGCGAGCATGCGCAGGGTGGTCGACTTGCCGCAGCCGGACGGACCGACGAGCACCAGGAACTCGCCGTCGGCGACCTCCAGGTCGATCTGGTCGACGGCGGGGCGAGTGGACCCGGGGTAGATACGGGTTGCCTTGTCGAAAGTGACAGATGCCATGGTTGTACTGAACTCCTTCACCGGCAGGTACGTGCCGGACGATCCGTAGTGAATGGAAGTGGCCCTCGGTGTGGGGACAACGGCGGCCACGCGCCAGTATGCCACCCTGAGTCGGGAGCCGCATATCGCGTCCGGTGCCCTCCCAGGCTGACTGCTTAGCATTCCTGGCGGCGCTCGATTGGCCTCGCCGAACGGCGAGGAGTAGTTTTGCGCCGCTTGACCACCCGAGAACGAGGATCCATGAGCGACGGCCCCTTCGGCCTGACCCCCAGCGGGTCGACGTCCGACGAGCCCGATCGCACCGAGCCGAACCGCACGCCGGTCCCCGCCGAGGCGTTCGGATTCGGCGCAGGCGCGCTGCCCCCGGCGGCGCCCGAGGCCGCCGGGGTCCCCTCGATCGCCGATCCCGGATCGGTGCCGGAGCCGACTCCGACGGAGGCGATCAGCGTCCGCGAGGGTGCTCGGGAGCGTGCCCGCGAGATCCGGGAACTCCACCGCAAGCAGGACCGTCGTCGTCGGCGCATCGTCGTCGGATCGGTCGTCGGCGGGATCGTGGCGATCGTGGCGATCGTGGCGGTCGTGCTCGTGGCCTTCGCGCAGCCGACCGGTCGCGGCCCGCTCAACATGATGAGCGACGGGATCAAGATCGGCGCGGGCTACAAGGCCGTCACCACCGGCGGCATCCCGGTGAACTCCCGGCCTGTGCCTTCCGCGACCAACTCCCCGAACGTCATCGACATCCAGCTGTACGTGGACTACCTCTGCCCCAACTGCGGTGTCTTCGAGAAGAAGAACGATGCGCAGTTGCGGGCCTGGGTGAAGTCCGGCGCCGCCACCATCGAGATCCACCCGATCGCCGTTCTGACGACGAAGTCGGCCGGCACGCAGTACTCGATGCGCGCCGCCAACGCGGCGGCCTGCGTCGCGGAGTTCTCGCCCGACCACTTCTTCGAGTTCAACGAGGCGCTGTTCGTCGATCAGCCCAAGGAGGGGACTCCCGGCCTCGACGACACGACCCTCGGCAACCGCGCGGCGAAGGCCGGCGTGACCGACATGGCGCGGGTGCGGGACTGCATCCAGGACCATCGTTTCCGCACCTGGGTGCAGGAGGCGACGACGCGCGCTCTTGACGGCCCCATCCCGAACTCGGATCTGAAGGCGATCGCCGGAACCCCGACGGTCATCGTCAACGGCACCCAGTTCAAGTACACGTCGGCGTTCGATCCCAACGAGTTCGCGCAGTTCGTGCTGCAGGTGGCGGGCGACGCGTTCACGAAGAACCCGTCCCAGTCGCCGACTCCGACGCCCAGCGCGACGCCCTCGGCGGGCTAGTTCGTCTTGTCCCCCCAACTGGCGGGGATGGCCGACAGGACGATCGGTCCACTTTCGCGAGGCTCGCGACCGTCGTAGCGTCAGGGGCAGAACGGCTGGTTACCGTTTCAGCGGCGGGGTCAGGATCCGCGTGGAGCCCTGATCCCTGCGCGCGATCCTGCCCGCCGCGTTCGCGCCCGTCAGGCCGGAGCTGGTCGGGCCGGGCTGGTCAGGCCGGGCTGGTCACGCCGGGGCGGCGGCCGACGCGCCTTGCGCTGCCACCGCCGCCACCAGTCCGTTGAGCCGGAGCCGCGTGCCACCGATGAGGTGCTTCACGTCGTCCGCTCCGGTCGGGGTGGTGAGGTGGGTGAAGCTGTACTGCTCGGTCCAGTCGAGGCGCGTGCCTGCGCCGTCGGCGCTTGGCGTCAGCTCGACGGTCACGAGGGCGACCCAGCGCAGGATGCCGCCCACGATGGCCTCGTAGCCGAAGACGATGCGTTCCTCGGGAACGATGTCGTAGAACGTCGTGCGGTTCTCGAGCTCCTCCCGGCTGTCGCCGGAGACGAAAGTGTTCGTCAGCCGCTCACGGCCGCCCGGACGGAAGTCGAGCTCGTGCGTTGCCGTGCTCGAAGGCCCCGGCATCCGGACCCAGCTGCGGCGGAGCGGGAGCTCGGCGAAGAGCGGCCAGACGCGTGCGGGCGGTGCCGAGAGGTCGAGAGGGAGCGTGAAGGTCCCCGTCAGGGCGGTCATGGGCTCATTCTCTCCTTTCGCCCCCTCCTGCCGCACGATCATTCGACGGCGAGCGCCGTCTCGATGACGGCGAGGTCCGCGGCGCGGTGCGCGACCAGGGCGATCGTCTCGAGGGCGGAATCCGGATGCTGCGCCATCCAGTCCCTGATCGTGCGAACCGCCACGGCGCTCGCCGGCGCGAGCGGGTAGCCGTACACGCCCGCCGAGATGGCTGGGAACGCGATCGAGCGGTAGCCCGCGGCCAGGTCGAGGGAGTTGCGGTAGCAGTCGGCCAGCAGTTCGGCGGCTTGCTCCGGGCGGTACCGCGCGTAGACCGGTCCTACCGTGTGCACGATGCGACGCGCGGTGCGGATGCCGAAGGCGTCCGTGATCTTGGCTTCGCCGGTGCGGGCCCCGCCCAGGGCGCGCGTGGCGACGAGGAGCTCGGGGCCGGCCGCCCGGTGGATCGCACCATCCACCCCGCCGCCGCCGAGCAGGCTCTCGTTGGCGGCGTTCACGATCACCTCGGCCGGGTAGCAGGTGATGTCGGCCTGCACGGCGACGAACTCGGTCATGCTTCCAGTGTGCGCGTCGTCGTAGGCTGACGGCACCGCCGAGCGACGATGTCCGGCCCCGAGGGAGCGCCTCCGTGAGTCCTGAGCCCGAGCCGCTCGCCCCCGGCATGCGCCGGGTGGGCCGCGTGATGCGACGCATGCCCGGAGTCGCGATTGCGACGGCGACCCCCGAGCAGATCGCACGCAACAGCGGAGCAGCCACGCCGGAGATGATCGCTGCCGTGCTGCAGGGATCGCGTCCCCGCGGCGTCGCCACGCGCGACGAGACGGTGGAAGGAATCCCGGTCCGGATCTACACCCCGCCCGGCGGCCGTGAGTCCCGGCCGCTCGTGCTCTACTTCCACGGCGGCGGCTTCGTCTTCGGCGACCTCCGCGGCGGCGACTGGATCTGCGGGACGGTGGCCAAGGGCGTTGACGCGGTCGTCGTCTCCGTCGGCTACCGCCTGGCGCCGAAGAATCCGTTCCCTCTCGGCCTGGAGGACTGCTACCGGGTGCTGGAGTGGGCCGCGGCGCATGCCGGGGAACTGGGCGTCGACCCCTCTCGACTGGGTGTGATGGGCGAGAGCGCGGGGGGCAACCTCGCGGCGGTGGTCGCCCTGATGGCTCGCGATCAACGCGGGCCGGCCGTTGCTCACCAGGCCCTGCTCTACCCGGCGACCGGCGGAGGCGACACCGAGTCGCGACGGGTCAACGCGGAGGCGTTCATCCTCACGGCCGCCGACATGCAGAAGTTCTCCGAGCTCTACGCCGGCGATGCGGCCGACTGGCGCGTCTCACCGCTCAAGGCCGCCTCGTTCGCCGGACTGCCTCCCGCGGTCGTCGTGGTCGCCGGGCATGATCCGCTGCACGACGACGGTGTTCTCTACGCGGATGCCCTGCGCGCGGCGGGGGTTCCGGTCGAGCTGATCGACTACCCGGCGATGCCGCACGGATTCTTGAACTTCCCGAGGTTCGCCCGGGATGCTCGCGCGGCGATCGACGCGGTCATCCGCGCTCAGCGAGGCGTTCTGGTGGACGAGCGCTGAGTCGCCCGGCGGCGTGTCGGGCGCAGGCAAGCTGAGCCTTCCCTGCCTGGCAAAAACGCCGACGTCGGGTTTGACTGTGCGGATGACTGAGACAACTCCAGGCCCGTCGACCCGCCACGGTGCTGAGCCGCACGCGGGCAACCTCGCCGGCCGACTGAATTGGCTGCGCGCCGGAGTGCTCGGCGCGAACGACGGCATCGTCTCGGTCGCCGCGATCGTCGTGGGTGTCGCCGGCGCGACATCGTCAATCGCCGCGATCGCGACGGCGGGAGCCGCGGCCCTCGTCGGCGGCGCGATCTCGATGGCCCTCGGCGAATACGTCTCCGTCAGCAGCCAGCGCGACAGCCAGCGCGCTCTGATCATCAAGGAGAGCCGCGAACTGGAGGAGACCCCCGACGAGGAGCTCGAGGAGCTCGCCGGCATCTACCAGGCCAAGGGACTGTCCCTGGCGACGGCCCTCCAGGTCGCCACGGAGTTGACGGCGCATGACGCGCTGGCAGCCCACCTCGAGGCCGAACTCGGGATCAACCAGAACGATGTGGTCAGCCCATGGCAGGCGGCAGGAGCCTCTGCCCTCTCGTTCGTCATCGGCGGCGTCCTTCCCCTTCTCGCGATCCTCCTGCCTCCGCCCGGAGCACGTGTTCCGGTCACCTTCATCGCCGTGCTCGTGGCTCTGGCCATCACGGGAGCCGTCGGGGCGCGCATCGGCGGAAGCCCCGTCCTGCGTGCCACCGTTCGTGTGGTGATCGGCGGTGCCCTGGCGCTCGCCGCGACCTTCCTGATCGGCACTCTTCTCGGAACTCACTTGGGCTGATGACCCGTGTGCTGGTGGTCGAGGACGATCCGCAGATGGGGCGGCTCGTCACGGATGGCCTGCGGGGTGAGGGCTATGACGTCACGCTGGTCGGCACCGGCGTCGACGCTCTGATCGCGGCGGCCAACGAGGAGTACGGTGCCGCCGCGATCGACGTGATGCTGCCCGAGATGTCAGGGTTCGAGATCTGCCGGCACCTCCGGGCGCGAGGCAGCACTCTGCCTGTGCTCCTGCTCACCGCCCGCGATGCCGTCGAGGATCGTGTCCAGGGCCTCGATTCCGGAGCCGACGACTATCTCATCAAGCCCTTCGCGTTCGCGGAGTTCAGCGCCCGCATCCGGGCCCTGGTCCGCCGCGATGCCGCGGCTCCCAAGGCGGCTGTTCGCGTCGGCAATCTGGAACTGGACTCCGCGACGGTCCGGGCCTCGGTCGACGGACGCCCGCTGTCGATGAGCATGAAGGAGTTCACGTTGCTGCGCTTCTTCGCGGCTCACCTCGGGCAGCCCGTGACGCGCGAGGAGATCCTGGCGGAGGTCTGGGGCACGACGCACCACATCGACCGCAACGTCGTCGACCAGTATGTGAGCTATCTGCGGCGCAAGCTCGAGCCCGCGAATGCCGGTGTGCGGATCCGTACGGTGCGCGGCACGGGCTATCTTTTCGAGGTCGGAGCACCGTGAGACGTCTCTCGGTGCGCGCCCGCATCACGATCGGCAGCCTGCTGATCGCCGCCGTGCTGGTGACGGTGGCGCTGCTCGTCGTGCGCGAGCAGGTGGGGACGATCCTCTCGAACGCCGATGTCGCCCTGGCCGAGGGCGATCTGACTCCGTTCGAGAACGACATCACGGCCAATCCCGTCGCCGAAGTCGACAACCCGGGAACGGGCGTGCTGGTCTACGTGCGAAACCCCGCCGGCTCGGTGCAGGTGAACACTCTGCCACACGACGTCATCGCCGTCATCGCCAATCGGCCCGCAGCGACCGAGCAATTCCCCTTCACCGACGACGAGGGGCGCGACTTCATCGTCATCGGCCGTGAGGTGAACACCGGCGCGGGTACCTGGGCGCTCTGGTCGGCGCGCAGCACCTCGTCGAGCGAACTCGCGCTCGCGGGCCTCGACCGCGTGCTCGTGATCGGCGGCATCGTCCTCCTGATCGGATTCGGCGCGGCGTCGTGGGTGCTGGCGACGATCGCACTTCGGCCCGTCGCCCGCATGCGCAAGCGGGCCGACGCGCTCGGCGCGACCTTGGACGGCGACCTGCCGGTCGGCGACGCGCACGATGAACTCGCCGCGCTCGCCACGACGCTCAACGAGATGCTGTCGCGCGTGCGCTCATCGTCTGCGCGGGAGAGGCAGATGGTCTCGGATGCCGCCCACGAGTTGCGCACGCCGCTCGCCTCCCTGACCACCCAGCTCGAGCTGGCGCACGGGGATGCCGACGACGCCGCTGCCCTCGCGGCGCACCTGCGCGGTGCCGAGACCTCGGTGGCTCGCCTGTCAGCCCTGGCGACCAACCTGCTCGAGCTCAATCGCCTCGACGCGCCAGGTCGTGCGGCTCCTCGGGCGACCTTCGAGGAGCTGACCACCGAGACGATGGGAGCAGTCGACCGAGCCCGGATGCTCGGGCTGTCGCGCTCGGTCGAGGTCGGCCTCGAGATCAAGGCCGGGTCGATCGACGCCTACCGGATCGATCCGACGGCGTTCGCGCGGCTCGTGGACAACGTGCTGGTGAACGCGATCAATGCCGTGCCGGATCGCGGGGACGTCGCCGTGAACCTCACCGAGGATGCGACGGGCCTCCGCCTTGCCGTGACGGACTCCGGCCCCGGAATGCCCGAGGAGTTCATCCGGAGAGCCTTCGAGCGATTCAGCCGGCCCGACGCGGCCCGATCAGGGACGGGAAGCGGTCTCGGTCTCGCCCTGGTTCACGCGATCGTGGTGGATGCCGACGGCGACGTGCGCCTGCGCAACACGCCGGCCGGGTTTCTGGTCGAAGTCGTTCTGCCCAAGATGTGAGATCTCACACCTGAGAGCGGTCCGGCACATGGGCGCTCCATAGGAAGCGTGCAGAAACTGATCTCATGACCACGCAGACCGCCGCACGCGCCGCGCTCCCCGCGCGCGACATCCGTGCTCCCGGGATCGACCGCCGCCGGCAGTATGCCCGCCGGGCGCGGATGTCGGACCTGCTGGTCACGCTGCTCTGGGGCTCGGGAGCTGCCGCCGTGGCGCTCTACCTGGCCTACGGGGGCATGAACGACTGGAACAGCGTGGCCGGCTTCATCACCGGCGTGGGGATCATCGCCGGACTCATCGGCAGCGACTTCGTTCTCGTCATGCTGGTGCTCGCGGCGCGAGTGCCGGTCATCGATCGGACCATCGGGCATGACCGCGCGGTCGCCACCCACCGGCGTCTGGGCAAGCCCGCCCTCTACCTGCTGCTCGCGCACGGCGCGCTGCTGCTGATCGGCTACGGGGCCAGCACCGGGATCAATCCGATCGCCGAGATCGGCCCCATGCTCGCGCTGCCCGACATGCCGCTGGCGTTCATCGGAACAGCTCTGTTCATCCTGGTCGTCGTGACCTCCCTCGTCGCGGTCCGACGCAGGGTCAGCTACGAGGGCTGGCACCTGGTCCATCTGCTCAGCTATCTCGCCGTGATCTTCGCGCTGCCGCATCAGTTCAGTGACAGCGGGATGCTGGCTGTCGGAACCTGGCAACGCGTCTACTGGCTCGCGCTCTACGTGCTGGCGGCGGGTGCGATCGTCTTCTTCCGCTTCCTCAAGCCGATCATCGCGACGTTGCGCCACCGCATCACGGTGGCCGGGGTCACGGTGGAAGCGCCGGGGGTCGTCTCGATCCACCTGCGCGGGCAGCGTCTGCGCGAGCTGCGAAGCCAGGGCGGCCAGTTCCTGATCTGGCGCTTCTGGACCGGCAAGACATGGTGGCACTCCCACCCGATCTCTCTGTCGGCAATGCCGAGCGACACCACCGCGCGCATCACGGTGCGCGGCCTCGGGGCCGGAAGCACGCGCATCGGCGGCATCCCGGCCGGAACGCCGGTGTCGATCGAGGGTCCGTACGGGATCTTCTCGGACGTCGCTCGCACCTCCCCTCGACTCGCGATCGTCGCCGCCGGAATCGGCGTGACGCCGGTGCGCGCTCTGCTGGAGAACGCCCGCATCGGGCCGGGCGAGGCCACGATCCTGCTGCGCGCGAGCGACAACGACGAGACCTACCTCTGGGACGAGCTGGGCGAGATCGCAGCCGCGAAAGGCGCGACGTTGTACACCAGCGTGGGGCGCCGCGCTTCGTCGGGGTCCGCCTGGCTCGCCGACCATGACGTTCGACGCGGCGTGACCCTTCGCAGCATCTTCCCTCGACTGGCGACCTCCGACCTGTACCTGTGCGGACCGAGCAGCTGGCTCGACGTGGTGGAGGCCGAGGCTCGAGCTCTGGGCGTTCCGGAGCATCAGATCCACGCCGAAAGGTTCGACTGGTGAGGAAGCGGGCGATCGCGGCAAGCGTGCTGGCCTCGATGGGGATCCTGACCGTCGGGTGGCAGGTCGGCATGGCCACGACCGTGACGCCGACCTCGTCGAGCGGCGACACCGCATCGGGGACCGCAGGAAGCTCCGGCACCTCTGGTTCGTCGATGACGAGCGACACCGGTTCGAGCTCCTCCACCGCCTCCACCTCCGCGCTCAAGGACGGCACCTACACCGGCACGAGCGAGCAGACCCGCTTCGGCGACGTCCAGGTGCAGGTGACGATCTCCGGCGGCAAGATCACGGACGTGGCCGCCGTGCACCTCACGGACGAGGGCGGCCGGTCGGTGCAGATCAGCAACTACGCGGCGCCCATCCTGCGCAAGGAAGTGCTCGCCTCGCAGTCGGCGAAGGTGTCGAACGTGGGCGGTGCCACCTACACGACCGACGGGTACCTGCAGTCCGTGCAGTCCGCGCTGGACCAGGCGTCGTCCTGATGCGCCACGTCTTCGCCACGATGGGCACGGTGGTCTCGCTGGACCTCGCCGAACCGCCCGTGGGGCTGTTGCCGCGAATCGAGGGCATCTTCGCCGAGGCCGACGCGCGGTTCAGCCTCCATCGTCCCGACTCCGAATTGAGCCGCATCAACGCCGGCGACGTCTCGCTGCTGGATGCGAGCCCCGAGCTGGCCGAGGCGTACGCACTCGCTGCCGAGTGGCGATCCCGCACGGACGGATGCTTCACCCCGAGTCGGCCGGACGGCCTGCTCGACCTGAACGGGGTGGTCAAGGCGATCGCGATGCGCGACGCCGGCGCCGTTCTCGAGTCGTCCGGTTTCGAGGACTGGACGCTCGTGGTCGGCGGCGACGTGTTCGCGTCGGGCGCGGGCCAGGGCCGCGCACCCTGGTCGACGGGGATCGTCGACCCGGCAGACCGCACGGCGCTGCTCTGCGCGATCGAACTCCGCGACCCGCGTCGGGCGATCGCGACCTCGGGGAGCGCCGAACGCGGCGATCACATCTGGAGCTCGACGGGGCCATCCGAGTTCCTGCAGGTCACCGTCGTCGCCGACGACATCTTGACCGCCGATGTTCTTGCCACGGCCATCGTCGCGGGCGGCGACCGGATGCTGCGCGCCGCATGCGAGGGGTGGAGCGTCGACGTGCTCGCCGTCGAGCACGCCGGGGGCTTGTCGGTGACCCCGGGATTCCGGAGCGCCCTGGCGGCGGCCTCGTGAGCGGAGGCCGGCGCGACCGATCAGGCCAGACAGCGACGTCTCCGCGCCAGGCGCCGGTCCGTCACGCTGACGGCATCACGGCACGAGTTGGCACGATGTGGGCGAGCGTTCTCACCAACGGGCGTCGAAGCCGGCGACCTCCAGCTCGGTCAACCCTGTAGTGGTGTCGACGATGTCGGTCGTGATGCTCACCGGTTGACGGTTGACCAGGGAGCCGTCGGGTACCGCGTCGAGTTGGTTGGGTTCGAACTCGACGACCAGATAGCGACCGTTCGACGTCAGGCGGTAGTTCTCGATCTCGGGCGCCGATCCGATGGGCTGATAGAGCTTCGTCGTGGTGGTGGGCTTTTTCGAGTTCGTGATGTTCATGGCGATCTGCTGGGTGAACGCCCCGTCGTGCGAGATCGCCAGCCGAAGCAGCGTGTGAGTCGCGTCGAGAGGGGTGGGCAGGTCGGCGTACGGCGTGCTTCCGTCGGTCGGTGCCGGGGTCAGGCGGGTGGCGGCGCCGTTGTCGATGACGAGCGAGTCCGGGCCGAAAGCGTCCACCGTGCCGACGCGCTTCTGATCCGGCGAGAGGCCCGCCATGATCGGGGCATAGGCGAAGGGCGTCGGGGGCGTGGTTGACGTCGGGTCGTAGCGCATCAGCGCTTCGTCCAGCCCGTGCAGCATCACCGAGTTCGTCCCCGGGATCGGCTGCCAGGAGTCGATGAACAGGGGTTTGCCGTCGAGGCCGTCGACAGGAACGGAATCGTGCTGCGCCTGGAGGTCGACCTTGAAGAGGGCATGGTCGTATCGAGGAACAGGGTCGGCCTGGGTGCTGGTCAGCGTGTACAGGATGTCCGTGCCGACGACGGTGATCGCGTCGACGGCGCCGGCGTCCGGCAATGTGAGCGTCTCGACGTTCGCGCCGTGCAGTTGGACGATGTCCATCTGGCTGCCGCGGTGACCGTCGTCGCGGACCACGACGATCGCTCCGTCGAGGGGGACGAAATCCTGAATGCCCGGCGACTGGTACACGACGGTGCGCGCGGTGCTGCCAACACGCGCGTGGACGATGCGATCGGTGTCGGTACCGCGGACGAGGTAGTCGAACCCGAGATCGGGCGTGTGGATCTCGGTGCGCAGGGTGGCGCGGGCGCCTCCGCGCGGTGAGGTGACGCCGGCGACCGTGAGCCGGTAGATCGTGTCGTAGTCCAGGGCGCTGTGGAAGGTGATCGCGATGACGCTCCCCTGCGATTGCACGGTCATCGGCACGGCGGGGACGATGCTGACCTCGCCCGGTGTGACCGCCGCGACAGCCTGGTTGACCACGAGCCGAATCTGCTGCCCGGGGGAACCCGCGGCCGCCGCCGCGTCGATCTGCGCTCCTTCGAGCTTCGGGCCCTGGAGGATCGAGACGGCGCCGAGCGAGCCGCAGGCGATGATCAGTGCGGCAAGTGTCACGACCAGTCCGCGTCGGAAGCGACGCGGATCGCGGATCGCGTGCTCCTCGTCGGCCTCAGTAGAGGTAGGGGTCGTTGGGGGCACTGACCTTCTTCACCCCCGACGGCACGAGGGCGATCGGCGCGGCGCTGGTGGTGCTCTGGTTGGCTTCGAACCCGCCGGCGATCTCCAGCCATTCATCGCTCTTGTAGGTCCCGCGCCAATCGGGAAGGTAGACCGGCACCGCAACGGGTTGGGCATCGACCGCGCAGCAGGTGATCACGAATCGTGTCAGGTAGAACGTGTTCGCGCTGTCGGTCGGCGATGGCGTGATGAAGCCGTCCACCGCGACGGGCTTGCCCGCGTAGAACGACACATCGGAGGTCTGCGCCAGAAGGGACGACCAGTCGAGAACCGTGAACTTGGCGAAGGCCTGGTTCGAGGCGGACTGCGCACTGCTGAGACTCGAACCACCGGCAGGGGTGCCTCCGCCCGTGATGTCGCGCTGCAGGGCGGTCGCACTGGAGAGCGTCGCGGGAGGGAACACGATCATTCCCACGGCGACGGCGGCCGCGATCACGAGGGCCAGCCCGGACAGGACCGCCTGGCGTCGAGTGGCCGGAGGAGGGTCGTCGTCCTCGTCGTCGTGATCCGCCGCGACGGCGGGCCGCCGAAGGATCATCACCGCGCGAGCGGCGCAGAGCACCAAGGCGATGCCGGCCATGATCACCGTGAACACGAGGTAGCGAGGGTGCACGTAGTAGTCGAGCCGGCCGCCGACGGCGAACCAGATCGTGGCGATCGACACCACCGCCACGAGCATCAGGCCCCGCCACCGGCGCAGGCGCCCCCACCAGGGTTCGGCGTACGTCGACTCAGCTGACAAGGTTCACCAGCCAGGACAGGGCCGCGGTGGCAAGAAGGATGACGGCGAACAACTGAACGATCGTGCGCGTCGAGAAGGTCGTCCGCAGCAGGGCGATCATCCGGATGTCGATCATGGCCCCGAAGACCAGGAACGCGGTGATCGATCCGGGCAGGAACGTCGTGGCGAACGGCAGGATGAAGAACGCGTCGACCGTGGAGCACACCGAGATGATGAACGACAGCCCGATCATCGCGACCACGGACCAGATCGGATCGGTGCCGAGGGCGACCAGGATCGAACGCGGAACCAGGGTCTGAACGGCAGCCGCGGCCACCGAGCCGACGAACAGGGCAGGCAGCAGGTTCGCGGCCTCGGTGCTGAACAGCTGGACGCTGCGGGCCCAGCGCGTGCCGTGCTCCTCGTGAGCGGGCAGGCGGCACTCCGCGGCGAAGCGGGGGGTGAGCAGCGACTCCGGATCGGGGTGCCGGCTGAACAGCCACCCCAGCAGGTTCGCGATGAAGAAGCCGCCGGCGATCCGGGCGACCAGGATCCCGCCCGACCATCCGAACGCCTGTGCGGTCGTGATCACCGTGATCGGGTTGAGGATCGGCGCCGCGAACAGGAACGTCATCGACTCCGCGACCGTGAGGCCGCGCACCATCAGGCCGCGGGCGAGCGGGACGTTGCCGCACTCGCAGACCGGCAGCAGCATCCCGACGAAGGAGATCACGATGCGACGCAGCCATGGCGAACGCGGAAGAACCCTGACGAACACTCCATCGGGCAACCAGACCCGGACCGCGATCGAGATGACGATGCCCAGGACCACGAACGGCAGCGACTCGATCAGCACGCTCATGCCGAGCGTGAGACCGTCCTGGAGTCGATCGGGCAGCACTCCGGCGGGCACCACCGCCGACGACACCACGCGCGCGGCGACCAGGCCGAGCGCGATGACGATGGCAGCGACCAGGGCGATGGACGGGCGGCGCGGGATGCCGGAAACCGGTGCGCGCGACGCCATGGCTCGTGACTGGAGGTCGGTCGGCATCGAGCGGAGTCTACGTCCGCCCTCTGAAGCCCGGTCGCGCCACGACCGGGCTTCAGGGGATCGCCATTCCGAGGGAGCTAGCCGGCGAGGGCCGCGGTGATCGCGTCGAGGTTGCCCGACATCCAGCTCAGGTAGGTCCTGCCCGACGGCAGGGTCTCCGTCACCGGGACGACCGCGATGCCGTTGTTCTTCGCGGCGCTCAGCACCGCCTCGGTCTGCGCTCCGGTGGTCTGCTCGTTGTAGGCGAGCAGCTTCACGGAGTGCGAGCTGTACAGGTCGATGGCCTGTTGCAGTACCTCGGGCGAGGCGTCGCTGTCGTCTTCGATGGCCTTGCTGAACGCGGCAGGCGTCTTGTTGTCGAGCCCGATGGCGTTCAGCATGTAGAGCGGCACGGGCTCCGTGATGGAGACGCCGACTCCCGAATACTGCGCCTTGAGGGCCGACTCCTTGGCTTGCAGCCCCGCGATGCTGTTCTTCAGCTTGTCGGCGTTCGCCGTGAACACGGATTCCTCCGCAGGCCGGGCCCGCGAGAAGGCGGCCTCCATCTTGTCGATCACCTTCGTGACGGTCGGAAAGTCGTACCAGACGTGCTCATTGAGGTCGCCGCCTGGTGCCGAGAGACCGGAGATCTTCACGGCGTTGAGCACGACGGCCGCTTTCGACGGCGATGCCTTCAGCATCGTGTCGACGAAGTCGTCGTAGCCGCCACCGTTCTCGATCACGACGGCCGCCCGGGAGATGGCGAGCTGGTTCTGCCCGTTGGCTTCGTACTCGTGCGGATCCTTCGACGGGTCGTCGATGAAGGACGTCACCGAGACGTCGTCTCCGCCGACCGTGGAAGCGAGGCTGCCCCAGACGTTCGTGGAGGCGACGACATCGATCTTGCCGGTCGACGGATTCGGTGACGCGGTTCCTGCGGCGCAGCCGGCGAGAAGAAGGACAGCGATCGGGATGACGGCAACGAACGGTTTCAAGGGTGCTCCTCGTGGGGTGGTCGGCCGACGCCGTGTCGGCCTCCCGCACTCTAGTTGTTAATGATAACCGTTATCAAATTAAGGCGACGAAGGTGCGATGTGATGCGAGAACGCCGCGATGCCAGGTCACGGCCAGACGAGTTGCACAGTCACCAGCAGGGCTCGCAGAAAACCCTGAGTCGTCGATGTTTTTCTGCGGAGCCCCGTGTCGGATTCGAACCGACGACCCCCGCTTTACAAGAGCGGTGCTCTGGCCAACTGAGCTAACAGGGCGTGCCCGGCGCTGCCGGGCTTCCAGACTATTCGCTGGCGGCATCCGGGGGCTCATCAAGCGCCGCCACGCAGGCGGCGAGGGCGTTGCCCAGAGAGCGGGTCTCGGCGGGAGCCAGTCCCGACAGCATCCGCTTCTCGACGGCGTCGACGACAGCCTGGGCGTGGTCGAGCGCCACCGAGCCCGCTGCGCTCAGCGTCACGGGCAGCGCGCGCCCGGCGGACGCCACGGTGGCCCGGTCGACGAGGCCGCGATCGAGGAGGGTCTGCAGCATGTCGTTCATGGACTGGCGGGTCACGAAGGTGGCTCGGGCCAAGTCGGCGGCCGAAATGCCGGGCTCGCGCTGCAGCCGGTAGAGGCACGAGTAGTGCGACACCGTCAGCCCGAGCGGCTTGAGCGATTCCTCCATGCGCAGCCGGAGCAGCGACTGCGCGGCCTTCAGCAGGTAGCCGATGGCAGGGGGCTCGTTGATCATGTCAGTATCCTGACATAGACTTGCATGTAAGAAAACTGACACACGAGGAGAAGGCCACATGACCGTCACCGGACCCGACTTCATCGCCCTGCAGGTGCGCGATCTGAACGCAGCAGCGAGGTTCTACGAGGGGGTCGTCGGGCTCACGCGCGCCGCCGTCTCACCACCGCACGCCGTGGTCTTCGACACCACGCCCACCTTCGCGCTGCGGGACCCGCTGCCCGGCGTCGACCTCACCGAGGTCGACCGGCCGGGTCTCGGCGTCGTCATCTGGCTGCACGATCCGGAGGCCATCGCCCTCCACGCGACCCTCGTCGCGGCTGCGGTCACGATCGCCCAGGACCCCTTCGAGGGGCCGTTCGGCACCACCTTCAGCTTCATCGATCCCGACGGCTACACGATCACGGTGCACGATCGGGGGCAGTGAGGTCAGCCGAGCACCGCGAGCAGTTCGCGCTCCTCGTCGTCGGTGAGTCCGGCCTTGCGGGGGCCGTCGTGCTCGTGGTCGTCGTCCCAGGCCAGGGTGTCGCACAGCGTGTCGGCCAGCGGGCGCAGGGTCAGCCCGGCGGCCAGAGCGCGGTCGATCGAGCGGGAGTTCATCCCGTACCAGTCCGGATCGGCCAGCCAGAGCGGCAGCGAGCGCGGGCCCGACCACTCGTTGACCCCCTGCTCGAGCAGGGCGCTGCCTGCTGCGCGCACCACCGGGCCGCGATGCCCGGCGACCAGGCGGGCGACATCCACGTGCTCCGGCAGGGGGAGGGCCTCGCCCATCACGTTGAAGGTCCCGCCGACGCGGTCGGTTGCGCAGCGCACGAGCCAGGCCGCCAGGTCGCGCACGTCGATGATCGACGCCGGTAGATCCGGGGCGTCGGGCGTCAGCACGGTGCCGTCCGGCGTCGAGGGATGGGCGAAGCGCCGCGGCCAGTAGCTGGTCCGGTCGCTGGGGTCGCCAGGACCGCCGATGAGCCCGGCGCGGGCGATCGTCGACCTGGCCGGGCCGAAGGCCGCGAGCACCGCGTCTTCACAGGCGACCTTCGCGTGGCCGTAGTCCTCGAGGCTCGCCATGGTGTCCGCGTCGAGCGCGGGAAGCCGTTCGACGCTCTCGTCGCCACCGATCTCGGCCTGCGAGGCGTAGACGCTGCAGCTCGAGACGAAGACGTAGTGCTCCGCCACGGGCTCGAGTGCGCTCACCGCCCGCCGCACGTGGCCGGGCTGGCGTGCCACGTCGATCACGGCATCCCAGGCGTGCCCCGGTCCCGACACCGCGTCGAGGGCGCCAGGGTCGTCGCGGTCCGCCTGCACGAGCGCAGCACCATCCGGGATGCCGCTGCCGCGAGCGAGGCACGTGACCTCGTCTCCGCCCTCGAGGGCGGTCGTCGCGATCCGATGGCCGAGCCAGGCGGTGCCGCCCAGGACGAGAAGACGCATGACGGCATCCTGTCAAGTCCTCCTGCCATCGGGAAGCCGGGTCTGCGCTCAGGCGAGCGCCCCGCCCGTTAGCGTTGAGCCGTGCAGACCGACGGCTCCGACGATGCAGTCGGGCCGGAGGGGTCAACGGGCCCGGTCCCGCCCGCGGTGAGCAATCATCCGATGCGTCTCGCGCTGCTGCTGCTCGCCGCCTTCATCAGCGGGACGCTGGTGGCGCTGCAGTCCCGCATCAACGGGCAGTTCGGCGCGCAGCTGGGGGACGGGTTCATCGCGGCCGCGATCTCATTCGGCTCGGGACTGCTCATCCTCGCGATCGCGATGCTGATCTGGCGGCAGGGTCGCGTCGGTGCCTGGCGGGTGGTGACCGCGCTGCGCACGCGGGCGATCCCCTGGTGGTTCGTCGTCGGCGGCTCGGCAGGTGCGCTCTTCGTGCTCACGCAGTCCCTCGTGGTCGGCCTCGTCGGAGTCGCCCTCTTCACGGTCGGTGTAGTGGCGGGCCAGACGACCAGTTCCCTGCTGATCGATCGGAGCGGACTCGGCACCATGGCGCCGAAGCCGGTGACGGTGCCCCGGGTGATCGGAGCCGGACTGGCCCTGGTCGCGGTGGTCGTCGCCGCCTCGACCGAGTTGCGCCCCGGACTTCCCTTCCTCGCGTTGATCGTCCCGTTCCTCGCCGGCGCCGGCGTGGGCTGGCAGGGCGCCGTCAACGGCCAGGTGCGGACGGTCGCCGGATCCGCGCTGACCGCCACCTTCGGCAACTTCCTGGTCGGGACGACCCTGCTGGTCCTGGCGGCCATCGGGCACACCCTCATCGTCGGATGGCCCGCGCAACTGCCGACGAACCCGCTGTTGTACCTGGGCGGCGCGGTCGGCACGATCTTCATCGCGGCGCAGGCGGTGATCGTGCGAAGCACCGGCGTGCTGCTGATGGGCCTCGCCGTGCTGTCGGGTCAACTCGTGACGGCCGTGGTCTTCGACCTGGTGCTGCCGGTGCAGGCCCGTGCGATCTCGCCGCTCACCATCATCGGCGCCGCGCTCACGCTGGTCGCCGTGCTCATCGCCGCGATCCCCCGGCGTGCTAGAGCGAGCTGAGGTAGTCCCTGGCGCGGATCGGCCTGCGCCGCCCGCTCTTGTGCTCCGGCTTCGAGCCGACGTACAACCAGCCGAGCAGCCGCTCGTTCGGGACCAGCTCGTGCGCACGGGCGACCTCCGGCGACCGCGTCTGCAGTCCGGTCCGCCACATCACGCCCCAGCCCGCCTCGTCGAGCACCAGGCTGAGCGCGTGGACGACGCCGGACGCCGCGGCCTCCTGCTCCCAGTCCTGCACCGTGATGCTGAACTTCGGGGACACGACGACCGCCAGCAGCAACGGCGCCCGCAGCGGCTTGGCCGCCATCTTCTCGGCGGCGGGTCCGTCGAGTCCCGACGCCGCGGCGATCGCGGCGCCGACCCGCTCGCGAGCCACGCCGCGCAACGCGATGATCCGCCACGGATGCAGCGACGCATGATCCGCGAGCGACCCGGCCGCCTCGATCAGGGGCAGCAGTTCGCGCGTCGTGGGTGCCTGCGATCCCACCGAGGAGTGCGAGCGCCGATGCCGCAGCGCCTCCGCGATGGTCACTCCGCGGTGGGCTCGGCGTGAAAGCCCAGCGAGAGCGAGTTCATGCAGTAGCGCAGCCCGGTCGGCGTACCGAATCCGTCATCGAAGACGTGCCCCAGGTGCGAGCCGCAGGCCGCGCAGCGCACCTCGGTGCGGACGACGCCGAGCGAGGTGTCCTCGATCAGTTCCACGGCATCCGGATTCACCGAGTCGTAGAAGCTCGGCCAGCCGCATCCGGAATCGAACTTGGTCCCGCTCTTGAACAGCTCGGCGTTGCAGGCGGCGCAGGTGTAGAGGCCCGACCGGCCCTCGTCGAGCAGCTCGCCCGTCCAGGCCCGCTCCGTCGCGGCCTCGCGCAGCACGGCGTAGCGCTCGGGGTCGAGCTCGGCCTTCCACTCGTCGTCGGTCCTGTTCACGGCGTAGTCCATCTCTCTATTCAACCGGAAGTCGCGCCGCGAACGCTGGAGAGGAGGATGGCTGCGTGAGCGACACCGCCGATTGGTACGTGCGAGCGGCCGGCGAGCTCGCCGCGACGTCCGAGCTCCAGGTCGCGTGGGCCCGGCAGGTCGCCGCCAGTCCCGAGCTGGTGGAGCTCATCGACCGGCTGCCGCGCGAGCACCGGCAGCCATCGCTGCTGTTCTCGGTGGCGAGCTGGCTCGGGGCGCCGGCGACGGTCGGCGCGACCTGGCGCGACTGGCTGATCGAGAACTGGCCCGCTGTCGAGGATGCCGCCCGCACGCGCCGCACGCAGACCAACGAGGTCGGCCGCTGCGTCCCCCTGCTGCTCGCCCTCGACCGCATTCCGGGGCCGATCGCCCTGCTCGAGCTCGGCGCAGCGGCAGGACTGTGCCTCGGTGTCGACCGTTACTCCTACCGCTTCGACGACGGGCTCGTGCTGGGCGACGGTCTTCCCTTGCTGACCGTCACGACGACCGGGGTCGGCGCGGTTCCGGCCCGGATGCCGGACATCGTGTGGCGCCGCGGCGTCGACCTGGCGCCGCTCGACCTCACCGACCCGGCAGACGTGGGCTGGCTCCGGGCGCTGCTCCCGCCAGACCGCCCGGAACGCCGCGCTCGCCTCGACGCCGCCATCGTGACGATCGGCGCCGCCGGTCTCGGCGCCGGCGGTCCCGTCGTCGTCGCGGGGGACGCGCTCGCCGCCCTTCCGGCGCTGATCGCGGCCGCGCGGGCCGAGGCGCCCGGCGCGACCCCGGTGATCGCCGCGCTCGGCACCCTGGTGTACCTGAGCCGGGAGGAGCGGCAGGGCGTGGTGGATGCCGCGATCCGGCTCGGGGCGCGCTTGGTCACGTTCGAGGGGGCGGGCGTGCTGCCCGAGGTGGCCGACCGGCTCGATGGCATGAGCGCGCCGCATCCGACCCCCTTCGTGCTCGCGCTGGACGGGGAACCCATCGCCCACGCGGGGCCGCACGGCGATCGGGTGTCGTGGCTGTCGGATTCCCACCGGTCTGGCCGATCCGCAGCGGGGCAACCCGAACTCTCAGGCGGTGGCACCTAGGCTCGGCCAGACGCCGAGTGACACCGGCGCCGAGGCGGGAGGTGATGACAGTGCCTGGTACTCCATCAGGAGCACCGATCGACCCGCCGCCGACGGCGCTGAGCGACGCCGACCTGGCGCTGCTCGACTTCGAACGGAGCTGGGCCTCACGCGTCGGCGCCAAAGACGCCGCGATCCTCGCGGAGTTCGGTCTCGCCCCCGCCCGCTACTATCAGATGCTGTACGTGCTGATCGATTCTCCGGCCGCCCTGCGCCAGGATCCTCTGCTCGTCCGGCGCTTGCAGCGCTTGCGCGACGCCCGTGTGCGATCCCGTGCCGCTCGTACCTTCCGCCCCGACACCCAGGACACCACCGACTAGATGGCCAGCTTTCCCTCCGATCAGTTCGACGACATCCCCTCGGATCTCGCTCGCGTCGGCGCGCACCGTGCTCCGGCCAAGCCCGGACGCGGCTGGATCCGCTTCGCATGGGCGGCGCTCGCCACGGGGATCCTGGTCGTCGTCGGCCTGTTCGGGCTGTCGCTGCTGAACCCGGCCTTCAAGCTCGACCTGCTGCCGGGTGCATCCGCCTCGGCGACGCCGACAGTGAGCGCCACGCCCACCGCGGCGGCGGTGACGGATCCCACCAAGGTCGATCCGGCGCTCAACCTCTCGATCTCGGTGCTCAACGGCTCATCGACGGATGGCCTGCAGGACAAGGCAGGAGACGCCATCAAGGCCGCCGGCTGGCCCGATCCGGCCCGCGCCGACTCCACGACGCGCAGCGAGAAGACCACGACGATCTACTACAGCTCGGCGGCCTACGAGGGCATCGCGCGCGGGATGGCCGTGCTGCTCGGCACGGGCACGATCCAGCTCTCCGATGCTTTCCCCGGCGCCCCGGTCACGATCGTGGTCGGCGACGACTACGCGGCCCTCGCCAAGTAGCGCAGCCCGGGACGGCCACGCGCCGGTCCCGAATGCGACCGGCGTGTTACGCCCGCGTTTAATGTTTGTTGAATCGTCGGCTTTTCGCCCCTGAGGGGCCACTCGACCGTGTTTCCGGGCTTTTCGCGACAGTACGATCGCGGAAACGCAGCAAGCAAGGAGCACCGCCATGGCGAAGGGCACCGTCAAATGGTTCAACGCGGAGAAGGGCTACGGCTTCATCACCCTGGATGACGGAGGCCAGGACGTCTTCGTTCACTACTCCGCGATCGAGATGACCGGCTACAAGGTCCTCGAGGAGGGCCAGGCGGTCACCTTCGAGGTCGGCACCGGGGCGAAGGGGCCGCAGGCCGAGAGCGTCAGGCCCGCCTGACCCTCGCCGGTGTTGCGGTCGCGGCGACCTTCTCGCCCCGCGCTCACAGCGTTTCGCCTGGCTTGCACTCCCTCATGCCGAGTGCCAGAATAAACTCTGGCACTCATGCGTTATGAGTGCTAAGTCCGGGAGGGACGACACACACTTATGGCAAAGATCATTGCTTTCGACGAAGAGGCCCGCCGCGGCCTCGAGCGCGGCCTGAACATCCTGGCGGACGCCGTCCGCGTCACACTGGGCCCCCGTGGCCGCAACGTCGTGCTGGAGAAGAAGTGGGGCGCCCCCACGATCACCAACGACGGTGTCTCCATCGCCAAGGAGATCGAGCTCGACGACCCGTACGAGAAGATCGGCGCGGAGCTCGTCAAGGAGGTCGCCAAGAAGACCGACGACGTCGCCGGCGACGGAACGACCACCTCGGTCGTGCTCGCCCAGGCGCTCGTGCGCGAGGGCCTGCGCAACGTCGCGGCCGGCGCCGACCCGATCAGCCTGAAGCGCGGCATCGAGAAGGCCGTCGAGGCCGTCATCGCCGAGCTCATCAGCAACGCCAAGGAGATCGAGACCAAGGACGAGATCGCGGCCACCGCCTCCATCTCGGCCGGTGACCCCGAGATCGGCGCCCTGATCGCCGAGGCGATCGACAAGGTGGGCAAGGAGGGCGTCGTCACCGTCGAGGAGTCGAACACCTTCGGCACCACGCTCGAGCTGACGGAGGGCATGCGCTTCGACAAGGGCTTCCTGTCGCAGTACTTCGTCACCGACCCGGAGCGCCAGGAGGCGGTCTTCGAAGACCCGTACATCCTGATCGTCAACTCCAAGATCTCGAACATCAAGGACCTGCTGCCGATCGTCGACAAGGTCATCCAGGCAGGCAAGCAGCTGCTGATCATCGCCGAGGACGTGGATGGCGAGGCTCTCGCGACCCTCGTCGTCAACAAGATCCGCGGCATCTTCAAGTCGGTCGCCGTCAAGGCCCCGGGCTTCGGAGACCGCCGCAAGGCGCAGCTGCAGGACATCGCCATCCTCACCGGTGGTCAGGTCATTAGCGAGGAGGTCGGTCTCAAGCTCGAGAACGCGACCCTCGACCTGCTCGGCCAGGCCCGCAAGGTCATCGTCACCAAGGACGAGACCACGATCATCGAGGGCAACGGCGAGGCCTCGGCCATCGCCGGCCGCGTCAAGCAGATCCGCGCCGAGATCGAGAACACCGACAGCGACTACGACCGCGAGAAGCTCCAGGAGCGTCTCGCGAAGCTCGCCGGCGGTGTCGCGGTCATCAAGGCCGGGGCCGCGACCGAGGTGGAGCTCAAGGAGCGCAAGCACCGCATCGAGGACGCCGTTCGCAACGCGAAGGCCGCCGTCGAGGAGGGCATCGTCGCCGGTGGTGGCGTCGCGCTGATCCAGGCGGGCAAGACCGCGTTCGATGGCAAGGCCGTCAAGGCGCTCAAGGGCGACGAGGCGACCGGTGCGAACATCGTCAAGGTCGCGATCGACGCGCCGCTCAAGCAGATCGCGCTCAACGCCGGTCTCGAGCCGGGCGTCGTCGTCGACAAGGTGCGCAACCTCCCGGTCGGCCAGGGCCTCAACGCCGCGACCGGCGAGTACGTCGACATGCTGGCCGCCGGCATCAACGACCCGGTGAAGGTCACCCGCTCCGCGCTGCTCAACGCCGCGTCGATCGCCGGGCTGTTCCTCACCACCGAGGCCGTCGTCGCCGACAAGCCGGAGCGCAACCCCGCGCCGGTTGGCGACCCGACCGGCGGAATGGACTTCTAGTCCAGCTGACACACGACAGCGGGCGGTTCCTCTCAGGAGGGGCCGCCCGCTTCGTCATGTCTGCCGGGTCGCCGAGGCGACATTCGTCCGCGCCACCCGGTCATGCAGCGCCCGTCCGCTCACCAGCAGAAGCACCAGCGAGACGATCGGGATCGCATAGGTGACGGCGAGCACGATCACCACCCACGGCTCGGGTGTGGTCGTCGCGCCCACCAGCGCGAACACGGCGGTGTGCCCCAGCTCCCAGGGCAGCGCGTACTTGATCGCGTTCCGCACCAGGGAACGGGAGAACCCCGCTCCACCGCCCACAGACCGTTCGACGGTCAGACCGAGGAGCCGTTTGCCGGGCGTCGCATGCCGGGCCGAGCCCTCGAATCCCGCAGCCGTCACCGTGATGGGCACGATCAGGGTGATGAAGCCGACCGCGTTGCCGACGACCTCATCCAGGGATCGGGTGATCCCGGCCGACCACAGCACGGCCCCGGCGGCCGCGACCACTCCGATCCACGGAAGCATGCAGGCGACATCGATGAGCGTGGCCAGAATCCGTGCCCCGCGCCGCCGTCCCACCCGCTCACCGTAGCGAGAGTCGTGCTACCTCGTGAACAGCCGCGCGTTCTGCTGCTCGGCATCCGCATAGAGCTGGCCGGCCTGCGCGAGCGCGGCATTGATCTCGGCGAGGCTCTGCTCGACCCGCTGCTGCGTGGCCTTCCAGTCGCCGACCACGCCCTGGAAGGCGGTGGCGGCCTGACCGGTCCACGAGGACTGAAGGTTCGCGAGCTGCCCGTGCAGGCCGCTCACCTCCGCCTGGATGCGGCTCACGGCCGCGCGCACGTTCCCGGTCGCCGCAGCGACCGCCTCACTGTCCACCTGGTATCGCGTCATGCGGGCGAGACTACGAGCGGGCCTGCGCCTTCGTGCCGGCGGCTGCCGCATCCGTGGAGGAGTCGGTCTCGACGGCGTCGGGGTGGAAAAGAGGCAGGCTGACTCGGAACGTCGCGCCGCCACCCGGCGTCTCGACCACCTCGACGTGCCCGTGATGGTTGGCCACGATCCCGGCCACGATCGCGAGGCCGAGTCCGCTGCCGCCGGTGTCGCGGGTGCGCGAGGTGTCGGCACGCCAGAAGCGCTGGAAGATCTTCTCGCGCAGCTGGGGCGGGATGCCCTCGCCGTGATCCACGACCGAGATCTGGCCGTAACCGCCCTCGCGGTCCACCTCGACGGCGAGCTCAATCGGGCTGTCCGGCGGGCTGAAGCGCATGGCGTTGCCCATCAGATTCGTGATCACCTGGCGGATCTTGTCGCCCTCGGCGAGCACGATCGGCCCGACATCCGGGATCGGCTGCGACACGGCCAGGGGAACGGATGATGCCGCGGGCCGCGGCCTGCGTCGGCGCAGCAGGTTCAGCGCACCGGTCAGGCGGAGGCCGCCGGTCGCCGTGACGGTCGCGGCGGGGACGGCCACGGTCGCGGTCGCGGACTCGAGGGCGGCGTCCGATGTCTCTGGATCGAGCACCGGCGCCGCGAGGGATTCCGGCACGATGACGGTGATGCGCCGCTGCGGGTTGGATGCCGTGGCGTCGAGTGCGGCATCCTGGGCGATCGGCAGCAGGTCGACCGGCTCCAGCCGCAGCGGCTTGGATTCGTCGAGGCGGGCGAGCTCGAGAAGGTCTTCGACCAGGGCGCCCATGCGGATCGCCTCGCGTTCGATGCGGTCCATCGCCTGAGCGACGTCCTCGGGGCTGGTGATGGCGCCCATCCGGTACAGCTCGGCGTAGCCGCGGAGTGAGACCAGCGGGGTGCGCAGTTCGTGGCTGGCGTCGCCGACGAAGCGGCGCATCTGCTCGACGGTTCTCTGGCGGTCGGCGAAGGCACGGTCGATCCGGGCGAGCATGGTGTTGAGCGAGCGGTTCAGCCGTCCGACCTCGGTATTCGGCGTCGCGCCCCCGAGTCTCTGGCCATAGTCCCCCGCGGCGAAGCGCGCGGCGGTGGCCTCGACATCCCGTAGGGGAGCAAAGGTGCTCGTCACGAGCAGCTGGGTGGTCGCGGCGCCGAAGACGATGACCGCCAGTGCGAAGCCGAAGAAGATCAGGGTGAATCGCGCGACCGTCGAGTCGACGTCGTCGATGCTCTGGCCGACGACCAGGATCTGGTAGTCGGAGCTGTCTCCGAGCTGCACCGGGAAGGCGATGATGCGCCAGTGCTCCTTGCCCGAGTCGGAGGCCGTGGTCACCTTCGGCAGCGTGGTGCCCGCGCCGTTGTCGAGCGCCGTCACCCAGGGCAGGGTGATGGAACTCGTGTCGGGTCGCGCCATCCCCTTCGGCACGTTCGTGCAGTCCACGTTGCCCGCGGCGTCGAGCACCGTGAAGAGCGTCCCGTTCGGCTGGTAGGCGAAGTTGCAACTCGCGATGTCGGCGGCCTTCTGGTTGACGGCGCTGGTCGCGAGACTGTCGACCTTGGAGTCGGTCTGATCCATGAGGTAGCCGCGCAGCACGCTGACCGTTCCGGCGCCGGCCACCGCGAGACCGAAGGTGAGCAGCAGCACCGTGACGCCCGTGATCTTGGCGCGAAGCGAGATCCCGTTCCACCATCGGTCGAACGAGGCGTGCACGGAGTTCGTGCGGGCGATCGCCACGGGGGAGCCTCCGGATGTCGCGGCGGGCGGTGTCGCCTCGCTGCGGTCGAGCGTCAGACCTTCGCGGCCTTGAGCATGTAGCCGAATCCGCGCTTGGTCTGGATCATCGGCTCGTTGGAGTGCTGGTCGAGCTTGCGGCGCAGGTACGAGATGTAACTCTCGACGATACCTGCGTCGCCGTTGAAGTCGTATTCCCAGACGTGATCGAGGATCTGCGCCTTGCTCAACACGCGGTTCGGGTTGAGCATCAGGTAGCGCAGCAGCTTGAACTCGGTCGGGCTGAGCTCGACGGACTCGGCGCCGACCGTGACCTCGTGCGTGTCCTGGTCCATGGTGAGCTCGCCGGCGCGGATGACCGCGTCCTCCTCGTCGTGCATGGTCCGACGCAGGATCGCCTTGATGCGCGCCACGATCTCGTCGAGGCTGAAGGGCTTGGTGACGTAGTCGTCGCCGCCGACAGTGAGGCCGGTGATCTTGTCCTCGGTGTCGTCTTTGGCGGTGAGGAAGAGGATCGGAGCGGTGTACCCGGATGCCCGCAGCCGCTTGGTCACCCCGAATCCGTTCATGTCGGGCAGCATGACGTCGAGGATGATCAGGTCGGGCTCCTCCTCGAGGACCGCCGAGATCGCCTGGGCGCCGTTGCCGACCGCGCGCACGGCGAAGCCGGCAAAGCGCAGGCTGGTGGTGAGCAGGTCGCGGATGTTGGGTTCGTCATCAACGATGAGGATCTTGGGGCCGTCGGTCATGCCCCCATTGTCTGCGCGTTCGCTGGATGATTCCTGGGAGTGTCGAGGAAGGCCTCGAAAGGCCGGCCTCCTAGGCGTCGCGGCGCTTGACCAGCACGGCGCCGACGACCGCCGCCAGCACGCACCACGCCGCCAGGACGAGCAGGCCCTGGCTGCCGTCCAGGGTGAGGATGCCGTCCGTTACGCCGCCCGTCGGCTTGAAGGCGTAGCCACGCCCACCCGCGTCGCTGGGCAGGAAGGCTCCGACGTTCCGAGCCCAGTCGGCCTGGGTGAGGCTGGCCAGCAGGTTGAAGATGATCGGCACCACGAGCACCAGGCCGAGCGCGGTGGCGATGGCTCCGGCGCTGACCCGGATGATGAGGCCGATCGCCATCGCGAGGATGCCGAGCAGGGTCAGATAGCCGGCCGCGCCCAGGAGCGCGACCCAGACCGAGCCGGCGCCGAGATCGGGCTTGACGCCGCGGCCGGCCAGGATCGGCGCCGCGAGCAGCGCTCCGACCACCAGCGCCGCGAGGGTGAGCACGAAGGTGACGACGCCGAAGACCAGGGCCTTGGCGGCGAGGGCCGGCAGGCGGGTGGGGACGGCCGTGAAGGTGGAGCGGATCATCCCGGTGCCGTACTCGCCGGTGATCACCAGCGCGCCCAGCACGGCGACCACGAGCTGGCCGAAGGCCACCCCGATCGTGCTCACGGTGAGCCAGGTGGCATCCGGATCAAGGGGCGCGGCGGGGGCGGCACCGGGTCGCGCGCCCACGACGCCGTCGGTCGGGATCGCCGACGCCACGAGGGCTGCGAGGCCGATCGTGAGCACCACCACGATGAGGTAGCACCAGAAGGTGGAGCGCAGGCTGCGGAGCTTGATCCACTCGGAACGGACGACGCCGGGGAAGCTCAGACGGGCGCGGGTCAGGTCGACGGTGCTCATGCCTGCGCCGCCGATCCCGCGTGGTACTCGACTTCGTCCTGGGTCAGGGCGAGGTATGCCTCCTCGAGCGAGCCCGAGACCGGCGAGAGCTCGTGGAGCACGACGCCGCCCTGGGCGGCGAGCTCGCCGACTCGCGCCGCCGGGATGCCGGTGACCTCGAGAGCGCCGTCCGCGTCGGCGCTCACCGTCGCTCCCGCGCCGGTGAGCACGGGGCCGAACCGTTCGGCGTCGGGCGTGCGCACACGCACCGTGCCGCCGGCACGCCCGATGATGTCGCCGACGGGAGCGTCGGCGATGACACGGCCGCGCCCCAGCACGATGATGTGATCGGCGGTCTGCGCCATCTCGCTCATCAGGTGCGAGGAGAGGAAGACGGTGCGGCCCTGGCTCGCGAGGTGCCGGGAGAGCTCCCGCACCCAGATCACGCCCTCCGGGTCGAGGCCGTTCACCGGCTCGTCGAGGATCAGGATGCCGGGGTCGCCGAGCAGCGCGGCGGCCATGCCCAGCCGCTGCCCCATCCCGAGTGAGAAGCCGCCGACCCGGCGGCGTGCGACGGACTCGAGTCCGGTCAGGGCGATCACCTCGTCAACGCGCTTCCGCGGGATGCCGTGGGTCGCCGCGAGGGCGAGCAGGTGATTGCGGGCGGTGCGGCCGGTGTGCACGGCCTTCGCGTCGAGCAGAACGCCGACCTCGCGGAGCGGGGCGCGCAGCTGGGCGTAGTCGCGGCCGTCGACGGTGACCCGGCCGGAGGTCGGGCGGTCGAGGCCGACGATCAGCCGCATGGTCGTCGACTTGCCCGCTCCGTTGGGTCCGAGGAATCCGGTCACGATGCCGGGCCGGACGGTGAAGCTCACATCGTCCACCGCGGTCTTGTCGCCGTAACGCTTGGTCAATCCGGTCGCTTCGATCACATCTCAACGCTACGGGGTGCTGGCTGGGAGGCGTCATCCCCCGGGATGAATATCAGGGGCAGGCCGGTGCCCGCCAGCCCGCCATCGCCGGACGGCTTGACGACCTCGGCGCCGTCTACCAGGCGGCGCGCACGCGCGTCATGGCCGGCGACCCCGCGGGGGCTGCGTGGATGTCGGGCGCCGACCTCATTCCGATGGCATGGCCTGTGGCGCCTCAGTAACGCGTCGGTGCATCGATGCGTGATCCGACCTCGGCGGCCAGCGGCGCGAGGACGCCGCCGGCGTCGACCCCAGGGAGCAGCTTGGTCATGATGCGGTCGAGGTCCGCCAGGTCGGCCGCGTCGAGACGATCGAAGAACAGCTCGCGGACGGCGGCGAAGTAGCCGGGTGCCGCGGCCTGGAACTGCTGGGCTCCGCGCGCGGTGAGCGTGGCGATGGCGACGCGGCCGTCGTCGGGAGACTTGCTGCGGGTGAGGCATCCGTCCTTCTCGAGGCGCGTGGCGACGTGGGACAGCCGCGACAGAGAACAGGCCAGGAGCAGCGCGAGGCGCGTCATCGGAAGGTGCCGGCCGTCGCTCAGCATGAGGTGGTTCAGCACCAGGTACTCGAACTGGGTGAGCCGCGACTCGGCGAGCAGGCGGGAGTTCAGCTCGGCGGGGATGCCCTGCGCGACGCCCGCGAATCGGATCCAGGCGGTGCGCTGGGCGGCGGTCGCCGGCGATGGGGTCGATGCCATGGAGACGATCCTAACTAAAAACTTGACGCTTCAAGTAATTGGACATACCGTGTCATTCGAGCGCGCCGCGCGCTCTCGAGAGGATGAGATGGAACTCGCAGTCTGGATCGTGTCGTGGGCGCTGGCCGCGGCCTTCGTGATCGGCGGCGCCGCGCGCGCCCTGCTGCCGGCCGAGCGGCTGGCGGGGTTCGGGCTGAAATGGGTGACGGCGGTTCCCGCGCCCCTGCTCAAGACGATCGGCGTGCTGGAGGTGCTCGGCGGCCTCGGGCTGGTGCTGCCGGTGCTGACCGGCATCCTTCCTGTGCTGACCCCGATCGCGGCGTGCGGTCTGGCCGTGATCATGCTCGGCGGCCTGGTCTTCCACCTCCGCCGGCGCGAATGGCAGGGCGTCCCGATCACCCTGGTTCTGGCTGCCGCGTCGATTTTCGTGGCGATCGCTCGATTCGCGGGGGTCTAGGCCGATTCGGTCGGTCGCTCGCTGGTTCGCGCCGCGTGGGCGCGTGCTCTCCGGCTCGACGGGCACGCTCTCCCCGGCGCGTTCACAAAGTGCAGGACGGTCCTGCACTTTGTGAACGAATCGGGGTAACCCACGAGTGTCGGAGCCGCGCGCCGCACAACTCGTTCGGCGGGCCAGCCTGGGCGGATGTTGATTCTGGATCGTGCGATGGAGGCGTTCGGCGGCTACGCGAGTCGAGCCGAGCTGGTGGGCTTCGGCGTTCCCGATGAATGGGTTCGCCTTACCGTCTGGTACGGATGGACCCTGGTGCGGATCCGCCGTGGATGGTTCGCGCGGCCTGGTGAGCGCGAGGACGTGATCCGGGCGTGGCGTGTCGGTGGGCGGCTGACCTGCATCAGCGCCGCGGCATTCCATGACGGTTGTGAACCGACTCCGGTTCTTCATGTCGAGGTGCCGGCCAACGCCGGACGCCTCCGCGATCCCGACGATCCCCGCAGACGCCTCGGGCCGGACGCGGCCGTTGTCGTGCATTGGACGCGGCATCCGGGGCCCGGTGATCGGCACGCGGTCACTGCAGCGCACGCCGAAGCCGTCGCGGCGGCGTGCGGCGTGCACTCGGCCGGGGTGAGGTCGGGCTAGGCGGCCGCGTCCAGCGAGTCCGCGTCGAGGATCGTGTAGCTGTAGCCCTGCTCGGCGAGGAAGCGCTGGCGGTTCTGCGCGAAATCCTGGTCGACGGTGTCGCGGGCGACGAGCGTGTAGAAGTTGGCGGGCAGGCCGCTCTCCTTCGGACGCAGCAAGCGGCCGAGGCGCTGGGCCTCCTCCTGGCGCGAGCCGAACGATCCCGAGACCTGGATCGCGACCGTGGCCTCCGGCAGGTCGACCGAGAAGTTCGCCACCTTCGATACGACGAGCACCTTGGTCGTGCCATCCCGGAACGCCTGATAGAGCCGCTCGCGCTCGTCGATGGGCGTGGCACCGGTCAGCTTCGGGGCGTGAAGCGCCTCAGCCAGCTCGTCGATCTGGTCCAGGTACTGGCCGATGACCAGGATGCGCTCGCCCTCGTGCTTCGCCACGAGCTCCTTCACGACGCCGAGCTTGGCCGGCGCGGTGGCCGCGAGCCGGTAGCGCTCGTCGTCCGCGGATGCCGCGTACTCGAGTCGCTCCTGCTGCGGCAGGTCGATCCGCACCTCGTAGCAGGATGCCGGCGAGATGAAGCCCTGCGCCTCGATCTCCTTCCACGGGGCGTCGAAGCGCTTCGGCCCGATCAGCGAGAACACGTCGGACTCGCGGCCGTCCTCGCGCACCAGGGTCGCGGTGAGTCCCAGGCGGCGGCGGGCCTGCAGCTCGGCTGTCAGCTTGAACACCGGGGCGGGCAGCAGGTGCACCTCGTCGTAGACGATGAGGCCCCAGTCGAGCGCATCGAGCAGGGCCAGGTGGGCGTACTCGCCCTTCCTCTTGGCCGTCAGGATCTGGTAGGTCGCGATCGTGACCGGTTTCACCTCTTTGACCTGGCCGGAGTACTCGCCGATCTCCTCCTCGGTGAGCGAGGTGCGCTTGAGCAGCTCGGACCGCCACTGGCGCGCCGAGACGGTGTTGGTCACCAGGATGAGCGTCGTGGTGTCCGCGCGGGCCATCGCTCCGGCGCCGACGAGGGTCTTGCCGGCTCCGCAGGGCAGCACGACCACGCCGGAGCCGCCGGCGAAGAAGTTGTCGATCGCCTGCTCCTGGTAGGGGCGCAGCGCCCAGCCGTCGGCGTTGTTCAACTCGATCTCGTGCGGGGTGCCGGGGGTGTAGCCGGCGTGGTCCTCGGCGGGCCAGCCGAGCTTGAGCAGCTCCTGCTTGACCTGACCGCGGGCCCAGGGGAGCAGCGTCCACTCGGTGGTGGTGCGCTTGACGCCGAGGAACTGGCCGACCTTGGGACTGCGCGTGATCTCGGCCAGCACCGCGGGATCGGTGCCCGTGATGATCAGCTCGCCCTCGGCATCGCGGTCGATGATCAGGCGGCCGTAGCGGCCGACGGTCTCGGTGATGTCGATCGAGACCGACTGCGGCACCGGGAACTTCGCGTAGTCGTCGAGCGTCTTCAGCATCTGCTCGGCGGTGTGGCCGGCCGCGCGGGCGTTCCACAGCCCGAGCCGCGTGATGCGGTAGGTGTGCACGAACTCGGGAGCCCGCTCCAGCTCGGCGAAGACCGCCAGCTCGTGCCGCGCCTCTTCCGCTTGCGGATGGGCGACTTCGAGCAGCACCGTGCGGTCGCTCTGGACGATCAGGGGTCCGTTCACAACCTTCGAGCCTACGCGGTCGGAGGGAACGGTTCCGGCCTAGGCCTGCCGTACCGCCGTGATCGACGACAGCGGCAGCGTCCGCTCGATGTCGGCGCGGCGGTCCCGCGCGCGAAGGCGGCCGTTCGCGATCGCGGCCGGCTCGAGGTGGTACTCGACGTCGGTGCCGTCGGGGAGCCGCACATCCACCATGACGGCCGCCTTGTTCTTCACCGCGCTCTCGAGCTGCCGGACAAGCCATGCTTGCCCGGTCTCCTGCGGGGTCGTTGAGGCGCTTGCGCGTAGTCGTTGGAGGAGGAGCACCGCCGTGTCATCGGCCAGGGCTCCGCCGGCCCCGACGCGGCGCTCGCGGCGCAGCTCGATGATCGCGCCCGCGGCATCCTCGGCCACGACGGGGTAGCGCGCGTCCGCGAGCGTCCAGTAAACGAGGGGCAGCTCGAAGCGTGAGAGCAGGCGGTGGTCGCCGTTCGGCCCCGCGCCGTCGGGCTTCAGGCCGAGCGGGGCGAGGGCCTGGTCGACCGCGACCTGCCGCAGGATCGCGGTGTCATCCGAGCGCACGTAGGCCGACATCCCGTACTCCCGGGCGCCGGCCGGAGGGGCGCCAGGATCCAGCGCACCGACCCGGAGGGTGCCGAAGCGCGCGGCCGTGTCGGCAAGCAGGTACTCGAGCGGCTGCGGGATGCCGGTGAGCGACACCTTCGCCAGGAACTCGCGGAGGCCGTCCGCCGTTTCGCCCGCGATCATCGCGCGGGTGAGGCTGGCTCCCGTGACCCGGTAGCTGGATGCCAGCCCTCGCGCCTCGACCTCGGCGAAGCCGCGCAACCGGTTGTCGACCTCGGCGACCAACGGGCCGGGCGCGATGATCGACAGGTCGTGCTGCACGTAGACCTGATCGACCTCGGGCGGGAAGAGCAGTGCCATCGCCGCGGATGCCGCGCCCACCCCGCCGCTTGCGCCCTCACCGAGCAGCGCCGCCCCGGGGGTCGACGGTGTCGAGCCTCCGGTCAGCCCGAGCAGCTCGGCCTCGCGGGCGACCGAGGTGAGCCGCTCGCGGATCCAGTCGCCCCCGGCCGGGAACAGCCAGGCCACGAACTCGGCGAGCCCGTCGCCCCACACCGCATGGGCCCGCTGACGCAGCACCGTACGGAGCTCGTCGGGAAGCCGGTCCAGCCACGCGCCCGCCAGCGCCGCCCAACGGTCGACCCGTGATTTCGAGAGCCAGGCGGCGGCCGACTCGCTCGGCGTCCACGCACTTCCGTCGAGCTCGGCCAGGCCGGCCCGCGAGGCGATGTCCAGCAGCAGATCGACCTGGTCGCTCTCGACGCCGGTCGCGATCGCGAGCCGACGGCCATCGGGAAGCGCGACGCCGCCGCGGGCCAGCTGCCGTGCCGGCTCCGCACGGAGAGCCACGAGCAATTCGGTCACGGCGGTGAGGGTGCCGAAGGCGCGGTCGCCCGCGCCGCGGTCGACGAAGCGGGCGTCCGACTCGCTCACCGGCTCCAGGGCGGCCGGGGGCGTGCCGTTCACGAGCTCGTCGCGCGAGGGGAGTCCGAATGCGGGCCAGGCCGCCAACTGCTCGGTGACGGCATCCCAGGGCGCGACGCGGTTCGCCTCGACTCCGAGCAGGCCCGCGAGCTCGGCGGTCGCGATGCGCTCGGAGACCTCCCATGCCGGAACGCGCAGAGTCGCGGCGAGCTGCGCGCCGGTCGGCGCCCCCGTCGTCGACGCCAGGTCGCCCGCGACGGCGAGCATGGCGAGAGTGGGGCGATCCAGTCGTTGCAGCGCGGCCTGCACGGAGCTGCGGTCGAGCAGCGCCTCGGCCAGGTCGAAGAAGTCGCGGATGCCCTGCTGGCGCACCCCGCGCTCCGTCACCAGGCGCGCAAGATCCTCGTCGTCGAGCGCGCGGAGCCGGGCCGCGAGCGCGAGGGCGGAGCCGCTACTCGCCGGCATCGCGCGCGAGGCGGGTGCGTCGCACGGTGGTCATGATGAGGAACACGATGAGCCCGATCAGCGCGAGAGGCAGGCCGATTCCGGGCAGCACGGCGACGGTCGGCCAGACGCCGCCGGTGAAATCCTGGTGGCTGGCTCGCCCGATGAAGATCGCGGCGATCGCGATGATCGAGAGGCCCGCAACGGTCACGACCGCGAAGGCGAGGACGCGTTCGATACGATTGAGGGGCACACGGGTGTTCTCTGCCACAGCACCAGGATAGGGCCATGGCCCCAGCGCCGATGCCCGCACCCCTAAGAGAGGTCCCCATGCCCACCGGCAAGGTCAAGTTCTACGACGAAGACAAGGGCTTCGGCTTCATCGCTGCTGATGACGGCCAAGAGGTCTTCCTGCATGCCTCCGCGCTGCCCGCGGGCACCGTCGTGCGCGCCGGCAGCCGCCTCGAGTTCGGAATCGCCGACGGCAAGAAGGGCGCGCAGGCGCTCTCGGTGCGGGTTCTGGATGCCCCGCCGTCCCTCAGCAAACTGACGCGCCGCTCGGCCGACGACATGGCGATCGTGGTCGAGGACCTCGTGAAGCTGCTCGACGGGATCGGCGCGGGCCTGCGCCGCGGCCGCTACCCCGACAAGAGCCACGGCGGCAAGATCGCCGCGGTGCTGCGCAAGGTCGCCGACGATCTGGATGCCTGAGCGCGTGGCTGCCGAGAACACGGGCATCACCGGCGTCGAGGTGGCGCGGGCCGCGCTCGTCGAGATCACGCCCGAGGCCAACATCGGCGCATTCGTCTCGGAGGAGACGAACGACGAGGGCGTCAGCACCATCCGGTTCGCCTCGTCGATGCTGGGCTACCCGGACTGGTTCTGGACCGTCAGCGTCGCCACCCTGCCCGACGAGGATCCGACCGTGCTTGAGGCCGAGCTGCTGCCGGGCGATGGCGCGCTGCTGGCGCCCGACTGGATTCCGTGGTCGGACCGCCTGGAGGACTACAAGGCGGCGCAGGCTGCGATCGCGGCCGGTGAGCTCGCGGAATCGGACGACGACGAGTCCGACGAGGACTCGGATGACGACGACTCGGACGATGACGATGACGACGACATCGACGACCATGACGACGACGACCTGGGAGACGACCCCGACGACGGGATCGACTTCGAGTCGGATGAGGCGCTAGCGGGAGTGCCGGCGCCGGTGGGTGACGACGAGCAGGACGAGCCCGATGCCGAGTCCGACGAGAGCAGTCCAGAGCCACCACTGACGCCCGTCCGCAATCAGCGGCGCAAGAAAAAGCAGTAGGCCGCCGAAGGCGAGCAGCCAGAGCACGAGGCCGACGAGCACGGCCTTGCGGTCATCCGTCTTGACGGGTGCGGGGTCGGGACGGCGCTCCGAGTCCTTCAACCAGAGGCGCATACGCCTCAGCCTAGCCACGCCGCCGCCTCTGCGTCGCGACCGCTCCGGGCTACGAGCGCGGTCGCAGCCATCCGCTGGCCATGCGTCGTCGCTAGGAGTTCGACAGCACGAAGTCGATGGCCTTCGTGAGCGTGCGCACGTCATCCGGCTCGATGGCCACGAAGGTGGCGATGCGCAGCTGGTTGCGGCCCAGCTTGCGGTACGGCTCGGTGTCGACGATCCCGTTGGAGCGCAGGGTCGCGGCCACGGCGGCGGCGTCCACGCTCTCGTCGAAGTCGATCGTGACGACGACCTGCGAGCGGTGGTCGGGGTTCTCGACGAACGGCGTCGCGACGCTCGATGCCTCCGCCCAGTCGTAGAGGATGCCGCTGCTCTGCTTCGTGCGGCCGTCAGCCCAGGCCAGGCCGCCGTTGCCGTTGATCCAGTCGAGCTGGTTCTCCATCAGCAGCAGCGTGGAGATCGCGGGCGTGTTGAGCGTCTGCTCCAGCCGCGAGTTGTCGACCGCATTCTTGAGGCTGAGGAACTCCGGGATGTAACGGTCGGATGCCGCGACCTTCTCGATGCGCTCGATCGCCGCCGGCGAGGCCAGGGCGAACCAGAGCCCGCCGTCGCTGGCGAAGTTCTTCTGCGGGGCGAAGTAGTAGAGGTCCGTCTCGGCGGGATCGACGTCGACGCCGCCGGCCGCGCTGGTCGCGTCGATCACGGTGAGGGCTCCGTCGTCGCCGTGCACACGCTTCACCGGGGCCATGACGCCCGTCGAGGTCTCGTTGTGCGGCCAGCCGTACACGTCGATGCCGGGGAGCACCTCGACCTCGCTGCGCGATCCACCGGGGGCCGCGATGACGTGCGGCCCGTCGAGGAAGGGGGCCGCGGCGGCGGCCGCGAACTTGGAGCCGAACTCACCGAAGGTGAGCAGCTCGGCGCGCTTCTCGATCAGCGAGTAGGCCGCGGCATCCCAGAAGGCGGTCGACCCGCCGTTGCCGAGCAGTACCTCGTAGCCGTCGGGAAGGTGGAACAGCTCGGCGAGGCTGCCGCGGACGCGGCCGACCAACTCCTTCACCGGCGCCTGGCGGTGCGAGGTGCCGAGAAGTCCGGCGTGCGCAGACAGGTGGGCGAGCTGCTCGGGGCGGACCTTGGACGGGCCGCATCCGAACCGGCCGTCGACGGGAAGAAGTTCGGCGGGGATCTCGAGCGTCACGCCACCAGCGTATCGGCGCCGGCCGTTGCGATCTGACGGCGCGGAACACCCGCCGAAGGTAGGCTGGCCCGGTCCGGCAGCCACCTGGGGAGCGCAACGATGACCGATCTCGTCGACACGACCGAGATGTATCTGCGGACCATCCTCGACCTGGAGGAAGAGGGCATCGTCCCCCTCCGCGCGCGCATCTCCGAGCGCCTCGGCCACTCCGGCCCGACCGTGTCCCAGACCATCGGCCGCATGGAGCGCGACGGCCTGGTGACCGTCGAGGGCGACCGCCATCTCGCACTCACCGACCAGGGCCGCAGCCGTGCGCTGCACGTGATGCGCAAGCACCGGCTCGCCGAGCGGCTGCTCGCCGACGTGATCGGGCTCGACTGGGCCTACGTGCACGACGAGGCATGCCGGTGGGAGCACGTGATGAGCGAGCAGGTCGAGCGTCGCCTGCTCGAGCTGCTCGACCACCCGACCGAGTCGCCGTACGGCAACCCGATCCCGGCGCTGGACGAGCTTGGCGACCCGCTCGCCCGTCCCTTCCTCGAGGGCGTCATCAACATCGTGGCCCGCGTCGCCGACGAGTCAGGCCCGGTCAGCGGCACGATCAAGCGTCTCGGCGAGCCGGTGCAGTTCGAGCCGGAACTGCTCCAGCAACTGCTGACGGCGGGCGTCGTCCCCGGTGCATCGGTGACGGTCTCGGGCGCCGGTTCGTACGTGCTGGTGCAGGTCGACGGCCATGACGACGGGCTCGAGCTGCCCAGCGAGGTCGCCGTGCACGTCTACGTCGCGGCCTGACGAGAGGGTTCCCTCCGCCACCGGGTGATCACCGGGCGGATTCGCGCCGAACCGGCGTCTCGACTGGCGCGACCCCGCGTCGTCACGTACAGTCGTCAAGTCCTCTCGACCACGCAAGCCGGTCGGAGGCCGTACCGCAGGGCGTCTCGTTCACCCATCCTCTGCGGCACGACGTGACATACGACAGGGATGGGGCGGCACCCGAGGCCGGCCGAGGCGCAGGAGCATTCACTCTTGTTCTCAGGAAACTCACGTAAGCCCGCTGCCTCCCCCAGTAGCATTCTCAGCCTCGCTGTCGTCGCTATCGCGGTCCCCGCGATCTTCTGCACGGTCGCGCTCCCCGCCTACGCGGCGCAGACCCACGGGTCGACGTCCGGCGCGAACGCCACGGCCGACCTCGAGCACATGAAGGTCGCCGACGCGCAGACCGTGGCGGTGGCCGCTGATGCCACCGTCGGCGCCCCGTCGCGCGACGCGATCAGCGCCACCACGGAGGCCGAACTCAAGCGCGCGCAACTGCTGGCCGCGATGTCGGCCGTGCGCTCGTACAGCGGTCCCAGCGTCCGCTCGCTCCTCGCCAACCCGCCGTACCCGAGCTTCAGCCTCGCGCAGGTCGTCGCGGTGGCCGAGCAGTACCAGGGTGTTCCTTATGTCTACGGCGGGGCATCCCCGGCCGGCTTCGACTGCTCGGGATTCACCCAGTACGTGTACGCCCAGTTCGGCGTCGCGCTTCCTCACTCTGCTTCGCGCCAGGGCGCCGGCGGCACGGCGATCACCGCCGCCGCCGCGCTTCCCGGTGACATCGTCGCCATGGACGGCGGCGGCCACGTGGGCATCTACCTCGGCGGCAACATGATGATCGACGCGCCCGAGCCCGGCCGCGTGGTGCAGATCCGGGCGATCTACACCAGTGCGCACTGGTTCGTTCGCTACGGCATCTGAGTTCGCTGATCGCGCCGCTGCTCCTTCGGCGCGGCGCGGCGCGACACGCTCTCGTCCGCCGCACACGCCGCCGCGCGTCGCCGGATCGTCCGTCGGCTGTTGTTGAGCGTGTCGTAACCCGACGGTGACCCATGTTCGGGCGCCGAGGGCGTTAGCCTGAAGTCCTCGGTATCAACGGATTCGGAGAGCCCCATGCGGAACGCGAGCAGCATCCCCACCACGGATGCGCGCGCGCTGTTCTTCATACGGCGCAGCATTCGGCCGGTCGTGCACTGTCGCGTCCGGAGCAAGTAGGCGCTGTCGTTCGCGACGGCGCCTTTTTCGTCTGCTCCTCCTTCATCCCTCGAGACCGGGGAATCGAATGCCCGCAAGCCGTGCGGGCGCCTTCGAGAAGGAGCCTCATGCGAACCCTGGTCCTCAACGCCGGCTACGAGCCGCTCGCCGTCGTGTCGTTCAAGCGGGCAATCGTGCTCGTGCTCGACGGCAAGGCCTCCATCGTCGCGAGCGATGACGAGCATCCCGTGCTGAGCGCGTCGGGGGAGTGGGAGCGCCCGTCGGTCATCCTGCTGCGGCGCTACGTGCGCATCCCGAACGGGCGCGCCGTTCCGGTGTCGCGACGCGGGGTGCTGCGCCGCGACTCGCAGCGCTGCGCCTATTGCGGGGTGCCGGCATCCACGATCGACCACGTCATCCCGCGTTCGCGCGGCGGGGCCGACAGCTGGGAGAACCTCGTCGCCTGCTGCCTCAAGTGCAACAACATCAAAGGCGACAAGACGCCGCAGGAGATGGGATGGTCGCTGCGCTACATCCCGCGCGCTCCGCATGGGACCGCCTGGCTGGTGCGCGGCGTCGAGCGGACGCAGCCTCAGTGGGAAGAGTTCCTGGCGCCCGCGGCCTGAGCCCGGTGCATCCATTCGCATGAGTTTTTGTCGGGTAGAACGCCTGTGTTACCCCCTGGTTACGGGTCGTTATGTCAACGTGACATTGGCGGCGTTCTCGCCTAGGCTCGGTCGGGTCGCAAACCCGGAGGATTCATGACGGAACGCGAGATCCCAGACGCTTTGGGGTTTCTCTTCGGCGGGATGACGGACGACTCGAACACCGTGTCCGCACCGCCAGCCGTTCGTGAACCCGAAAACACGGTGGTCGCGGCCCCGGCTCCCGTTCCGCTGGTCGAGCCCTCCGCCCCGGCCTTCCTGTCGCGTCGCGAGTTGCGTGCGGCCGGGGGCTACGAGACGGATGCTGCGGCTTTCGCCGCACCGGCCGTTCCGCCGTCTGCCGCCCCCGAGCCGGTCTCGGGCGGCATCGCCTCGCTCTTCCCGCTCCTCGGGGAGGTGACCGTCGCTCCGCTTGACGCTCCGCTCGCCCCGCCGTCGCCCTTCGACGCGATCCTGGCGCCGGCACCGGGAGCCGCGGCTCCGGTCGCGACGCCGGCACCGGTCGCGATGCCCGCCCCGGTTGCGACGCCCGCTCCGGTCGCGATGCCCGCACCGATGGCTCCGCCGGTGCCGATGGCCCCGCCGGTCCCGACGGCTGCTCCCGACATCGCCACGGTCTTCGGCTTCGCGCCCGCTGTTGCCGCCCCGGAGGCCGACCCCTTCGTCAGCTTGCGCCGCGAACGGCACGCCGAGCCCCTGCCCCGGGGCAAGGCGAAGCGCGCGCCCCGCGGCACCGGCCGCCCCACCGCCAAGCGCCCGACCGCCGCCCGTCCGGCCAACCGCAGTGCCGATGAGCGCAAGTCGTTCCGCCAGCGTGTCTTCGGCGTCGGCGTGATGGTGCTGGTCGGCGGGTTGTTCGCGGTGCTCGCGCTCCCGGCCTACGCCGACAACGACGCCTCGTCGCTGATCAAGGCCGAGAACGGCCCGACCCAGAAGCTCGCGATCGCCGATGTCGCAGCATCCACGGTCACCGCCGGCTCGCGGGACACCTACACGGCGACGAGCGCGTCGGACCTGAAGAAGCTCTACTCCGACGCGATCCGCCAACAGAACCTCGCCGCGTACCTGCAGTCCGGTGCGAAGCAGGCCGGCGATGACTACCCCTGGTTCGCCGAGTTGTCGCGCAACCAGGGCGGTGGCCTCAGCCCGCTCAACTACTACTACCGCGAGTGCGTCGACTTCGTCGCCTGGCGCCTGAACCGCGACGCCGGCTCGACCAGTGCCCCGTTCAAGTGGACCTGGAGCAACCTGACGCCGAACGGCGGAAACGCCAGCCAGTGGAAGTCGGCATGGGCCAGCCACGGCTGGGCGAGCGGCACCACGCCGGTCGTCGGCTCGGTCGCCTGGTTCCCGTACAACCACGTCGCGTACGTCGCCGGCATCCTCAACAACGGGCAGGTGCTCGTCGAGGAGTACAACTGGTCGGGCCAGCACCTGTACAGCCAGCGCGTGATCAACCCGGGCGACGCGTACTACCTCTACGCCCCCAGCTAGCGGTCGCCACCGACTTAGGCTCGGTGCATGGACCTTCACCTCACGGGCAAGCGCGCGATCATCTCGGGCGGCGGCAAGGGCATCGGCCTGGCCGTCGCGAAGGCTCTCACGGCCGAGGGGGTGGATGTCGCGATCTCCGGCCGAAGCGCCGGCATCACCGAGGTGGCGGCGCAACTCGCCGCCGAGAGCGGCCGCCGGGTCATCGGCCTCCAGGCGGACACCGGTGACGACGACAGCGTCCGGGCCATGGTCGCCCAGGCGGTCGCGGAGCTCGGAGGTGTCGACATCCTGGTGAACACCGCCGCCACGGCATGGACGGCCGACATGAACAAGACCGGTCTCGAGACGACCGACGACCTCGTGCGCAGCCACTTCGAGATCAAGGTGCTCGGCTACCTGCGGACGGCCCGCGCCGCAGCCCCGCACATGGTCGAGCAGGGCTGGGGCCGCATCATCAACGTGAGCGGTCTCGGCGCGCGGTGGGCGGGCTCCGTCACCCAGACCATCCGCAACGTCGGGGTCTCCGCCTTGACGAAGAACCTCGCCGACGAGCTGGGGCCGCACGGGATCAACGTGACGGTGGTGCATCCGGCGGCCACCCGCACCGAGGCGACGAGTGCGGCCTTCGCGGAGCGCGCAGAGGCGGCCGGCACAACGGTCGCCGAGCAGGAGCAGAAAGCCGCCACGAACTCGATCCACCGGCTCATCGACGCGAGCGAGGTGGCGGATGTCGTGGCCTTCCTCGCCTCCCCACGCAGCGTTGCGATCACCGGCGATGCGATCGCGGTCGGCGGAGGCGTGCCGGGGCCGATCTACTACTGAATAGCATTCCGGTATGACCACTGCGCCCGCTGCCGCCGAGCCGGCGTCCTCCGCGCGCTCGAAGGTCGCGCGCTGGCACACGATCACCGAGTGGCCGCTGGCGATCGCCGCCATCGTCTTTCTCGTCGCCTACTCGATCGAGGTCATCGCGGATGTGCCCGACAGCAGGGCGGTCGTCTTCGACATCATCATCTGGGCTACCTGGGTTCTGTTCGCGATCGACTACCTCGTGACCCTGATCCTGGTTGAGCGGCGCTGGCACTGGTTCGTGCACAACCTGCCGGCCGCCGCGATCCTGGTCGTGCCGGCGCTGCGGCCGTTGCGGCTGTTCCGGGTGGTGGCCGCGGCGCGGATGCTGCACCGCGTGGGTGGGCGTGCGCTGCGCGGCCGGATCCTGACGTACGGCTTCGGCGCCGCCATCCTGCTCGCCTACCTGGCCGCGCTCGCCGTGCTGGACGCCGAGCAGAACGTGAAGGGCGCCAACATCCACAACATCGGGGATGCCGCGTGGTGGGCGGTCGTCACGCTCAGCGGCGTCGGCTACGGCGACTACTACCCGGTGACCCTGGTCGGGCGGTTGGTCGGAGTCGGGCTCATGATCGGGGGGATCGCGATCATCGGCATCGTGGCGGGATCGCTGGCATCCTGGCTGATCGAGCAGCTCGGAACCCGTGTGGCCGAAGAGGCCGAGGCGGCCGAGGACCAGACGCGCTCCGAGGTCGCTGTGCTGAGCGAGCAGGTGGCGCGGCTGACCGCGCTGATCGAGACCCGGTTGCCCGACAAGCCCGACCGTTAACCCGTTGTTCGCCTCGCGGAGACATCGCTCGCTAACGTGTGGAGCGTGACGGCCCGGAGCATCAAGCGGCGCGAGACGAGAACCCGCGTGCGCGTGGTTCTCGGCGGCACCCTCGTTGCCGCGCTTATCGCGGCCACGGCGACCACCGTCGCGCTCGGCGCCCCTGGCGGCGCGCTGTCGCCCGAGGGCACCACCGTCCCGCCGAACCTCTCGGTGCTGCTCGGCGGGTTCCACGACTACTGGACCGCGAGCGGCCGGGGCGATCTGCAGGGAACCGTGAAGGACACGGCTGTGCTGCAGCGCAACGATGAGCTGGCGGTCTGGATCAACCAGCACGCGACGCCGCAGGAGAAGTTCGTCGCCCTGCAGGACTCGGAATACAACACCGAGGAGGGCACCTATGACCAGTCCATCACGGTGTCGACCGGGCTCGGCTCGATCATCGGTGCTGCCTACGTGCAGGGCCGCATCGCGGGCAAGCTCCCGCTCGTCTCGGCCCTGATCAACAGCACCGACGGCACGAGCGGCGCCTTCCTCAGCACCGGGACCCCGAAGGGCTTCTTCAGCTATCCGCGTCCGTTCCTCCCGGCCTCGCCCACGGCGGCGCCGGTCGCGGGCGACGTGCTCGGCTGTTCGCCGTCGGTGGCCAACGGCTCGTCGCTGACCGGCATCCGGGCCGGGATGCCGTGGGCCGACGCGCAGGGCGACCTCGACATCACGCGCGTCCCGCCGGTGACCGACGGCACCCACCGGTTCTCGCCGAACAACGTCCCGCTGGATGCCGCATACGGAACGACGGGGATCTGCGGCGGCGGCTCGTTCCCGAGCGGGCACACCACCACGGCGTACCAGGCCGGGATCACCCTGGCGACCCTGCTGCCGGAACTGGCACCCGAGATCCTGGCCCGCACCTCGGAGAACGGCAACAGCCGCATCGTGCTCGGTGTGCACTACCCGCTCGACATCATGGGCGGTCGCATCAGCGGCGAGGCGGCCCTGGCGGCCCGCTGGTCGGATCCCGTCTACCGCACCCGGTTCCTGGAGCCGGCCAGGGCCGAGCTTCTCAGGTATCTGAAGAAGGCGACCGGGCACGACCTGGCCACCGACATCGCCAACCAGACCCCGTACCGCTCCAACCCCTACAACGGTGCACAGCTGCCGGGTGGAACCGCCCAGATCGTGACCGATCGCGCCTCGGCGCTGACCGTCTACACCGAGCGCCTCAACTACGGGTTCCCCGCCTCGGGCACGAAGGGGCGGGCGCCCTCGGTTCCGGCGGGCGCGTCGAACCTCCTGCTGACGACCTTCCCGACGCTGACGGATGCGCAGCGAACCGCCGTGCTCGCTCAGACCGAACTCGGCTCGGGCTATCCCCTCGACCAGACCGGGACGGCGGGTGGCTCCTGGGAGCGACTCAATCTCGCGGCGGCGATGTCAGCAACCGTGCGGGTCGCGGCGAACGGCGACGTGAAGGTGACGGCAACGGGCGGAACGGCACGGGTGATTCGGGCCTAGCCGCGCAGGCGCTCGGTGATCACCCGTGTGGTCGCGACCGGATCGAGCCGATGCCCCACCGACTCGGGCACCTCGACGAACTCGGCGCCGCCGATCAGCCCGGCCAGCCGCTCGGCGTTGGCGCGCAGGAACGCGAACGTCTCGGCACCGCTGAGCACGGTCACCGGCGCGGCGACGGCGAGCATCGCGGCGGTCGGGGTGGAGACGTCGTGGACCAGCGTCGTGTCGTAGACCACGGATTGCGCCACCTGCTCCAGCGCGGGAAAGTCCGGACCGGCCTTGATCTGCTCGACCAGCTGCGGGGGCAGCCCGACGCCCTCGAGCTGGAAGGTGGTGACGGCATCACCGGGGCGGCCCTCGTCGACGAAGGCCTGCAACCGCTCGGCCAGGTCGTCGGCGGGCTCGTCCTCCCCGAAGCGGAACGGCGGCTCCGAGAGGAAGAGGTGCTCGATGGGAACCCCGAGCGAGGCGGCAAAGAGGGTGAGCACGGCGCCCGAGGAATGACCGAGCACGGCCCCGCCACCCACGGCCGCGAGGACGGCCGCGAGATCTTCGGCCTCCCGCTCGGGCGCGAAGGGCCGGGTGTCGCCGCTCTCGCCGCGGGCCCGCCGGTCGTAGGCGACGGCCAGGAAGCCGGCGTCTTCCAACGCTCCGGCCACGGCGGCCGCATCCTTCGCGGTGCCGAAGGCCCCGTTTACGATTACGACGGCCGGGCCGGCGCCGCGTGTCTCGTAGGCGATCGAGGTGCCGTCGGCCGAACTCACGTGGTCCATGCGTCCATCGAACCCGGTGAGGCGGCTCCGGTCAACGGGGCGGGCTGAGGGCCGGGTCAGGGGGCGGCCGACGCTCGGGTCAACGGGCGGGCCGTCGGGCGGGCCGATGGGGCGCGTCAGCAGTGGGGGAATGCCGCCCTTAGTAGCGTCGCCCGCGGAGTGGATCAGCCGGCCAGCTGGTCCCGCCGCCGCGTCAGATGCGCCGCCTCCGCCGTGTTGCCCGCCAGCTCGATCGCCCGGTCGTAGGCGGCCCGCGACTCCGCGCTGCGACCCAGCCGGCGCAGCAGCTCGGCGCGGGTGGCCTGGTAGGCGTGGTAGCCGGCGAGATCGCCGTCGAGCCGATCGACGACGGCCAGCGCGACCTCCGGCCCGTCGAGTTCGGCCACGGCGATGGCACGGTTGAGTGCGACGATCGGCGATGGATCCACGGCGGCCAGCTGATCGTAGAGCGCCACGATCTGCGCCCAGTCCGTGTCGCGCGCCTCGCGCGCCGAGGTGTGCACCGCGTTGATGGCTGCGAGCAGCTGGTAGCGGCCGGGCACCTCGCCCGACGCGATCCGCGACCGCACCAGGGCGTGACCCTCGGAGATGAGCGCGGCATCCCAGGCGCTGCGGTCCTGCTCGTCGAGGGTGACCAGTTCGCCGCCCGACGACACGCGAGCCGGGCTGCGGGCCTCGATGAGGAGCATGAGGGCCAGCATCCCGGCTACTTCGCCGCTGCTCTCGACGCCCTCCGGCAGCAGGACCCGGATCAGCCGCGTCAGGCGGATCGCCTCGGCCGTCAGCTCGGAGCGGATCGGCTCGCTCTCGGGCGAACTCGCCAGGTAGCCCTCGTTGAACACCAGGAAGAGCACGGCCAGCACCCCATCGACCCGTGCCGGCAGATCCTCGGCCGAGGGCACCCGGTACGGGATGCGGGCCGCCGCGATCTTCGCCTTGGCCCGGGTGATGCGCTGCCCCATGGTGGGTTCGGGCACCAGGAACGCCCGCGCGATCTCGGGCATCGTCAGTCCGCCGACCATGCGCAGCGTGAGGGCGACGCGCGCCTCCATCGACAGCGCGGGGTGGCAGCAGGTGAAGATGAGCCGCAGCCGGTCGTCGTCGATGGCGCCGAGCGGCTCGGGTGCGCTGTCGTCGAACACGAGCTCAGCCTCCCTGTGCTTGTCGTCGCGTTTGTTCTCGCGCCGGATGCGGTCGATCGCCTTGCGCACCGCGGTCGTGGTCAGCCACCCGCCGGGATTGGGCGGGATGCCGTCAGCCGGCCATCGCTCCACTGCGGTGGCGAACGCCTCGGCGGCCGCCTCCTCGGCGATGTCGAGACTGCCGAAGCGCTTGGCCAGGGTGGCGACCACCCGCGCCCACTCCTCTCGGTGGACGCGGGCGATCGCCTCGTGGACGCCCCCGCTCACATGCTGTCGAACGGACGCACCTCGATCTTGCGGTTGCACGCCTTCGACGCCTCGGTGGCGAGGGCGAGGGCGGCATCAAGGTCGGGTGCGTCGAGCACCCAGAAGCCGGCGAGGAATTCCTTCGTCTCGACGAACGGGCCATCGGTGACCACCGGCGCCGCGCCGCGGTTGTCGATGGTCGTGGCGTCGCTCGGGGCCGTCAGGCCGCCGCCGAACACCCAGTAGCCCCCGGCCTGGAGCTTCTCGTTGAAGACGTCGACCGCGTTGGCCTCCTGCGGGGTGGCTGAGTAGGTGTCACCGGCGGCCTCGGCCTGCCCGTCGTCGATCACGGAAATCAAGTACTGCATGCGGATCAGCTCCTCAGGTTGCGGGCGCCCCTTCTGAGCTGCCCTTCACCACTGCCACGAACCACTCTGCCCTGATCCGACAGCACCCGCGACGCGATCCCGTTGTTTTCTCAGCCGTCGTAGCGCTCGGGGCGGACGGCTTGCCGGCGCCGGCGCGAAGCGGCGACGCTCATCGAGCGTCAGGTGCCTCCGGCCTGAGCGCGCCCGGTCGCCAGGTAGACCGTGTTCGATGAGGTGCCGCGTGTCAGCGGGTTGTCGAAATCGACGACGCGAGCCGTGACATCCGCGAACACGGATGCCGCGACCGCGATGAACTCGTCGTCGGGCGGGTCGTCCGACCACAGGGCGAACGCGCCGCGGTCCGTCAGGTGAGCCGCGAGCGCCCGCAACCCGGACGCCGTGTAGAGATCAGCGTGGCTCGGGTCGAGCCGGTGGCGCGGCGAGTGGTCGACGTCCAGCAGGATCGCGTCGTAGCGGGTGTCGCCCGCAGCGGGCGCCCGCCGCATCACTGCGAAGAAGTCGTCGAGCACCAGCCGCGTGCGTGCATCCCCGGTGAGCACCCCCGACACCGGCAGCAGCCCACGCTCATGCCACTCGATCACGGCCGGCATCGTGTCGATCACTGTCATCGCGCTCACCCGTGGATCGCGCAGCGCGGCGATCGCCGTGTAGCCGAGCCCCAGGCCACCGACCAGCACCTCGAGCCGCTCGCCGTGGACGGCCTCGAGACCCAGCCGCGCCAGCTCCTCCTCGGCCACGGTGAACAGGCTCGACATCAGGAACTCCTCGCCGAGCTTCACCTCGAAGATCTCCACGCCGAGCTGCGCGTCGGTGCGTCGCCGCAGCGTGAGGTCGCCCATCGGGGTGGCCTGAAAGTCGAGTTCCTCGAACCGCGCGCTCACCTACAGCACATCCGGATCGAGGTCGAGCGTCAGCCGATCGCCCCGCTCGACGATGTCGAGCATCGCCGGCACCTTGGGCAGTTCCTGCCCGAAGAAGTACGCGGCCGCTGCACGCTTGCCGTCGTAGAACACGCCGGTCTTGCCGGCCGCCACCACCTCCTGCTCCAACCAGAGCCACGCGACCACGAGGTGCCCGAGCGCCTCGAGAGCCGCGGTCGCGTTGGCCAGGGCCGGGGTGGGGTCGGCATCCGTCAGCAGCTTGGTGACGACCCGCTGCACCGCCTCGAGCTGCGTCGCGAGGGCCGCGCCGTGAGCCGCGGGCTCTCCACCGGCTCCGGACGCCGCGACCACCGTCGCGCACATCCGCCCGGCCAGCGCTGCCAGAGCGACTCCGCCGTCGCGCAGGATCTTGCGGCCCACCAGGTCGATGCCCTGGATGCCGTGCGTTCCCTCGTGGATCGCATTGAGCCGGTTGTCGCGGTAGAACTGCTCGACCGGAAAGTCGCGGGTGTAGCCGGCCCCGCCGAGCACCTGGATCGCGAGGGCGTTCGCCGTGAGGCCCCACTGCGCCGGCCACGACTTGGCGATCGGGGTCAGCAGCCCGAGCAGTTGGTCGGCCGCCGCCCTCTCCTCGGAGCTCGGAGCGGTGCGCACCTCGTCGACGAGCCGCGCGCAGAACAGGGTGAGCGCGAGCCCGCCCTCGACGTAGGACTTCTGCGCCAGCAGCATCCGCCGCACGTCGGGGTGCTCGACGATCATCACGGGCGGCGACGTCGGATCGCGCGACACCAGCGAGCGCCCCTGCGGCCGCGTGCGCGCGTAGTCGAGCGAGTGCAGGTAGCCCGTGTAGCCCAGCGACACCGCGCCCGAGCCGACACCGATGCGCGCCTCATTCATCATGTCGAACATGATCGCGAGGCCCGCGCCCACCTGGCCGACCAGGTAGCCGACCGCGCCTGGCTGCCCGCCCGGGGTGAACGAGCCCTCGCCGAACGCGAGCAGCGCGTTGGTCGTGCCGCGGAATCCCATCTTGTGGTTGAGGCCCACCAGTGCGACGTCGTTGCGCTCGCCGAGCGTTCCGCCGGGCGACACCAGCACCTTGGGCACGATGAACAGCGAGATGCCCTTGGGGCCGGCTGGGGCATCCGGGGTGCGGGCGAGAACCAGGTGCACGATGTTCTCGCGCAGTTCGTGGTCGCCGCCCGAGATCCACATCTTGGAGCCCTTGAGCCGGTACGCGCCGCCGCCGGTGCTGCTGCCGCTGCCGCCGCCCGCGCCCGCCGCGGCATCCGGCGTCGCCATCGTCGTGATGTCGCCGAGCGACGACCCGGCGTGCGGTTCGCTCAGCGCCATCGTGCCGAACCAGCGCCCCTCGATCACCGGGAGGGCGAACTGCTCGATCTGCTCGGGCGTGCCGTGCTGGGTCAGCAGGTTCGCGTTCGCCTGGGAGAGGAAGGGGTAGGCGATAACTCCGACCGACCCGGCCTGCAGATACATCGAGGATGCCGCGTGGATCACGTAGGGCAGCTGCCCGCCGCCGTACTGCTCGTCGAAGGTCGCGGCACCGAGCCCCGATGCCGCATACGCCTCGAGCGCGGCTTTCAGTTCCGACGGCAGCACGACCGTGCCATCGGCCCCGACGGTCGGCTCGTGCTCGTCGAGCAACCGGTTGATCGGAGCGAACTGCTCGGTCGCCAGCTCCTCGGCGATGTCGAGCACCCCGTCGAGGCTCTCACGGTCGTGCTCGCGGAACCGCTCCCGCTCGCTCAGGCTCTCGACATGCAGCCACTCGTAGAGCAGGAACTCGAGGTCACGACGGGAGATGAGGCGCGAGGCGGTGGGCATGGGACTCAGGCTACGTCGCTGGTCCGTGCTCACCGATCAAGCGGGAGGGTGCTACCCGAGCATCCCCATGTCGCGCATCCCCTCGACCGTCTCGACGATGGTCGTCTCGGCGGCCCGCGGCGCGAACCCCAACTCCGCCTTCGCGCGCTCGTTGTGGATCACCGGCGGCGGCAGCTCGTCGCCCGGCGCCTCCGTGGTCGGCGCCAAGGCCGCCAGTTCTCCGAACCGCGCCCGCAGAACCGATGCCACCCCCAACCAGGTCGTGGTGGGCCCGTCGGCGAGCAGCAGGTAGCGCTTGCCGGCGGCATCCGGGGTGGCCATGGCGGCCAGGTGGGCGGATGCCACGTCCCGCACGTCGGCGATCCCGAACCGCTGCCGCGGCGCAACCGGCATCTGCCCGCCGAGCATCGCGCTGAAGGCCTGCAGCGACGACCGCGCGTCGGACGTCAGCGCCGGCCCGGCGATCCAGGTCGGGTTGAGCACCACCAGCTCGGTGCCGTCGCCCTCCGCCTCGATGACGTCCCAGGCCGCGCGCTCGGCGACCGCCTTCGACAGCGGGTACGCCGGCAGGCCGGGCGTCTCGGGGTCGGTCCAGTCGTTCTCGTCGTACTCGCGGGCGCCGTCGGCGTTCAGGGGTTTGGGGGAGTAGCCGATCGCCGCGAAGGAGGAGGTCAGCACGACGCGCCGCACACCGGCCCGAACGGCGGCGCGCAGCACGCGCAGGGCGCCGTCGCGCGCGGGGGTGACCACGAGCTCCGGGTCCTCGGTGGCATGGGTCATCGGTGAGGCGAGGTGGTAGACGCCTGCGACACCGGATGCCGCGGCATCCCACCCGGCGTCGTCGGTCAGTGAGGCCACGACGAGTTCGAGCCCCGCGTCATCCGCCCCGCCGCGTCGCACCGCCTCTCTGAGCGCGGGCTCCGAGTCGAGCGTCCGCACGGTGGCGCGCACCTGAGCGCCGGTCTGGAGGAGGTCCGCGATCACGCGGGTGCCGAGGTAGCCGGAGCCGCCGGTGACGAGAACGGTGTCAGAAGTTGTCATGGATGCAGCAGAACACACCTCAAGCGCTTGAGGTCAAGCCGTCGATGCAGACGATGAGTCCGGGCGCGACGGCGTCCCGTTCGGCCGGAAAATGTCGGGCAGGGTATTGGCACTCGCCGCAGGAGAGTGCTAGAACAGAATTGGGTCGCACGGACCCTCGTGTGACTCTTCATTCGGTGACGAAAGGAGATTGATCATGTCCAATCCGTTCGATGTTGTGAGCCAGCTCGACCGCCTCGCGTCCAGCGTCTTCGACACGGCGCGCGCTCCTCGGCTGATGCCCGTGGATCTCTTCCGCGACGGCGATCAGTACGTGCTGAGTGCTGATCTTCCGGGCATCGACCCGGAGTCGGTCGACCTGGATGTGGACGGCCAGCTGCTGACCATCCGTGCCGAGCGCCTCGGACCGTCGAACGAGCACGTGAAGTGGCTGACGCGTGAGCGCCCATGGGGCAGCTACATGCGCCAGTTCACCCTCGGCGACGGCGTCGACGTGGAGAAGATCACGGCGAACTACGAGCACGGGGTGCTGTCGGTGATCGTGCCGATGGCCGAGCGCGCGAAGCCGCGCAAGATCGCGGTGACGTCGCCGGCAAGCGACAAGCGGGAGGTGACGGCATGACGACGACTCTTGCTCCAGATCCGCGGCGCCGCGGAACGCCCGGGACGCCGTTGAGACTCCCGGACCTGCACCGCCGGCTGACTCCTGCGCTGGGCGGCCCGAAGGCGACCCGGCCGGCGAGCCGGCGGAAGGGCCGACCCCCGCGCGCGGCGATCGCCTGACACGAGCATGCCCCGGGCTCTCCCGCCCGGGGCATCGCTCTGTCTGCATGCTCTGTCTGCACGGTCCGTCTGCACGGTCCGGCGGTCGGGCCTGTCGAGACCCCTGACGCAGCCTCCCGCCGCCGCCTCCCACTGCAGCCGCTACCGCATCACGTGCTCCAACTCGGGCAGGATCTCGTTCACCCGCAGCTGCGCCGCCGCCTCGTCGCCCGCGTCGCCGCGGTCGCGGGCATCCCACAGCGCCGCCTTGCGTCGCAGGTACTCGAGGTGCACGTGCAGCGTCGCGATCTCGAGCTCGACGCGATCGGCGTGCCGCTGCAGAATGTCGCGCTGGTCGCCGGCTGCCGCATGCCCGAGCGCGCGGTTCGCCTGGTAGGTGCGCATGTCTTCGATGCCGACGCCCATGGCTCGCAAGCAGGCGAGCGCCTGCAGCGCGTCGACATCGCTGTCGCGGTAGCGCCGGTGCCCGCTGCTGTCGTCACGCGCGACCGGGCCGATCAGCCCGACCTCCTCGTAGTACCGCAGCGTCGGCTCGCTGAGCCCGGTCTGTCGCGAGGTCTGCTGGATGGTGAGCATCGTCATCCGTCCAGTGCAGCACAGTTCAAGCGCTTGAGGTCAAGCGCTTGAGGTCACGCGATCGATTGTTCACGAGGGATGTCGGATCCCTCGGCTCTCGCTCGTGGTCTGAGTGAGAGGCATCCACGACCGGGTGCTCCCCGTCACGAAACGAACGAAGGATACTGACCACCATGCGAAAGATCATCGTCAACTCCATGATCAGCCTCGACGGCGTGCTGCAGGCACCCGGCGGCCCCGACGAGGACACCTCCGGTGGCTTCACCTACGGCGGCTGGACCGCGAGCTTCGCCGACGACGCATTCAACGAGCACTTCGCACCACTGATGGGTCCGACGGACCTGCTGCTCGGCCGCAAGACCTTCGACATCTTCGCGAGCTACTGGCCGCAGCACGCGGACTTCTGGCCCGGCATCAACGAGGTCACCAAGTACGCGGTGTCAACGACCGAGCACTCCTCTGACTGGAGCAACTCGACCTTCCTCGGCGGCCTCGACGACATCCGAGCCCTCAAGCAGTCCGGCGACGCCGACCTCACCGTCTGGGGCAGCGGCAACCTCATCCAGACCCTGCTCGAGAACGACCTCGTCGACGAACTCGCCCTGGTGATCTACCCGGTGACTCTCGGTAGCGGCAAGAAGCTCTTCGACCGCGGCACGATGCCCGCGGCTTTCACCGTGAGCGACGGCGCCGTGACGCCGAGCGGCGTGGTGTTCGCGCGCTACACGCGGGCGGGCGATGTCGTGACCGGGACGGTCGGGCCGGAGTAGCTCGGCGGAGATATTGTGCCCCGGCTGGGGGACGATCCAAAGGATCCTGCACACCTAGGCTCGCAGCAACCCGAACCCGGAAGAAGCGTGTCTTGCCGGAAACACCCACGCCTCCAGCTTCGTCAAAACGACCGAAGTGGCGCCCCACCACTAGGCGCAGCCATCCTCTTGTTCCTCATCATCTCGGCGGCGAGCGGTGGGTTCGGAGGATTCCTGATCACCCTCAGCCTCGTGGCCCTTGCCACGGCGATCTACGCCGTCGTGACTCGTCGCCCGACCTGGCTGAACCTTCCGCGCTCGCGGCCACTTGGCGCGGCAGGGATCGGCGCTGCTCTGGTGGTCCTGGTGCTCGGCTCGAGTCTCTACGGAGCCAGCCACCCCACCAAGCTCGATGGTCAGCCGAAGAGCGCATTCGCTCAGACGAGTTCTTCGCCAAGCGACCTGTCGGATGTTCTCGTCAGCGATGTCGTCGGGGCGAATGCGCTCAACGCCAAGAGCACGCTCTTGAACAACGGCTTGCACGTCACGGTGAAGACCGCGGACGGATCCAACCTCCCGAGCGATCTCACAGGCTGGACAGTCGATAGCCAGTACCCCTCGGCCGGATCGAACGTCGACCCTCACGGCGACGTGATCCTCACGCTCGCGCGCGCCACGCCGACTCCGACGCCTAGCGCGACCGCGACATCGTCCTCCTCGCCTGCGCCCGTCACGACGACTGCACCTCACCTCACCGCGCCCGTCGCGCCGGCCCCAGTCGCACCAGCTCCTGCGGCGCCGGCTCCCGTTGCTCCAGCCCCCGCTCCAGCTCCGGTGACGGTGACCGTCAACCCCGGCGGCTTCTGCTCGCCCGGTGATGTGGGTCACTCAGGCGTCGGGCCAAACGGCCACATCTACGTGTGCGGCGCCAAGGGCGCGGACGCCAGCGGTCACTACCACTGGAACTCCTAGCCAGTGCGGCCCGCAGATGGCGACGCACTGGCGCTACGGCGGCTGATCGTGGTTACCACTCCGGAAGTTCCTCGCGCCATCGGTGGTCAGGAGGAAGTGAGACGCGTAGTTCTTGCGCATAGTCTCGGTAGACGGGCGGAAGCAGGACCGGTGTCTCGAAGGCGTTCCCATTCAGCAGGTCCCAGCGATCTTCGTACCGCTCGAAAACCTCGAGGGTGACTCGGGCCCGGTCGACGGTCGCGTTCCGTGCTCCGACAGGTGCCGTGGGGTCGGTTCGCCAATTCTCGTGCGAGATCCATGCCGCAGCCGCGACGTGATCCCGAGGCGCGACGAAATACCTGAGCGGGTTCGCGGGGTTCGGGTCGATGGCGACCATCACGAACCATTCGTGCTCAGTGAGTGCCGGCTGCTGCGACTTCTCGCCCAGCGGCCAGGACATGCGCGGCCCCGTACCCCGCGCGGCTTTCACCTGCACCTCGATCATCAGGCGCTGGTCGCTGAGCTGCACGGCGAGGATGTCCGTTCGCTCAAGGCCGTCGCGGGTGAGCGCAGGCGCCCACTCGCGGCGCGCCAACTCCGCCGCGACCGCGTGCTCGCCCACGGTTTTCGTCTGCTTGGTGTCGGCCATTCAGAGCTCTCGATTCCCGCCCGACAGAGCCAGCATCTCGCGCCACGCCGCGCTGAACTCGGCGGTGAGGTCGACGCCGAGGCCTTTCGAGCGGATCTGGCTCACCCTCATGACGAGTCCGTTCGTGTGCTCTCGATGCTGCCCATGTTCGCGGATGTCGTCGACCGTCAGTTCGCGCGCCATCTCGACGTCACCAGCCTCATCGTCGACGATCAGAAAAAGTCCGGCGTCGAAGTCGAACGATCGGATTGGCGAGAACACCGCCGCTCGGTTGGTGTCCGGCCGGATCAGCCGAACCTTGACCTGGATCCGCCTCCCATCCTCGGCGATGAGGTCGTAGGACTTCTCCGAGTTCGGGGCCAGCAGGCCGTCGTAGACGATCGCGGCGCAGTACTCCGCGAGATCACCGATCGGGGCGTTGCTCGTTCGCACCAGACCGCGGGCTCGAAGTGACATGAGCACATGGCGGTAGCTCGTCAGAAGCTGCTCCACGGTCAGGTCGGGCAGCGGATCCGCGCCCGAGACGACCGCGACACCCAGGCCCGGATCGTTGGTCTCGTCCCCGAAATGCGCGCGTACGAGGTCGGACTGCTCCGGAGCGAGCAGCCACGGCTGCCCCAACTCGACGGACGATCGCCAGTGCTGCAGCCGCATCCACGCACGCACGGTTTTGGGTGACACGGCGAGCTCCTGGGCGAGATCGCGAACCGTGATCGGGTCGGGGTTCATGAGCGTCACCCTAACGGCCACGACCGTCGGTGCTGACCGGCTCGTCGCCCGACTCAGCCCAGCTCATGCACGTGGATCGCGCTGCTCAACGTCGCCCCGTTGAACTCCAGATACAGCTGCCCCTCGACGACGGACACGCTCAACGTGTTGCGTCGCTCGAGCACCGCGACCGCGGCATCCACGAAGCCGGGATCGAAGCTCTGCAGGGTGATCTGCTCGAGCTGGTGAATCTTCTTGCCGGACCACGCCGCGATCACCTTCTCGGGATCGCGATGCGTGTAGACGGTCGTGCGGTCGGCCAGCTTGCTCGCGTAGTGCAGCCGGTCGGCGTCGGGTGCCCCCACCTCGATCCACGTGGTCAGCCGGCCGGTGAGGTCGCGCACGAGCACCGCGGGCTCGTCCGTCGACGAGATCCCGTCGCTGAAGGTGATCCCCTCCACGTATTCGAGGCAGTACGCGAGCACCCGCGTCATCATGTACGCGTCGGTCTCGGAGGGATGCCGAGCGGCCCGCAGCGCAACGTCTTCGTAGACGCCGCGATCCACATCGGCCAACTGCACCGCGAAGTTGTACATCACTGCGCCGGCTGCCACGTGTGCGAGCCTATGGCCCCCGTGCCGGTCGAGTAGCGCGAAGCGCGTATCGAGACCGGATGCCGCGACCCTCCGTCTTGCGAGCAACCCGGCACCGAGCCGGAGCCCTGCCCGTCGATAGAATCGCGGAGTCAGCCTCTGTAGCTCAATGGAAGAGCAGTTCCGTCCTAAGGAAAGGGTTGGGGGTTCGAGTCCCTCCAGGGGCACGTTGGTCAGAGCGGGCCTCGCTCGACCGGAACGTGCGCTACAACCGCCCCTCCCGCGCCGACTGATACACGGTCGCCACGCTGGGGTGGAAGCCCAGCCGCCGAGCGGTTGAGACATCCATCTGACCCTTCCACGGATGCGCGAGCGGCTCGTTCGATTCCGGATACTCCTGGCCGGCCACCTGAGCGAGCTCGTAGATCGACTGCGGAGCCTCGTCGGCGATGTTGACCGTCTGTCCGTCCGCGACGCCGGTCAGCGCCAGCTGGAACGCCGCGGCGATGTCGGCGTGGTGCGCCACGCTCAGCTTCTCGGCAGGATGCCAGGCGGCGGCCGCCGCCAGCTTCGGCAGGGTGTCGAGGTGGCCATCCTGGTCGCCGTAGACGAAGGGCAGTCGCAGGATGCCCCAGGTCAACCCGCTGTCGCGCAGCAGCTGCTCGGCCTGGATCTTGCTCGCCGGGTACGCATGCGTCGCGGTTGTCGGGTCGGTTTCGCGTGCCGGGTGGCCCAGGTCGGGGCCGTACACGTTGCCGGTGCTGGCCATGAGGAAGCGTGCATCCGGAGCATGCTCGACCGCCGCGGCGATCAGGTTGCGCGTGCCCTCGAGGTTCACCTGCCAGATCGCCGCCTCGTCGGGGGTGCGGAACAGCGCGGCCAGATGGACGATAGCCGTCACGCCCGCGAACGCAGCCGGCAGGGTCGACGGGTCGAGGATGTCGCCCTCGACCGCCTCGACGCCGGCAGGCAGTTCCTTGCCCGCGCGCACCAGCCCGCGCGTCTCGATGCCCGCCGCGACGAAGCGCCCCAGCAGGCGCGACCCGACGAGACCGGTGCCGCCGGTCACCAAGACCGTCATGCTGCCACCGACCCGTCGGCTGCCACCGACCCGTCGGCTGCAACCGCCCCGACCGAACCGTCAACCGCCGCCAGCCCATCGAGCACCGCCATGGTCGCCTCATCGAGGTGGATGTCGCCCACCGCCGCATTCTCGACGAGGTGGTCGAGGCTGCCGGTTCCCGGGATGAGCAGAACATGCGGAGCATGCTGCAGCAGCCAGGCGAGTCCGATCTGGGCGGGGGTGACGCCGAGGGCGGTCGCGGCATCCCGAACCGCCTGTTCTTCGGTGACCTTCGGGAACCCCGGGAAGGCCGACCCGAGCGGGAAGTACGGCGCCCACGTGATGCCTTCGCGCCCGGTGAGCTCGACCAGGGGCTCGTCGTCGCGCTGCAGCAGGCTGTAGGAGTTCTGCACCGTGACGATGCCGGCCGGCAGCGCGTGCTGCAGCTGGGCGAGGGTGACGGTGCTGAGCCCGATGCCGTCGATCTTTCCCTCGTCGCGGAGGGCGATCATCTCAGCGAGCTGGTCGTCGAGGTGGACCTGCTGCTCGCCGTCGGCGACGAGCATGCCGGCGTCGGTGCGACGGATGTTGACCGCCGCGAGTCGCTCGATGGCGAGCGTGGCGAGATTGGCCTCCACCTGCGCGCGCAGCTCGTGCGGCTTCTGGGCGGTGACGAGGCGCCGCTCGCCGGATCCGACGCTCGATCCAACCACGGCCCCGACCTTGCTGACGATCGCGATGTCGTCGGCGTAGCGGCCGTCGGGTGCGAGCGCGCGCCGCAACATCCGGTTGGCGAAGCCGTCGCCGTAGAACTGAGCGGTGTCGAAGTGGTTGATGCCCAGCTCGACCGCGCGCTGCAGGATGCCGACCGCGACATCCGGATCGACGGCGCCGTGCACCGGGAGCTCGCCGAGCTGCATGGTGCCGTAGCCGATGCGGGCGATGTGGTGACCGGCGAGGGTGGTTTCGCCGCCGGGGGCGAGAGTGTCGGGCGTCGTAGTGTCCGGCGTCGCGTTGTCAGGCATTGTCGTGCTCCTTTTGCCATACTGGAGAGAGCGGAGGACCCTCCGTTACTCACGACGCTAGCATTAACGGAGGCGCCTCCGCTTATGAGTTCAGACAACTCGCAGACGGTCGAGCCCTCCCCGCGCGCGCATCCCCGCCCCCGCGCCGACGCGGCCCGCAACCGCGAACGCCTGATCGAGGCGGCATCGGCGGCCTTCGCATCCGGCGACAAGCACGTCAGCCTCGAGGCGATTGCCCGCGACGCCGGCGTCGGGATCGGCACGCTCTACCGGCACTTCCCGACACGCGAGGCGCTCGTCGAGGTGGTGCACCGCGACGGCCTGGCCACCGTGCTCGCCCGAGCCGATGAGCTGTTGGCCACCGAAGACCCAGCGACGGCTCTGCGCCTCTGGATGGACGACTACGCCCAGTTCGTGACCCGCAAGCACGGCATGGCCGAGTCGCTGCACGCGCTGTCGAGGGCCGGCGTGCTCACCCCTTCTGACACCCACACGCGAATCGGCGACACGGTGAAGAAGCTCCTCGACGCGGGCGTGCGCGCCGGCACCCTGCGCCCCGACGTGCGCGCCGAGGATGTCGCGAACACGCTGGTCGGCGTCTTCCTCGCGTCGCCCGACTCACCCCGGTCGGAGCAGACCGGCCGGATGCTCGACCTGGTGTTCGCGGGGATCCGGGCGTAAGCGCGGCGCATCGCGGTGCGAGCGCGGCCGACCCGGGGGCGCGGCCGACCTCAGGCGCGGCTCGCCGGCGGGGCTCGCCTGGGCACGTCCAACCCGATCGCGCGCCCACCTGGAAGCGCGGCCGACTCTAGAGCGCGCCCGACCCGGCTAGCCTCGCTCTCATCCGGCCAGCAGGTCTCTCATGCCCAAGCTCTCGCGCAGCAACTTCGGTCGCGGGTCGGGGTGACCCGGTGGCGGGATCAGCCAATACTCCGAGCGGGCCGGCCCCCGTCGTTCGATCTCCCAGTGATGATCGTGCAGCAGCAGATGGTGATGCTTGCAGAGCAGCAGGCCGTCGGCGACGTCGGTGCCGCCGCCGTCTCGTGCCCAGTGCTGGATGTGGTGAGCCTCGCACCAGGAGGGTGGACGCTCGCAGCCTGGCCAGCGGCATCCACCGTCTCGTTCGGCGAGGGCGACGCGTTGGCGAGCCGTGAAGAGGCGCTGCTCGCGGCCGACATCCAGCGGTTGGCCGTGGTCGTCGAAGACGACGGCAACCGTGCCCTGCGAGCAGGTGAGTCGCTCGATGGTCTCGATCGACACCGGCTGCTGGGTGCGCTGCAGCCGACCGTGGCCGGTGCGTGCGATCAGCTGCTTCTCGGTGACCGTGACCCGCACCGCGGGCGCGCCACGACCGAGCAGTTGCTGCGGCTGCACCTCGGCGCCGGCCGTGAGCAGTTCGAAGAAGACGTCGGAGGCCAGCTGCTCGGTGCTGCGCGAATCGTCGGCGATGGCCTGGGCCCGCTCGGCATCGGCCACGAATCGCGGCCCGCCCCGCCGCGGCGAGGTCGCGCGGTCGTAGATCTCGCTGACCACCGATCCCTCGATCGGATCGAGTTGCCAGGCCACTCGCACGCTCCCGTCGCGCAGGCGCTGCACCCGAAGTTCGCGGGCGGCGCGGGCGGCGTGTTCGCGGTCGACGATGCCCGCGGCATCCAACTCATCTCGTGCCTCGCGAGCGAGCGCGAACACCTGATCGGCATCGAGCGAGTCGCATTCCAGCAGCAACCGGGTCGAGGCGGCCGCGAGCACTGACGCCGCGATGTCGTCGGTGGGCATTCCCAGACCGGAGCGGATGGCATCCGCCGCATCGGTGGACACCCTGTTGGTGGCCACTGCCTCTGCAACCGACTCGAGCCACGGGTGCGTCTGCGCCAGCTCACCCACGCGCACTGCGGCCGCCGCCTCGCGTGCGCCCACCCCGGTGGTGGCCTGGATCAGCTTCTGCGGAGTGCGGTGACCACTCCGCTGCGCCAAACCCTGGTGCCCGAGCTCGGGGGCGGATCGGCGACTCAACTCGCCGGCGAGCACGGCGGAATGCGCGCGGGCGATGCGTTCGTTCGCGGCAGACGCGGCGATCAGGTCAAGCAGTGCCGAGTCGGTGACGCCCGCGATCCCCTCGACCCTGACCGCCTCGAGGGCGCGCTTCGCCCCGGCGAGCTGATCGAAAAGGGGGGCCATGCATCCATTTTCCCCTCTCGAACGCGTGTTCGAAAGTACAAGATCTTTGAGAAATCGAGCCTGTGGAGGAAGGGACGCTCACCGCCGAAGCTCACCGCCGACCCTCACCGCCGACCGCCAACACCGACGGGCGAGAATGAACCCATGAAGACCTTCACTCCGCCCCAGACCGCCCTTGACGCCTCCGACGTCATCCTGGGCCTGATGCGCATCTCCGAGCTCGATGACGGCGAGATCCGCGCCCTGGTCGCCGCGGCCCGCGACGCCGGCATCAACTACTTCGACCACGCCGACGTCTACGGCGGCGATCACGGATGCGAGCGGCGCTTCGGCGATGCGATCACCTTCAGCCCGGCCGAGCGCGAGTCGGTGATCATCCAGTCGAAGGTGGGGATCCGCAACGGTTTCTGGGACTTCTCGAAGGAGCACATCCTCGAGTCGGTCGACGCCTCGCTCGCCGCCCTGCGCGTCGACCACCTCGACGTGCTGCTGCTGCACCGTCCTGACACCCTGATGGAGCCGGATGACATCGCCGCGGCCTTCGACGCGCTTGAGGCCGCAGGCAAGGTACGCAACTTCGGCGTCTCGAACCAGACCCCCGGCCAGGTGGAGTTGCTGAAGCGCTCGGTGCGCCAGCCGCTGGCCTTCAACCAGGTGCAGCTAAGCATCACGCACGCTCCGCTGATCGCGCAGGGCGTCGCGGCCAACATGGCGGGCTTGGACCAGTCGATCGACCGGGACAACGGCATCCTCGACTATGCCCGCCTGCACGACATGACGCTGCAGGCGTGGTCGCCGTTCCAGAAGGGTTTCTTCGACGGCGTCTTTCTCGGCGACCGGGAGAACTTTGCCGAGCTGAACGATGCCCTCGACGAGATCGCGGCCGCCCACGGAGTCACCCCGACCGGCATCGCGGTGGCGTGGATCACGCGGCATCCGGCTCGGATGCAGGTGGTGCTCGGCACGACCAAACCCGAACGCGTGACCGAGTCGGCGGCGGGGTCAGACGTCGTGCTGTCGCGCGAGGAGTGGTACCGGCTGTTCACGGCGGCGGGTCACCTGCTGCCGTAGAAATCTGCGGGCGGTGCATGTCCGATCCGGCCGCCCTCATTCGTGGTCTGAGTGAAAGCACCCCACTGGTCGGACGCATGACCTTCGACATCTTCGCCGGCTCAAGCAGGGTCTGGATGAGGTTGCCGCTGAGAACGACCTCGTCGACGAACTCGCGCTCGTGATCTACCCCGTCGCCCTCGGCAGCGGCAAGAAGCTCTTCGACCGCAGCACGATCCCCGCGGCCTTCACCGTGAGCGACGGCGTCGTGACGCCGAGCGGAGTGGTGTTCGCGCGGTACACGCGGGCGGGCGACATCGTGACCGGAACCGTGGGGCCGGAGTAGGCGGCTCAGCCCAATTCATGAACGTGGATGCCGCTAGCCGATAGGGTGCGCTCGGGCCCCGGTCTGCCCGGAGAAACGCTCATACGCAAAGCAGTCGTGATGTCCCTCGTCGGATTGGCCGCGACTGCGGGGGTGCTGATCCCCTCGCTGTCAGCGATCGCTCTTCCGCCGTGTCTCAGCGACTGCGCGGTCAGCTTCACTCCGGGTGCGCAGACAACCTGGACCGTTCCGGTCAACGCGACGCATGTCACGGTCGTCGTCGTCGCCGGCGGCGCGGGGGGCGCGAGCCCCCACATGCCGACGCCGGGGGGCGCGGGAGGGCAACTGACCGTCGATCTCGGAACCGCATACAACGGCGACACGTTACACATTTTGGTAGGCGACATCGGACCGGACGTGCTCGTGGGCGTTCCGTGTGGCGGCGGCTCGGCGAGCTACGTCGCCGACCCGTCGGGCTTCGTCGCGATTGCGGGCGGCGGCGGCGGAAGCGGCGTGCTCAGCGATCTGAGCGCTCAGCTAACCGGTGGCGCGGGCGGATATGCCACGGCATCCGCCGACGGCGCAGACGGAACAAACGCCAGTGGGTTCGACATCAGCGGACTGGGCGCTGTGGGCGCGACTCCTGGCACCCCGACCGCTCAGACGGGTCTTGGCGCTTACGGGGGAACGGGCGGCGTCGCGTCTGTCGCCGGCGACGGCACGATCACGCCGGGGGCCGGCGGCGACGCGGCCATCTTCGTCGACTTCCCGGTTGCCCAAGGCGGAGGCGGATACGCGGGTGGCGGCGGAGGATCCGCTCAGGATGCCGTCAGCGTCGGCGGTCCTGCCGGCGCGGGAGCAGGGGGCGGCGGCTCCGGTTTTCTGGCTGCGGGCCTGACGGCCTCCTCCGTGACGGCCAATACCGGCGCCGGGTCGATCACGTTCACCTATTCCTTGCCGTCCATCACAGCACCCACCGCGAGCGTGGCCGTCGGCTCGACCTCGTCGACCACCGTCGGCTTGGCGCCGTCGACGGCATTCATCGTGCTGCTGACGGGCACCACCACGATCGTCGCGTCGGGCACGACCGACGCGAGCGGCAATCCGATCACGGTGCCGTTCACCGTTCCCGCGGGCGCATCCCTTGGTCCGTACTCACTCACCTTGCAAGTGGCTGGCACGGACGTCGCCATCAGCCCGACATTCACCGTGACGGCCTTGGTCTTGCTCGCCGCGACCGGCGTGACGATCCCGTGGTGGGCAGAGTCGGGCGCGGCCACAGTCATCGTGTCGGGGATGCTCCTGCTCTGGTGGAGCTCGCGGCAGAAGCGCCACGCGCGGGTCTAAAGCCCCAATTCATGCAGATGGATGCTGCCACTCAACGTGGTGCCATTCACCTCGAGATACAGCTGCCGCTCGACGACCGAGACGGTCATGGTGTTGCGTCGCTCGAGGACTGCGACCACGGCATCCACGAACCCGGGATCGAAGCTCTGCAGCGTGATCTGGTCCAGCTGATGGATGCGCTTGCCGGCCCACGCACCGATCACCTTCTGCGGGTCGCGGTGGGTGTAGATCGTGGTGCGGTCGGCGAGCTTGCTGGCGTAGTGCAGGCGGTCGGCGTCGGGGGCGCCCGCCTCGATCCAGGTGGTCAGCCGGCCGGTGGCATCGCGCACCACCAGCACTGCCGGCTCATCAGTGGATGAGATGCCCTCGCTGAACGCGATCCCCTCCCCGTATTCGAGGCAGTACGCGAGCACGCGCGTCACCATGTAGGCGTCGGTCTCAGACGGATGCCGCGCCACTCGCAGCGTGAGGTCGTCGTAGACGCCGCGGTCCTTGTCGGCGAGCTGGATGGCGAAGGTGTACATGAGTGCGCCGACTGCCATGGGGCGAGCCTAGACGCGGGATACCCTGCAGCATGGCCCCCGGCGTCCCGCACCCGGTCTCGCGCCCCGGCTCGCACGTTCGTCGCCAAGGATGTGTCCCAGCTGATCGTGCTTAAAGTCTGTTTCGTTCGCCACGTCGCCTCCTTCGGCAAGTGGCAAGACTCTACTCATCAGTCAATCCTGGAGGTCGCCAAGTCGTAGAACGCGGCGAACGAGGATCCTGGCCTGTCCCCCTGGCGCGGCGGGCTGAGAGGAGGGGTCGGTTCGGCTTCGCTCGAGGAGGTTTGACAGCCGCGCGGGTGGCCCGGGAGCGCCTCACTCAAATGTCGGGGCCTGGCGGTTACCTTTGCTCGAAACGTTGTGTGCGCTGGGTGTTAGTCGGCCGGCGTACACGGCCCATCATCGCTTGCCTCAAAGGAACGCCTGTGAAGAATCCAATGCCCGTCATCGATCTGTTCTCAGGCGCCGGCGGTCTCGGACTCGGGGCTCGCCAGGCCGGAGCGGAGCTTCGCCTTTCCCTGGATAACGACCGCTTCTCGGTCGAAACAATGCTGGCCAATCCGTCACTTCATGGGGGTAAGGCCGAGCTTGGGGACGTAACCACGACATCGGGCGCAGACCTTCGTCGCAGCGCTGGGCTGAGCGCAACTGAAGACGTCGTCGTGGTCGGCGGCGCACCCTGCCAGCCCTTTAGCAAGGCGGCCTACTGGGTCGACCCCGGGCAGGAGGCGGCATATCGACGTGCTCGCGCTCGCGGTGAGAACGCCGACAAGCCGTCGGAGCGAATCGTCGCCCGCCCCGACAGCCGCCGAACTTTGGTCCACGAATTCTGGCGACTGGTACGAGAATCGGATGCCTCTGGCTTCGTGTTCGAAAACGTCCCCAGCATCCTGCACCCGCGAAACAAGCACATTTTCGCCGCCCTCCGCGAGGATGCGGAAGCGGCTGGCTACAGGACCACGACCGTTGTTGCCACTGCGACCAACTACGGTGCGCCGCAAACTCGCCAGCGAGTGTTCCTTCTTGGCTCTCTCAATGACACGCCGATGGCGCCTAAGTTCACGCACTCCGAGAACTCAGCCGATGGCTTGCCCGCCTGGATGACGTCTGGTGAAGCTCTGGAACCTTTTGCAGGCGGCAAGTTCGCCGAAGGTGACGAGATCGTGACGGGTCGATGGGCAGACCACCTTCGCGATATTCCGCCTGGAATGAACTACAAGTTCCACACCTCGTGGGCCGGACACCCCTCCCCGACATTTGAGACCGAGACTCGATACTGGAACTTCCTTCTGAAGCTCGATCCCGCTAGGCCGTCGTGGACTATCCCCGCGAGCCCAGGGCCTTGGACTGGTCCATTCCACTGGACCGGTAGGCGACTTCGGGTTTCCGAACTAGCAGCGCTCCAATGCTTTCCCGATGGCTATCACTTCACGGGTCCTCGCCGAGAGCAGGTTCGCCAGATTGGCAATGCTGTTCCGTCAGTAATGGCGTCCGCGATGGTTAGGTCGGTTCTGGATTCGGTCAACGCACTTCGAGCGGCGGCGTGATGTCTTCTGGCCTGAAGGCCTTGAGCCTCTTCTCCGGCTGCGGCGGGCTCGACCTCGGGATCAGCCGGGCCGGCTTTTCGATCGTTGCTGGCGTGGATACCGACCCGTTTTCTGCTCGCAGCCACACCAAGAACTTTCCAAGCGCGGCCTTCTTTGAGGGGAGCATCCGGGACTTCTCGCGAGAGGCGGCCGTCGGGCTCGTCGGAGAGAAGGCCCTTGAGGACGTTGACCTGCTAGTCGGCGGCCCGCCGTGTCCGCCGTTCTCGAAGAGCCGCTTTTACCGGACCGACAAGCCACGCGCCATGAGCGACCCAGTCGGCGAGGTGACGATCAACGGCTACATCGACACGCTCAGATGGCTCAAGCCGAAGGCGTTTCTCTTGGAGAACGTCGCCGGAATGAACTTCAAGGTCCACCGAGAGACGCTGGACTTCATCCTGAAATCTGCTGAAGCGCTCGGATACAAGACCTCAACGCGAGTACTGAACGCCGCCGACTACGGTGTTCCTCAGATTCGGCAGCGATTCTTTGTCGTGGGCACCCTCGAGGGTGAGTTCGAGTGGCCAGACCCCACTCACCGCGATCCGGAAGATTTGGCCAGCCCTTCACTTCCGAGTTGGCGCACCGCGGGCGACGCAATCAATGACCTCGACACTGAGTCGAACGCCAGTGACATGGGCCACGTAGCGGGCGGCAAACATCGCGACCTCCTGACGCAGATCCCTCCAGGGGAGAACTACTTGTTTCTCACCGCCAAGCGCGGCCATCCCAACCCGCAGTTCGAGTGGCGGAAGCGGTATTGGTCATTCCTTTTGAAACTGAGCCCTGAGATGCCGTCGTGGACCATTCAGGCACGCCGTTCGAACAACATGGGTCCATTGCACTGGCGTAATCGAATCCTCCGGGTCGAAGAGGTCAAGCGACTTCAAACCTTCCCTGACGAATGGTTCCTTGATGGCAATGTGGATCAACAGTGGCGGCAGGTCGGCAACGCGGTTCCGCCGCTGCTGGCCGAAGCCATGGGCATGCAGCTTGCCCGCCTGTTGACAACTCAGTCGCACAAGCAACTAGCTGCATAGATGCCGCAGCTATCGACGCCCCGGCTCCCGGCGATGAATGAGTTCACCCCGGAGCAATTGGGCGGCTTTGCTGAAGTCTTTGCCGTTCTCAAGATCGTGCGTGATGGCTCGGGCGACCGCAGCGCGATCGTCGACGCAATCCGTAAGCGGTGGTTCCTCGGGACTGCCGCCGGACGCACCGCAGACGATCAACTTGAACAGCAGAAGAAGCGGGCTGGCAACGTGGTGTCCGGCATGCGAGCCATGGGGTTGCTTACACCGAGCACGACGGCACCGCAGTTGAACGAACTCGGAAAGGAGATCCTCGAATTAGAGTCGATTCCTCGTGAAGCCGCCAACCGTTTTGTGATGTTCCTCTTGAAAGAGCGATACGGAATCGAACTTTTGGAAGTCGCGAGAGCAGTTCGACGGCGTGACGGACACGTCACCAAAAAGGCAATCGACGACGAACTCCTCGCTCGCGGCTACGCAGTATCGACTAATAGTTCGTATTCGGGAAAGTTGCGCCAGTGGCTTCAGACAGCTGGCCTGGTTGACGAGCATTGGAATATCAATGAGGAGGCTTTCGCAACTCTCGCGGGTGTGCCTGCGGCGGAAATCACGGAGTGGAGAAAGCTCACTCCTCTTCAACAAACGACGGTAGAACTGCTTCGGGCTCGAGCTGAGGGGAATGGCTCACCGATCGCTTCGCGGGATCTCCTGGAGTTGTTGCGCCAGCGAGGGATTGAGTTTGACGGCGGTCAAGTCAAGCGTGACCTATATCAGCCCCTTGCCGAGGGCGGCTGGATAGCTCAGGCGGTCGCGCTTGCGGGTCGCGGAGGAAAGGGTGGGACGATCGCACCCACTGCCAAAGCGCTCGAACTGGATGTCGATCTCGTCAATGGTCTCGCCCTCGGAGATCTCCCGGTCGAGTTGCAGGAGCATCTCGGTCGCCCGATCCAACAGATATTGACCGACCTCAAATCCCCGGACACACACGTGAAAGGGATCGCGCTCGAGTTGTTGTCTCTTCGTCTCGCGGCTGATTGCGGGCTCATGCCAGTCGACCTTCGGGTTCGTGGGGTGTCAACGGGTGGGGCGGAAGTCGATCTGGTGGCTGAGGGGGCGCACTTGCATTTTTCTCGGTGGCTGTTTCAGTGCAAGAACCAGGTCTCTAAGGTTGATCTCGGCGTTCTTGCCAAAGAACTCGGCATGGCGACGCTTCTTCGCGCCCAGGTCGTCGTAATCGTGACGACCGCAGAGTTCGCGAGATCCGTGCTCGAATACGCCCGGCAAGCCGCCGAGACGACAGCCATTCAGGTTGTTCTGATCGACGGAAAGATGCTGGGCCGCTACCGCGAGGGTGGGTCGGCCGCACTGCGAAATGAACTGCACAGCCGAGCAGTGGAAGTGCTAACGCTAAAACGTCACCAACTTGATGAAGTCCCGGTCGATTGACCCCAAACGGCGGCGCGACCAGATCCATCGTGCTTTGCCACCCATACGTGGACTGCGACCAAGCCACACCTAAGCCCTACCCTCAAAAACGTGACCAATCCGGGGGGAACGTCGCGCACGGAAATGCGCCTGAGGTACGCGGGACACTGCCAGTCGTGCGGCCAGGACCTGCCTGCCGGGTCAACGGCTGTCTGGGACCGGGCCGCGCGTACCGTCACGTGCCTAAGCTGCGAGGAGGCCGCTCCGACCCCCGTCGCGCCCGAATTCGGCACGGCCGGTGCCTCCGCGCGGCGGGAGTACGAGCGACGCCACGACAAGCGCGAGACGCGCATCCGGACGGAGCATCCGCGACTGGGTGGGGTCATCCTGGCACTGACCGAGGATCCGCAGACCACCCAGGCCTGGGCGAAGGGAGCCCGAGGCGAGCGGCTGCTCGGCGAGCAGTTGGAGAAGCTCGTGGCGAGCGGCATCCCGATTCTTCATGACCGGCGCGTTCCGGGCACGAAGGCCAACATCGATCACATCGGGGTTGGCGCGGGGGGCGTGGTGATCGTCGATGCCAAGAGGTACACGGGCGCCCCCGCGCTGAAGATCGAAGGCGGGCTGTTCTCGCCGCGCGTCGAACGGCTCATGGTCGGCAGGCGCGACTGCACCAAGCTCGTTGAGGGCATGAAGTGGCAGATCGAGGTCGTCAGCGCGGTGCTCGCGCAGAACGGACTTGGCGAGGTTCCCGTCGCGGGTGCGCTGTGCTTCGTGGGGGCGGATTGGCCGCTGATCGGTGGCGCGTTCGAGATCGATGGGGTCCACGTGTTCTGGCCGCAAAAGGCCGGCGCTTTGCTGCGGCGACCCGGATCGATCGACTCGGACACGGCGCAGAGCATCGCCCGCCTCTTGGCCGCCGAACTGCCGGCCGCCTAGGCCCGCAGCTCCTTCGGCAGCAGCTCGAACGTCCGCGCATTCGCGAGCCGGCCTGGCACGTCATGCGTCCGACCGGGGTCCGACCAACCCGGACTACGGTGAGCCCATGACGAACAAGACTCCCGAAGAAGAGCGGATCCAGAAAGAGCAGGAAGCGCGCGACAAGGAGAAGGAGCGCGAAGAGGCGGCCGAGGAGCGCCGGCTCGAGTAGCGCGGAGGGTGGATTGGGGGCAGATTGCCCCTGTTGCCGTGCGTCCACCAGGATGGGCATCAACCCGAAGGCTCTCGGATCCGATACCCAGGAGACGCCATGAAACGAGCACCCAAAACCATCGCGCGCGCGCTCGGCGCCGCCATCATCGCCACGGCTCTCGTCGCGGTCGTCGCGGGTCCGGCTAGCGCCGACACGCCCCGGCAGACGGTGAACTGGACCAAGATCGGCATCTACCCGCGGACCGGTCCGAGCTGGTCGTCGGCGCGCGCCGGCGCGGCCGTGCCGGACGGGACCGTCGTCACGGTTCTGTGCGAGGTGGACGGCGAAGCGGTGACCAGCGACGTCGCGGCCAACGACACGGTCTGGGCCGACACCAACATCGGGTGGCTGCCGAATGCCTTCCTCGACAGCGGCTACGACGGGCGCACCCCGGGCGTTGCCGACTGCAACGCGCAAAGCGCACCGGCGCCCGTCGCACCGGCAGCGCCGCCCGCCGCCGGCCCATCGGTCGCTGCTCCTCCTGCCACGAGCGCGGCGCCGTCGTCGGGCACACCCGCCGACGCGCAAGCGGCCCCCTCTGCTCCCCATCTCACTTCCGCCGGTAGCTATGGGATCCAGTGGACCGATGCGCAGATCGCGAGCACGTCCTCGTACAACCGGGCGGCCGTCGCGCGGTGGGCCCTCGCGAACTTCAAGACCTGGACCGGAAAGTACGATTTCGGCGACAACAACTGCACCTACTTCACGTCGACGATGCTCACCGACGTCGCGGGGTGGGGCCATGACTGGACCTGGAGCGACTGGTCGCTGGTCGTCAATGCGAGCAGCGTGAAGAACATCGCCTACTGGTTCGGGCCGACCAAGGCCTACGTCGGCGCCGATCCGTTCAAGAACTGGCTCCGCAACTCGGGGTACATCGACCAGGTCGAGGATGTGACCGGCGACGCGACCCTGCCCGGCCGCGCGCAGGTCGGGGACATCATCCAGTACGACCAGCACGACGCGAAAAACAACCCGGGTGCGGATGGCACGGTCGATCACACGATGGTGATCGTCGGTTTCAACAACGCGGGTCAGGCTCTGGTGGTCGGTGTCTCACCGGCGCCCACCGGGCCGAACCCGTGGAACTGGGGCACCGGCACGAACCCCGTGTCCGCGCATGCCCCCGGCTCGCGCATCTACTTGCTGCACATCACGAGGTGACCGTCACAGCACGTTGATCTGCACCTGAAGGCCCGGAAAGTACCGGTCGGGGAACAACAGCCGGCCTTGTGGATCGGTCATCTTGAACGCCGCCAGGCTGGTGCCCTGGATGCCGTGCGCGATGCACGGCACGGTGATGGTCACGGTCTCGCCGGGCCGGGTCGTCGCGATCGGAACAGCGGCGGGCGTGGTGATGAGTCCGACGCCTGACGCGATGCCGATACGCGTGAGCAGCCGCCCCTCCCAGACCACGTCACCGGCGTTGCGGATCGTCCAGCTCTTGTCGAAGCGCTCGCCCGGTTCCATGAGGGTGCCGTCGGGGATCGTCTCATCGACGAACAGCGAGGCGTCACTCTGCCTCCTCTCGGGCGACGGCTCGCGAACGGCGCGGTTGAGCCGGCTCCGCCGCTTCTCGGCGATCACCGCGTCGTAGCGCGAGAGAAGCATTCCGCCTGTCTCGAGCAAGCCCTCGAGCTGGTGGACGAGCGCCTCCGACGGGATGTCGCGTCCCTCCTCGGCCGCCGTGATCGTGCGCCGGTCGCGGCCGCAGGCGGCGGCGAGCGCGGCCGGAGTCAGCTCGCGCCGGGCGCGCCAGTACCGCAGTTCCTCGCCGAACAGTTGCGGCGCGGTGACGGCCCTGCCGGGTCGCGGATTCGTGGGTCGTGGCATTCGCCATCACTTCGGGTAGGGGGCGGTTTGCCCCCAAATTACTCGGCCCAACAGACTTCTCGCGGCCAGGGCTGAGTCGCGAAATTCAGCCACCCAGGAACTTGAATCGGAACGGACGGGGAGTTGATGCACACCATGCTCGCCTCCGCGTGGACTCGCCGGTCGACCGGGGTACGCCCTTCGGATCTCGATGGCGATAGCGGTGGCCGCTATCGGTGCGCTCAGCCGATTCGATCCCTCCGATCCCGCGAGGGTGGTGAGCCGCCTGTCGATCGATGATGAGGTGGCGCCCGCATTCGCCGATCTCTCTCCGGCGACGCGTCGTGCCTACCTGGCCGACGTCGCCGACATCCGGCAATGGTCTCGTGCCCACGGCATCGGGTGGGCGGCCGGAGCCTTGGCGAGCCGCCACGTCTTCGCCTACATCCTGACGCTCGCGCGGTCGGGCAAGACACCGTCGACCATTCGCCGGCGCCTCACGGCGCTGCGGCATCTGGCCGGCGCTCGTCCCGATTTCCTCCCCTTCGACCCTCACGAACTCGCGCTCTTCGAACGGCGCATTCTGGACTCCGCAGGCGGCCGGGCCAGCGTGCTGGTCGTCTCGGACGACGCCGTCATCCGCGCGGGTCTGCGGGGTGTGCTCACCGAGTCGGGCGCCGTGTGCTGGTCGGAGTCGGTCGAGGAATTCGTGCCCGATGTGCTCAGCGTCTGGGACTACATGCTCGTCTGGATCGGGTCGCCGCAGGGAGCGGACCGGTTCGGCGCCATCGCCCGGATGGAGCAGCTCACCTCGGGCGTGACGACCGCGGTCCCGATCGTCGCCGTCCACTCCGGGGATCTTCCCGGACCAGTGCGCCTGCGCCTCGCCGAGGCGGGTTTCCGCTACCTCGTGCCGCATGGGTGGCTGTCGACTCATCTGCACGAGCTCTCGGATCTGCTCAGCACCGCGAGCCTCCCGATCCGGTTCCACCTCGAGACCCCGTTCGCGTTGCGCCAGGCTCTCGGCCTTCGCCTGGACGGCAGCCTCTCCGAGTTGCTGCGAGCCGCCGCGCACGTGCCTCAGGAGGTGTGGGCGAACGAGCGCGGCGCGAACGATGCCGAGCTCTCTCGCTCGGAAGTCAACCGCCTTCGCCTGATCGCCCTCCAGTCGGGGGGCCTGCCGGCACCCGACTTCGCGAAGTACTCGACGTCGATGCGGCGCGCTCCCGAGCTTCCGGAATGGCCAAGAGTCCGCGCGCTGGTGAGGCAGGCGCTCGGCTATGCCGATACCGCATCCTCGGCGACTGCACAACACGCATTTGTTGATTCGGATTCATCTATAAGTTCGAGCACCAGGGCCGGCTGAGACTCCCGTCGTCACCCCGTCATATCCGTCATCCCAACCCGAACCAGGAGTTATCGCATGTGGATTCTTGTTCTGCTCATCGTCGTCATCATCGGGCTCTTCGCCCTCGGTTTCTGGCAGACCGCTCGCGCTAAACGGCAGCACGAGACGGTCACCGCCCTCAGTCCGGCCCGAGTCCGGGCGATCATCGACGACAGCTTCGGCAAGCTGTTCTGGGCACCCGCCAGCGGGCCCGGCCAGATCAACATGCAGCGCCGCACTCCGAACGGATCGGGTGCGACCATCTCGGTCGACATCACCTCCACGGCCGACGGCAAGACGCACGTGCAGTCGTGGATGTCCGCGTGGCGCACGCGCTACGGCATGGTGGCGAGCGGCGGTTGGCAGATGGCCAAGAAGATCGTCGACCGCATCGATCAGGCCCCGACGCGATGACGCGAGCCATCGGCATCGACCTGGGCACGACCTACTCCGCGGTTGCGATCCTGCGCGATTCGGGGGAGGTGGAGATCCTGCCCAATCGTGACGGCGAGGACATCACCCCCTCGGTCGTGCTGTTCCAATCGAACGGCGGAGTGGACGAGCCGCTGATCGGCACGATGGCGAAGCACTCGGCGACGGGCGCCCCGGATGACGTGGTGCAGTTCGTCAAACGGCAGATGGGCGATCCGCATTGGCGCTTCACCTCGTCGAGCGGCACCAGCTATCGGGCGGAAGAGGTCTCTGCGCTCATCCTGAAGCGGCTCAAAGAAGACGCGGAGCTCGCGCTCGGCGAGCCCGTCACCGACGCCGTCATCACCGTTCCGGCCTACTTCGACGACGCGCGGCGCACGGCCACGAAGCACGCGGGCGCGATCGCCGGCCTGAACGTGCTGCGAGTGCTCAACGAGCCGACGGCGGCAGCCCTCTCCTTCGGGGTCGACACCTCGGCGCAAGGAGTGGTCTTCGTCTACGACCTCGGCGGCGGCACCTTCGACGTCACGCTCATGCGCATCACCGGCGACGGGTTCGACGTGCTGGCCACCGACGGCGACCGGATGCTCGGCGGATTCGACTTCGACAACAAGCTCGTGGAGTTCATCGCGGACAGGATCGTCGAGCAGGGGGGTCCGGCTGACCTGCTCGACGATTCGGCGCAGGTGGCGCTGCTCCGCGAGAAGGCCGAGATGGCGAAGCGGAGTCTCACGACCGTCGCCACGACCACCGTGCACGTGTCGGCAGCGGGAGGGCAGTACCGGATCCCGATCGCCCGAGCCGACTTCGAGCGACTCACCCAGGACCTTCTGAACCGGACGAAGGACCTGAGCGAGTTCGTGCTGACCGAAGCCGGGATCACCTGGGGCGAGGTGGATCACATCCTCCTCGTCGGCGGTTCGACCCGGATGCCCATGGTGCGGGAACTCGTCGAGAAGCTCTCGGGCAAGCAGCCCGATCGTTCCATCCGACCGGATGAGGCGGTCGCCATGGGCGCGGCGATCCAGGCGGCCATGGAGGAGTCGTCGGCGGGCGGGAGCGATCTCGCCGTATTCGACGGGCATGCGCCGCTCGTCGAGGACGTCACCTCACAGGGACTCGGCGTCATCCAGGTGGATGGCGACAGCGGCCGTGACGTGAACACGGTGGTGATCGCCCGCAACGCCAAGATCCCCGCAAAGGCGCACGCCGACGGCTTCACGGTCGTCGACAGTCAGACCTCCATCAAGGTGCAGGTCACCCAAGGTGACGACACCAACCCGGAGTACGTGGTGGAGATCGGGTCGAAGGACATTCCGATTCCCGCCTATCCCAAGGGCGCGCCGGTGCGCGTCGCCTACGCCTACGACATCGATCAGACGGTGTTCGTCGAGGTCACGGATCTCACGACGAATCAGTCGCTCGGCACCTTCGAGGTCGACCGTCTCGCGAACCTCACGGACGACCAGGTGCGGGCCGCGGCCGCCAGAACGTCATCCCTCAGCGTGCAGTAACCACCACCAATTCACTTACCCGAAGGAGTTGCCTGCCATGGCTCTCGAGAACTACTACAACATCCTCGGCGTCGCGAGCAATGCGAGCGCCGAGGACATTCAGAAGGCGATCAGCGAGAAGCGGCGCGAGTGGACGCCCAGAACGGGTCACCCGAAGCTGGAGACCCGCCAGCTCGCCGAGTCCACGATCAAGAGCATCGCCGACGCCGAGTCGGTGCTTCTCGACGCGTCTCGACGGAGCGCCTACGACACGCAGCTCGCGGCTCAGGTGAGCGTTCCCGACACCGCCCCGTCGGGCCCGGGTCAAGGTCGGGACTGGCTGCAGCTCGCTCGCGATCACCTGGCGCAGGGCAACAACACGCAAGCCAACTACGCCGCACGCGAGGCGACGACGCATCAGTCCGAGAACCCCGAGGCGTGGTACGTGCGTGGGCTCAGTTCCGAGGCTCTCGGCAACGCATCGGATGCCGAGTTCGAGATCGGAGAGGCGGTGCGGCTCAACCCGAATGATGCCTCGTACCACGCAGAACTCGGCGATCTGTACAAGAACAACGAGCTGTGGGAGAAAGCGCTGCCGGAGTACACCCGCGCCAGCGAGCTGGAGCCCGACAACGTGTACTTCAAGGCCTTCCTCGGTCTGACCGAGGGTGCCCTGGATCACATCGACAGGGCGAATCAGATCCTCGAGGAGTGCTACCGCCGGCTTCCGAACGACGAGACCATCCGCTATTTCTACGGACTCGTGCTCCAAGAGAAGATCACCAGTACGTGGTCGGTCTACCAGGACGGATCGCGCGACATCCTCTCCGAGGCGCAGGTCGAATACAGCAAGAAGCAACTCGCCGTCATCGACTCGCTGAAGATCGACGACATCGGGTTCCGCAATGACCTCGACGAGGTGAAGGTGGTCGTCGAACGAGCGGAAGCGGTCAAATTCCAATCCTTCAACGGTGTCGGCGGTGTCGTCTTCGCGGAGCTTCTGACCATCATCCTGATGTTCGTCTTCTTCGGCGTCGGCAGCGGTTTCGTCGTGCTGGGCCTGCTCTTCCTCGGGTTGGCGGTGCTGTGGATCGTGCTCTACGTGCGTGCGCAGCGCGTTCCCGGCTGGAAGTGGAGCTGGAAGCAGTCGCCCGCCTACGTGCGGCAGACCGGGCTGCAGTAGTCGGCGCCGTGATGAATGAGCTGAACACACCCCTCGATCCTCTGACCGTTCTCGCCGAGGAGGTCGCCGAGCTGCGCGACCTGTTCCGGCGGCGTCTGCTGGAGGACAAGAGCAAGAGCGCTCTGATCGAGACCGTCCAGAAGCAGGCGGAGGCCGTCACGGATGCGCTCCGGCACCGCCAGTTCGAATCCTTGTTCAGGGAGGCGTTGCTGGCCGTCGACAGACTGCAGGCAGAACCGGCGTCGCCCGAGCTGATCGGATCGGTCATCGATGAACTGCTCGATGTCTTCGGCCGCCGCTCCCTCGTCGCGATCGACGACTCGGGCGCCTTCGATCCGAGCGTTCACCACATCGTCGGGACCGTGCTCGCGACCGAGCAGCTTCCGGTGGACAGCATCGCCGCCGTGGAGCGTATGGGGTACCTGCTCGATGGTCGGCTTCTTCGTCCCTCCCAGGTGATCGTCGCAGTTCGGGCCGATGACGTCATCGCTTGAGAGTGCCGCCGCTCGCCTGAGTTCCGCCCAATCCGCGTTGATCGGCTCGCTCGATTCGGCGCGACGTGCGGCGGCGAACGGGCGCACGGCCGAGGTCGAGAAGGCGCAGCGCGCCCTCGCCCGTCAGCATGCGCTGGTCAGGAATCAGGCGGCGCAGGCGGTCTCGGAGCACAGCCTGCGGGCGCGCGATCTCGCCGAGACGATCACCCGGCGCCCGGACGATTCGCTCGCCGTCGCCGAGTACGTCGATGCGGGGCGCCTCAGCCTCGACGGGGCGGCGTCGGGCGTCAACTCCGAGATCTCCGCGCCCTTCCTTCTTCCTCTGGTCGGACGAGGCAACGTGCTGCTGGAGGTCGCCGCCGAACGGCAGGACGAGCTCGTCCAGAGCCTGGTGTGGGCGGCGCTCGCCGCCACGGCGCCGGGCCAGCTGGACCTCGTCGCGTACGACCCGAAGCTGTCGGGCGTACTCGCCCCGTTCAGCATCCTGCGCTCGGTGTCGGACGACGCGGTGCAGGTGTCGAACCGCAGCGCCGACCTCGAGCATCTCATCGATCGGATCTCCTCCGACGTGCAACGTGTCAACGACACCCTGCGCGGCACCTCGGACTCGCTCATCGACTTCCGCGCTTCGGTCGGGCAGCCCGTTGAACGGTTCCAGCTGGTGATCCTTCTCGACTACCCGGAGGGTGTGGAGGAGTCCACGCATCGGAAGCTGCTCTCGCTCGTGCGCGCCGGCGCGACCGCCGGGGTGAGCTTCGTCATCGTGATCGGACAGGATTCCGCGCGCGATCCGGGGTGGATGGCGCGCGCCGACCTCGAGGCCGTGAGCACCACGATCCGCGACGAGAACGGCACGCTGCGGTGGACCGCCCATCCGGAGTTCCGCCTCTCGGTGCAGCCGGAGGATCCCGCTGCGCTGGCCGGGTCGGTTGACGCGCTCGCGAAGCGGGCAGCCTCCGCGTCGGCACCCGTGGTGCCCTTCGATCGGGTGCAGCCGACGCAGACGAGGTGGTCGGACTCCAGTGCCGACGGCCTGCGGTTCTCGGTCGGCGTCGACGGACCCGACGTGCGCGAGATCAGCCTCGGTGACGAACGGGATCAGCGTCACAACATCCTGATCACCGGGGCCGTCGGTCAGGGCAAGTCGAACCTGCTCAAGGTGATCATCTACAGCCTCGCGCAGCGGTACTCGCCCGAGGAGCTCGAGTTCTACCTGCTGGACTTCAAGGAGGGGGTCACCCTCTACCCGATGGCTCCCACGGCGACGTCGCCCGACTATCTGCCGCATGCTCGCGTGCTGGGGCTGGAGAGCGACCGGGAGTTCGGGCTGGCCGTCCTGCGGCACATCGAGTCGGAGTTCGCCCGCCGCGCGAAGCTGTTCCGGCCGTACGGCGACAACATCGCACGGTATCGGGCCGCCGTGCCGGACGCTGTCATGCCTCGGATCGTCGTCATCATCGACGAGTTCCAGATGCTGTTCGACCCCAACGATCGGACCGCCGAGGAGGCGGCGCAGCTCGTGGAGACGATCGCCCGCAAGGGCCGCTCCTATGGGGTGCATCTGATCCTCGCGTCGCAGACGATCTCTGGCATCGCAGCCCTGATGGCGCGCGAGGGCGGGATCTTCGCGCAATTCCCGATCCGGCTCGCTCTCAAGAACTCGGCTCAGGAGTCGTTCGCGGCACTCGGGCAGGGCAACGACGCCGCCGCCCGGCTCCGCGCCCGAGGCGAGGCGATCCTCAACGCGGACTACGGCCACGTCGATTCGAACAGCCGGATCATCGTGGCCGGCGCGCGCGACGAGCAACTCGACCAGCTTCGGCACGAGTGGTGGCTGGCGGCGCGCGACCGCGGGACCGCCCCGATGGTCTTCGACGGCAGCCGGCCGGTGCGTGTCTCCGACAGCCTTGACGCGATCCACCGTGCTCGGGCTGCCCGCGGCACCCCGCAGGCTCCCGCCGTCGCGCTGCTCGGCTACCCCATCTCGGTCGCGGACCAGCCGATCGGCGTGCGGCTCTCCGCCGAACCGGGACGGCACCTGGCCGTTCTCGGCGCAGGCGAGCATGGCTCGGACTCCGGCCCGACGAATGTCGCGATCGGCACCCTTCAGGTCGCCGCGCTCTCGCTCGCGCTGCAGCATCCAGAAGGAGGGGCCGAGTTCGTCAGCCTCGACATGCTGGACGAGGAGACCTTGACCACCAACAACCACGCGTTGTGGCTCTCGATGATGGAGAGCCTCGGATACCCGGTGCGCCGGGTCGACCGCAACGAGGTCGCCGAGTACCTCAGCGAGGTCGTCGCCGACCTTGCGAACCGAGAGGTGGAGTCCCCGCCGCGGTACATCGTCGGGTTCGGCGTGGATCGGGCGTCCGCCTTGGACATCCCCGACATGTTCGCCCATCGACCGTCCGAGGATCTGCAGCAGCTCCTCCGCGCCGGGTCGACGGGTCATGTTCATCTGCTCGGCTGGTGGGCGAACGCCGCGACGTTCCGGTCGCACATCGGTTTCGGCGGGGAGGGGTTCATCGACGCGATGCTGATGCTCCGGCTCGACCAGGGCACCGTGCAAGAACTCCTATCGCCCTTCGTCACCTGGTCGGTGCGGGACAACCGCGGACTGCTCTCGGATCGGACGGGTCTTGCGGCCCCCACGACCATCATACCGTTCTCGCCGCTCACCATGCCAGACGTGTCCGCCGTGTCGAAGACGGACTGGAACCAGTGACCGTGGAACCTTCTCGGTCGGACTCCGGTCCGCCGTTCGAAGCGTACGAGCAGGCGTTGGCGGCACTCGTCGCGGTGCCCGGCCAGTTGAGCGCCGGAATGTCCGCCGCCGAGCGGACCGCGGAGACGGCCGGATCGGTCGCCGAGGCCGAGTTTCAGAACGCGACGTCGCGCCTGGATCGTCTGCGCCGCAGCGCCGAGGCCCGATACGCGGATGCCGCAGCCGGCCTGACGGCGCAGGGTATCCGTCTTCCGGCACAGGTGCGCGGCGAGGTGATCTCCTCCATCGACGAGGATGTGCTCCGAGCTGCCGTCGACAACCAGGCAGCGGCGATCGCCGAGGTGGCGGCCGCCATCCGCGAGGCGTCACGTGCCGCCGCGAACCTCCACGTCGACGCGTCGCGCCGTGCCGCCGAGGGGCAGAAGGCCTCACTCGCGCTGAAGGCCCGGCAGGAACGGATCCGCCTCGAGCAGGCGGCCGAAGCGGAAGCCGTCGCGCGGGCTGCAGCGGCCGCGCGGCGACGGCGGCTCGTCGTCGTTTCCAGCGCTGTCGCGGCCGCGATCGCCGTCGTCGTCGCGGTCCTCGTCATCATCCTCACTCGTCACTAACCACCAGGAAGGCACTTCATGTCCCAGCTCAGCGGCGTCAAGCAGCAGCTCTCAAGCATCGCGAACGACGCCAAGTCGACGGCTGCCGGGCTCACCGGCTTCAAGTCCAAGTTCTCGCAGGCGGTCAACCAGGTCGAGGCGACCATCGGGGGCACCGCCCAGGGCGTCGATCGAGACATGATCCAGACGCTCCAGGCGGCGGAGAAGCAACTGGACGCCGCCGTCTCGGCGCTTCAGCAAGCCTCGCAAGCCGCCAGCAAGTTCGCGGCATCGCTCTAGGGCGCAGGCTCTCCTCGAGATGAGCGAGCTGCAAGACCTGCTCCGTGCGCTCTCCGTGCTGACGGATGAGGCGGAACACCACGCGGCCGAGCTCGCTCAGCGTTCGCGGCGAATCGGGCAGGTGGCGTCGCAAGCGGCGGCCGTGACGCAAGGATCGGCCGGGGGCAACGCTCGGAGCGCGGCGATCGCGTTGCAGTCGGCCCAGCGGTCGCTCGCACAGGCGGCGGCCCAGCTTCACGCGGCCGCGCAAGCCGGAAGGGCATTCGTGGTGCGCTCGGGATCCGGTGTCACGGGGCGCGGTGGCCCTGGTTCGCCGGAGTCCGGGCCGGAGTTCGCGCCCGGCGCCACTCTCGAGCCGCGAGAGCCCCTCGCGTTTCGATATCTCTCGCCGACAGGGCAGCAGACGTCGTCGATGGCCCATGACATCACGTATTTCGGGGCCCGCAGCGTTCTCGGGTGGATCGGCAGAGTCAACCCCAACTATTCGACGAACGACGAAGCGTGGACGAACAACTGCGGCCCGTGTGCTCGCTCGATGGCGGACGCCTACCAAGGGGTGAGCACCCAGCCGGCCTTCGGCGACGGCAGGCACCCGCCAGGGGAGTACGACGAGATGTGGAATGCGGTCGGATGCCGGCCGACCACCGCGTTGACCAACTCCCCACGGCATGCCGATCCTGCGAGCTTCACGTCTGCCGCCTACAGCCGCTTGTCGGCGCAACTCGAGAAGGAAGGGCCGGGCGCGGTGGCGATCATCGGCGTCGACTGGGACGATCCGCGGGTTCCGCTCGGGCGCGCCGGTGGGCATTGGTTCAACGCCTATGTCGACGACGGCGGCGTCGTGCGGTGGGCCGACGGCCAGCTCGGCATGGCGGACGACTGGCCGCCCGGCTACCCGGTCCCCATCTGGAATATCGAGGCGGTGGTCCGGCCGTCCGGCGGACAACCGTGGAAGGAGGTCGTGCTTTGATGGCCGAAGATTCGCAGGAGTCCGCACTCGGCACGCTGAACACCTGGCTCGCAGAGCACGGAGTGCTCGAGTCGTCGGCACTCGATGACTGGGACGTCAGCCCGTTCGATGACGCTCTGCTCTTCTCGTCGGCCGGACAGCGGCGAGCCAACCGGCTCTATCTGGTGCGCCGAGGCGTGGTCGTGGCGTTCTCTCCCTCGACGACGACCTTCGACCAGGCGTATGCCCAGCTGGTCGCAACCGATGAATGACCTGAGGAGCTGCGCCCGCCTGTCCCGTTAGCCTGGCTCCCATGGCCACCACCCAGCTCATCACGCTCGTGGTCGTCGGCGTCGTGCTCGTCATCGGGGTGGTCAGCTTCTTCGCCAGCCGCATCGGAGTCGCGGCACCGCTGGCGCTGACCGTCGTGGGGGTCGCGGTTGGCGCCATCCCGGCCGTGCCGCATTTTCAGATTCCGCCCGATCTCGTGTTGACCGTGATTCTGCCGCCGCTGCTCTATGCGGCCGCGCGGCAGGTGCCGTTCGTGGACTTCAGGCGCAACCTGCGGGTGATCGGGTTCCTCGCCATCGCGCTGGTCGTGGTGTCGGCGGTGCTGGTGGGCGTCGCGGTGGCGCTCATCTGGGCGATCCCGATCGCGCTGGCGATCGCGCTCGGCGCCGTGGTCGCCCCGCCCGACGCCGTCGCCGCGACGAGTCTCGGCAAGCGGCTCGGGCTGCCGCCGCGCATCGTCACGATCCTCGAAGGCGAGGGCCTGCTGAACGACGCGACCGCGCTCGTGCTGCTCGCCACCATGCTCGCGATCGTGACCACGCCCGCCGGCGGCATCAACGGGTGGATGATCGCCCTCTCCTTCCTCTGGGCGGTCGTCGGCGCCGTCATCATCGGGGGCATTCTCGGGGCCGTGTCGGTCGCGCTCCGGCGCCGGATCACCGACCCCGTGCTCGACGCGGCGCTCTCGCTCGTCGTCCCGTTCCTCGCCTACCTCGCCGGCCAGCTCGCGCACTCCTCGGGCGTGGTCGCGGTGGTGGTCGCCGGCATCCTCGTCGGCAACCAGGGGGCGTACCGCATCCGGGCCTCGTTCCGCCTCACCGAGGCGGGCACCTGGCGCATCGTGACGCTTTTGGTCGAGAACGCGGTGTTCCTCTTCATGGGCTTCCAGCTCTGGCCGGTCGTCGGTGCGGTCGCCGCGGGTGGCCATCTGCCGGCCACCCTCGGGGTCGCGGGGCTGGTGATCGTGCTGCTGGTCGGCATCCGGTTCGCGGTGATGCCGTCGCTGCTCTGGTCGATCCGCCGCGGATACCAGCGGCGCGCCAAGCGGGCCGAGCAGACCCAGGGCCGTTTCAACGACGTCACTGAGGAGGACTTCCAGAAGCGCGCCGCGAGCTTCCAAGCGCTCGGGATCAAGCAGTCGCCCGCGCGCAGCATCTCGCGCGGGGTGCGGGCGAGCCTCGGCATCGTCACGAAGAAGGACAAGGCCGCGCGCGATCGGATGGTCGACCAGCTCGCCGAGCTCGAGAAGAACCCACCCCCCGAGCCGGTGGAGATCGACGACAGCACGCGGGCGCGATTCTCGACGGTGTTCCAGAACTTTCGCAAGCGGATCGATCAGCAGAACAACGACCTCACGGCCGAACGCGATCAGGCGCTCGGATGGCGCGACGGCGTCATTCTCGGACTGTCCGGCATGCGCGGGGTGGTCACCGTCGCCGCGGTGCAGACGCTGCCCGAGCACGGGACGCCGATGCGCGACTCGCTCGTGCTTATCGCGTTCGCTGTGGCCATCGTGACGCTGGTGGTGCAGGGGCTGCTGCTGCCGCCGGTCATCCGCGCACTGCGGCCGGCGGATGACGCTCCCGGCAGCCAGCGCACCGAAGTGCTCGAGCTCCGCAAGCTGATGAAGGAGGCGGGGGACTCGGCGGTGAGCGCCGCGGTCGACAGCGCCGAGGCATCCGGAACCCCGGTGCGCCCCGAGGTGCTCGAGGAGGTGACGGCGCAGGGCGAGACCTGGATCGGCCGCCTCGAGATCTGGGCGACCGCCGACCTCGACGATCCGGCCAACGAGGTCGTGCAGTACCAGCGGCTGCGCCGTGTGGAACTGGACGCCGAGCGCGCCGCCCTGCGCGACGTCTACGAACGCGGTGCCTACTCCTCCGAGTCGATCGAGGTGCTGCGCACGGCGCTCGACTCGGAGGAGATCTCGCTGGACGCCGTGGATGGGCGGGTCGGGGGCGGCAGCGCCTCGTAGCGCCGCCGCCCCGCCGCCGCTACTTGATCGTGGAGTCGACGCTCACGACCTGCTTGTTGTCCTCGTCCAGGTCGCCGCTCGCGAGAGCGGGGATCAGCGTCACCTCGAAGGTGATCTTCCCGCCGGCCTCGTACTTGAAGTTCTGCCCGTACGAGAACGACTCGCCCGCGTTCCACGCGTAGGGGGCGTCTCCGCCGCTCGGGGCGATCGCCGAGTCGTTGACCTCCTCCTGCTTCTCCTGAGCGGAGTCGACGACGCTGTCCATGCCCTGCAGGTACGGCCAGTCGGCGTAGCGCGGCTCGACCGTGCCGAGGCTGTAGCTCAGCGGGATGGACGCGGTCCCGGTGTTGGTGAAGACGTAGTTGACGTAGACGACCGTGTCGCCGGCGGCGATGATCGGCTTGTTGGTGTCGGGGTCGGCGAACTGGCCGTGGGTCGACGCGCTCGCCGTTCCGACCTCGTAGATGTCGACCTTGAACCCCTTGCCCGTCGCGGTGGTGAGCAGGGTGCCGGGTGTCGTCAGCGGGCTGGCCCAGGACGGCGTCTTGCCGTTGCCGGCCGCCGCGGCCTTGGTCGGCGTCGCGGACGCGGAGTGCGACGCCGCCGGCTTGTCGGCGGTCGTGCTGGGGGTCGAAGCCGAGCACGCGACGAGCCCGGCCACGAGCGCGGAGCCGATGAAAAGAGGAGCGATCGAGCGAGAGAGTTTCACAGTAACCAATCAGAGATGGGCGAGGATCTCCGATGGGGACTCCCCGCGTGGGCAAGGGGAACTCCGAGCACTGCTCGACTCCCCCGGGTCACTTGAAGCTTAGCGATCCTCAGGAACCCCGGGAGACCACTCGGGTCAGACGCTGGTCACACGCCGCCGGCGCCGCACGACCAGCGCCGCCAAGCCCAGCAACAGGAGCACGGCACCCGCGGCAAGACCGGTTCCCGGATCGACGCCGGTCTCGGCGAGCGTTCCGCTCACCGTGAGCGCAAGGCTGGCGAGGATGGTGCCGGGCGCGCCGGCCGGCGAGATCGTGATCGTGTGGGCGCCGAGAGCCGTGCTCGTCGGGATCGTCACCGTGAGGCTCAGCACCCCCGTCGGCCCCGCCACGCTGGTGCCGAGCAGCACCGGCAAGGAGTGGAGGTCGGCCTCGTACTGGGTTCCGGGGGTGAGGCCGTCGACCGTGATGGTGATGGTCTGCCCGGCCGCCGGTGTGGTGGTGGAGAGGCTGACCACCGGCAACGCGAGCGACGCCGGGATCGTGCCCGACCAGAGGGAGTGGCCGAAGCGGTTGCCGTCATCCGTCCAGAGCACCTGGCGCTGGCCGCCGACCGCGGCCGAGACCGGCGCGACGGCGAAGCCCTCGAGATTGTAGTTGGGGAGGTTGGCGGGGCGGGCGAAGTAGCGGTCCACCGTGAAGTGGCCGTCGGTGCCGATCTTCAGGAGCGCGGTCGCGTTGCCGCAGGTGTTGTCGCAGTGCGCCCAGATCTCGCCCAGATCGGGGTCGAACTGGGCGTCCATCACGCCCAGCATCCCGCTCGTGATGTCGGCCACTCGGGTGTAGCTGTGGTCGGTGTTCAGCGCGTAGGCGATGAGGTGGCCGGTCTTCTCGACGGCCGCGAAGAACAGGCCGGGCAGCGCCTTGCCCGTGAAGTTCGCGGGGTCGTAGAGCGCGCCGGCATCCGTGCGGAAGCCGTGGCTGGTCAGGAAGCTGTCGGGCACGAAGGTCACGCCCTCGAAACCGAGGTTGCTGTCAGCGGCATCCGTCGGGGCGAAGCCCAGGTCGGAGGTCAGCGTCCACTGGTCGGTGGCGGTGAGCGTCGTGGCCGAGGAGTCGGCGAAGCGCAGGATCGTGTCCAGCGGCACACTCGAGTTGTTGTTGTCGCGCTCGGTCGTGATGTAGAGCGCTCCGTCGGGGCCTACCGTCATGCCCTCGCTGTCGGGCGCGCCGGTTCCGCCGGGAAAGCGGATGTCTTTGCCGTCCGTCCAGCCGTTGGCCGTGTCTTTCGACCAGGTTCCGCCCGAGTTGATCAGCCGGTAGACGTGGCTCTTGTTCTTCACCGCGTAGAGCACGTTGGGGTCGGTCGGATCGAAGGCGAGGCCGCTGAGGTCTTGACCGGATTCAGTGGTGACCCACGAGCACTGCGCGTCGATCGTCGTCGGGGTGGCGCCGCCCGGCCAGGTCAGGGCCGTGTCGGGAACGGTGCCCGGGTCGTCGCCCGAGTTCTCCGTCTGGCAGGGAGCCTCGGGCCCGGTGCCGCTGGTGAGCGGGGTGACGCCCGTCAGGCACGCGGTGGCGTTCGAGCTGCCGAAGCTCGCCGTGGTCACCTCGAGGAAGCTGCTGGATCCGTCGGCGGGGCAGGCCGCGAGGGCGTTGTAGGTGTGGTCCGTGTTGACGTTCTCGTCGACGCCGGCCTGGCCGGCCAGGTAGTCGAGCTGGTCGACGAGAGTGCCGTCGGGCGTGTAGATCTTCACCGAGTCGCCGCCGCTGCTGAGGCCGGCGGTCGACTGGAACACGCCGAAACCATGCGAGGGGATGCTCGTGGCGAGCGCGCCGTTCACGTAGAGGGCCCCGGAGAACACCGCGGCCGAGCCGGCCGCCCCGCTGTCGATCTGCTTCCAGCCGTCGAGGCTGACGGTGTGCGTTCCGTTGTTGTACAGCTCGATGACGTCGCTCATCACCGGCAGCGGCGACGGCAGCGTCACGGCGTTGTCGGAGGTGATCTCGTTGATCACGATGTCGGCGAAGTTCGGGTCGGTGGGCGGGGTGGTTCCGCCGCCGCCCGTGGGCGTCGCCAGGACGAACGTGCCGGGTGAGCCGATGGCGGTGGGGTGGACGCTGGCCACGCTGCCCTCCGCATCGCCGACGGCCGAGATGGTCCAGCCCGTCGTGTCCGCCTTGGCGCCGACATGCGTCTGATCCACCCATGCCGAGAGTCCCTTGGCCGTGAGGAAGCCGGCGGCCCAGCTGATCTGGTCGGCGACGGCGCTCGTGGGGTCGTAGAGCGTGATCGTGTGGGCGTTGCTGTCCAGCTTCGTCATGTCGTCGTTGACGACAGGCACCGACGCGGACAGGTTCCATTCCGTGCGGAACTCTGCGGCCGTGACATCGGTGATGATTCCCGACGCGCCGGGGGCGAGGCTGCCGAAGCCGGTCAACGAGATCGCCGTGCCGCCGGTGTCCCGGTTGTACGTCCACCCGGTCATGTCGACCGAGCTGCTGCCCAGGTTCGTGACCTCCACGTATTCGCCGTCGCCACCGGTCGACGATCCCGTGATCTTGCCGCCGTAGGCGAACTCGGTGAACTTCACATCCGCCGGTGGCGTGTAGAGGGTGAAGCTGCCGGGCGAGCCGATGGCCGTGGAGTGCACGCTGGCGACGCTGCCCTGCGCGTCCCCGACCGTCGAGATGGTCCAGCCGGTCGTGCCGGCCTCCGCGCCCACGTGGGCGGCGTCGACCCATGCCGAGAGTCCCTTGGCGGAGAGGAAGCCGGACGCCCAGGTGACTTGGTCGGCGACGGCGCTGGTGGGGTCGTAGAGGGAGATGGTGTGCGCGCCGCCGTCGAGCTTCGTGCTGCCGTCGTTGACGACAGGCACCGACACCGCCAGACTCCATTCGGTTCGGAACTCCGCGGGGGTCAGATCGGTGATGATTCCTGATGCGCCGGGAGCGAGGGTGCCGAGGCCGGTCAACGAGATCGCCGTGCCGCCGGTGTCCCGGTTGTACGTCCACCCGGTCATATCGACCGAGCTGCTCCCGAGGTTCGTGACCTCCACGTATTCGCCGTCGCCACCGGTCGACGACCCCGTCGCCTTGCCGCCGTAGGCGAACTCCGTGATCTTCACGTCGGAGGGCGCGACGGCGGATGCGACGGCAGGAACGCCGATCACACCCGCGAGAGTGAGGGCCGCAACGGCGGCAGCAACAAGGACGGGACGGGCGTGGGGGGTAGGCACCTGCACACGTTGTCGGGGCAAGGTAAACAGATGGTTACGTGATGTGGCTGCTGGCCGGCGTCGCGGGGCCTGACTCGGTCAGGTTCTGCGCAGCGTCACCAGCAGGTGGGCCAACGGGATGACGGATGACGCCATCAGCACCCAGCCCAGCCACGGCACGGTGGGCAGCAGCAGTACCCCCGCGAACAGCAGTCCCGCGAACACGATCGCCGAGACCAGCCGGCCGAGCGAACGTTCAAGGGAGCGGAGCCGCCGGTCGATCTGCGGGGTCTGCACCACGAGCTGGCCGCGGTCGATCTTGGTGACGAGCTCATCCAAGCGGCGGGGCAGCGCGGCCAGGGTATTCGCCAGCGAGAGCGCCTTCTGCGGCAGCTCGCGCAGCGCATTCGCGCCGCCCGAACTCAGTACCGAGCGTGCGAAGGGATCGACCGCATCCCACATATTGAAGTTCTTGTCGAGCGCGCTCGTCACGCCCGAGATGAGCGACACGGTGCGGATCAGCAGCAGGAAGCTCTCGGGCAGTTGGAACGGGAGCGCACGGATCGTCTCGCCGAACTGGCGGGCGAAGCGCTCGAGCTCGCGTTGGTCGACGCGCTGGAGCTCGGCGATGCCCATGCCGCCGAAGCGGTCGAAGAGAGCCGTCATGGCGCGCTCGAGCTCTTCGGTATCCGCGACCGTGAGCAGCACGCCGAGCCGTTCGAGGGCGGTGATCAGGCCGCGGGTGTCGCGGCCGAGCGCGGCGAGGATGAAGTCGCGCAGCCCGGCGCGGAGGCTGTCGGAGATCGTGCCCATCATGCCGAAGTCGACATAGGTGAGGTGCCACGGGGTGTCGGAGTCGGAGCCGGGCGTCACGAACAGATTCCCCGGGTGCGGGTCCGCGTGGAAGAAGCCCGCCACGAAGATCTGCTGGAAGGTCGCGCGAGCCAGTGCCTGAGCGACGGCGGCCGGGTCGATGCCGGCGGCGGTGAGGGCGGCGAGATCCGTGATCTTGATGGCGGTCACATCGCTGAGAGTCAGCGCTCGCAGGGCGGTGCGCTCCCAGACCACGACGGGGGCTGCGACGGTCGGGTCGTCGGCGAAATCGGCGGCGAAGTGCTCGGCGTTCGCGGCCTCGTGCAGGTAGTCGATCTCTTCCAGGCTCGTCGTCGCGAACTCCTCGACCAGCGCGGGCGCGTCGGCCCGGGTGTAGACGAGGCGGATGCGCGAGACCCAGCGGGCGATCCGCCGAAGCGCCGCCAGGTCGACCGCGACGACCTGCTCGATGCCGGGGCGCTGCACCTTCACGACCACGTCCTCGAAGCCGAGATCGGCGGCGATGGACGGGGTCAGGCGCGCGCGGTGGGCCTGACCGAGGGATGCCGCGGCGATCGGCACCTGTTCGAAGCTCGCGTAGGCGACCTCGAGCGGCATCCCGAGCTCGGATTCGGCCGACCGCTTGATCGCGTCGAAGGGCTCGGCAGCGACCTCGTCCTGCAGGCCCTCGAGTTCGTCGGTGATCTCGGGGGGCAGGATGTCGAGACGCGACGACAGGAACTGCCCGACCTTGATCATCAATCCGCCGAGTTCGACCGCGAGGACGTGGAAGCGCTGGGCCAGTCGCGTCAGCCGCTTGGTGCGGCCGCGGGCAGCAAGCCGGGCGAAGCCGATGCGCGGCAGCACCAGTTCGAACCACCAGGCCTGCACCAGGAAGATCGCCGCGAACCGCACGATGCGCCGGTAGCGCGTCCGGAGCGCCCGGTTCGGCGGCGACACCTGGGCGGGGGCGGCGGGTTGTGCCACTCAGTCCTCGGCGAGGATCGCGTACAGCTTCTTGCGCGCCTCGTCGATGATGGCGACGGCCCGCTCCTGCTGCTCCGCGGATCCGTTCATCGCGACCTGGCCGACGGCCTGGCCGAGCTTGGCACCGGCCTTCGGCAGGACGGCCCGCTCGGAATCCCACGGACGCCGCGACTCGCTCTTCGACTCGTCGGGGCCGGCGACCGCCGCGGCAGCGGTCGTGCCGGCGTCGGTCAACGTGTAGACCTTCCGCTCGCCATCCTGCTTCGCCGTGGCCAGTCCCTCATCGGCCAGGAGCTGGAGGGTCGGGTAGACCGAGCCGGGAGTCGGGGTCCACGCGCCCTGGGAGCGCCCCTGGATCGCCTGGATCAGCTGGTAGCCGTGCATCGGCTCGGTCGCGAGCTCGGTCAGGATCGCGGCACGGATGTCGCGGCTCCCGGTGAACGCCGCGACGCGCGGGCCGAACGTCTCGCGAAGGCCGTCGACGGCACCTCGCAGATCGAAGCCGGTGGTGGACGAAGTGCGCATGGCGGTGACCTTTCGACGGGGTCGAGCGATGTCTCACCCTACGTCGTTCGGTTGCCGTCTTCCTGAGTGATTTAGCGTCCGATCGCGCACAGGCCGGACGACCCGCTCTCCTCCATTTCAGTTCGGACTCACATGAGCGCGAACTGAAATGACCTTTTCGACGGCGGGAGCTCCGGGGGAGCAATCGGCGCGGAGGGCTGCCACCATGGAGCCATGGACCCGGATCGGCCGCCGCCGCAGGACCCGACCAAGCTCACCGAGCAGCCGTCGCTGACCTTCTCGACGGGTCTGATCTGGCTCGTCGTCGGCGGTCTGTTCACGGCGATCGCCCTCGCGGTGCTGATCGCACAGGCCGTGCTGGACCTGCCGCCGCACGGCATCCCGCTGGCCGCGGCCGTCGTCGTCGCCCTGCTCTACGTCGGAATGATCGTCGTCCGCTTCGTGGTGCCGGTGACCCGGCTCCGGCGACGCCTCGGCCTGATGGCCATCGGAATGCTCGCGATCGCCGCCGTCTCGCTGGCGGCGGTGCTGATCGTCGGCTTCGCCAGCGGGTCCTAGGCGTCGGACGCGGCGGGCGCTGCGATCCGGCGCGACACGCGACGGACGGCCACGATCAGCAGGATCGCGCCGAGCAGGTACCAGAACGCCCCGAACGCCGAGTATCCGGCCAGCGTGGTGAGCCCGGTCTTGGGCGCCCCGGAGGTGACGACGAAGGAGATCCCGGCGAGCACCGAGAGGCCGCCGCTGATGATCATCGGCCACTGCCCGCCGATCGGCTTGCGCCGCCGCAGCGCCAGGATCAGCTGGATGCCTCCGCTCACGAACGCCCAGGCGCCGAACACGATGAGTGCCGGGGTCAGTGAGCTCAGGGCGGCGATCAGCACGGCCACGGTGGCCGCGACTCCGACGCCGATGTTCACGAACTGCGGGATGTGGCTGCCGGCCGTCGGGGTCGCCCGGATGTCGGCGACCGTGGCCACCACATCCCACAGCGGGTAGATGGTGAGCAGCACGACCGCGGCGACCGACGGCTTCGTATCGGTGGTCACCGTCGACGCGAGCACGAAGACGAGCGTCACCCAGACCACCGAGAAGGCGGCGCGCACGAAGAAGAGGGTGCGCAGTGAGAGAGCAGTGCGAGTGGAGACGGCAGTGGTCATGACGGCATCACGAGGCCGCAGGCCCGAACGTTCACCCGGGGGGCTACTCCATCGCCTCCGCGATCCGCTTGATGGCGGCCAGTCGGCGGTCCCACTCGGCGCCGATGACGTCGAGGCGCCGCGCGGTCTCGCTGAGCGCCGAGCCCAGGGCGCGGAAGCGGAGCTCGCGTCCGACCCGGATCGGCTCGACCAGCCCGGCGCTCTGCAGCACTGCCAGATGCTTGGCGATCGCCTGCCGGGTCACCGGGAGGCGCCCGGCGAGGGCGGAGGCCGAAGCATCCCCCTCGCCGAGTGCGACCAGGATCGACCAGCGCGTCTCGTCGGCCAGCGCGCCGAACACGGCGAGCAGGGTGTCAGGTGCTGTCGCTGTCATGCGCCCTCCAGGAAGGCGATCAGTTCGTCGATCTCCGAGTCCCAGCCGCCGCGGTTGCCCTCCATCGCGGCCGCCGGGTCGCCGAGCACCTCGAAACCGGACTCGACCACGGTGAGCACGGTCGCGGCGCCCCCGTCTGCGGCCTCCAGGGTGAACCGGAACACGGTCGAGTTGTCGGCGGCGAGGGTCTCAGTGGAGGTCGCGTTGTCGTTGCCCCAGCGGTACGTGATGGCCCGGGGTGCGTCGAGCTCTTCGATGCGGACCGGGAAGGTGCCGTAGCCCTCGAAGCCGAACTCGCCCTCGGCTCCGACCGCGAGGCCGTCCAGCCGGGCGGTCTGGCCGAACCACTGGGCGATCAGCTCCGGCTGGGTGACGGCGGCCCACACCTTCTCGGGCGCGGCGGCGATCGTGACGGTGCGGCGCACGGCGAAGGCGTCGGCATCCACGATCGACGGGTCGTTGACGGTCATGCTCATGATGGTGGTCCCTTTCGACGGATGATGCAACTCTGTGGTTGCATCATCTCGCCAGCTACATGCAACTGTCAAGTTGCAGTAGTTGGGGAAACCGTCTAGGCGGTCGTGAACCGCAGCATGACCTCCGAGGTCAGCTCGACCGCCAGGGGAGCGGCGACACCGTCGGGGTCGGCAGCCGCCGAGAGCGCGACATCCGCCATCTGGTCGACCGGCTGGCGCACGGAGGTGAGGCGCATGATGCGCGCGAGCAGGGTGTCGTCGAAGCCCGAGACGGCGACCTGGCGGCGTCCGGGATGCGTGCCAAGATCCTGCAGCACGCCCACCGCGATCAGGTCGTTGGCGCAGATGATCGCGTCGGTGTCCGGCCAGCTCGCCATGATCGTGCGCGAGGCGGCGCGGCCCGATTCGGCGGACGACATCCCCTCCTTCACCACGCGGAGCGGTTCGTCGGGGAACGCCGTCTCCATCAGGCGGGCGAACGCCAACTCGCGCTCGTGCGTGGTGGCGATGGTGGTCTGCTGCCCGATGAAGGCGAGATGCTGACGGCCCGAAAGGCGCAGGTGGTCGACGATCACGGCGATCGGGTCCGACTGGTTGGCGCGCACGTATGGCAGCGTCTCATCGACCACCCGGTCGATCTGGATGGTGGGCACCAGCCGCGCCGTCTCGACGATCGCCTGCACGCTGTCGGTCACGTGGGTGGGGGAGATGAGGATCGCGTCCACCCGCCGGTCGATCAGCGTGCGCAGGGCGTCGCGCTCGACCGAGGCGTCGTTGTTCGAATCCGCGATCAGGATGCTCAGCCCCCGCTCGCGGGCGGTGTGCTCGATCGCTTGCACCAGAGACGGGAAGAAGGGGTTGGTGATGTCGGGGATGACGAGTCCGAGGGTGTTCGTGCGCGCGCTCATGCCCTGTGCTCCTCCGACTGCCTGGTCCCAGCCGCTGGCCATGCTAGTCACGCGGCGTGATCACGGCCCGAACCGACACCGCGCGATCACTCCGAAAGGGACCGGGGCAACCCGAACCAGGCCAGCATGCCGCTCTCGAAACGCACCATGGCACTGATCCGCTGCCCGGCCAGAGCGAGGGCGATGAGGCCGGTGCCATGCAGGACTCCGTCGGGCCCGCGCGAATACAGCCCGAACGCCGGCTGGCCGTTGGCCCGGGTCGGTACGAGATGGAAAGTGCGGCCGGAGCCGAAGAGCAGCGAGCAGAACTCCGCCACAGGCCCCTTTCCCTCGTACTCGAGGGGCATGGGCGGCATGGACATGAAGACGTCGTCGGTCAGCAGAGCGACGACGGCGTCCAGGTCGCCGGATTCGTAGGCTCGGGTGAAGCTGACGACCATCTCCTTCTCGGCGGGAGAGCCGGCGGCCGGCGCCGCCTCGAGGGCTCGGGTGCTGCTCGACCCGGAGCGCGCGCTCAGACCCGCGCGGGCCCGCTTGAGCGCGCTGGTCACCGATTCGAGTGTGGAGTCGAGCATCTCGGCGACCTCGGCCGCATGGAATCCGAGCACATCGCGCAGGATCAGCACGGCCAGCTGCCGCGGTGGCAGCAGCTGGAGAGCGGTGATGAAGGCGAGCGAGATCGATTCGCGGCTCTCGATGCGTGCCTCCGGGCCGGGTACCGGGGCGATCGAGTCGTCGAGCAGGGAGTCGGGAAACGGTTCGAGCCAGACCACCTCGCCGAGGCGGGTCGGCTCGGGCGGCTGGACGCCGGGTATCGCCCATTCCTTGGCAAGCCGGCGTCCCGTCGAGCGGCGCAGGTTGAGGCAGCGATTCGTGGCGATCCGGTAGAGCCAGGTGCGCAATGACGCGCGTTCCTCGAATGAGGCGAGGCCCTGCCACGCGGAGAGCAGGGTCTCCTGCAGGGCGTCCTCCGCATCGTGGAGGGAGCCGAGCATCCGGTAGCAGTGGACCCGCAGCTCGCGCAGGTGCGGCTCGGTCAGCTCGCGGAACGCAGCGTCGTCGCCGGCCCGCGCCCGTGAGATCAAGTCCGTCGCCACATCCGTCATCCTGACATCTCCTTCTCGCACCCGGTGCGCGCTCATCGGTATCGACACCGGCCGATGCGAAAACTGGGCGGTCGGGAAGCGCCCAGTTTGCGGGAGCGCGCGTGTCTGCATCCCAGGTACCGACAACCGACGAAACAGGAGAACGAAAAATGGGAAAGATCGTCATCAGTGAGAACGTCTCGCTCGACGGAGTCATGGAGGACCCCACCGGTGAGGGCGGCTTCGACCGCGGCGGCTGGTTCGAGCAGTTCATGGGCGAGGACCGTGGCGCGTGGGCCCAGGCCGAGTACGCCGAAGCGCTCGGCGCGGACGCCCTGCTGCTCGGCCGCGGAAGCGACGCCTACTTCGGCGCCCGGTGGAATGACGCGACCGGCGACTGGCCCGACCGCCTGAATGGTCTGCCGAAGTACGTCGTGTCCGCCACGCTGACCGAGCCCGCGTGGCGCAACTCGACCGTGCTGCACGGGGATGCCGCCGCCGAGGTCGCGAAACTGCGCGAGCAGGTGGCGGGCGAGATCGTCGTCTACGCCAGCCGCCCGCTGGTTCAGCTGCTGTGGGAGCGCGACCTCGTCGACGAGGTGCGGCTCATGGTCTTCCCCGTCGTCCTCGGTGCCGGCGCGCGGGTCTTCGGGGAGTTCCCCGGCCAGAAGCCGGTGCGCCTGCTCGAGACGCGGACCGTCGGCGAGGGCATCGCGCTGCTGCGCTACGAGATCGTCAGGTAGCGAATCGGTCGGTCGCCGTGATCAGGGCGTCGAGGATGCCCGGCTCGTCGAAGGCGTGGCCCGCGTCATCCACGAGCACGAACTCGGCGCCCGGCAGCGCGCGGTGCAGCTCCCATGCGGTGACCGGAGGCGTGCACAGGTCGTAGCGGCCCTGCACGATGACGGTCGGGATGCCGGCGAGCCGGCCGGCATCCCGGATCAACTGCTCGGGCTCGAACCACCCGCCGTGCACGAAGTAGTGGTTCTCGATGCGGGCGAAGGCGAGGGCGTACGCCGGCTCGGCGAACTCGGCGATGGTCTCGGGGTCGGGGATGAGCGTGATCGTCGACGCCTCCCACGTCGACCAGGCGACCGCCGCCGGACCGTGCACCGCTGGGTCGGGGTCGGCGAGCAGGCGTGCGTACGCCGGGATGAAGTTGCCGGATCGGCGCTCGGCCTCGGGAACCGGCGCCACGAACCCCTCCCAGAACTCGGGGGCCATGGTGCCGCACTGCCCCTCGTAGAACCAGTCGAGCTCGCCGGGTCGCAGGGTGAAGATGCCGCGCACCACCAGCTCGGTGACACGGTCGGGATACGTTTCGGCGTAGGCGAGAGCGAGGCTCGAGCCCCACGACCCGCCGAAGACCTGCCACCGCTCGATCCCGAGGCTCTCGCGCAGCGCCTCGAGGTCGGCCACCAGGTTCCAGGTCGTGTTCGCGGCGAGGTCGGTGCCGTGAACGCTGGCGGACGGGATGCTGCGGCCGCAGTTGCGCTGATCGAGCAGCACGATGCGGTACCGCCCCGGGTCGAAGAGACGACGGTGCTCGGGTGTGCACCCGGCGCCGGGCCCGCCGTGCAGGAAGACCACGGGCTTGCCGGCCGGGTTGCCGCACTCCTCCCAATAGATCAGGTCTCTGGTCGGCGCGGCGGTGTCGCCGACCTCGAGCATGCCGGTGGTGTGCGGTTCGATCGGCGGGTAGAGGGTGCGCATGGCGTCCATTCTCGCGTTCACGACCACGGCGTACCCTCGGCGCCTATGGCGGACATCGCGAGCATCATCGAGCGGCACGCGTCGCGGCTCGCCGTGCCGGGCGTGCTCAGCGTGCGGCCCGGTTCGCACCTCGTAGGCGACTGGCTCACCGACCGCCCCGCGATCGTGGTGACCGTCGAGCCCGGTGCCGGTGCCGGTGCCGGGCTGCCGCGCGACCTCGAGGGCGTGCCCGTCGACGTCCGCGTCGCCTCCGAGGCGAAGCGGATGCAGCTGGCCGACCCCGAGGCCTACGCCCGGGTCGTCGGCCCGACGCCCGACACGGGCGCGGTGCCCGAGTTCGCGGGGGAGCGGCGGATGGTGGGTGCGGGGATTCTCGCTCCCGAGGGTCTGGGTCTCGACGATGGTCTCGATGCGTCGCTTCGCGACTATTCGACCGCCAGGAGCTCCAAGACCCAACTCGCCTACACGCCGGCTCCTGGCGTCGCGCTGACCCCGATCGAGGGCGACGCGACGATCACTCTGAGCGCGAGCCCCGACTCCGGCTGGCCGACCCTCGAGGCCTTCCTCACCGCCACCGAGACGACGCTCACGGTCGGCCTCTACGACTTCACCTCTTCGCACGTGCTGACGACCGTCGAGACCGTGCTGGCCGGGCGGGAGGTGAAGCTCGTGCTCGATCATCCGGCGCGTAATCCGACCGCCGACCAGAGCGACGAGCAGACCGTCGCGGCGCTGACGGCGGCGTTCGGCAGCAAGTTCGAGCAGGCGTGGGCGCTCGAGCGATCCGACCCGCTGGCGTCGGCCTGGATCTTCCCCTCGGCATACCACATCAAGGTCGCCGTGCGGGATCACGCGGCCGTCTGGCTGTCGAGCGGCAACTGGAACAACTCGAACCAGCCCGACATCGACCCGGTGGCGACGCCCGCGGATGCCGCCGAGGCCCGCACGCGCGACCGCGACTGGCATGTGGTCGTGCAGAGCGCCGAGCTCGCGCGCGTGTTCGAGGCCTATCTGCTGCACGACCTCTCGATCGCCAGGGCGCACAACCAGCGGCTGCTCTCCGAACCACTGGACACCGCGTTCTTCCCGCCGCTCGTGCAGACACCGCCGTTCGGCGGCTTCACCGCGGCGCTGACGATCAGCGGCAGCATCCGGATCGACCCGCTGCTGACGCCCGACCCTGGCAGCTACGCGCACGCCGTCGCCGAGCTGATCGCCTCTGCGACGACGAGCCTGCACCTGCAGTTCCAGTACATCGAGCTACCCAAGACACCGACCGCGGCGACGCAGCCGTTCCTCGATCTCGTGCAGGCGGTGATCGGCCGGCAGAAGGCGGGCGTCGAGGTGAAGATCATCATGAGCCAGTTCGAGACCGCGGGGTACCTCGAGCAGCTGCAGGCCCTCGGCCTGGATGTCGTCCACGACGTCAAGCTGCAGAACAACGTGCACAACAAGGGCATCGTCGTCGACGGACGCAGCGTGCTGGTCAGCAGCCAGAACTGGTCGTCGGCCGGAACCCTGACGAACCGGGATGCCAGCGTGATCCTGCACAGCGCCGAGGCGGCCGCCTACTTCGACGGGCTCTTCCTGCACGACTGGGAGCACCTCGCGGCCCGGAAGACGGCGGTGGATTGACATGGAGCTGTTCCTCGTGCGGCACGGCGAGACGCAGTCGAACGTGATCGGCGCGCTCGATACCGCGGCACCGGGCGCGCCGCTCGACGAGCTCGGCACGCGGCAGGCGGCCGCCGTCCCCGCGGCGCTCGCCGCGATCCCCGGAGGCACGCGCGACGAGCTGCACGCGATCGCGGTGTCGACCCTGTTGCGGACGCAGCAGACCGCGGCACCGCTGGCGGTCGCGCGGGGCCTCGAGCCGAGCATCCACGACGGGCTCAAAGAGATCCAGGCGGGCGAGCTGGAGATGCGCAGCGACCGCCACGACCAGCAGCTCTACAACACGACCGCGTGGGCATGGGCGAGCGGTGACCTCGACCTGCGGATGCCCGGCGGCGAGAACGGTCACGAGTTCTTCGACCGGTACGACGCCGTCATCGACGCGCTCACCCGTGACGCGCACGGCAGCGTGCTGGTCGTCAGCCACGGCGCCGCCATCCGCACCTGGGTCGCGGCCCGCTGCGCCAACACGGATGGCGGCGGCTTCGCGGGCACGCACCAGCTGCCCAACACGGCGCTCGTCCGCGTGCACCGCACCCGCCGTGGAGCGTGGCACCTCGAGGACTGGGGCGACGCTCCGCTCGGCGGTTCCGCCCTGGGCGACGAGACGGCGATCGACCCGACGGGCACGCAACTCGCGCCTCGGGAATGACTGCGCCCCGCGGCGCATTGCCCCTGTCATGAGCTCACTGGAATTCGGCCCCCTCGTTCTCGGCGGCAACACCTTCGGCTGGACCTCGGACCGCGGGGAGTCGTTCTCGGTCCTCGACGGCTTCGTCGAGGCGGGCGGGGTGTCGATCGACACCGCGGACGTGTACTCGGCGTGGGTCCCGGGCAACAGCGGCGGCGAGTCCGAGACCATCATCGGCGAGTGGCTCGCGTCGCGGCAGCATCGCGAGCGCGTGCTGATCGCCACCAAGGTCTTCTCGTTGCCGACCCGGAAGGGGCTGTCGCGTGCCAACATCCTGGCCGCCGTCGACGACTCCCTCCGCCGGTTGCAGACGGACTACCTCGACCTCTACTACGCGCACCGCGACGATCAGGAGGTGCCGCAGGAGGAGTACGTGGCCGCCTTCGACGAGCTGGTCACGGCGGGCAAGGTCCGCGAAGTGGGCGCATCGAACTTCAGCGCCGAGCGCCTGAGGTCGGCCGTGACCATCGCCAAGGATGCCGGCCTCGCCCCGTTCACGGTGTCGCAGGACCACTACAACCTGATCGAGCGAGGCCTGGAGCAGAGCCTCGTGCCCACGCTGGGCGAGCTCGGCATCGTCGAGTTGCCCTATGCCGCTCTGGCCTCGGGATTCCTCACCGGCAAGTACCGGCCGGGCGTGGCGGTGGATTCCGCGCGCGCCGGAGGAGCGGGAAAGCACCTCGACTCCCCGCGCAACCTCGAGCTGCTCGGCGTGCTCGACGACATCGCCGAATCGCGCGGCGTCGAGCCGGCATCCGTCGCCCTGGCCTGGCTGCGCGACCGGCCGACGGTCGCTGCGCCCATCGCCAGCGCGCGGACCGTGGAGCAGCTGCCGGCCCTGATGGAATCCTTCGGGCTGGCCCTCACCGATGAGGAGCTCGCGCGACTTCCTTGAGTATTCGCTCACCAATGCAAGCGCTTGACGCAAGCGCTTGCATTTCGGGTCGCGCGCGGCGTAACGTCGCGCTCACACAGCGTCATCTGTCGGGAATTCCCCCGGCACGGCGTCACGCGCAGAACTCGAAGAGGAGTTGCAGTTGACATCACAAGGTGTGTTCACCCGCCGTCGCATCATCAGTGCGATTGCGATCACCGCCATCGGAGGCCTGGCTCTCGCCGGCTGCACCACGGCGAACCCCGGCTCGGGCGCCAGCTCGTCTGGCAAGAAGACGGTGACGATCTACGGACCCGACACCGGGACCGAGGCGACCGAGCTCAACGCCTCGTGGGCCGCCTGGTCGAAAGCCAACGGCATCACGATCAAATACACGGGTGACGGCAACTTCACCACCAACATCGCCACCAAGATCCAGGGCAACGACCTGCCCGACATCGGCATGTTCCCGCAGCCCGGCCTGCTCTCGGCCGCGATCCAGTCCGGCAAGGTCGTGAAGGTCAGCTCCGACACCGAGGCCAGCGTCAAGAAGAACTTCTCGAAGGACTGGCAGGGCTACGTCACCAGCGGTGGCGCGATGTACGGCACCCCGCTCGACGCGAGCGTCAAGGGTTACATCTGGTACACCCCGGCCGACTTCAAGAAGTGGGGCATCGACGTTCCGGCGACCTACGACGACCTCGTCACCGACATCGGCAAGATCGAGTCGACCACCGGCAGCGCGCCGTTCTGCGCCGGCTGGAACTCGGGAACGGCCTCCGGCTGGCCGGGCGCCGACTTCCTCGCCGAGATCGTCCTGAGCTCCGCCGGTCCGGCCACCTACGATGCGTGGGTCAAGGGCGACACCAAGTTCACCGACCCGGCGATCGACAAGGCCTTCACCCTCATGGGCCAGATCATCACGAACTCCAAGTACGTGAACGCGGGATTCGGCGACGTCGCCTCGATCAACTCGACGGCGTTCGGGGATGTCGCGGCCAAGGTCGCCGACGGATCGTGCGCCATGACCAACCAGGCCACATTCCTCGAGGCGAGCTTCGCCACCACGAAGACGGCGGCCGGCGCCGTGCCGAAGGTCGGCGCGGATGGCGACATCTGGGCTTTCCCCCTCCCCTCGGTCAAAGCCGGCACCAACGCCGTCACCGGCGGTGGCGACTTCGCGGCGGCGTTCAACAACGACCCCTCCGTGCAGAAGGTCATGACCTACCTGTCGAGCGCCGACTGGGCGAACAGCCTGATCTCGGTCAAGGACGCGTCGTTCATCAGCGCGAACAAGGGCGTCGACGCCTCCAAGGAGACCGACCCGCTGCTGCAGAGCGCGATCAAGACGCTGCAGTCGAGCGACACCACGTTCCGGTTCGGAGCGGATGACGCGATGCCGACCGTCGTCGAGAACGCCTTCTGGAAGGGCATGGTCGACTGGGTGAACGGGATGCCGCAGGCGCAAGCCGAAGCGGAGATCCAGGCGGCCTGGGCCAACGCCAAGTAACCGCTGAACGATGGGGTCGTCCCGGCTCAGCCCGGGGCGGCCCCTCCTCCCCTTTGTTCCACCCGTCCCCGTCGTCCCATGTCCTGAGTCCACCGTCGTACTCGAGAGGTCGAAGTGACCGCATTCTTCACCTGGCTGGCCGGGTTGCCCCCGCTCGCCCAGATCCCCGTCATCCTCGTGGCGTTCGGCGTCGTCGTCGCCCTCATCCTGTTCTTCGTCGAATTCGCCCCGCGGCGCGGCCGCGGCTACACGATCATGCGGCTCGTCGTCGCGATCGGCGTCCCCGCGATCCTGGTGCTGATCCTGGGCGTCTACAACGATGCCGTCTGGCTGGTGCCGGTCGCCGCCGTGCTCGGCGCCGGCCTGTTCCTGCTTGACCGCCGCGCACGCGGTGGCGTGGGATCGATGCTGCAGCTCACCGCGTTCATGGCGCCCGCCGTGCTGCTGCTCGCGGTCGGACTGCTCTACCCGACGATCAAGACCGTCATCGCCGCCTTCTTCACCAACGACGGACAGACCTTCGTGGGGTTCACGAACTTCGCCACCGTGCTCTCGCCCGACAACCAGGGCCTGCAGGCGCTCGGCAATCAGGTGATCTGGGTGATCATCACGCCGATCATCGCCACCGCGATCGGCCTCGCCTATGCCGTCTTCATCGACAGGAGCCGCGGCGAGAAGGTGCTGAAGGTGTTCGTGTTCATGCCCGTGGCGATCTCGTTCGTCGGGGCATCCATCATCTTCAAGTTCTTCTACGACTACCAGCAGGGCAACCAGATCGGGCTGCTCAATCAGATCGTGGTGCTCTTCGGCGGGAATCCGGTGAACTGGCTGCAGAGCTACCCGCTCAACAACGCGCTGCTGATCATCATCCTGATCTGGACGCAGACCGGGTTCGCCATGGTCCTGCTGTCGGCAGCGATCAAGGGCATCCCCGACGAGCAGGTGGAGGCGGCGGAGCTGGACGGGGCGAACGCCTTCCAGCGCTTCCGCAATGTGACGGTGCCCGGCATCCGCCCGACCATCATCGTCACCTGGATCACGATCGCCATCGTCTCGCTGAAGGTCTACGACATCATCGCGGCGACCACGCAGGGCCAGAACGGCACCAGTGTCATCAGCTTCCAGATGGTGCGGCTGTTCGAGAACCTGCCGCCGCAGACCGGGACCTCGTCGGCCGAGGCCGTGCTGCTGTTCATCCTGATCCTGCCGTTCCTCATCTACAACGCCAACAACATCCGGAAGCAGAGGCTGGGACTGTGAGCGCCACGACCACCGAGCTGCCCATCGGCAGCGGCCCCAGCGCGAGCGGCTCGCGTGCCGCGGACCGCAAGCGCGAACGCGCCATCAACAAGGCCGAGAACGCCGCCTTCAACGACACCAAGCGACGGCTGTCGAGCCCGGGCGCCACCATCGCGGCGCTCGTGATCGCGGTGATCTGGACCATCCCGACCCTGGGACTGTTCGTCACCTCGTTCCGGCAGCCGGCCGACATCAACACCTCGGGCTGGTGGACAGTCTTCACCAACCCGAACCTGACGATCCAGAACTACGTCAACACGCTGAACTTCACCGACACGCTCACCGTCGGCCAGTCCTTCGTGAACTCGCTGGTCATCGTGATCCCGGCGACGATCTTCCCGATCGCCATCGCGCTGCTGGCGGCGTACGCGTTCGCCTGGGTGAACTTCCGCGGCAAGAACGTGCTGTTCGTGCTGGTGTTCTCGCTGCAGGTCGTGCCGATCCAGGTCGCGCTCGTTCCGCTGCTGAGCCTGTTCTCCAACGGGGTCACGATCGGCGACTGGGCGGTCTTCCCCGGACTCGACCTCAACGGGCTCGACGGGAGCTTCGCCCGCATCTGGATCGCGCACACGATCTTCGCGCTGCCGTTGGCGATCTTCCTGCTGCACAACTTCATCGCGGCCCTGCCGAACGACATCATGGAGGCCGCCAGGATCGACGGCGCCAGCCACGGCCAGACCTTCTTCCGGATCGTGCTGCCGCTCGCCCGCCCGGCGATCGCGTCGTTCGCCATCCTGCAGTTCCTCTGGGTTTGGAACGATCTGCTGGTGGCGACGATCTTCACCTCGGGATCCAACTTTCCGATCACGAAGCTGCTGACCGACCTCGCCGGCACATACGGTCAGACCTGGTACCTGCTCTCGGCGGGCACCTTCCTGGCCATCATCATCCCCCTCGTGGTGTTCTTCTCGCTGCAGCGCTACTTCGTGCGCGGCCTGCTTGCCGGAGCGACCAAGGGGTAGCCGACGTCTGAGGGGAGTGGAACGCGCGTGACCAGCATCGACGACGTCGCGCGCGCCGCGGGGATGTCAACGGCGACGGTGTCGCGGGCGCTCCGCGGCCTGCCCAACGTGTCGGACGCCACCCGCGCACGGATCCGCGACATCGCCGACGAGCTCGGTTACGTCGCCTCATCCAATGCCTCTGGCCTGGCGAGCGGTCGCACCGACACCCTCGGCGTCGTCGTCCCCTCGGTGAGCCGCTGGTTCTACACGACCGTGCTGGAGGGGGTGGATGCCGCGCTCCGCGAGGCCGGGTTCGACATGATCCTGTACAACCTGGCCAGCCGGGACGGCGACCGCGAGCGGGCGTTCCACCGCTCTCTCCTGCGCAAGCGGACCGACGCCCTCATCGCGATCGGGGTGGACTTCACCGATCCCGAGCGCGCGCAACTGCTGTCGGTCGGGCACCCGATCGTGGCGATCGGCGGTCCGGTGCCGGGGATCCGCAACATCGGCGTCGACGACCGGGCGGTGGCCCGGCTCGCCACCGAGCACCTGATCGGGCTCGGGCACCGCGACATCCTGCACCTCGGCGGTGCGGACGACGAAGGCCTCAACAAGCGGCTGCCCGTCGACCGCCGGCAGGGTTTCCTCGATGCGATGGAGGCGGCCGGCCTGCCGGTGCGCGACGAGTGGCTGCTGACCGGCAAGTTCTCGCCCGAGGTCAGCCGCCAGGTGATGGCCGAGGTGTTCGCCAACGGACCACGGCCGACCGCGGTGTTCGCGAGCTCCGACGAGATGGCCTTCGGCGTCATGCTGGCGGCTCAGCAGGGCGGTCTGCGCGTGCCCGACGACCTCTCGGTGATCGGGATCGACGACCACGACATGTCGGCGTCGTTCGGTCTGACCACGGTCGCGCAGGATCCGTACGAGCACGGGATGCTGGGCGCCCGTCTGCTGCTGAACGAGCTGCGAGACGGCGAGCCGGCCCGCCGCGCCGGTCTCCGTGCGGACTACGAGCTGCTGGTGCGCGGGAGCACGGGGCCGGCGCCGCTAGGGTGACAGGCATGTCCGATGCACCTGCTGCCGCGATCCCACCGGGCTGGTACGCCGACACCACCGTCCCCGGTCAGCTGCGCTGGTGGAACGGCACCGAGTGGACCGAGCACGTCTCGGCGCCCTACTCGACGGCGCCGCAAGCCCGTCAGACGCTCCCGCCCGGTCGTCCGATCTACAGCGTGTTCATCTGGCTGATCGTGCTGCTGCCGCTGGCGTCCATCGGGTTCCTGTTCGCCTGGCAGCCCGACTTCAGCTCTCTGTCCTCGCTGTCCACCGATCCGACGGCGGCGGCCACGGCGCCCCTCACCTCCCTGTTCACGCCCGGCTACTTCCTGATCGTGCTTGGCGGTCTGGTCATCTACGGCCTCAACGCGGTCTTCGCCTGGCGCGACGTCGTCTGGCTGCGCAAGCAGGGCGTCGAGCGGCCTTTCGCGTGGCCCTGGATCTTTCTCTACTCCCCGGTGTACGTGATCGGCCGATCGGTGATCGTCCGCCGGGTGGCGGCCCCGCGCGGCCTCGCCCCGATCTGGGTGTACATCGCGGTGATCGTTGTGGGATTCATCGCCTCCATCGCCTGGACGGCCCTTCTGCTCTCGCAGATCGCCACGGAACTGCCGACGCTCGATCCCGGTCAGTACACCGGCTGACGCGAAGTCGGCCGGACTCCACTGGTGAGGCGGAATCCGGCCGACATCTCGACGATCAACCCGTCGGAGGGCGGTTACTCGTGCAGAGCCTGATGCAGGTTCGAGTAGGTGATCGAGTTCGCGGAGGTCGCCACCAGCCCGAGGTTGATCCTCAGCAGTTGCGACGGGAGCTCGTTGCCCGGGGGCGGCGTCTGGTCGGTTCCGAGCGTGAGCCCGAGGCCGCCAAGGGTCGTTCCGGTCAGCGAGTCGAGCCAGACGCTCACGTTGCCCTTCAGCTCCATGCGGTCGGCTGTGGAGACGAGCGAGGGACCGGTGGAGCGACGCACATCGAGCAGGAAGCCCGTGATCGTGACGTCATCCGCCACCAGCTTGATCACCGGGAAGCTCGTTCCATCGAGCTTCTTGACGGTCACCAGACCGACCTGACGGATGCCGCCGATCGAGATCGACGATCCGCCGAGCTGCCCGGCGGGCAGCGTCATCGGGTAGGCGCCGGCGTCCGGGCCGATCACCAGCGGAGCGGCCGGGGCCGCAGCACCGGGGACCGCCTTGGCGGCACCACCGACGAGTCCGCCGACCAGCCCCCCCACGGCACCTCCGAGTCCGCCGCCCGAGCTGGAACTCGGGCTGGGGCTCGGCGACGGCGTCGAGCAGGTCATCAGGATCGGCAGGCAGAGCGCCGACGGCTCGGCTGACGCCGATGACGGTGCCGCCACCGCGCCGATTCCCGTGACGGCCGCGAGGAACACCAGCGCGGCGGCCGCCGCCGCGCCCTTCGTGCTGCCGGACTTGTTCGTGCCCTTTTTCGTGCCCTGCTCGGAGCCCGACCGCGGAGCCTTACGCTCCGGCGCCGACCCGCTCACGCCGGTCTGCGCCGCCGTGGAGAAAGGGGGCGGCGCCGCGTGGGTGTCGTCGGCCTTCGCCTGGCGGTTCCGGGCCGCGAGGCTCGGATACGGCACGAACTCGGCGTGCACGACGCCATCGGCGTGACCGGACGACGCCGCGACGGCTCCGACCAGCTCGCGCTCATGACCCGAATCGGCCGGGACCGGCTCGAGGGAGTCGGGTGAGGCCGCGTCCCCCACGGTTTCACCCGACCCCTCGGCCGCGCTCGACGCCTCAGCGTCGGCGGGAGCCGGCGCCCACGAGACCGCGAGGATCCCGCCGACGGCGCTCAGCAGCATCCCGATGATGAAGCCGCCAAGGTTGACGCCGATGATCGAGTACAGCGACAGCGCCAGGGCGATGACTCCGTAGAAGATGCGGTGCTGCGGCATCAGCGCGATCAGCACCCCGAGCAGCACGAAGCCGATCGGGATGACCGTGGCCTGGAAGCCCTCGACGCCCAGCTGGATGTGCATGTTGCCCAGGTCGAGCTGGGTCGAGAAGAACATCTCGACGCCGGCCACGACCAGCAGCAGCGATCCCACGAAGGGGCGTCCCCGCCGCCATTCGCGGAAGGTCTTCATGGCGTTCATCAGAAGCACTCGTCGTCGCCGTTGGTGAGCGCCACGTGCATGCCGTTGAGCTCGAAGACCGCGGCGGTCGTCGACCACGAGACCTGCTGCAGGTTGTTGATGGTGACGCCGTCGGAGTCCTGCGCGAAGTCGCCGGCCGCGCCCTTGGCCGCGGTGTTGACGGTCGAGGCGTCGACGCCGATCCGGATGTTGGTGAACTTCGCGTCGCCCTTGAGGTCGGTCATGCCGATCTGCAGTCCCTGCGCGACGACGGGCTTGCCGCCGCCACCGGCGGTGATCTTGACGCCGACCTTGCCCAGCGGAGTGTCGGAGGTGACGGACTGGCACATGTTGGTGAGCGTCGCGTTGGCGATGTTGGCGATCGCGACCTGGTGCTGACCGCCCTTGCTGTCGGTGCTCACGCCGGCGTACTGCGAGAAGCCAGTTCCATCGAGCGCCGTCGCACTGATCTTGAACTGGCTGCCCGAGATGGCGAATGACACCGGCACGGCGCCCTGCGCCACGCCGCCCAGCAGCACCGATGCGGCGATCCCGACCGGTACCGCGGCCAGCACGATGCGGCCCGCGCGCTTGGCGGTGAACTTGGTCGAGCGAGCCTTCGGCTTCGACTGCGTGTCCATCTGAATCCTCCTTGATCCATCCGGCTCCCGTGGGGGCGGAAGCCGTCGTCCGAGAAGCGTCGAGAGACGTCCCTACAGAGAGAGACCGGGAATTCCAGGGTTATGACGCCGAAATCGGAACTTTTTTGACCGACTGTCAATAGCGCTCCCGGACGCGTAGGGTGCCCGGTATGGCAGGCGAACGACGCACCCGCTTGGCGCCGGACGAGCGCTACGCGCAGCTCGTCGCGCTAGGGGTGGCGTCCCTCGTCGACCGTCCGTTGCATTCGCTGAGCATCGAGGCCCTGTCGGCCGAGGCCGGCGTCTCGCGAGGGTTGCTGTTCCACTACTTCGGCTCGAAGCAGGGCTTGCATCGCGAGGTCGTGCGGGTGGCGCGCGACAGCATGCTGCACGCCAGCGAGCCGGAACCCGGGCTGGAGCCGATCGAGCGCCTGCACGACACCCTCACCCGGATCGTCCGCTTCGTGCGCGAGCACCGCGGCACCTTCTACTCCTTGGTGCGCGGCGTCGCGAGCGGCGACCTGGAGGTGCGCGAGGTGGTCGAGCAGGCGCGCGTGCAGCAGGCCGATCGGGTCATCGCGGTGTTCCTCGAGCTCGGGCTGGCCGACACCCCGCTGCTGCGGGTGGCCGTGCGCTCCTGGGTCGCCTTCGCCGAGGAGATGCTGGTCGAGAACGCACTCGTCGATCCGGCCGACGGCGAGGGTGCGGCCGAGGTATCGGCCGAGGAGCTGGTCGCCTTCCTCGAGCGCAGCGCGATCGCGGTCGCCCACTCGGTCGAGCCCGCCCGCGCTCGCTGACCTCCCCGCGCGAATACGCTGGCGGGATGCCGCAGCTCGAGATCCGCGTCGTCCGCCCCGCCGACCACGACGAGTGGGTCGAGCTCTACGCCGGCTACCGCGCCTTCTACGACCTCGCGCCGGATCCCGAAGCCGTCGAGACGGCGTGGCGGTGGGTGTCGACCGGGCAGCACCAGTTCACCGGCCTCGTGGCGGTCGACGAGAGCGGCGCGGTGCTGGCCCTGGCGAATGTGCGCGACGTCGCTCGCCCCTCGGCCGGACGCATGGGGCTCTACCTCGACGACCTGTTCACGGCGCCGGCGGCCCGCGGTCGCGGAGCGGGTTCCGCACTGCTCGAGCGACTCGCCGAGCTTGCGCGGGAACGCGACGCCGTCGTCGTGCGCTGGATCACCTCCACGGGGAACGAGACCGCCCGCCGGCTCTACGACCGGCACGCCGAGCTGCGGGAGTTCGCCAGCTACGACATGGCGCCCGCCGCGGCTCCGACGGTCGTCGCCGACTAGTTCCGTGCGTAGCGCACCAGGTTCGTGCCGCTGAAGGTCCACTCGCCGTCGAGGTGGTAGCCCCAGCTGGCGAGCTGCGCCGCCACGCTCGGCCGCCAATCCCGCTTGTCGCTGGTGACCAGCCAGACCGCGGGCGCGTCGCCCAAGCGCTCGTGCGACTCGGCGAGCGGGATCCGGCCCTCCCAGAGCTGCCCGCGCTGGGCGGCGGGTTGCCCGAGCTTGAGGTCGACGAGGCCGGAGAACTGCGTCGGGTAGGCGAGGGCCAGCATCGCCATGTCGGCATCCGGATGCCGGCGCAGCGGCCCGTAGACGACGGCGTCGGTCTGACCGGCCGGCTCGGTCGCGCGCACGCTGGCCAGCTGCGCGGCGACCTCGCCCCAGGCCGAGTTCTGCTTCGCCTCGGGGGAGCGTTGGTGCACCCAGCTCGGCACGGTCAGCGCGAGGAGGGCGGCCATGGCCAGCGCGGTGATCCAGCGTGAGCGGACGGCCGTGAGCGCGACGGCCATCAGCGCCGCGGCCGCCGGCGCGGCAAAGGTCACGTAGCGCGGCGAGAACAGCGGCGTGGAGACGGCCGACTCGAGGAGCAGGGCGACCGAGGGGAGCAGCATCCAGGGCAGGATGACCGCCGCGAGCACGCCGGCGCGCGCGACCGGGAGCCCGTGCCGGTGCCGGTGCCAGTGTCCCGGGCCGTGGCGCCGCACGACGCCGACCACCAGCACCACCGCGCCCATCGCGATGAGCAGCCACGCCAGTGCGGCAAAGCCGTCGTTGCCCAGGAACCACTGACCCTGGAACACGTCGCGGAAGGTCCTCGCCGAGAGCGGGCGGATCCAGTCGACCTGATGCGACTGCCTCGCCTCGTCGACCGCGAGCGAAGCGAGGACGACTCCCGTGCCGGCGGACGCGAGGAACCAGCCGGCGAGGCTCCGCCCCGGTCGGGGCCCGACTCCCGCCCGCGTCAGGATGACCGCCGTCACACCGTGCGCCACGACCAGCAGCGCCAGGTAGATGAAGGCAGCCCCGGCCAGCGCGGCCAGCGCGCCGTAGGCGGCCCAGATCAGGGTGAGCTGCGCGCGATCGCGCCCACTCCAGCCCCAGGCCACGTGGAACACCAGGGTGAGCGCGACGGCCAGCAACGCGGTGATCGCGTAGGAGCGGCCCTCCGTCGCCATCCAGGTCACCCGCGGCAGCATCACGAAGACGAGCCCGGTGACGAGAGCAACGCGGGGTGTCGCCAGCCGCCGCACGAGCACCACGAGCAGCACGGCGGTGAGCGCGGTGGCCACCGTGCTGGGCAGCCGGAGCGTGAAGGGCGAGTAGCCGACCAGTGAGAACCACCCGCGCATGAGCAGGTAGTAGGCGCCGTGGACGGCATCCACGTTCTGGAGCATGGCGAACAGCTGCGGCAGGGTGCGGGTCGCCGCCGAGATCGTCGCGGCTTCGTCGTACCAGGGTGAGGGGACCCACGAGAGCGCGCCCGTGAACAGCAGGGCGACCGCCCCGACCGCCAGGGGAGCCGTCGCGCGAGATGAGCGGATCCGACCCAAGCGGACCCGCGCGGAAAGGCCCGGCGCCGGACGTGCCGGAAGCAGATCGACCATCGGCTACACCCCCGACGGGAGTCTGCGGAGCCCGGCTGGCAGCGCGCGACCGATGCGGCTGCCGGGAGCACGCAGATCCCTGAGAGTCGTCACAGCGGCGATCAGCACCGCCGCGGCCAGGAGCGTGCCGCCGAACACCACATGCGCCCCGATGAAGGTGTGCAGCGCGAGGGCGAAGGGGATCAGCATCCACTCCCAGCGACCACTCATCACCACGAAGGGGATGAGCAGCAGCCCGTACCAGGGGTAGCGCGGGCTGGCGATCACCAGGGTCGCACCGATCATCACGAGCTGCCCGAGCCACGGTCGGCTCGGATCGCTGTACCGGATGACGAGCACCGCCACGCCGAGCAGCAGCAGCGCCGCGACGATCAGAGCGGCCGTGCCCGGCAGGAACTGCAGCAGCACGAAGCGCGATCCGTCGTCGTAGCCCTCCTCGCCGAGATACCCCGGCAGGTAGCCGACGACGGCGAACCCGGTCGTCGCGAGGTAGGGGATGTAGAGCACCACGAAGGTGGCGACGGCTCCGACGATCACCTTCGCCGGTTGCCTGCGCAGCACCGCGGGCGCCGTCAGCACCGGGATCAACTTGGCCGCGATCGCCGCCCCGAGCAGGATGCCGCCCCGCCACCGCGCACCGGCCGCTACCAGGAACACCCCGGCCAGCGCGAGCAGGGTTCCGAGCTCATCGACGTGCGAGTTCGTGACACCCTCGCTCGCCACCAGCGGACAGAACGCCCACACCGCCGCCCAGCGCGGGTCGAGCCCCCATCGCCGAAGCCCGAACAGGAGCAGCAGCGTGATCGCGACACTCAGCACGAGCCCGGTCAGCTGGAGCGGCCAGTACGCGGCCGAGGTCAGGACGGGTGCGCGCACCAGCGCGTAGAGCAGCTCGCTGGTCGGCGGATAGATCGTCGGCACATTCGCGCGGTTGATCGCGGTGCAGATCTGCGTGCCCGCGGTGTCGGTGATGAGGTGCGTGGGCGGAGCGGTCCCGTCGCGAGGGCAGTGCAGCGTGCCGTCCGCGGGCATGGTCGGCGTGGGGAAGAGCCAGTCGGGGCGGAGGGAGGCGAGAGCCGCGTCATCCGGGGTGTGGGCGTAGGGCGAGATGCCGGCATCCTGCACGATGCCGTCCCAGGCGTAGCGGGCGGAGTCGGTGCTGGTGTTCGGCGGCCCGATCATGGCGGCACCGCCGATCGCCAGCGAGCCGGCGACGATCACGACGACGGCAGCGCGCAGCGGGGCGCGTCGCAACAGGAGCACGGTGAGGCCGAACAGCACCCACACGATCACGAGGAAGAGCACGAAGCGCGGGGTGTTCGCCTTCGTGAGGTAGCCGTAGGTGGTGACCCAGTAGCCGGTGACGATGGCGAGCGCGGCGACGACGAGGGTCGCGGCGACGACGCTCACTCGGCCGCTGATCTGGGTGCTCACGCGTGTTCTTCGGAACAGCAAGCCCGAAGGATGGCCGTTCCGAACTCCCGTCATGCGACGACTGCTCTACGAGATGCGCCACGCTCTGGCGAGCCCGTCGCGGCATCCGCGCATGGCGGTCGTGCTCGGCCGGCTGCTGGGCAGCGCGTTCCTGATCTGCTTCTTCACCGGGCTGTACAGCCATTTCATCCAGGACCCGCTGCCCTGGATGGTATTCCCGACCTTCATCCCCGACCTCTACGCGATCACCCAGGGCCTGCACATCGCGGCCGGAATCGCCTGCTTCCCGCTGCTGCTCGGCAAGCTCTACACGGTCTACCCGCGGCTGTTCACCTACCCGCTCGTCACGGGACCGCTCAACCTGGCCGAGCGAGGCTCCATCGCCCTGTTCGTCGCGGCCTCTCTGGTCGAGATCGTCATCGGGATGATCAACACCGCCGACTGGTACCCCTTCCCCTTCCCGTTCCGGCAGACGCACTTCGCCCTGTCGTTCGTGATCATCGGATCACTCGCCATCCACATCGGCGTGAAGCTGCCGCTCATCACGCAGTACTGGACGAAGAAGCGCAGTCTGCTGGCGGATGGCGAGCTCCTGCCGCCGAACGACGAGGAGGATCCCGGCACCGACCGCGACACCGTCGTGCCGGAGTATTCGCCCGAGCCCGTGCCGATCCCGGCGGGCGTGCGCAGCGTGACCGAGCGGGTCTTCGCGTGGATCGACAAGACGCCGTGAGCGAGCCCGACCGCAACAAGAAGGCTCGCGCCTCGCGCCGCGGCTTCCTCGTCGCAATCTTCGGGTCGCTCGCCGGCGTTGTCGCCTTCTGGTCGGGTCAGAGCTTCGCACCGCTCGATGCGATCAACCTGATCGCGCCGCGCAAGCAGGGTGACGGTCCGAACGAGCTGCCGATCAACCGCACCTCGGAGCAGGCGAGGATCACGGCAGACATGGTCGACGAGAACTGGCGGCTCATCGTGAAGCGGGGCACGCGCATCAGGACCTACACCTACGCGGAGTTGCTGGCGCTGCCGCAGCAGGTGGTGCAGCTGCCGATCGCCTGCGTGAACGGCTGGAGCCAGACCGCGACCTGGAAGGGCATCCGCCTCAGCACCCTGATGGATGCCGTGGGCCGCGAGAAAGGCGAAGCGATCATGCTCACCAGCCTCGAGGTCAAGGGCAACTACCGGGTCACGACGATGGGCTCCGAGTTCGTGGACAACGACCTCACCCTCGTCGCCCTGCACCTGAACGGCAAGGTGCTCGACATCGAGCACGGCTACCCGGCGCGCATGATCGCGCCGGCGCGTCCGGGTGTGCTGCAGACGAAGTGGCTGAGCCGGCTGGAGGTGACGACGTGAGCGCGGAGCTGGTGCCGCGGGTCGGGAAGCTCGGGCCGCATTCGCGCGCGATCCGGCGCTGGCGTGTCGGGCTGATCGTGGGCGGGGCGGCGATCCTGCTGCTCAGTGCCGTGATCCTGCTGACCACCGTGAAGCCGACCCGCTACATCGGGATCGTCGAATGGTTCGCCGCCGCGATCATCGTGCACGACGCGATCATCGCGCCCTTCGTGTTCGCGGTCGGACTGGCGATGCGCAAGGCGGGGCACCGGATCCCGCTCGCCGTGCTCGCGATCATCCAGGCCGGACTGGTGATCGGGGCGATGTTCACGATCGTGCTGGTGCCCGAGATCCTGGCGCAGCGCTACGCCCACCTCTTCGAGACGCTGCTGCCGTTCGACTATCTGCGGAACCTGGGGGTGCTGTGGGTGGGCACGCTGGTGGTGACGGGAGTTGCGGTCGTGGGGTACTACGTGTGGCGTGGCCTGGGGGCGCGTCGGCGTGCAGTGTAGCTCCACACGAGGCAGGCGACGCCCACGGTTCGTGGACAAAACCCCGGCTTCGTGGAAGGAAGCCGCAGCGCTCTAGCGGAGAGCGAGCAAGCGGCTGAACGAGCGGCCGCCGGCGCTCCAGCCCTGCGTGACGCGCAGGCCGGCATCCGCGGCGTGCGCGGCCAGGGCGGCGCGTCCGACCTCGGCCCAGGGGAAGGTGTCGCTGACGCGGCCGTCCATGCCGACGAGGGAGCCTTCGTAGGCCTCGTCGCGGGCGGGATCCGGGTGGGTCTCGACGATCAGGTCGCCGCTGACACGCAGCACGTTGCGGCAGCGCGACAGCAGCGCGACCGGGTCGCCGCCGATGCCGATATTGCCGTCGAGGAGGAGGGCGGTGCTCCAGGATCCCTCGTGGGGGATCGGGTCGAAGATCGAGCCGAGATGCACGGGGAGCCCGGCGGCGCGCACGATCTCGACGGCGACGGGCGAGACATCCACCCCCAGCGCTTTCATGCCGCGCTGCACGGCGGCCTTGACCATGCGGCCCGGGCCGCAGCCGATATCGAGCACCGGGCCACGCGCGCGGCGCAACAGGGCGCGGTCGACGGCGTCGGCGTCCTCGGTCCAGCGCGCCACGTCGATGCGGGCGCGCGAGCCGTCCACCGAGCGCAGGTAGAGCGTGTTCTCGGTGCTCAGCAGGGCGCGGGCGTAGGGCTCGGAGCCGCCCGATCCGAAGGTGGCGAGGTCGGTCATGCCGCCACTCCGACCATCGAACGGAGGACCTGGGCGAACCGGGTCTCGGGCGCGAGGGCCGCAACGGCGTGCGCCTCGACGATGGTGTCGACGTCCAGGAGCGGCGGCAGCATCCGGATGTCGCCGCCGGTCGCGCACAGCCGCTGCAGCTGCTGCACCCCCGTGTCGTCGCGCGACATCGGGACGCCGCGAATCAGGTCGCCGCGCGGTTCGCGCATGCCGAGGCACCAGAAGCCGCCGTCGAGGGCGGGGCCGAACACGAAGTCGGCCTGGTCGCTGTCGTCACCGCCGGCCCACGGGAAGAACCGCGCGAGGTGCTCGGCGCGCAGCTGGGGGGTGTCCATGCCGACCAGGAGCGTCGGGCCCTCGGCCGCGTCGAAGACGGCGGCGAGGCGCTCGTCGAGGTCGCCGGTGGCTTGAGGGATCACGTCATATGGTTCGGAACCGAGCGGTGGAACGGTGCCGTCGAAGGCCAGGATCCGACGGTCCGCAGGCAACTCGGAGAGTGCCGCGAAGGTGTCGGCGAGGCTCGCGGCTGCGGCCTCCGCCGCCTGCTCGAAACTCAGCGCGGGGTGCAGTCGCGTTTTCACGCGACCCGGCAGGCACTCCTTGGCGATGATCACGAGCGTGGTCATGCGGTCACCGTCTTCTCGGCGCGACCGTCGGCCCGGTCGGCAGCGCGACCGGCAGCCCGGTCGGCGCGCAGCAGTCCGCTCATGTCGTGCACCGCGGTGAGCATGCCGCGCAGTGTGCCGGTGACCTTCGACGTGCCGACCCGGGGAGCGTAGGTGCTGTCGCGCTCGACGATCGTCCAGCCGGCCCGGGATGCCGCGAGCACCATCTCGAGCGGATAGCCGCTCCGCCGGTCGCGCAGGTCGAGCTCGAGCAGGGGCTCGCGCCGCGCGATCCGAAGCGGACCGAGGTCGTGCAGCCGCACTCCCGTGACCCCGCGCAGCATCCGCGCGAGCACGACGTTGGCGAACCGGGCGTGCGCCGGCCAGGCGCCGCGCGCCGTGGGGATGCGTCGCCCGAGTACGAGGTCCGCTTCGCCGCTCGCGAGGAGCGCCGCGTACTCGGGCAGCTGGCCCGGGTCCATCGAGCCGTCGGCGTCGCAGAAGGCGACGAGGGGAGCGGTGGCGGCGAGCAGGCCGGCGTGCGCGGCCGAGCCGAAGCCGCGCCGCGGCTCCGTGACGACCAGGGCGCCGGCCGCGTGTGCGCGCACGGCCGAGCGGTCGGTCGAGCCGTTGTCGACGACGATGGCGCGGTAGCCCTCGGGCAGCCGGCAGATCACGTGGACGATCGCGTCCTCCTCGTCGAGGCAAGGCAGGACGACGTCGACCAGGGGTGTGGGCAGGGCGGTCATGCGGGCACCGCCGAGCCGACGGCCGCCCGCAGCGGAGCGGTCGCGAACTCGCGCACCCCGTCGTCGAAGGCGACAGCCGCGCGCCAGCCGAGCTCCGTTGCGGCTCGCGCAGAGGAGGCGGTGATGTGCCGCACGTCGCCGAGCCGGTACTCGCCGGTGATGACCGGCGCCGGCCCGCCGGATGCCGCGCTCAACGCTCCCGCCATGTCGCCGATCGTGTGCACGACCCCGCTGCCGACGTTCAACGCGCGGAATCCGCCGTCGGCCATGCCGCCCACGGCATGTAGCGCGGCGAGGTTGGCCCCTGCGACGTCGCGCACGTGGACGAAGTCGCGTCGCTGCCGTCCGTCTTCGAAGACGCGCGGAGCCTCCCCCCGCTCGAGCGAACTCCGAAAGAGCGACCCGACGCCGGCGTATGGCGTGTTCTGCGGCATCCCCGGCCCGTAGACGTTGTGATACCGGAGCGCGACGGCGCGGCCGCCCGTCAAGCGTGCCCAGGCCGCGGCCAGGTGCTCCTGCGCGAGCTTGGTGAGCGCGTAGACGTTCCGCGGATCGAGGGGCGCGTCCTCGTCGATCAACTCCGGATGCAGTGGCTTCCCATCCGCCCCGACCGGGTCGAAGCGCCCCGCGTCGAGGTCGGCGACCGCTCTCGGGCCCGGCCGCACCGGACCGCGAGCATCCCGATACGCACCCTCCCCGTAGACGACCATCGAGGACGCGACGACCAGATTCTGCACCCCGCGCGCAGCCATGCCGGCGAGGAGCACGGCCGTGCCGGTGACATTGCTGTCCGTGTAGTCGGGAGCGTCGGCGAGGGACACGCCGAGCCCGACCTTGGCCGCCTGATGGCTGACCAGGTCGATGCCGGAGAGCGCGTCATCCACGGTTTCGGCATCGCGCACGTCGCCGACGAGCAGTTCGACGCGAGGATCGAAAACGGGCGCGGCTCCATGGACATCGGACCGCAGCGAGTCGAGCACGCGCACCTGCCAGCCGCACTCCAGGGCGTCGGCGACGATGGCGCCGCCGATGAAACCGGCCCCGCCCGTGACCAGGAGCGCGGTCACGAGTCCAGCTCCACGGCGCCGCCGCGCAGTGGCTCACGCGCGAGCACCTCGGCGACCGCCTCGGCGGGAATCAGCTCCACTCCGGCGTAGTCCTCGGGGATGGCACGCAGGATCGTTTGGATCGAGGCGATGATCCGTGGCTGTGCCGCGGCCAGGCGGTCGAGCACGAGCTCGTGCGAGACGGCATCGGGATCGGATTCCTCATCGCCCCCGGCATCCGAGTCTGTGACGAAGGCGAGGTTGACCGTGCCGATTCCGAGCTCGGCGGCGAGCGGCGTCTCGGGACACATGGTCATGTTGACGATGTGGCCGCCGGACGCCGCGAACCAGCGCGACTCGGCGCGCGTCGAGAAGCGCGGCCCCTGGATGACGACGACCGTGCCGGAGGGCAGGAAGTCCTCGCCCGAGACCGTCAGCGCAGCGCGCGCCATGCGGTGCAGCGCGGGATCGAAGGGATCGGCGGCCCCCAGATGCTGCACCGATCCCTGATCGAAGAAGGTGTCGGGCCGCCCGTGCGTTCGATCGATGAACTGATCGGTGAGCACCAGGGAGCCGGGCGGGTAGGCGTCGGTGAGCCCGCCGACCGCGGAGCTGGAGACGATGGCTTTCACGCCGAGCGAAGCGAGAGCCCAGATGTTGGCGCGGTAGGAGATGAGGTGCGGGGCGACGGAGTGATCGACCCCGTGGCGGGTGAGGAAGACGACCGGGCGGCCGGCGAACTCCCCGGTCACGACCGCAGCCGGGCCGTAGGGCGTCGGGATGATGTGCGACTCGGAGGACGCGGCATCCATCAACCGGTAGAGGCCGGAGCCGCCGATGACGCCGATGGGTGCTGACATGATCCGACCTCCTGCCGGGACGAACGAGTGCTGGGACGACGAGAGGGCCACGGCGATGTGTGCCGCAGCCCTCTCGTTCGTGTTTCCCCGGGATCGGACTACTTGGCGATCTGAGCGGTGATGGTGGCGACACCCACGAGCAGCTCGCTCGGGACGCCCGTGGTGTTGAACACCTTGTTGAGCACGCCGGCCGCGTCGGGCGAGATGTGCACCGTGGTGCCGGTGAGCACCGCGTCGTTGCCGTTGACCTGGAGCGGCTTCAGGGTTCCACCGTGCAGGTCGAACAGGTAGGCCTGCGTCGCCGCGACCGCTCCGTTGACCGTGACGTCACCGTAGAGCTTGGAGTTGCCCGGGTTGATCGTGAAGTTGGTCAGGTCGACCACCGTCGAGCCGGCGGTCAGGCTGAGGCCCGATCCGTCGTGCTCGATGATGCCCTGCACGTAGGGGCGGTACTTGCCGCTGGGCGACCAGTAGACGACCGAGCCGCCGGTGATCGGGAAGGCGACCGAACCGTCGTTCAGTGTTGCCGTTCCCAGCACGCCGGGCGTGACACCCAGGGAGGTGAGAGCGGAGGTGAAACCGGAGTCGAGCTTCACGGCGGTGTTGCCGCCGAAGAGCTCAGGAACTGCGGCGACCGGCGCCGGGATCTTGGCGGCCGAAGCCGCGTCGGACGATGCGTTGGCCGCAGAGATGCCGACCCCGGCGACGAGCAGACCGGCAGCGGCCAGCCCGATCACGGTGCGAGAGATCTTGTTCATGTGATTCGTTCCTTTGTCAGAGATGGACTGTCGATCGACTCTGTGCAGGAAGTTCGGCACCCCTCCCCCAGGGGATTGGAGCGGATGCCGTTCACAGCATGAACGCAGCTTGAAGCAGCAGCCACGCCGCCAATCCGAGGGCCAGAACCGCGATGACGAGTCGCACCACCCGACGGGGAGCTCGACGCATCACGCGCGGTCCGATGAGTCCCCCGAGCAACGCGCCGACACCCAGTGGCACGACCGCGACCCACACCACGGGGCCCGCCAGCGCGAAGAGCACGGCCGGAAGGAGGTCGGCGATGAAAAGCAGCACGTTCTTCAGGGCGTTGGCGCGTGGCAGGTCGTGGTCGATCAGGATCAGGATGACGGCGATCATCAGGACCCCCGAGCCGGCGCCGAAGTAGCCGTCGTAGACCGCAACCCCGAGGATGGCGGCAATGACCCAGCCGCTCCCGATCGGCCCGTCGCGGTCGGCGTGCCAGCGCGTGATCCTCGGCTGCAGCAGGAGCAGGATGCCGGCGGCCGCCACCAGGAACGGCACGATCCACGCGAACAGGCCGGATGGCGTCGCGAGCAGGAGCAGCGCCCCGGCGAGAGCTCCGGCCACGGCGATCGGCGCCCAGCGGCGCAGGGTCGCGGCGTGTCCGCGCAGCTCGGGGCGCGATCCCAGGGTCGAACCGAGCCCGCTGCCGAGCAGCGCGATGGAGTTCGTGACGTTGGCCGAAAGCGGGGGGATGCCGACGGCGAGCCGGGCCGGGTAGGCGATCAGCGAGGTGATGCCACCCGCCGTGCCGAGCGCCCCAGCTGCGGTTCCCGCGACCGCGAGGAACGCGAGGTGCAGCGGGTTGGGATCCACGCCCCATCCTCTCGTGCCCGCGCGTGTTCCCGCCTCGGGCAAGCGGCGGCTAGCGGGCCAACTTGCGCAGCAACGGCGCCAGGCGGTAGGGCACCATCTCGCGCACCGAGAGGGCGACCTCGGTGCGCTCGATGCCCGGCACCGACAGGATGACGCCGGCGATGCGGTACAGGTCGTCGGCGTCGCGCGCCGCCACCCGCACCATCACATCGTGGGCACCGGCGATGCCGTGCACTTCGACCACCTCGGGGATCGAGGCCAGGTCGTGCTCGATCGACGCCAGGCGATGCTGATCGGCGCACACGGTGACGAACGCGGTGAGCGGGTAGCCCAGGGAACGCTGCTGCACCCGCCGATCGACGCCGCTCAGGGCGTCGCCAGACTCGAGTCTGGCCAGCCGGGCCTGCACGGTGTTGCGTGACAGCCCGAGCCGCTGGGCGAGTTCGACTCCCGAGAGCCGGGCGTCATCGCGCAGAGCGAGCAGGATGCGGGCATCTGTCCCGTCGAGATCGGTCATGTGACGCAGTATGGCACGCGTTGTCTCGCCGATTTTGTGCTTTCTGCACCGTACGGCGTGGTGGCGTTGTGCAGATCGTGTCGCCGCGCGCACCATGAGCACAACGAGAGGACACGTCATGACACTCGCCCCGAGCATGCCGGTCACGCAACGCTCCGCCGTCGTGCCCGCGCCTCTTGCCCTCTCGCTGGAGACGGCCGCCGTCGAGGTCGCCGAATTGCTCGCCGTCGTCGCCCGGCTCGACGCGCACGCGCGCCTCGACGGCGCCGCCGTCACGGCGCGGAGCCTGGTCGCGCGCGCCCTGCTCGCGGCGTCGCTGCGGCATCCGGCGGTGGATGTGCGCTGGCCCCTGCTGCCCGCGCGGCACGGCCTGCGCTTGAGCGAGCTGACCGCCGCGCTCGACGGAGCGGATGCGGCATCCCCCGTTCCTGACGACGCAGCCGTGCTGAGCGTCGGCCCGATCTCCGAGGGCTCGCCGCTCGAACTCCGCCTCGCCTTCGACCCGCGTCGCGTCGACGCCGTCGAAGCCCGGATGCTGCTGCTCGAGCTCGCCGCCCTGCTGACGGACCCGCTGGACCTCGTCGCCCACTGCTAGGCGGGTTCGCGAAACCCCCTCCGGGCTCCGGGGAAACCGGGGGACAGGCCCGTAGCCTGGCCGCGTGTGGCCTGCCAATCGACGAGATGAGGATCTCGTGACCGACGACGGAACCGCGAGCGACGAGCTCGTGGCGCCGGATCGGGTGGCGCCCGGTTCGATCGCGGCGGCGGCCGCATCCCTGTCGGGCCGGCGCGGGAGCGATATCGCCGAGCCCGTCCGCTCCCAGTGGCGCGGGGAGCTCGCCGCGGTGGGCGGTCGCTCGCCTCTCCTGCACTTCGACGACGACTCGAGTACCCGGATCGAGCTGAGCACGACGCATCCGGGTGGCCTCGCCCGCTTCATCACCGGTCAGACGACGCTGCTGTCCCAGCTCATCCGCGACGACGTCGCGCTGCGCGCCGCCCGGATCGCTGCCGATCGGATCGCCGCCAAGGGGCTCGAGCTGTCGACCACCCGCGGTGTCGACGCGATCCGGCTCGGCATCGGGCTCGCCCAGTGGGGCTCGGGCGACGAGGACTTCTGCGGGCCGATCCTGTTGCGCCCGCTGGCCATCCGCCGGCACGGGCGCGACTTCGAACTCAAGCTGCGCGGCCTGACCGTGCTCAATCCGGCCCTCGCCCGGGCTCTGGAGCGTCAGTTCCGGGTCGTGCTCGATCCGCAGGCGTTCGTCGCGCTGAGCGACGCCGACGGCTCGTTCAAGCCGAACGCCGTCATCGACCAGCTGCGGGCGCTGACCGGCCACGTTCCCGGATTCGCCGTACAGCCGCGCCTCGTCGTCTCGTCGTTCGCCGAGGTCGCGCCGGAGCTGGTGGCCGACGCCTTCGAGCTCGAGCATCCGGTGCTCGACGCCTTGGCCGGCAACGCCACGGCGCGCTGGACCCTCGAGGAGGGAGCGTCGCCGGTCGAGCCGGTCGACGCGGACCACCGCGATCCCTCGACCGACGTGCTGCTGCTCGATGCGGACGCCGAGCAGGAGCTGGTGATCGCCCAGATCGCCGCGGGCAACTCGCTCGTGGTGCGCACGATGCCCGGCACCGGCGGCACGCAGACCATCGTGAACGCGCTGGGCACCCTCGTCGGGCAGAACAAGCGCGTGCTCGTCGTCAGCCCCCGCCGTGCGACCCTGCGCGGCATCTCCCAGCGGCTCGCCGATATCGGGCTGGCCGGCGCCGCCGTCGCGCCGTCGACCCTGCGCCGTGATGTGGTGCGCTCGATCGCGCGCAACGAGCGGGCCAAGCATCCCGAGCTGTCCGAGGTCGACGACGCACTCGTGCGCCTGCGCAACGTGCTGCTCGACTACCGCTCATCGCTCGGCCGGCCCGACCCGGCGCTCGGCGTCTCGGTCGTCGACTGCGTGACCGAGCTCTCGCGGCTCGCCCTGCTGCCCGTTCCGCCGTCCACGACCGCGCGGCTCGACCGCACCACCATCGAACGGATGGCCGGCGATCGCGCCAGTGTCGCCAAGACCATGCTGGAGGCGGCCCAGTTGGGCGAGTTCCGCTACGGACCGGGCGACTCGCCCTGGTACGGAGCGCAGTTCGCCAACGGGGAGGACGCGCACCGCGCGCACGCTCTCGCGCAGAAGCTGCACGGTGAGGAGCTGCCGCGCCTGCTGGTCCGCGCGCAGCAGCTGATCGGCTCCACCCGGATGCGGCCGTTCGAGACCATCGGCGAGCTCGGCGTCTACCTGCGGCTGCTCACCGACATCCGCGACACCCTCGACCGTTTCGTGCCCGCGGTGTTCGACCGCTCGCTGAGCGAGTTGATCGTGGCCACCGCGCCACGGCGTGACTCGCAGGAGATGTCGTCCGCGAACCGCCGCAGACTCAAGAAGCTCGCGAAGGAGTACGTGCGCCCCGGCATGCACGTCGGCGACCTGCATGAGGCGCTCAGCGCCATTCAGCGCCAGCGGATCATGTGGCAGCGCTTCGTCGCAGCCGGCGTCGTGCCCGAGGTCCCGACCGGCATCTCGGACGTCGCGGTCGCCTGGCAGCAGGTCTACGCCGACCTGGGCGCGCTCGACGCTCCGCTCGGGCACACGACGCGCGAGTCCCAGTTCGCGGCGATGCCCCTGCACCGCCTCGGCGAGGTGATCGCCGATCTCGCTGCCGAGTCCGACGTGCTGCAGAATCTGCAGGAGCGCAGCGAGCTGGTCTCCACCATGCGCAGCCTCGAACTCGACCCGCTGCTCACCGACCTGGCCGCGCGGCACGTTCCCGAGGAGCAGATCGCCGCCGAACTCGAGCTCGCCTGGTGGCGGTCTGCTCTCGACACCCTGCTCGCCGGCGATCGCGCCCTGCTCGGCGCCAAGACCGATGTGCTGGAACGGCTCGAGGCGGACTTCCGCCTGGTCGACGAGGCGCACGCGGCCGGAAGCGCGCAGCTGCTCGGATGGCAGCTGGCCGAGAACTGGAAGATCGGCCTGGTCGACTGGCCCGACGAGGCGCTCGACCTGAAGCGGCTCCTGGTCGCCGACGCCCAGAGCCCGGACGGGATCACCTCGGCCGCCCTGCAGCGCTCGGCCCCGCATCTTGCCCGTTCGATCGCGCCGATCTGGCTGGCGTCGCCCTATGAGATCGCCGACGTCACCGACACGATGGCGTTCGACACGGTGCTGCTCCTGGACGCCGGCGCCACGACGGTCGCCGAGAACGTCGGAGCGATCCGGCGTGCCAAGCAGGTGGTCGCGTTCGGCGACCCGGTCACCCAGACGCCCGCGTCGTTCGACATCGGGATCGGGGCAGTGGATGCCGCGTCAGCACCCGAGTCACCCGACCCCGGCGCCCGGGCTCTCGACGAGCTGCACGCGCGTTCGGCGCTCGCACGCCTCGCGGAGCTCCTGCCGAGCCTGAGCCTGACCCGCAGCTACCGCGCCGGAGGCGAGGACCTCGCCGAACTCGTCAACCGCCGCTTCTACGGCGGCCGGATCGACTCGCTGCCATGGGCCGGCTCGTTCCTGGGCCACGGAAGCCTCGTGCTCGACTACGTGGAGAACGGCACCGGCATGCCCGATGCCGACACCGGGGCGGTCGAGAGCGTGGACGCTGAGGTGGATCGCGTGGTCGAGCTCGTGCTCGAGCACGCGGAGGCGCGTCCGCACGAGTCGCTCATGGTGGTCACCGCGAGCGACAAGCACGCCGTGCGCGTGCTGCAGGCCGTGATCGCGGCGATGCCAACGCATCCGGAGTTGAGTGAGTTCGTGCTCGGCGACAGCGCCGAGGCCTTCGCGGTGCTGCCGATCGAGCGCGCCGTCGCCGAGAGCCGCGATCGCGTGATCTTCTCCATCGGCTACGGGCGCACCCCGCACGGCCGGGTGCTTGCCGACTTCGGCCCGCTCGGCCAGCCGGGCGGCGAGCGCCTGCTCGCGGTCGCCATGACGCGGGCGCGCCGCTCGCTGGTGATCGTCACCTGCTTCCGCCCCTCCGACGTTGAGGACGGCCGCCTGCAGCACGGCGCCGTCGCGCTCGCCGAGATCCTCGACGAGGTCGCCGCTCGTCGTGCCGAGCCCCCGCTGCCGGACGACAGCGACCCGATGCTCGTCGACCTGTCGCGACGGCTGGCGACGCGCGGACTGCGCACCGCTCTCGGGCACCGCGGCAAGCTCGGCCTGGTGGCGGCCAATGGCGGCACCTGCATCGTCATCGACACGGATGCCGTGCTCGCCGGCCGCTCCCTGCGCGAGTCGCTCCGCCTCCGTCCTGAGGTACTGCGGCGCCTCGGCTGGCACTACGCACGCGTGCACGCCTTCGAGCTCTTCAGCGATCCGGATGCCGTCGCCGACCGGATCGCACGCCTCGCCGGCCTGCAGGGCGGGGCCATGACGCAGGAGATCCCGATCGTTGCCGCAGCACAGCACGCCTGAGCCGGACGACGCGCGGCCGGAGCCGGGGCCGGATTCCGCGGCGCGGCGTGCGCGGCACCGCCGCAGGGTGACGACCGATCCGCCGCCGGGAACCGATCCCGCACCCGCGCCGGAACCGCCGCGCCACATCCGCGGCGAGAACGACGAGCGCATGCGCATCGACAAGCCCCCGCACTACTAAGGCCCCGCCGCACTCCCGTTGTGACGGACAGTCCGTCACAACGGGAGTACGGAGAATAGGAGCATGCCGACCCTCGACCTGCAGCCCGCCTTGCGCCATCCTGAACTGCTCGCCGTGCCGGTCGCCGCCGGGCTCGCCGCCCTCGACCCGGGGCTGGCGTCCCAGGTACAGGTCGCGCCCATCGATGCGACCCTCGCCGATACCGCCGCGTTCTGCGCGGCCTACGGCGTGGGACTCGACGTCTCGGCGAACTGCGTCGTCATCGCGGGCACCCGCGGCGAGACGACGCGCTACGCCGCGTGCCTCGTGCTGGCGACGACCCGGCTCGACGTGAACGGCGTCGTCCGCAAGCTGCTGGATGCGCGCAAGGCGAGCTTCGCGCCGATGGATGACGCGGTCGCCCTGAGCGGCATGGAGTACGGAGGGATCACGCCGGTAGGCATCCCGGCGGATTGGGAGCTCTACCTCGACCCGCGCGTCGCGGCCTTGCCGAGCGCGATCGTGGGCTCCGGCATCCGGGCCAGCAAGCTGCAGTTGCCCGGCGCGGTGCTGGTGGCTCTGCCCCGCGCCGAGATCATCGAGGGGCTGGCGCGCTGGAGCTCGGAGCGAAGGCGATTCTGGCCTTCGCCGCGACGCCGGCGCCGGCGGCCATCTCGGCCGTCAGGTCACCTTCTGCCGGCGTCCTTCGCCAGCAGGTCGCGGATCTCGGTCAGCAGCTCGAGCTCGGTTGGCGCGGTCGGCGACGCCTCGGCCGGCGGCTTGCGGCGGTCGCTCAGCTTCTTGGCGTAGTTCATCGGCACGATCAGCGCGAAGTAGACGACGATCGCGACCAGCAGGAACTGGATGACCGCGGCGATCACCGTGCCCCACGACAGGATGATGGCGTCGTGCCCTGCCGACGCCGCGCGCAGCGTGATGCCGGCCTTCGCGAGGTCGCTCGAATCGAAGATCAACGCGATCACCGGGTTGAAGATCCCCGTGACGAGGCCATTCACGATCGCGGTGAAGGCGGTGCCGATGACCACGGCGACCGCGAGGTCGATGACGTTCCCGCGGAGAATGAACTCCCTGAAACCCTTCAGCATGGCTACTCCTTACTCGGTGACGGAGCGGGCGCCGGAGATGCGCTCGACGAGGACTCGGACTTCGCGGCGGGGGCGGTCGAAGACTCCGACGACGAGGATCCTGAGCCGCCCTCAGACGCCGGCTTCGGCCGGCTGTCGTTCCGGTAGAACCCCGAGCCGGTGAAGCTCACGCCGACAGCGTTGAACAGCTTGCGCAGCGGACCCCCGCAGTTCGGGCACACGGTGAGGGTGTCATCCGTGAATGCCTGCTGGATGTCGAAGGCCTCGCCGCACTCGGTGCAGCGATAGGAATAGGTGGGCATGGGGGAGTGGGTCCTCAGAACGCGGCTCAGAAAGTGACAATGCCGCCCGGAGTCACGACCCCGTTGACGGGCATGTCGTGACGCTCGCGCGGCACGGAGTCGACGAGTTCGTCGTCGAAGATCACAGCATAGACGGGCGGGCAGGCCTCCATGCTGCCCAGCGTCTTGTCGAAGTAGCCCATGCCCCAGCCCATGCGCATGCCCGTTCGGTCGACCGACGCGGCCGGCACCAGGATCAGGTCCACGCCGTTGATGGCGATCGGCCCGAGCAGCTCGCTGCTGGGGGTGGGCATGCCGAGCACGTCGACATCTTCGGCCTCGCCGTCGTAGGGCGCCCAGTCGAGAAGCCCGTCGGTGCGGGAGACGGGGATCAGCACCCGGATGCCTTGCTCGGCGGTCCACTCCAGGAAGGCGCGGGTGTCGGGCTCATCCGTGGTCGACAGATAGGCGGCGAGTGAGCCCACGTGCAGATCACTGGTCAGGTCGACGAGGTTCTGCGTCAAGGCCTTCGTGGCGGCCGCGCGCTCGGTGCTGGTGCGGATCCGGCGACGCTCGCGGAGCTCGGCGCGCAGGGCGCGCTTCCGGGCGTCCACATCTTCGGCCACCCTGTGAGTCTAAGGCGACTCGCGCGAAGTCCGCGGGGTGGCTCCGATAGCCTCGGAACCATGGCCACGTCGATCACGAAAGCCGTCATCCCCGCCGCGGGCCTTGGCACTCGCTTCCTCCCGGCGACGAAGGCGATGCCGAAGGAGATGCTGCCGGTCGTCGACAAGCCGGCCATCCAGTACGTCGTGGAGGAGGCGGTCGCAGCCGGTCTGACCGACGTGCTGATGATCACCGGTCGCAACAAGAACGCCCTCGAGAACCACTTCGACAAGGTCGGCGAGCTGGAGGACATCCTGCGCCAGAAGGGCGAGCTCGAGAAGCTCGACAAGGTCAAGTACGCCACCGACCTCGCCGACGTCCACTACGTGCGCCAGGGCGACCCCCGCGGCCTCGGGCATGCCGTGCTCCGCGCCAAGATGCACGTCGGGCATGAACCATTCGCGGTGCTCCTCGGCGACGACATCATCGATCAGCGCGATGTGCTCCTGACCCGGATGCTCGAGGTGCAGGCCGAGCGCAACACCACCGTGGTCGCGCTCCTCGAGGTCGACCCCTCGGCGACCCACCTCTACGGCATCGCCACGGTGCAGCCCACCGACGAGGACGACGTGGTCCGGATCACCGGCCTCGTCGAGAAGCCGTCGCCGGGCACCGCGCCGTCGCACCTGGCCGTCATCGGGCGCTATGTGCTCCGCCCCGAGATCTTCGAGATCCTCGAGCACACCGAGCCCGGCAACGGCGGTGAGATCCAGTTGACGGATGCGCTTCAGGAGCTCGCCACCGGTCCGGATTGGGGCGGGGGCGTCTATGGCGTGGTGTTCCGCGGGCGCCGTTACGATACCGGCGACCGCCTCGATTACCTCAAGGCGATCGTGCAGCTGGCGAGCGATCGCGAGGACCTCGGGCCCGACTTCCGGCCGTGGTTGATGCACTTCGCCGGTACGCTGGCGAGCGATGATGAGCATTCCGACGCTCCGTGACGGGGCGGTGACGATCCGCCCGATCCGGCTGCGTGACGCGCGCGCCCTCGAGCAGGAACTCATCTCCAACCGCAGTTGGCTGCGCACCTGGGAAGCCACGAATCCGCACGGGCCGATCGGCTTCGACTCACGGGCCAGCATCCGGTCGCTGCTCGCCAACTGGCGCTCCGGATACGGGGTGCCGTTCGCGGTCGAGTACGAGGGCGAGTTCGCCGGTCAGTTGAACGTGTCGGGCCTGAGCTACGGCTCGCTGTCGTCCGCATCGATCGGATACTGGGTCGCCGAGCGCTTCGCCGGCCGGAACGTGACGCCGACCGCGGTCGCTTTGGCGACGGACCACTGCCTGTTCTCGCTCGGACTCCATCGGATGGAGATCTGCATCCGCCCCGAGAACGCACCGTCGCTGCGCGTGGTCGAGAAGCTGGGGTTCCGGTACGAGGGACTGCGGCGCCGCTTCATCCACATCAACGGGGACTGGCGCGACCATTTCTGTTTCGCGCTCACGGTGGAGGAGCTGCCGACCGGCGTGCTCCGCCGCTGGAAGGACGGGCGCGTGCCGGCCGGCGTCGGCTCGGTGCCGGAGGCCGACCGCGCGCTGGCCGCCAACCCCCTGCGGCTGGGCTGAGTCCGGCTCCCGGGCGCGCGCTCGCGCTCGCCCTCGCGTTCGCGTTCGCGCTCGCGCTCGCGAAAGTACGGGGTTCTGCGTACTTTCGCCGCTCAGGGAACAGTTCGACCACGTACTTTCGGCTCGGCATGGTGTGGCTACCTCAACTCGAGGTTGAAGGTACGTACCGTTGCCCTATGAATCTGACGGGGGCCGGAACGGCGATCATGATCGCCATCGCGGCCGCCCTCTGGTTCGCCTACTTCGTCCCGACCTGGATGCGTCGCCGCGAGTACCTCGACACGGAGCGCACCGCGACGCGGCTGCAGCAGACGCTGCGGGTGATGGCGGAGACCGCGGAGGTGCCGGACCAGGTCCGCGTCGAGGTCAGTGCGCGTGATGCGGCGCGGCAGGAGCGTGCGCTGCGCGCGGTGGAGCGGAAGGCGAATGCCACTTCCGGCCTTCGCCGCGACCCCGGCGCCGACGCTCGTCTCGGGCGTCGGGTCACGAGAGTCGAAGGGTCCAGCCCCGCGGTACGCCGCCGCCGCGCCCACCGGCTCGCCACCCTGCTGATGGCCGCCGCGACGGTGACCATCGGGATCCAGTTGTTCTTCGCGGTCACCACGGGCATGGCGCCCGGGGGCTGGCTCGTGCTCGGAGCGGGAGCCGTGGCGGGTGTCGCCGGCGTGGCCGTGCGACGTCGGCTCGACGCGCGGAGCGCTCCGCGTGCCGCCGCGAACCCGCGGGCGACGACCGTGGTCGTGGAGCAGGCGGCCAGCGTGCCCGAGCGCCGCGCATCCGGGTGGACGCCGGTGCCGGTGCCCAAACCGCTCTACCTCGGACAGCCGGAGCCGCAGACTCTTCGGCCCGCTCCCGATGCCGTCGCCCGCCTGCGCGCCGCGGCGCTGGCCGCGGAGCAGGAGTTGCGAGCCGCCCACGAGGAGCCGGAGGTGGTGCCGTTCCGACCCGCGCGCCGACCCGTGCCCGAGACGATCGAAGCCCCGATGTCCCGTCCCTCGGCGCCGAGCCGATGGGCGGCCATGGGCCGCGTCGACGCGGAGGACGCCGCGACGCCCGACCTCGACGAGGTGCTGCGCCGTCGCCGCAGTGCCGGCTGACCACCGCGCGTCTGATACCGTTGACGGGTTCACGGGCCCATGGCGCAGTTGGTAGCGCGCTTCGTTCGCAATGAAGAGGTCGGGGGTTCGAATCCCCCTGGGTCCACCAACGAGCCGATGAACGCCACCAGAAGGAGTGTGTCATCGTGCTGTCCGGAATCCATCCGCTGCTGAGCGGTTCTCTTCTGCACCACCTCGACGAGATGGGCCATTCCGAGGCCGTCGTCATCGTGGATGCGCACTTCCCGGCGCGCGGGCTCGCGACGCGTCTCGTCGAGTTGCCGGGAACGTCGGCGACCGTGGTGGTGGCCGCGATCCGCACGGTGCTGCCGCTGGACGATGTCGCGCCTCTCGACCTCATGGCGGCACCCGGAGGACCTCTGCCGATCCATCAGGAGCTCACCGCGGCATCCGGTCTGGAGGTCGGGAGGGCCGCTTTCGTGGAGCGCTACGAGTTCTACGAGCGTGCGGCCGCGGCGTATCTGATCGTGCGGACCGGCGAGCAGCGCACGTACGCGAACGCCCTCGTGCGCAAGGGGATCGTGGTCTGAGTCGCGCGGCGCTCCGGGTCATGAAACCGATTTCGTTTTGGCTAGAGTGATATGTCATGGCCACCATCTACGAGGTTGCGGCGAAGGCCGGGGTCTCCCCTGCGACGGTGTCGCGCGTGTTCAACGGCTTGCCGGTCTCAGCCGAGAAGGTCGACCTGGTGCGGGCGGCGTCGGATGAGCTGCGCTACGTCCCCAACCGGACGGCGCGGCGACTGCGCAACCAGACCTCGGAGCTCATCGCGCTGCTGATCCCGGACGTCGAGAACCCGTTCTTCACGGCGCTGGCCCGAGGCGTCGAGGACGCCCTGCAGGCCGCCGGCTATTCGGTGGTCCTGTGCAACACGGATGACGATCCGGCGAAGGAGACGCGGTACCTCGACATCGCGAACTCCGAGAACATGGCGGGCGTGATCCTCGCCCCCTCGTCGGAGGACGGCGACATCCGCCATCTGACCGATCATGATCGCCCGGTCGTCGTGATCGATCGCAACACCGGACTCAATATCGACTCGGTCATGGTCGACAACCGGGCCGCCGGCATTGCGGCCACGAACGCCCTCTTCGACGCCGGTTATTCGCGCGTGGCCTGCATCGCGGGCCCCGTCGAGATCGAGAGCACCGAGGAACGCACGCTGGGATGGCGCCAGGTCGTCGCCAAGCGCGGCAGCGGCGCCGGCAACCTCCAGGAGGGCTACCTCCAGCACGCCAACTACCGGGTGGACGGCGGTCGCTCGGCGATGCAAGCCCTCCTCGCGCTTGACAGTCCGCCGGATGCCGTGGTCACCACGAACAATCTGATGGGCGTCGGCGCGATCCAAGTGCTCTCAGAGGCCGGCATCGTGCCGCCGGAGATCGGGATCGCCGTCATCGGCGATCTGCCGTTCGCCACCCTTCCGCCGCGAGCGATCACGCAGATCCATCTGCCCGCCCGGCACCTGGGGACGACGGCCGCCCGGATGCTCCTGGAGCGCATCCGCGGCGACAAGCAACCGGCCCGCACGGTCGTGCTGCGGGCCGAGGTGACGCAGGGCCTTGCGTCATCCGCTCTGTCCTGAGGTCGACGCCGCCGCCTTCTCCCTGGATTCGCCTGCCTTTTTGGCGCGATTTGGATGTAATCGGTTTCGAGCAGCCAATCATTGACATTTTGGTCTCCGCTGACGGCCCAAACCTGAGGCTTGACGAAACCGATTTCTTCCGCTCTACTGGTCGCAGCCGATTCTCAATGGAGAGGACTTACCCCTATGAACCACAGCACCAAACGAGTCGCCGCCGTGCTGCTCGCGGCGGGCCTGGCGGTAGCCGGTCTGTCGGCGTGCAGCTCGTCGGCCCCCAGCAAGGACAGCAAGACCCTGGACATCGCCTACTGGAACTACGGTCAGGGCGCGGTCGACAACAACACCAAGCTCAAGGCGGGATTCGAGAAGGCCAACCCCGGAACGACCATCACGCTGACCCCGATCGCCGGCGCGGGCTGGGGCGAGTACGTCGCCAACCTCGCCACCCTGATCGCGAGCGGCAAGCACCCCGACATCGCCTTCATGGCGTCGGAGGGCGTGAAATTCCTTGACCAGAACAACCTGCTCCTGCCGATCAACAGCTACCTGAAGAGCGACGCGGAAGCCAAGAAGATCCAGGCGGACATCGCCCCCGGTCTTCTCAAGGCGTTCAGCTCCGGCAACGACATCGCGAGCCTTCCCAACAGCTTCAACGACTTCGTCATGTACTACAACACGGACATCTTCAAGGCGGCCGGCATCCCGGCGCCGACCGGGGATTGGACGTGGGATCAGTTCGAGGCCATCGCCAAGCAGCTGACCACCCCCGACCGCTACGGCTACGCCTGGACCGGTACCGAGATCGCACCCGGTGTGCTTCCCTGGATGGCGAACCAGGGCGGCAACCTGGTCAGCAGTGACGTCTGCAAGCCGACCGCGAACAGCGCGCCGGTCGTGAAGACGTACACCTTCCTGGAGGGGCTGATCAAGCAGGGCATCTCGCCCGCTCCGCCGGCCAGCAACGATCTGATCTCGCAGTTCGAGAACGGCAAGATCGCGATGTTCGGCGCGGGACGCTACGTGATCCCGAGCATGCTCGGCGCGGGCTTCAAGTCGTTCGACATCACCCGGTACCCAACCGGCTCGACTTACCAGACGACCTTGGGCGCTGCGGGCTACCCGATCCTGAAGTCGTCGAAGAACCCCGACCTGGCCTGGGACTTCCAGAAGTACGCGGCCAGCGCCGCGGTGCAGGACGCGGTGATCGGCACGCCGACCGCCCCGTTCGACAGCGTCCCGACCCTGCGGTCGACCGCCGACAAGACGGTGGCGGCAGGCATCCCACCGGCCAACACCAAGCTGTACTACGACGCCGTCGACAACTACAAGGTGCTCGCACCGTTCCCGGCCCCGGCGAAGTACACCCAGTTCGAAGCGGCCGTCTTGCAGGACTCCCAGCTGATCTTCGGTGGCAACGACACCGTGCAGCAGGGGCTCGATCAGTTGCAGAAGGACCTCGAACCGATCGTGACCTGCAACTAGCCATGTCACTACCCTCCGCTCGCGGAACCGGGGGTGGCGTCCTGTCGGGCGCCACCCCCGGTGGCGAAAGACACATGATCCGACGACGGCGCGGTGACGGCCTCGCGGCCGCCGGCTTCCTCGCCCCCTCGGGCGTGGGGTTCCTGCTCTTCGTGCTGGCACCCACGATCGGCGTCGTGCTGCTCAGCTTCTTCGACTGGAACCTGCTCTCCCCTCCCACCTTCGTCGGCGGGGCGAACTTCGCGCAGCTGTTCCAGGACCACCACCTGCTCGCCGTCTACGGCTCGACCACGTTCATGGCGGTGGCCATCCTGGCGATCAACGTCGTCGTGGGTCTCCTGCTCGCGGTGCTGCTCGAGATCCGGATGCCGCGGTGGATCCGCGCCTTCTTCCGGCTGTCGTTCCTGTTCCCCTTCGTGGTGTCGTCGTCGGCGGTCGCCCTCATCTGGCGCTTCCTGCTCGACAAGGACTTCGGGCTCGTCAACTACTGGCTCGGCTTCCTCGGCATCCCGCACATCAACTGGCTCGGGACCACCCAGTGGGCCCCGATCGCCATCATCCTGGTGAACTCGTGGAAGACCATCGGGTTCTCGATCCTGATCTACATCGCGGGTCTGCAGGGCATCCCGAACGAGGTCCGTGAGGCGGCCATCGTGGACGGCGCCAACGCCTGGACGCGCTTCTGGCGCATCACCTTCCCCCTGCTCTCACCCACGGTGTTCTTCTTGCTGGTCATCAACACCATCAACGCCTTCCAGGTGTTCGCCGAACCCAGGGTGCTGACGCAGGGCGGCCCCGGCGACTCCAGCCGGACCATCGTCGAGTACATCTACGACACCGCGTTCCAGGGATTCGACATCGGCTACGCCTCGACCGTCGGGCTCACCCTCGTGCTCCTCCTGGTGGTCCTCACCCTCATCCAATTCCGGCTCTCGCGCAGATGGACGTTCTACGAATGACCGCGATTCGAACATCGGGGGTCGCGTCGTCGCGACCCGGCTCCTCCCGCCCGTCACGCGTCCGGAGCAGCCGCTCCGGCGAGGTGGTGCTGCGCGTGCTCGCCTTCGTGGTGCTCGCCGTGGCGGCGGTTGCGATCGTCGCGCCGTTCCTCTGGGTCTTCCGCGGCGCGGTGTCGCCGACCGACGCCGAGCTCTACAAGCTCCCGCCCGGCCTGCCGACGAGCCCCACCTTCGGCAACTTCGGCAAGGTGTTCGAGCAGGTGCCGTTCGCTCAGTTCGCGCTGAACTCGATCATCGTGGCCACCAGCATCACGCTGCTGCAGCTGATCACCAGCTCGACCGCCGGCTACGCCTTCGCCCGGCTGAAGTTCCGTGGCAAGGGCGCCGCCTTCACGATCGTGATCGGCGCACTGATGATCCCGCTGCAGGTGACGATCGTCCCCCTGTTCCTGATCATGACCAACCTGGGGCTCACGAACACCTTGTGGTCGCTCATCTTGCCGCCCGCATTCAGCGCCTTCGGCATCTTCCTGATGCGGCAGCACTTCCTGAGCCTTCCGCGCGAGCTCGAGGAGGCGGCGCGCATCGACGGCGCCGGTCACCTGCGGATGTTCTTCCAGGTCATGCTGCCGCTCTCCGGCCCGGCGCTGGCCACCCTGGCGATCCTGACATTCACCTACTGGTGGAACGACCTGTTCGTCCCGCTGGTCATGATCAGCTCGGTGAACCAGGAGACGCTGCCCGTCGGTCTGGTCCTGCTCGCCGGACGCTACTCGACCGGCAGCCTCGGCACGATCGCCGCCGGCATCACGATGGCGATCATCCCAGTGCTCATCGTGTTCGTGATCGCCCAGCGCTGGATCGTGCAGTCCATCGCGTCGAGCGGATTGAAGATCTGATGACGACGCACGCCCTTTTCGTTCCGCTGAGCCACCCGGCCCAGCTGCGCCGCACGGCGGTGCTGACCTGGCACGAGCTTCCCCGGGTCGTCGTGGTCGGGTTGATCTGGCTCGCCCTGAGCCTGCCCGTGCTCACCGGGCTGATTGCGGTGCCGTGGCCGCTCGTGGCGCTCGGCGCTCTTCCGGGCTGCCTGTACGCAACGGGCCTCGCGCGGTTCGCCGCCATCCTGTCCCGAGGCGAGCGACCGCGGGTCCGGGACGCGTTCCGAGTGGATGTCCTGCTCGGGTGCACGCTCGAACTCGGCGTCATCGCGAGCGCCGCCCTGGTCGCCGGCGGCCGCGCCCTGATCATCCCCGGTGTTCTTCTGGCAGCCGCTCTGCTCCTCGTGGTGCCCTTCGTGCTCGGCTACGGGGCCGTTCGCGGGCGGGCAGGGCTCTCCGCCTGGCGGGGCGGGCTCATCCTGGTCGCGTACCGGCCGGGGACGGCCCTGACCCTTCTCGCACTGAACTGCCTCGCCGGGTTCGCCGTGATCGCGACCTTGGGAACGCTCGGCGCCGTGCTTCCGTGCCTCCTCTCGGTGTTCGCCTGCGCGATCATCGCGGGTCAGCTCGCCGAGATCGACGCCCGGTCCGGGACACGATGATGGACGAGCTCACGGAGGTCGAGATCGCATCGCTACTCGACCCGGAACTTGCCGTCGGCATCCCGGGCACCCTGGCGCGCCACCTGCCGGCGGGAGCACTGACCGTCCGCCTGGTCCGCGAGGTCGATCTCGGACTCGCCGTCATGCCTGAGGCCACCGGATCCACCGAGTGGATCGCACGCCCGGATGGCAGCCGGCTGGAGCTCCGTCACTACGCCCCGGCGCTTGCGGACCCGGAGCTCTCCTCCTGTGTCGTGCTCTGGATCCACGGCGGCGGGATGTTCCTCGGCAGCGCGCGGCAGGACGACGCGCTCTGCCAGGAACTGTGTGAAGCCCTCGGGGTACGGGTTGCTTCGGTAGATTATCGGCTCGCGCCGGAGCACCCGTATCCCGAGCCTCTCGACGACTGCTACACGGCTCTCGCCTCACTGGCCGAGCGTGGCGAGCGTGTCGTCCTGGTCGGGGCGAGCGCCGGCGGCGGCCTGGCCGCCGGGCTCGCCCTTCTCGCTCGCGATCGCTCGGGGCCGGCCATCGCGGGCGTGCAGCTGCGCTATCCGATGCTGGATGACCGCGAGACCGACGGCGCCAGAAGTCTCGCCAGGACCGCCGTATGGGATCGGCGCCTCAACCGCCTGGGCTGGACCGCCTATCTCGGCGGGCAGCTGGCCGACGGGTACGCGGCCCCGGCCCGTGCCGAGGATTTCGCCGGGCTTCCGCCGATGTATCTCGACACCGGCGAGCTCGACCTGTTCCGCGCCGAGGACGTGGGTTTCGCGGAGCGGGTGCGCGCGGCAGGTGGATCGGTCGAGCTCAGGGTGGAGAAGGGTGCTGTGCACGCGTTCGAGTTGATCGCTCCCGGCGCGAGCGTGAGCCGCGCGGCCGTGCAGCGCAGGAACGCGTGGCTGTCGACGGTGCTGCATCGATCCGCCGATTCGATGCTGGAGGCGGCGTCATGACCCGGCCGCTTCCCCCGATCACGCAGCCGGGCACCGGCTGGTGGGCCACCTCGCGGCGCCGGGTCTTCTTCGACTCCCACACCCCCGACTGGAACGACCCGAACCAGCGCGGCAACGCGCCGTTCCCCGAGTTCCCGCTGCTGAGCGAGGTCGATCCCGAAAACGATCTCGGTGTCCTCGCCGGCGCAGGTGTCGACTCGGTGGTCCTGTTCGCCAAGTGCCAGTACGGCAACGCCTACTACCCGACGCGGATCGGCCATGAGCACTCGGCCCTGGCTGGACGGGACCTGTTCGGAGAGCAGCTCCGCGCGGCGCACTCGCGCGGCATCCGGGTCATCGCGTACTACTCGAACATGTGGGATACCGCCCAGGCGTTCGCCAACCCCGACTGGGCCCTGGTTCCCGCGGCGTCCAGGGGGAGCACCGGTCGATGGCCGGCGCTGTGCCTGCTGAGCGGTTACCGTCAGCTCGCCCTCGACCAGGTGCGCGAGATCGCGCGGCAGTATCCGATCGACGGCTTGTGGAGCGACATCCTGACCGCCGGCCCCTGCGTCTGCTACCGCTGTCAGGCGGCGTTCGAGACCGAGTACGGCCGGCCCATCCCCGCCGAGCGCAGCGATCCGGGATGGCTGGATCTCGTGCACTTCTCTCAGCGGATCCTGGGCGACTACCTCGAGGAGCAGCGCGCGGTGCTGCGCGAGGAGCGCCCGATGGCCGCGTTGATCCCGAACTTCTATGCCACGACCTTCGTCGACGCGGTGATCGGGCTGAGCACCGACCACCTGGCGCTCGCCGACATCGGATCCAGCGAGGGCTACACCGACTGGCACGGCCTCGGCTTTCCCAGCTTCGCGTCGGCGTACATCGGCGCGGGGGTCCTCGACGCCCCGAGCGAGGTGCTGATCAGTCGATTCGTGCACACCTGGGACTTCACGCTGCGGTCCCCGGCGCAGTTGCGATTCGAAGCGTTCACGGTCGCGGCTCACGGTTCGGCGGTCTCCCTCGACGATCAGCCGTACGCCACCGGGGCACTCGAGCCCGAGGTCTACCGCCGGCTCGCCCCGGTCTACGAGCGCATCGACGAGCGTTCGCCCTGGCTGGACGGATTCGGCCCCGAGCCGTACGCCGCCCTCTATGCCAGCCAGACCTCGCGCGAGCTGGAGAGCCTTCTCGGAGCGCCGGAGAACCACAGCGTGGGTGAGCAGTCGGCGCAGTTCCCCCAGAGCGAACCGCGTTCGGCGGCGAGCGATCTGGTGGCGGCGGTCACGGGGAGCTATCGCTCCCTCGTCGAAGCGCACCTCCCCGTCGAGTTCATCGACCAGCGGCCCGCCAGCCTCTCGCGCCTCGAGCGGTTCAAGGTCGTGGTGCTTCCCGACGTGCTGTCGATCTCGCCGCGGGAGGCGGATGCCCTCCGCCGGTTCGTCGAAGCCGGCGGCGGGCTCGTCGTCACCGGCCCGGTCGGCGTGCGGGATGAGACGGGTCGGTTGCTGACCGAGCAGTCCCTGACCGACCTGCTCGGAGCGCGCTTCGATCACCCGGGGGAGTACACCTTCCCCTACGTCCGGCTCCTCGATGACGCGCTGCGGGATGAGCTGGGGGACTGGCCGCTCCCGCACTATGGCCGGCTGCGCCCCCTCGTCGACCTCGCGGACGGAGTGACCGTGCTCGCCCGGCGCACCGATCCGATCCTCGAGACCGACGACGCGACCTATTGGCACAACAACCAACCGGCTCCCGGGAGGGAGACGGACGTGCCCGTGATCATCGAGCGCCGTGTGGGCGCAGGCAGGGTGATCGTGTCGGCGGCCCGTCTCGGCAACAACCGGGCGCGTCTCGGTCATGGCGCCTACCGGGATCTGCTCGCCTCCCTGGTGCGCCGCGCGGCCGGGGAGGAGCCATCGGTCCGCATCCTCGGGTCCCACAACAACACCGAGCTGGTCCTCACCACCGACGGCACGCGCCGTGTCGTCCATCTCGTCACCGGGTATCCGGTGCTCGCGCTCGACCTGTTCGGTGCCGCGCAGCCCGCGGCGATCGAAGACATCCCGACGGTGTCGCGGTTGGTGCTCGCGGTACCCGCCGGCACCGTCTCGGTCTCGCGGGTGACCGGCCGCACGACGGTCGAGGTGCCGATCACGGACTCCACGGTGGAGATCACCGGCCTCGACGACTGGGAGACCCTGATCCTCGTGGCGGCTCCGCGATGACGACGGATGCCGTGCTGGGTGTCGACATCGGCACATCCAGCAGCAAGGGGGTCCTGGTCGCACTGGACGGACGGATCCTGCGCACCTCGACGCGCGAGCACGCCGTGAGCCGTCCGGGTCCCGGGATGGTCGAGATGGACGGCGACCTCTGGTGGCGGGAGTTCGTCGAGCTGGCGGAGGAGCTCACCTCGGGCGACGAGACGGTCGTCGCGGTCGGGGTGAGCGGCATGGGCCCATGCGTCCTGCTCACCGACGAGGCCGGCGTTCCGCTTCGGCCGGCGATCCTCTACGGCGTCGACACCCGGGCGACCGCGCAGATCGACCGGCTCGACCGCGAGCTCGGCGCCGACGCGATCTTCGAACGCTGCGGCTCGGCGCTCTCGAGTCAGAGCGTCGGGCCCAAGCTGGCGTGGATCGGCGACAACGAGCCGCAGGTGCTGGCCGACGCCCGGAGGCTGTTCATGCCCGCGTCGTGGCTCGCCTGGAAGCTCACCGGTGAATACGTGCTCGACACCCACTCGGCGAGCCAGTGCACCCCGCTCTTCGACGCGGCCGCTCTCGACTGGTTCGCCCCCTGGGCCTCCCTGATCGCCCCGGGGCTCGACCTCCCGCCGCTGCGATGGCCCGGTGATCTCGCCGGGCGGACCACCGGACCGATCGCGGGGATCCCGGCGGGCACGCCGGTCATCACGGGCACGATCGACGCCTGGTCCGAGGCGGTGAGCGTCGGCGCCACCGAGCCGGGGGACCTCATGCTGATGTACGGCACGACGATGTTCCTGATCCTGACCCTGGAGGCCGCCGTCACGGAACGGTCGATGTGGGCGACGGTCGGTGTCGTCGAGGGCACCCGCAATCTGGCCGGAGGCATGGCCACCTCGGGAGCGATCACGGCGTGGCTGCGCGACCTGACCGGCGAGGACTATCCGGTGCTCCTCGCTCAGGCCGCCGAGTCGGGCGTCGGCGCTGGTGGCGTGCTGATGCTCCCGTACTTCGCCGGGGAGAGGACCCCCATCCAGGATCCGGATGCGCGCGGCACCATCGCCGGGCTGACCCTCTCGAGCACCGCCGGCGATCTGTACCGTGCCGCGCTGGAGGCGACCGCGTTCGGGGTGCGGCACAACGTGGAGACGATGCGGGCGGCGGGCGCCGTTCCGCGACGCGTGGTCGCCGTCGGTGGCGGCACGCAGGGTGAGTTGTGGACCCAGATCGTCTCGGATGTCACCGGGCTCGAGCAGATCATTCCCGCCGTGACCATCGGCGCGAGTTTCGGCGCGGCGTACCTGGCCGCCGGCCTGGTCGCCGACACGCGGATCGGCGACTGGAACACCATCGAGCGGCGCGTCGCACCCGACCCACGCACCGCCGCGGCATATGACGAGCTGTACGCCCTGTACCGGGAGCTGTATCCCGCGACGGCCGCGGTCTCCCACCGACTCGCCGAGCTGCAACGCGGCTCAGGAAGGACCACATCATGACGAACCCCGAGGGCGACCGGCTGCGCATCGGGCTGATCGGCACCGGATTCTGGGCCGACCAGTGTCATGCGGCGGCCATCGACGAGCACGGCGATCTCGACTTCGTCGGGATCTGGGGCCGTGACCCCGACAAGGCGCTCGAGCTGGCCGGGCGGCACGGCACCGTGCCGTTCTCTTCGGCCGACGAACTGTTCGCCGCGACCGATGCCATCGTGTTCGCCGTCCCGCCGGCGGTGCAGGCCGAGCTCGCGCCGCGTGCGGCAGCGGCCGGCTGCCACCTGCTGCTCGAGAAGCCGATCGCGACCTCCTCCTCCGACGCGTGGCGCATCGCGCAGGCGTGCGCCGACAACGGCGTGCAGTCCGCCGTCAACTTCTCGCTTCTGTGGGGCGGAGCCACCGGGCCCTGGCTCGACGAGGTGGTCGCGCCGGTCGACTGGGACGGCGGGAGCGTCACGATCCTGGGCGACCTGCGCGTGACCGAGTCGCCGTTCTCGGCGTCCCCGTGGCGGCGCCTCGACAACGGCTCGCTATGGGATGTCGGCCCTCACGCCTTCTCCTTGCTGGTCGCGGCCCTCGGCCCGGTCACTGATCTGCATGCCGAGCACGGACGCGGCGATGGCTTCGTGATCACCCTGCGTCACCGTGATGGCGGCATCAGCACGGCGACGCTGAGCTACTCCCTCGGAGCGGGGAGCGGGGAGTTCCGCGTCGAGTTCTGGGGCGCCGAGGGCTTGGTGACGCCGCCCGCGGTCGACGCCGACGCCGATGTGTCGCCGGCCGCCAGCGCCGCCCCCGCTCTCGATGCCCTCCTGGCGGCCATCCGGAGCGGACGGGCCACGAAGTACGACGCGGAGTTCGGGGCCCAGATCGTGGACCTGCTGGCCCGCGCCGATTCGACCGCGTCGAGCACCGCGCACTGATCCCCCTGAAGGAGTCCCACATGACGACCACGTACGCACTCCCCGCTCCGGCGGAGCGTCCGGCAGCCGCACCGCAGACGGTGTACCTGCTGGCGAGCGGCGATCTGCGCGAATCCGCCAATACGGCGGGCTGGCCCGCGCAGCACGCGATGGAGCTCGCCCTTGGCTCTGCGTTCGAGGGGCTGGGCTGGACCGTCCGGCGCGCGAACCCGATCGATCCCCGCACCGGGCACGGGTTCATCTCCAGCCAGCGGATGGGGCTGGAGGTCTTCAAGGATGTCCCACCGGACGCGCCACTCGTCGTGGCCGAGGCCGTGTGGCAGTACAGCCACCACGTGCTCGCCGGACTCCGCACCCATCGCGGGCCGATCCTGACCGTCGCCAACTTCGAGGGCGGCGCACCGGGGCTGGTCGGTCTGCTCGGCTTGAACGCCGGACTGACCAAGATGGGCGTGCCCTACTCGACGATCTGGAGCGTCGACTTCACCGACGACTGGTTCCTCGGCGGCCTCCGCGACTGGGTGCTGACCGGAGCGATCGTGCACGACGCGTCGCACGTGCGTGATCTCGGAGCTCAGCCCGACAGCGCGGAGCGACGGCTGGGCGAGGCCGTCGCGACTCAGCTCACCGCCGACAAGGCGATCATCGGAGTCTTCGACGAGGGCTGCATGGGGATGTACAACGCGGTCATCGACGACGAACTGATCAATCCGCTCGGCATCTACAAGGAGCGTCTTTCGCAGAGCGCACTGTGGGCCGAGATGCTCAAGGTGCCGGACGGCGAAGCCGCCGCCATCGGCTCCTGGTTGGAGGCCAGGGGGATGACGTTCGACCTCGGGACCGACGAGGCGACCGAGCTCACGCAGGCCCAGCTGACCTGGCAGTACAAGATGTACATCGCCATTCTTCGGATCAGCGACGATTACGGACTCGACGGCGTCGGCATCCAGTACCAGCAGGGGCTCAAGGACATCTGCCCGGCATCCGATCTGGCCGAGGGCCTGATCAACAACGTCGATCGGCCGCCGGTGACCAGCCGCGACGGGTCACGGGTCATCTTCGAGGGCCGCGCCCTGCCCCTCGCCAACGAGGCGGACTGGGGGGTGGCGGTCGATGCCCTGGTGACCAACCGGGTCTGGACCGCGATGGGGCTCGACCCCGCCACCACCCTGCACGATGTGCGGTGGGGCGAGGACTTCGACGGTCGGTTCGTCTGGGTGTTCGAGATCTCCGGATCCGTCCCGCCGTCGCACCTCGACGGCGGATACGGCGGAGCGGTCGGGTGGCGGCAGAACCCCATGTACTTCCCCCTTGGCGGATCCACGATCAAGGGCGTCTCGAAGGCGGGGGAGGTCGTCTGGTCCCGCCTGTACATCCAGGGTGGCGCCCTGCACCTCGACATCGGCCGCGCCTCGGCGGTCGCCCTCCCGGCGGAGGAGACCGAACGACGCTGGCAGGCGACGAATCCGGAGTGGCCGATCATGCACGTCGTGCTGCACGGGGTCGACCGCGACCAGTTCATGGCCCGCCACAAGGCCAATCACGCCCAGCTGGTCTACGCCCCGGACGCCGAGACCGCCGACAAGGCCCTGAGCGCCAAGGCCGCGGCGTTCGCGAGCCTGGGCGTGCAGGTGCATCTGTGCGGCGAGGTGACGCTCTCCCGTTAGCGGCCTGATGGGGGAGCGGTCAGGTCGTCGGTGGTGAGTTCCGACACGGTGTCGAACCGCATGCTGGCACGGTTGCCCGGCGCGTAAGCCGGCCATCCGGGATCCCCGGTGCGGGCGAAGGCGACCCAGGCCGCATGCATCGCGTCCGCGGTGGCCTGGGGAGCATCCCGGCCCAGCAGTTCCTGGGTCGTCGGGTCGCCGATGGCGTCGAACACGAACGGCAGTTCGAGCGCGTGACAGGCGCCGAGCAGGCCGGCGAACGCGCCCGAGCGCCAGGCGAACTCGTAGACGAAGGTTCCGGGATGGGCGTCGGCGATCGCCAGGGCCGGGCGCCGGTAGAAGCCCTCCGTGAGCACCGCGGCCGCGCGCTCGCCGGGGGTCGCGTCCGGGTTCTGGCGTCGGATGCGGCGCACCGTGCGCACCGGATGCCCGGTGTAGATATTCGCGAACACGTACGCGACGATCCAGGACATCTTCTGCATCGCCCCGGTGGGCACGAAGAACAGCTGCGCCTCATCCGTGTTGGTGCCGATCAGCAGCTCGATGTCGCGGGCGGCGCCGGCGGCGATCAGGTCACGCGGGATGCCAGGCAGGATGTCGCCGTCGACGATCGGCTCGAACGCCATGAGGTTGTGCGCGACATCGCCCCAGAGCGCGCGGCGCGGCTTCGCACCGACCTCGCCGCCGAGCTGCGTCGCCGCGGCCAGCAGCTTCTCGAGCGGGACGGAGGCGATGCCCTCGCGGCTCGCCTCCACGCCGAGGATCGCGGCCAGCCGGTTGCCGACCAGCAGGGCCGACTCGGGGCTGATCACCGACTCGCCCGCACCGGATTCCGCGATGGCCCGGTGGAACAGTCCGCGCGCGCGGGGCATCACCATGAGCGTGCAGATGCTCATGGCGCCGGCCGATTCGCCGAAGACTGTCACGTTTCCGGGATCGCCGCCGAACGCCGCGATGTTGTCGCGCACCCACTCCAGCGCGGCCACCTGGTCGAGCATCCCGAGGTTGGGAACGCCCTCGCCGAACCAGAGGAAGCCGTCGGCACCGAGGCGGTAGTTGAGGGTCACGAGCACGACGCCGTCGCGGGCGAAGCGCGTGCCGTCGTAGATCGACACGGCTCCCGAGCCGGTTGAGAACGCCCCGCCGTGGATGAACACCATCACCGGTCGCGCGCCCTCCAGGCTCTGCGTCCACACGTTGAGGCTGAGGCAGTCGTCGCCCGGGATGATCACGTTGGGCAGGATCTTCGCCACCTCGGTGCCGCTGCTGTCCTGCGGCGCGGTCGGGCCGAACTCGATGGCATCCCGCACGCCGGTCCACGGCTCGGGCGGCGCCGGGGGCTGGAAGCGCAGCGGGCCGACCGGGGCGGCCGCGAAAGGAATCCCGCGGAAGGTCAGGATGCCCGCTGCACCGCCGGTCCGCACGAGGCGCCCGCGCAGCCGGCCCCCGGTGGTCGAGGCGATCGGCGCTTCCGGCGTCGGCGCCATGAACTCTCCCCGGAGGCCGTGGTCCTCCACGTCGATCGGCAGGAGGTCGTAGCGACACTAAGCCGAGGGGAGTACGAGCGTCAAACGGCCCCCGCCCTAGGCTCCTTGCCATGATCGGACTGGTGCTGGAGACGCTCGGGGTGCTGTTCGCGGGCGTGCTCGCCGGCGAGGAGTTCATCGTGCGCTACGGCGTGCAGCCCGCGCTGACGGCTCTTCCCGATCTGCCGCACCTGCTGGCGCGGCAGGCCCTGGTGCGTCGATTGCGAATCGTGGTGCCGGCTCTCATGGTGCCGACGGTCCTGCTCGCGATCGCCGGGCTCGTGGTCGGAGGCGCCGGAGCGGGATTCGGCTTCCGGCTCGCGGGACTCGCCGCTCTCATCGCGTTCGTGCTGTTCTCGTTCCTGGGCACGGTGCCGATCAACATCCGGGTGAACGGGTGGGATGCCGAGCGTCCGCCCGTCGACTGGCGGCAGACGGTCGCCCGCTGGCAGCTCATCGACGTATTCCGGTCCTCCGCGGCCCTCCTCGGATTCGCGCTGCTGCTCATCGGGGTGGTTCTGGCGGCTCACTGAGCCTCCCGCGGATTCCGTCGTCGGCCCGAGGGATTCCGCCGCACCGATTTCGGCTGTACCCCGGTTTTCGCCCCTTCTTGTCCCTCAAAGTGCGGATACGTGACCTGTAGTGGGGGACGGATTCCCCCCGTCCGGGCGTCGAGACCGGCCGGTCTACCTGGACAGGCTTGTCCATGGCGCCAGCGCACTGGCGCGTTCCGACGACGACCCGATGGTCGTCGGCTTCCGTGGGGGAAACATGAACAGCACCGTGACTCGACGCATCCGCGTCGCGGCTCTCATCTCGACCGTTGTCGCGCTCGGCGCGTTGCTGGTGGCGCTGCCCCAGCAGGCGATCGCCGGCCCGGCCACCGTCACCAAGACCTTCGCCTACACGGGCGCGACCGACACTTTCACGGTGCCGGCCGGCATCTCCGCCCTGACCGTGACCATCGTCGGTGGCGAGGGCGGCAACGGCGGCGCCGACGCGACCCCCGCCCCGGCGGCGGGCGGATACCGCGGCATGGTCACCGGCACGCTCGCGGTGACCCCGAACCAGGTGCTCACCGTCGCCGTCGGAAGTCACGGTGGCACCGGCGCCAGCAAGATCAACGCGAACACCGCGGCCGCGGTCGGCGGCGCGAACCCGCTGGGCGGCTACGCGGGCGGCGCCGGCGGTCACGCCGGGACGAACGGTTCATCGGGGGCGGGCGGCGCCGGTGGCGCGGCCTCCGTGCTGCAGGTGGCGGGCGCCTCGGTGGTCGCGGCGGGTGGCGGTGGCTCCGGTGGAAGCGGGCAGTACGCCTCCACGCAGGGCCACACAGCGACCGCGGTGTACGCCGGGCGCACGGACACCACCTCGACGAGCGGGCAGCTCGGGCAGAACGCGGCGGCCGCGTGCGCGGCATCCACCTGCAACAACGATGACGGCGGCGGTTCCGGCGGCGGCGGTGGTGGCGCCCAGGGTGGCGCGACCGGCGACATCCAGTTCGGTGCGGGCAGCTCGAATGAGTGGTACGGCTTCGGTGGCTCGGTGGGGCAGAACTCCACCGCCTCGCTCACCGGCCTGACCGCCTCGTACCAGTACTACGCGGACAACGCCACCGATGGCTCCATCGTGATCAGCTACACCACCGGATCCCCTGCCGCGCCCACCGCGGTCAGCGGCACCGCGGGCAACGGATCGGTCAGCCTGCTCTGGACCGCACCGACCGATCCCGGCCAGTCGGCGATCAGCGACTACCTCGTGCAGTACAGCAGCAACGGAGGTTCCACCTGGAGCTCCGCGGTCGACATGGGATCGACCGCCGCCACCGGTACGATCACGGGACTCGGCAACGGGACCGCCTATGTGTTCCAGGTCGCGGCCGTCAACTCGGTCGGCACCGGGGCGTACTCGGCGGCCTCGGCGTCGGTGACGCCACTCGGGCCTCCCTCGGCGCCCTCGATCTCCCTCGTCACCGCGCAGGACGGCGGGCTGCGTCTCTCGCTGACCGCGCCGTCCTCCGGTGCGGCCGTGACCGGTTACGACTATCGCGTCGACGGCGGCTCCTGGGTGAGCGTCGCGTCGGCGTCCACGACCCTGGTGATCCCCGGACTCGTCAATGGCACGGCATACACCGTCGAGACCCGCGCCCAGAGCGCGGTCGGCGTCGGCGCGATCTCGACGCCCGCCGCCGGAACGCCCCTGGCTGTTCCCGGCGCGCCCACCATCAGCTCGCTGGCGGTCGGGAACGGCTCGCTCACCGTCGCCTTCACGGTCGGATTCAACGGGGGCGGCGCGATCAGCTCGTATCAGTACCGCCTCAACGGCGTGAGCTGGATCACGGCGACCGGCACGACCAGCCCGCTCAGCATCATCGGCCTGGCGCCGGGTACCGCCTACGCGGTCGAGCTGCGCGCGGTGAACTCCGCGGGAGCGGGAGCGGCTTCCGTTCCGGCGAACGCGACAACGCCCGGAGCACCCGGCACTCCGAACGTGAGCACCGTGGTCGCCGGCGACGGCTCCGTGACGGTGAACTTCACCCCGGGCGCCACCGGGGGAACCCCCGTCGATCACTACGAGTATCAGACCGCCACCGGTGGCGGGTGGACCGATGTCTCCTCCACGACCAGCCCGATCACCATCGGCGGGCTGTCGAACGGCGCATCGGTGGCGGTGAGCATCCGCGCGGTGAACGCCGTCGGCGCGGGAACGGCATCCGCTCCCGTCACGGTCACCCCGGCGACGGTTCCCGGCGCTCCCGCGATCGTGGGCGACACCGTGGCAGGCAGCGACGCGCACCTGTCCGCCGAGTTCACGGCGCCGGCGAGTGACGGAGGTGCGGGCGTCCTGAGCTACCAGTACTCGACGGATGGCGGCGTCACCTGGCTCGACCGCGCAGACGGCGGCACCACCGCGAGCCCGGTCGTCATCGCCGCCCTCTCGAGCGACGGATCCACGCCTCTCACCAACGGAACGACCTACTTCGTCGAGTTGCGCGCCGTGAACGCGATCGGAGCCGGAACGGCGTCCGACGTCGCGCAGGGCATCGCGACCTCGAAGCCGGATGCCCCCGTGGTCACCAGCGTCACGCCGGCGCCCGGCGCCCTGAGCGTCGTGTTCACCAGCCCGGCCAACGGCGGATCCGCCATCACGGCCTTCCAGTACAGCGTCGACGGCGGCGCCCACTGGAGCTCGACCGGCGGGCTCAGCGCCTCGTTCACGATCTCGAGCCTGGTCGACGGCACGGCGTACGGCGTGCAGGTGCGTGCCGTGAACTCGGTCGGCGACGGGCCGGCTTCGGCGGCGGTCACCGGCACCCCGGTGGCACTGCCCGGCCAGGCGCTCATCGACTCCGTGGTGCGCAGCAACCAGACCCTGACCTCCGCGGTGCGCGTCACCGACGACGGCGGCGCCGCCATCTCGGCCTGGCAGTACTCCACCGACGGCGGCGCCACCTGGGCGACCGCGTCCGGGACCGCCAGCCCCCTGACCTTGACCGTGCTGTCCTCGGCGACCTCGACGCGTCTGGCGAACGGCACCGGTTATGCCCTGCAGGTGCGCGCGATCAACGCGGTGGGAACCGGGCCGGCTTCGGCGACCACCATCGTCGCGCCGGCATCCGCGCCGTCTGCGCCTGCCGTCGCCCTGACCGCCGGTAACGGCAGCATCGCCGTCGCCTTCACGCTCGGGACCGATGGAGGATCCCCGGTCACCGCGCTCGAGTACAGCTTCGACGGCGGCTCCCACTGGGTCGACCCCGGCACGCTGTCGAGTCCGTTCACGATCGCTTCGCTGACCAACGGCACCGGCTACAGCCTGCTCCTGCGGGTGGACAACGCCATCGGTGACGGCGCATCATCCGTGCCCGCGTCGACGACTCCGCGCACGGTCCCCGGTGCGCCCGCCTCGGTCGCGGCCGTCTCGAACGGCGGATCGGCTGACATCAGCTGGTCGGCGCCCATCGCGACCGGTGGCGCCGCGATCACCGGCTACACGGCGACCGCGTATCTCAGCGGAACGGCGACGAGTTCGGCGCTCTCCTGCACCACGGCCGGCGCGACCTCGTGCACCATCACCGGCCTGACCAACCGGACGGTGTACTACGTGGCGGTCACGGCGACCAACGCCGCAGGAACCGGCGCGGCCTCGGCGCCGCGCGTTCCGGTGACGCCCCTGGCCCGGCCGAGTGCGCCGACCCTGAGCTCGCTCACGGTGGGCGACGGCACGATCAGCATCGCGTTCAGCGCGGGAGCGATCGGCGACGGGACTCTGACGGGGTACCAGTACTCGATCGACGGCGGCGTCACCTGGGCCGCCGCCACCGGATCATCGAGCCCGATCCTGCTCACCGGCGTCACGAACGGTGCGCCCGACACGGTGGCCCTGCGCGCCGTCAGCACGGCCGGCGTCGGCGCGACCTCGAACACCCTGACCGCGACCACCTACGGCTATCCCTCGGCGCCCGATCCGAGCACCATCGTGGCCAACGGTGGCGACGGCAAGATCCTGGTCGGGTGGGCTGCTGCCAACCTCAACGGCGGGACCGGCGCGACCTACACGGCGACGGCCTTCTCCGACCCGAGCGGCGGATCGAACCTCGGCACCTGCTCGACCACCGGTCTGAGCTGCACCATCGGCAGCCTGACCAACGGCACGACCTACTACATCTCCCTGCAGACCATGAACTCGGTGTCGATGTACAGCGTGCGCTCGGCGCCGCGCGTGCCCGCGATTCCGTCCACCAAGCCGGGCGCTCCCACCGCGGTGACCGCGACGGCGGGCAATGGCTCGGCCACGGTCTCCTGGACCGCACCGACCAGCACCGGCGCGACCGCGCTCGGCAGCTACACGGTCTGGTGCTCGGCGGCCGGAGGCTCCTACACGTCATGCGGGACCACGAACGGCACCTCGCTCGTCGTGAACAGCCTGACCAACGGCACCAGCTACACCTTCGAGGTGACCGCAGGCAACAGCGCCGGTGCCGGACCGTTGAGCGCCGCGTCGCCGGCCGTGACCCCGCTGGCGCCGGGAACGGCCCCGGCCTTCGGCCCGGTCACCGCGACCGTGACGGGCTTCACGACCACGATCAGCAATTTCGTGTCGGGCACCGGCTACTCGGCGACGGCCAGCAACCACGCGACCGTGACCATCTCGGGTTCGACGATCACCGTCACCGGGCTGAGCAACGGCGCCACGTCGCACCTCGTCGTCACGGCGACGGCGACGGGGCAGACCACGACGAGCACCTCCCTGGATGGCGCGGCCCTCGTGACCGGCATCGCGCCGATCTTCTCGGGCGACGTCTCCACGACGGACGGCTTCACGTTCACCATCACGAACCCCGACGCGGGGGCGAGCTACGCGGTCAGCGCGGATCATGGCGCGTCGGCGAGCATCCAGGGAAGCACGGTGACGGTCACCTCGCTGCCCCTCGGCGGCACCGCGACGGTCACCGTCACGGTCACCAAGCCCGGCTCGACCATCGCCTCGGCGGTCAACCCGGGCGCGGCGATGGTGGCGGGCACGGCCCCGACATTCAGCGGCCTGGTCTCGACCGCCGACGGCTTCCGCTTCCAGATCGCGAACTTCGACTCCGGGCTGGACTACAGCACGGGGGCGACCGGCTCGGCGGCCGTCTCGCGGTCGGGATCGACCGTGACGGTGACCGGCCTCGATGCCGCGGCATCCTCGACGGTCACCGTGACCGCCACGAAGCCCGGCGTGAGCACGGCATCGGCGGAGCAGACCGGCTCGGCGTTGCTGGCAGGAACGGCGCCGACCGTCTCGACGGTCACGTCAACGGTCGACGGCTTCCGCTTCGACATCACGAATCCGGACCTCTCCGCGCACTACTCGGTCGCGTCCGACCTCGGGCACGTCGCCCTGTCGGGCACCACGGTCACGGTCACGGGCCTCTCGGCGGGTCAGAGCGCCTCCGTCACCGTGACGGATGACAAGACCGGCTACGTCTCCACCCAGACCGTGGTGAACGCCACGGCGCTGCTGACCGGCATCACGCCGCAGTTCAGCGCCCCGACCCGCACGGACGGCGGCTACACGTTCACGATCAGCAACTTCGACGCCGGCGGCAGCTACGCGGTCACGGTGCCTGGGGCGTCGGGCACGGTGTCGGGCGCCACGGTCACGGTGTCCGGTCTCTCCGCCTCGCAGTCCGTCGTCGCCACGGTCACCGCGTCGCACAGCGGATACACGGATGCCTCGGCCACCCAGAGCGGCAGCGCTCTCGATGCCGGCACGGCGCCGACGTTCCAGGACGTCGTGGCCACCTCCGACGGGTTCACCTTCGCCATCGCGAACTACGACCCCGCGCTGAGCTACAGCGCGGCACTGGACCCGGCGACCGGCGTGGTCACCATCGCGGCCGATGGGACGGGCATCGTCTCCGGCGAGACCGCCGGCAGCCTGGTCACCCTCACGGTGACCGCGCTTGACCCGGGCACCTCGATCGCGTCCGCGTCCACCAGCGCCACCGTGCTGGTCCCGACGACCGCCATCCAGCTGTCCGGCGCCACCCCGCTCGCGGGCGGCTACCGCTTCACCATCGTCAACTACGACGGCGGCGCGAACTACACCTTCAGCCAGACTGCCGGGGGCGTCGTGAACGTCAGCGCGGCCACGGTCACCATCGACGGACTGGGTGCCGGCATCTTCTCCGAGACCACGGTCACGGCGAGCTCCGCGGGTCACACCGCGGTCTCGGCGACCGTCGGAGGAACCTCGTTCCCGAGCGGAAGCGCCCCGGCGGTCTCGGCCGTGACCCGTACCGATGACGGATTCACCTTCGACATCTCGACGCAGTCCGGGACGAGCTACTCGGTGACCAGCGCCGCCGGAACCGCGACTCTCTCCGGTTCCACGGTGACGGTCACGGGGCTGGCTGCCGGCGCGACCACGACCGTGCATCTGACGGCGTCCGTGCCGGGCGTCCTCGACGCCACGACGGATGTCGCCGGAACCGCGATCGCCGCCGGCATCCCGCCCGCACTCGGCGCCCCGCTTCCGTCCGCGGGGGGATACGTGCTGACGATCACGAACTACTCGTCGGCGTTCCACTACACGCTGAGCAGCTCGGCGGGCACCGCGACGCAGAACGGAGCCCGGGTCACCGTGGCCGGCCTCGCGGCGGGCGCCGCGGCATCCCTCACCGTCGTGGCATCACGCGGCGGCTACCGGGACGCCTCCAGCTCGATCAGCGGACGCGCCATGGCTGCGCCGAGCGCGCCGAGCACGCCGTCGGCACCGGTGCCCGACCCGCCGGCATCGTCGGTGACGTCCGCGGATGCTCCCGCGTCCTCCTCGAGTCCCGCGACGAGCGACACGCTGAAGCGCGTCGTCGAGTCCTCGGCCGGCAGCGCCGCGGTTCAGAAGGACGGCGGCTCCGTCACCTCCAAGCTCAGCCGCGGTTCGCGCAGCGTCACGGTCACCACCGCCGACGGGCTGAGCCTGCGTGTGCAGGCCCGGCACGGGAGCACCACGCTCCCTCTCGCCGCCGACGGCGTGGTGGAGGTGCAGCGCGACGGCCAGCTCTACGTCGCGGTCTCAGGCCTCGGCCCGGTGACCGACCTGCAGGTCTGGAGCATGTCCCGCACCACGAAGCTCGGAACGGCGGTGACGGATGCCGCCGGCCGCAGCGACCAGGTGCTCCACCTGCCGCGCACGCTCACGCCGGGTGTGCACACCATCGTGGTCACCGGCGTCGCGGCCGACGGCACGCCCGTCACCCTCCAGCTCGGGATCCGCGTGCTCGACACGCAATCGGTGGCTGCGGTCTCGCCGCTGGGGAGTGGACTGTTGTGGATCCTGCTGCTGGTCATCATCCTTCTGATCGCCGTGTCCTGGTTCGTGGTGGCCCGCCGTCGTCGACGTGCGGACGATCGCGACGAGCGGGTCTAGGCCCACCGGGGATCGACCCCGACGCGCCCGCACTGCCCCGGCAGTGCGGGCGCGTTCGTCGGCCCATTGAGGTCGCCCGAAACCGGGAACCCGCTTCCCCGAGTTCCCGGGCATGTGAACGTTTCGCATGGTTATCGAACTGTTACCGCCAAATACGTTGCCGGACACCCCAAATGGGGCCAGACTGCCGTAGCCGCCTCTCAAAGCCGTGGGGCGGACACTGAGGAGTGTTCTCCTTCACCACCAAGAAAGGGAGTGACGTGAAGACTTCTTCATCGATCTCGATCGTCGTGGCCGTTGCTGCGTCAGCGCTTCTGCTGGCCGGCTGTGCCTCCGGCGGAAGCTCGGGCGGTTCCACCGCCTCGACCCGTGCCTGTGTCATCCTTCCGGACTCGGCGTCGTCGCCGCGCTGGGAGAGCCTGGACCGTCCGGCCCTCACCAAGGCCTTCACCGACGCCGGCTTCGACGCCGACGTGCAGAACGCTCAGGGTGACACCAACAAGTACGCGACCATCGCCGACCAGGAGCTCACCAAGGGCTGTGGCGTCATGGTTCTCGTCGACTACAACGGTGCGGCCCTTGCCGTGACCCAGAAGGCCCAGAAGCAGGGCATCCCGGTCATCGCATACGACCGCCCGATCACCGACGGCAACGCGACCGACCCCAAGATGGTCGCCGACTACTACGTGTCGTTCGACAACAACAAGGTCGGTGAGCTCGAGGGTCAGATGATCGTCGACGGCCTCAAGGCTGCCGGCAAGGACCCGGCCACCGCGGTCGTCGTCTACATGGGCGGAGACCCGTCGGATGGCAACGCGAAGCTGTTCCACGACGGCGCTGTGACGGCCATGAGCGCGGCGGGCATCAAGCCGGCCGCCGAGCCGACCGGTGTCTGGGACGGCGACAAGTCCGCGACCAACTTCGAGCAGGCGCTGACCTCGCTCGGCGGTAAGGTCGACGCGGTCTGGGTTGCCAACGACACCAACGCCGCCGGCGTCATCGGTGTTCTGGACAAGAACGGCCTCACGGTCCCGGTCTCCGGCCAGGACGCTTCGGTTGCCGGTCTGCAGAACGTGCTGCTCGGCAAGCAGACCGGAACGGTCTACAAGCAGGTCAGCCTCGAGGCCAAGGCCGCGTCTGACCTGGCGATCCAGCTGCTGAAGGGCAAGAAGCCCACCGCCAGCCAGTCGCTGTACGGCAAGCCGTTCATCGCCGTGACCCCGGTCTCGGTTGGCCCGGACAAGGTCGAGACCGTCGTCACCAACGGTGACGCCAAGGCCTCGGACATCTGCACCGCGGATGTGGCCGCTGCTTGCGCGAAGTACGGCGTCAAGTAGTCACTCGCACCACAGCATGACAACGGGGGCTCCACGCCGGAGACGGTGTGGAGCCCCCTCCTCTTTGTGGCGTGTAAGTTAACTGCGCCACCAGCACCCGGAGCGACGACGTCCGGGACAGAAAGGAACCCCCGGCATGGATGTGCCCATCATCGAACTCGACGATGTGAAGAAGAGTTTCGGGCCGGTGAACGTTCTGAAGGGCGTGAGCCTCAAGGCCTATCCCGGCAAGGTCACCGCCCTCGTTGGCGACAACGGAGCAGGTAAGTCGACCCTGATCAAGGGTCTCGCCGGCGTTCAGCCCTATGACGAGGGAACCGTCAAGTTCAACGGCGACGTCGTTCATCTCACCAGCCCGCGCGAAGCGTCGCACCTCGGCATCGAGGTCGTGTACCAGGACCTCGCGCTGTGCGACAACCTCGACATCGTGCAGAACATGTTCCTCGGCCGCGAGGAGACCAAGCTCGGCACCTTCGACGAGGGCGAGATGGAGCGTCAGGCGTCCGAGACGCTGCGCTCGCTGTCCGTCCGCACCGTCAAGTCGGTCCGTCAGCGCGTCTCGTCGCTCTCCGGTGGACAGCGCCAGACCGTCGCGATCGCGCGGTCGGTTCTCAAGGCGGCCAAGGTCGTCATCCTCGATGAGCCGACCGCCGCCCTGGGTGTCGCGCAGACCGAGCAGGTGCTCGCCCTGGTGAAGCGCCTCGCCGAGCAGAACGTCGCGGTCATCATGATCAGCCACAACCTGGTCGACGTGTTCCAGGTCGCGGACTACATCAGCGTGCTCTACCTGGGCCAGATGGTCGCGGAGATCGAGACCAAGAACACCACGAGCGACGACGTCGTCGGGTACATCACCGGCAGCAAGACCTACGGAGGTGCCGCGTGAGCGACACGAAGAAGACCCCGGCGCCGAAGAGGTCCGCCGTGGCGAGCGCCGACGAGGCGATCCCCGACACCACCGCACTGCCCGCGTCCGGCCTGATCGGCAGCGGCCAGGAGGGCGGCCTGGGAGACCAGATCCGCGCGTACATCAGCCGGGTGCGCGGTGGCGACATGGGCGTGCTGCCCGCCGTCGCGGGCTTCGTCGTGCTGAGCATCCTGTTCACCGTGCTCAGTCAGTACTTCCTCACCGAGCGCAACATCGCGAACCTGATCACCCAGGCGGCACCCTCGGTGATGCTCGCGGTCGGCCTGGTGTTCGTCATCCTGCTCGGTGAGATCGACCTCTCGGCCGGCACGACGTCCGGCGTCGCGATGGCGCTGTTCGTGGTGCTGTCGGACCCGGGCGGACCGAATCTGAACTGGATCGTCGCGCTCATCATCGCGCTGGCCTCCGGCGTGGTTGTCGGCCTCTTCATCGGGTTCTTCGTGGCCAGGGTCGGCATCCCCTCCTTCGTGGTGACCCTTGGTCTGTTCCTCGGGTTCCAGGGCGTGCAGCTGCTCATCATCGGAACGGGCGGCCTCTACCGCATCCAGGAGGACGCGGTCATCGCGATCGAGAACGGCAACATGCCGATCTGGGGCGGCTGGGTGATGCTCGCGGTCATGCTGCTGATCTCCTTCGGAACGGCGATGCTGGATCGCGGCCGTCGCAACCGCGCGGGAGTGCCGAACCGCACGATCGCGCTGGTCTGGATCAAGCTCGCCGCCATCCTGGTGCTCGGCGGAGTCGCGGTCTTCTTGCTCAGCCAGAACCGCGGCCAGGTCAACGTGCTCGACGGCAAGATCGTCGGGGGCACCATCATCGAGGGCGTGCCGATCGTCGTCCCGCTCGTGCTCGCCATCCTCTGGGTCGGCACCTTCGTGCTCGATCGCACCAGATACGGCCGCTACCTCTACGCGATCGGCGGCAACGCCGAGGCCGCGCGCCGCGCAGGCATCAAGGTCATCGGGATCAAGTGGGCCGCGTTCGCGATCTGCTCGACCCTGGCGGTCGTGTCGGGCCTGTTCAGCGCGTCGAAGGTCGGATCGGTGGATGCGGCCTTCGGCCACGACACGGTGCTGACCGGTGTCGCAGCGGCGGTCGTCGGTGGCGTTTCGCTGTTCGGCGGACGCGGGCGCCTCGTGCACGCGGCCGTCGGCGCCCTGGTGATCTCGGTCATCACCAACGGCCTCGGGCTGCTCAACCTCGGCGGTGGCATCAACCTCATCGTCACCGGTGGCGTGCTGATCCTCGCGGCGACGGTCGACGCGGTCTCCCGCGTGCGGGCCGGCGGCTCGCTGATCCGCACCTGAGGCGCAGCTCCTCGCAACCGCGAAGGCCCCGGACTCGAGTGGGAGTCCGGGGCCTTCGTCTGCGGCCGCTGGCCCTATTGCCGGACCCACACGCACCGCGGTCCGGGTCTCCCTCGTGGCGCACTCCAGTTGTGACGGACGGTCCGTCACAACTGGAGTGCGGCGGATGGATGCACCTCTCGGGGAGGCGGTGATCTCGCGAGCAGAAGGGCGGGCCACCATCGCAGGCATGTCACTTCTTCTCGATGCGATCGAACGTCATCAGGGTCTCGCCAGTCGGCATGAGGTTCTCATGAGCCGAATCCTCCCCGCGTGGTTCGACCTCTCGGTGCGGTACGGCAGGGGTGTGATCCGGGTGCGCAAAGGCTGGTACGCGCGCTCGGATGAGCGACCCGACGTGCTCAGAGCCTGGCGGGTTGGAGGGCGCCTGACCTGTGTCAGCGCGGCGGCGTTCCACGCCGGCGTGCCTGCCGGACCTGTGCTGCATGTCGAGGTCCCGGCCGGGGCCGTGCGACTTCGCGACCCCGATCACGCTGACCGACGACTTCAGCCCGATGCTGCGGTCGTCGTGCACTGGACCAGGCATCCGGGCCCGGGAGACCGCCGTGCGGTAGGCGTCGAGCACGCCGAAGCGGTCGCTGCCCTCTGCGGGGTCCATGCAGCCGGCGTGCGCCGGCACGTGTCGAGCCGCTAGCGACCCACGCGTCCGGTGAGGGAGGCGGCTGTGGCCAAGAGCACGGGGCGGAAGGCGAACCAGCCGCCGACCATCAACACGATCGACCCGGCGAACAGCGCGAACCCGAGCCAGCTGTCGGTGTCGCTGCCGCCGTACATGTGGTTGAGGTTCCGCAGCGCCCCCGTCGCGAGCACCAGGAAGACGTGCACCACGATGAACGCGATGAAGAAGATGAAGATCGGGTAGTGCAGCTTGCGCGCCACCGGAGCCGGGTAGATCTTGTCGAACGGCTTCCAGCGCCCGGCGAGGCCCGGCACCATCCGGAGGCCGGTGAGGATCGCGAGCGGCGCCGCGATGAACACCACGAGGAAGTAGCTCAGCAGCTGAAGGGCGTTGTAGTTGCTCCAGCCGTCCTCGGTCGGCCAGTTCAGGGAGGCGTACTTCAGACCCGCCGAGATCGCGTTCGGGAAGACGTCCCAGCGGGTCGGGATGATCCGCACCCACTGCCCGCTGACGAAGATCAGCACGTAGAACACGATGCCGTTGAGCACGAACAGCACGTCAAGCGAGAGGTGGAACAAGAGGTGCAGCGGGATGCGCACCGGCTGGCCCTTGGTCTTGATGAGCCCCTTGTTGTTGCGCGTCCAGTAGGCCTCGGCACGGCGCGTCGTGTGCACCTGCCATCCCGTGCGGATGATGAAGAGCATGAAGAACGCGCTGAGGAAGTGCTGCCACTCCAGCCAGGCCGGGAACCCGACGGGCGCCCAGCTCGGCAGCTCGGTCTGGCCAGGGTAGGTGTGCAGCCAGTCCTGCACCGCGGGCAGGGCCCGGATCCCCCGCGCCGCCAGCACGATCAATGCCGCGCCGACCAGCACGACCGGGATGATCCACACCAGCTTGAACCAACGGCTTCGGGGCGACTTCGGCGTCGCGGAGGAGGGAGGCGTCGCGGTACTCATCGCTCCGACCCTATCGTCGGATTTCTCCCACTCAGGACTGCTCGCCCAGGAACGTGGACACCGCATGCCCGACCTGCTCCGGCTGGTCCAGCCAGGGAGCGTGCCCGCCGTCGACCTCGAGGATCGTCGCGTTCGGCAGGGCGCCCGCGCTCGCGCGGCCCTTGGCAGGCGGCAGGATCGCGTCATCCGTGCCCCAGACGATGAGCGTGGGCACGGAGAGGTGCGCCAGCTCCTCGGCGGTCAGCGCGATGCCGTTCCGCGCCCCCAGCGGCGTCATCATGGCGCGGAAGAGGCTGGCGACACTCGAGGCGAACTGCGAGCGTTGCGATGCCAGGTAGCCGACCTCGCTGATCTCGGCCGGATAGCCGGCCATGGCGCCAGCTCCGAGCAGGCGGTCGACGGCGCGGTCGTGCGCGCCCTGCGAGGTGGAGAGGCCGAGGACCGCCGTTCCGAGGCCCGGGGTCGCGACCACCCGCATCCCGAATGTGGGTCGTGCTTGCGCGAACGCCGCGCCGGGTGCGCCCAGCAGCACGAGCCGTCGCAGCCGATCCGGATGGGCGAGCGCGAAGTAGAGCGCGATCTGCCCGCCGAGCGAGTGCCCGATCATGTCGACCCGTTCCAGCTCGAACGCCGCCAGCACCGCGTCCAGCACCGCGACCTCGTGGGATCGCACCTCGGCGCCCTTCGGTACCACGTCGATTCCCGAGAGCCCGTGGCCGGGCCAGTCGATGGCCAGGATGCGGCGATCCGCCAGGGAGGCGAGCAATGGCAGCGCGACCGCCGTCACCGCGGCGACGCCGTGCAGCAGGAGCACCGGCGGCAGGGCGGCCGCCGTCGCGTTCGCGTCGACCGCCGGGTACTCGACGACCCGCACCTCCGTGCCGCCCGGAGTGTGCACGATGCGCTCGGCCAGCGTGCGGCCGTAGTGCGCCGCGAGGGTGAGTTCGGCGGCCCGCACCCGGGCGTCCAGGAGTGCCGGGTCGGCGGTGGCCATCAGCCCTTCCGAGCTGTGATGGCCTCGGCGAGCTGGGGGACGATGGTGAAGAGGTCGCCGACGATCCCGAAGTCGGCGACCTCGAAGATCGGGGCGTCGCCGTCCTTGTTGATGGCGACGATGGTCTTCGCGGTCTGCATGCCGGCCTTGTGCTGGATCGCGCCCGAGATCCCGACCGCGATGTAGAGGTTCGGCGAGACCGTGACGCCGGTCTGCCCGACCTGGAAGCTCTGCGGCACGTAGCCGGCGTCCACCGCGGCGCGCGATGCGCCCACCGCAGCGCCCAGGGCATCCGCCAGCTGCTCCACCAGCGCGAACTTCTCGGCCGAGCCCAGCCCGCGTCCACCCGAGACGACGATCTCGGCGGCCTGCAGGTCCGGCCGCGACGAGGACTCGGTGCTCTCGTGACGGGCCGTGATCGCCGTGGCCGGCGCGCTGTCGCCGCTCACATCGAGAGTCACGACCGTGCCGGCGGCAGCGGGTGCCGAGCCCTCGACCGAGTGCGGCCGCAGCGAGATGATCGGGATACCGCGTCCCGCCGCCGATGTGACCGTGTACGCGCCGCCGAACGCCTGCTGGGTCACGACGACCTTCCCGCCGTCCGAGCCGACGCCGACGGCCTCGCTCAGGTAGGCGCCATCGAGCCGGATTGCGAGCCGGGCCGCAGCCTCACGGCTGTCCGTGGAGGTGCCGACGAGCACGGCGGCCACGTCTCCGGCGGCGGCCGCCGCGGCCTGCAGCGCGGCGACCAGCGGGGTGACGAGCAGCGCGTCCGCGTCCGGCACAGCGGCCGTGTAGACAGTCGCGGCGCCCAAGGCGCCGAGCGCCGAGGCGATCGCATCGGGAGCGGCCGCGACGACGACGGCGGCCGGCTCCCCGAGCACGGCCGCGGCGGCGAGCAGCTCGGCGGCGTTGGAAGCCGGGGCGGACCCGGTGTGCTCCACGAGCACGAGAACCTTCGACATGGTGTTCGTTCCTTAGGTCTTCGGGCTCAGATGAGCTTCGCGGTGGCGAGGTAGTCGACGAGCTGCGCGGCGGCGGTGCCGTCGTCCGTGATGATGGTGCCGCCGGCGCGCGCCGGGCGCGGCACGACCTCCAGCACGATCGACCAGGAGTGATCAGCGCCGGTGTCGGCGGCATCCAGCCCCAACTGCGAGATGGTCAGCGTCTCGACCGGCTTCTTCTTGGCGCCCATGATGCCCTTGAAGCTCGGGTAGCGTGCCTCGGCGATCTGCTCATTGACCGAGACGACGGCGGGCAACGCGGCCGAGACGTCCACGTAGCCGCCCTCGGTCACCCGCTCGCCGGACGCGGTATCGCCGGACACGGTGAGGGTGCGCAGGAAGGTGAGCTGCGCCATCCCCAGTCGTTCGGCGAGCATGGCGGGGATGGCAGCGGTGCGCCCGTCCGTCGATTCGTTGCCCGCGATGACGAGGTCGAAGCCCCGCGGCGCGATGGCAGCGGCCAGGGCGGCGGAGGTCTGCACGGCGTCCGAGCCGACCAGGGCGTCGTCGATCAGGTGGAGCGCATCGTCTGCGCCCATCGCGAGGCCCTTGCGCAGACTGTCGAGCGCCCCCTTCGGGCCCATGGTCACGACGGTGACCGTGCTGCCCGGGTTCGCGGTCTGCACCTGCAGCGCGACCTCGACCGCCTTCTCGTCGACCTCGTCGACGACGGCGTCCGAGCCCCGGTCCACCCGCTTCGTCGTCGGGTCGATGCGCCGGTCACCCCAGGTGTCCGGCACCTCTTTCACGAGCACTGCGATCTTCATCGGTTCCTCTTCGTCGAGTAGGCGGACCATAGGACGGTCGTCCTCATTATCGGCCAGAGAGGCGGACCCCTCTCCCTCCCATGATTTCGGAGGAATTCCCCCGGCACAACGCCGCCCGGCGGTTCCCCGGATACTGGAGGGGTTGATGAGGAGGGCGACGATGCCGGAACAGCGTGACGATGAGGTGCTGGTCCGCCGCGCCGGACGGCTCGGCCACCTGATCCTCAACAGGCCGAAGGCGCTCAACGCGCTCAACCTGACCATGACGCGACGTCTTGCTGACGTCCTGTCCGAGTGGGCGACCGATCCGGCGATCGAGACCGTCCTGCTGTCGGGCGCGGGCGACCGCGGCCTGTGCGCGGGCGGCGACATCGTCGCGATCTACACCTCGGTGCGCGAGGGTCGCGACGATGCTGCGCGGTTCTGGTCCGAGGAGTACGCCCTGGATGCGGCGATCTCGCGCTACCCGAAACCCTATGTTGCCTTCATGGACGGCCTGGTGCTCGGCGGGGGCATCGGCCTGTCGGCGCACGGCCGGATCCGGGTGGTCACCGAGCGCACTCGCGTGGGGATGCCCGAGGTCTCGATCGGCTTCTTCCCCGACGTCGGCGGCACCTGGTTGCTGGCGCGGGCGCCGGGGCAACTCGGAACGCATCTTGCCCTGACCGGTGGCATGGCGACCGGCGCCGACGCGATCGCGATCGGACTCGCCGACCGTTTCGTGCCGAGCGAGCGGCTCTCCGCGCTCGCCGTGGCGCTCGAGACGCGCACCCCCGACGATGCGCTGGACGAGTTCGCCGTCGAGGCTCCCGCATCCGAGCTGCTCGCGCAGCGCGACTGGGTCGACGAGCTCTACCGCGGCGACGACGCGGCGGCGATCGTGGCGCGACTGAGCGCGTCGCCCGAGCCGGCCGCGCGGGAGGCCGCCGCCACGATCCTGACCAGGTCGCCGACCTCGGTGGCCGTGACCCTGGCCGCCCTCCGACGAGCGGCGGCTCTTCCGAGCGTCGAGGCCGCGCTCGACCAGGACTTCCGGGTAGCCGGGCATTTCACCCGCGGCACCGAGGTGGTCGAAGGCATCCGGGCGCAGGTCATCGACAAGGACCGCGCGCCGCGCTGGGATCCGGCGACCCTGGCCGAGGTCGACCCGGCGGTCGTGGCCGGCTATTTCGAACCTTTCGAACCTCTCGAGCAGGCCGAGCTGGGACCGGAACCTGCGAAGGTGGAGGAATGAGCGACTACACGACGATCCTCACCGAGACGCGCGGCCGCGTCGGGCTGATCACCCTGAACCGACCGGAGGCGCTGAACGCGCTGAACGAGACGCTGATCGAGGAGCTGGTGGCGGCGACCACGGCCTTCGACGTCGATCCGGGGATCGGCGCGATCGTGCTCACCGGGTCGTCACGCGCCTTCGCGGCGGGGGCGGACATCAAGCAGATGTCCGGCATCGGCTACGTGGAGGCCTACCTCGCCGACTTCTTCTCGGCCGTCGACGACCTCGCCGACATCCGCACGCCGATGATCGCCGCCGTGGCCGGCTACGCCTTCGGCGGCGGCTGCGAGCTCGCGATGCTCTGCGATTTCATCATCGCCGCCGACACCGCGCAGTTCGGCCAGCCCGAGATCAAGCTCGGCGTCATCCCGGGCCTTGGCGGATCGCAGCGTCTCACGCGCGCGGTGGGCAAGTCGCTTGCCATGGACCTCGTGCTGACCGGCCGAACCATCGGTGCCGCTGAGGCGCTCGCCACCGGCATCGCGGCCCGGGTGGTGCCGGCCGACCGGCTGCTCGACGAGGCGGTCGACGCGGCGACCACGATCGCCGGGATGTCGCTGCCGGTGGCCATGCTCGCCAAGGAGGCCGTCAACCAGGCCTACGAGACCACCCTGAGCAGCGGGCTGCGCTTCGAGCGGCGGCTGTTCCACTCGCTCTTCGCCACCAACGATCAGAAGGAGGGGATGCGCGCCTTCATCGAGAAGCGCGATCCCGACTTCACGAACAGCTGAGCCGACGACCGCCCGCTTCGCTGGTCACTCGACGAAGTCGCCGGCGTCGCGCCGGAAGCCGGTCAGCAGCCGGTTGAGCTGTTCGACCTCGTCGCTGCTGAACCCGGTGCGGCGGAAGACCGCGCTGTTGAGCTCGAGCGTCGCAGCCCCGACCCGCTCCCGGCCGGCCTCGGTGATCTCCACCAGGGTCGCGCGGCCATCGGTGGGATGCGCCACCCGCTTGACCAGCGCGGCCGCCTCCAGGCGGTCGACGGCGTTGGTCACGCTGGTCGGATGCACCTGGAGCCGCGCACTCGCCTTCGCCATCGGCAGAGACCCGCGGCGCGTGAAGCTCAGCAGGCGGAGCAGCTCGAAGCGGGCGAAGGTCAGGTCGAACTGCTTGAGGACTCCCTCGATCCGCGCCAGCAGGATCTGCTGGGTGCGCATGATCGCGGTGACCGCCGCCATGCCGTCCGCGGCATCCGCCCAGCCGTGCAACTGCCACAGGCGCTGGGCTTCGGCGATGGGGTCGAGCGGCAGGGGTGCGGGATCTGCCATGCCGTCATCCTGCCACGCGGCACGGCGGCATCCGCGCGATCAGGGGTCGACGGTCTGCGCCACGAGGAAGTGCCAGCCGATCCACCACCAGAACACCAGGATCGTCATCCGCACCGCTCGCTCGCCGAGGATCAGATCGAACAGCTGCCCGGTCGGCGCGAGGCCGATGGCGTTGCGCCGACCGGTCAGCCAGAGCAGAACGGCCGCCACCCCGCAGGCCACGAAGACCCATGCCGTGAACCAGGCCATCAGCGACGGCCTCCCCTGCCGAGCAGAGCAAGCCCGAGCGCCAGCCACCCGATCACGAAGAGGGCGCGGAACCAGAACTGGTCGATCGCCGGATCGAGCAGGTCGGAGATCGCCGGATGCTCGGCCTTCTGCGCCGGAACGACGCGCCCCAGCACGAACTAGGTGAGCTCCCACGCGCAGGTCGCCAGTCCGACGCCGGCCCACAGGATCGCGGTGCGACGGACGGCGGCCGCCTCGCCCGGCCGCGGACCGCGTTGCCGGGGTGCGGCCGGTCGGAGCCCCGCCCATGCGACCGGAAGAGCGACGACACCGACGCCCACGAGCACGATCCCGTCGACCACGCCGTGCCGCGGGCTCAGGATGAGGAGCGCGGCGACGGCGCCCGCGCCGATCAGCACGGGCAGCAGTCCCGGCCGGGGCAGCGACGGGACATCCGGGAGGATGCGGAGCGCGTCGACGATGAGGGCGACGGCCACCGCCCCGAACACGGTCCCGTCCAGCGGGGCGTCTCGATAGAACTGGACGATGGCGGTGAGGGTCACGATCGCGATCCAGGGAAGGGATCGCCAAGCGGGGCGGGCGCGTCGCGCGGTGGCGACCGCCGGCTGATTCCGGCGCCGTTCTGCTCGCACGCGGCGAGGCTACTCCGGCGCCCGGGCCTTCGCACGGGACTGCGGCGCGCCTCAGGCCGCGATCCGCGTGCGCCGGCGAACCAGGTGGACGATGACGAGCGTGATCGCGCCCGCGACCAGGAGCATGGCGATCCACGGGAGCAGCACGCCGAAGACCACGAGGGTGCCGGCCCAGAAGGCGGCGAAGGCCGACCACCCGGTGCTGAGGCCGCTCCAGAAGTCGGCGGGCTTCACCGGGGGAGCCGCGGCATCCGAGCGCAGGTCGAGCGTGATCGTCGACATGTTGATCTGGTCGTCGAGGCCGCGCTGCTGGGCCTCGAGGCTCTCGAGTTCGCCCTGACGGTCGCTGATCGCGGTCTCGATGGCGATGAGATTGGTGGTGTCCCTCGCGGTGGCCTCCAGTTGCAGCAGCCGCGTGACCGAGGCACGGAGAGCATCGATGCGCGCCCCGAGGTCCTGGGTCTGGGTTGTCACGTCGGAGGACTGGGTCGCGACCCGGTCGGCACGCCCGAGCTTCTTGAGGGCGTCGAGGGTGGCCGTCAGCTTCGCAGCGGGGATGCGCAGCACCAGCGTCGCGCCTCCCGCATCGCCGCCCGTGGCCGCCGTCTCGGTGCGGCCGTCGATGCGGCCCCCCGCGGCCTCCACGATGGCGACGGCACGGTCGGCGGCGGCGAGGGGATGCGGTGCCGTCACGGTCATGCTGCCGGTCACGACGACCGCGCGGTCGGCCGTCGACGCCTTCCCGGTGTCGGCAGGAAGGGTCGAGCCGTCCGCGGTGCCGGATCTGGCATCAGGAGCCACGGCTTCCGAGTGGGTCGAGTCGCTTCCGGAACTCGAGGCTCCCGCCGAGCATCCGGCCAGGGAGAGAGCGGCGAGCAGCAGCACGGGAGCGAGAAGGAGACGGGGCGGACTCTTCATGGTCCCGACGGTAGGGAGAAGCCCGCCGGCGCGCAGCCCAACGTTCGCCGCGATTCGATCGTCACCTCCCGGATCGCCGCGAGCCTGGGCGCTGCCTGGCAGGCCGTCGTGCCGGACCGGGCCGGAGCTACCGTCGGACCACAAGCGGCCCACGAGGCCGCGCGACGAAGGGAGCAGTCATGGGACTCATGGACGACGCCAAGGACGTGGCGGAGGAAGCCGGCCACAAGGTCGGCGAGGCCGCCCACGACGCCAAGGAGCGCCTCGAGGACAAGACCGACGAGGTGAAGGCGAACGCCGACGTGAAGTCGGCCGAGGCGAACCGAGACTCGGTGGAGAAGAAGAACGAGCTCAAGGAGCAGCTCCGCGAGAGCTGATTCCCTTAGCCTGAAAGGCATGGGGCGACTGCGCGGATTCTTCCGGCGGCCGCCCCTTCTGCATGTCGCGATCGACCGTGGCTCCGGCCCCGTCGTCGTGATGATCCACGGGATCGCGTCATCGTCGGTGACCTTCGAGAACGTCGTTCCGCTGATCGAGCCCGATCATCGGGTCATCGCCATCGACCTGCTCGGCTTCGGCGGTTCGCCGGCTCCTGACGACGCCAGGTACACGATCGAGGAGCACGTGGCCGCGCTGGCGCGCACGATCCGCCGGCTGCGACTTGACGGGTCGTTCACTCTCGTCGGCCATTCGATGGGATCCCTGATCGCCGCCCGCTACTCGTCTACCCACCGCCCGCACCTCCGGCGCCTCGTGCTCGTCAGTCCGCCGATCTACCTCGCGCCCGGAGCGATCGGCAGCCGGCGCGACCGAGCCGCGATGGGGTTGTATCTGCGCGTCTACGAGTATCTGCGCACCAACAAGCAGTTCACGATCCGCGCCGCAGCGCGACTCGCACGCCTGGCACCGATCAAGAACCTGCTCGTGGTCTCCGAGGACAACTGGCACGCCTTCGTGCTGTCCTTGCAGAACTCGATCGAGTCGCAGACCTCCGTCAGCGACCTCGCCGCCGTGCGGGTGCCGGTCGAGGTGGTGTACGGGGCACTCGATCCGCTGCTGACGCCCTCGGGGATCCGGGTGATCGGGCAGCTCCGCGGCGTCGAGGTGCACCGGGTCGACGGGATGGACCACGTCATCCGTCCCCGGATGGCGCGGGTGGTGGCCACGGCGATCGGGTGATCCGCCGTGCGCGGGGTGACGCTTAGGCTCGGATCATGGAGCAGCGCACCCTCGGCCGCACGGGCCGCACCGTCTCGGTCATCGGACTCGGCACCTGGCAGCTCGGCGCCGACTGGGGTGACGTGTCCGAGCTCGAGGCTCGGGCGGTGCTCGACGCCTCTCACGGCTCGGGCGTCACGTTCTTCGACACCGCCGACGTGTACGGCGACGGGCGCAGCGAGACCATCATCGGCAGCTGGCGCGCCGGGCTCTCGGAGACCGAGCGCGGCGAGATCACCGTCGCCACCAAGATGGGCCGGCGACAGGACCAGGCGCTGGAGAACTACTCGGCCGCGAATTTCCGCGCCTGGAACGACCGCTCCCGCCGCAACCTCGACATGGACACGCTCGACCTCGTACAGCTGCACTGCCCGCCGACCGACGTCTATCGCAGCAACACGGTCTTCGATGCCCTGGACGCCCTCATCGACGATCGCTCGATCGCGGCCTACGGCGTCAGCGTCGAGACGGTCGAACAGGCGCTGCTGGCGATCGCACGCCCGAATGTCGCGACGGTGCAGATCATCCTCAACGCGTTCCGGTTGAAGCCGCTCGACGAGGTGCTGCCCGCCGCGGCCGAAGCCGGCGTCGGGATCATCGCGCGGGTTCCCTTGGCGAGCGGGCTGCTGAGCGGCCGGTACCGGCACGACACCACCTTCGCTCAGGATGACCACCGCACCTTCAACCGCCATGGCGAGTCCTTCGACCAGGGCGAGACCTTCTCGGGTGTCGACTTCGACGAGGGGGTGGAGGCGGCCAAGGAGTTCACGGCGCTCGCCGACAGCGCAGGGCTGCCTCCGGCCGAGGCCGCGCTGGCGTGGGTCGCGCAGCTGCCCGGGGTGAGCACGGTCATCCCGGGGGCGCGCAATGTCACCCAGGCCGAGGGCAACGCGGCCGCCGGCTCGGCACCGCCGCTGGGCGACGCGTTCACGGCATCCGTCGGCGAGCTCTACGACCGCCGCTTCCGCGCGGCCATCCACACGCGCTGGTGAGCGTGGAATGTTGACACGTCACGGATCGTTACAGCCGACATGACCACTCGTCTCATGATCATCGTCGGAAGCGTGCGTCCGGGCCGGATCGGCCTGCCCATCGCGAACTGGGTGAAGGAGCGCGCCGAAGCCCACGGCGGCTTCGAGGTGGACTTCGTCGACCTGGCCGAGCTGAACCTGCCGTTCATGGATGAGCCGAACCACCCGAGCCTGCATCAGTACACGCAGCCGCACACCATCGCGTGGGGCGAGCGGGTCGCCGCCGCCGATGCCTTCCTCTTCGTCACACCCGAGTACAACCACAGCTACTCGCCCGCGTTGAAGAACGCGCTCGACTTCCTCAACAGGGAGTGGTGGCGCAAGCCGGTCGGATTCGTCAGCTACGGCGGTGTCTCGGGCGGCACTCGCGGCGTCGTCGCTCTGACGACCTCGACCTCCGGCCTGGGGCTGGTCAAGATCGGCGCCAACGTCGAACTCAACTTCGCCAAGGCCCAGGTCGTTGACGACGTGTTCCTCCCGAACGAGAAGGAGTCGGCGATCATCGAGAAGGAGCTCGGCGAATTGCTCGAGCTGTCCGAGGTGCTGAAGCCTTCGCGCCTGAAGGGCTAGAGCGCCGTCCACTCGTCAGCTCGGCTGTGTCGCGACCGGCTCGGTGTCGGGAATGGGGCCGGCATCGCGTCCGCGCAGGTCGGGCAGGCTGCGGCGGAAGAGCAACGGGACGAGAGTCCCGACCAGCGCGAAGGCGACCGCCACGATGAATCCGCCCAGGCCCTCGGCGCCGTGCGTGGATGCGACGTAGTCGATCAGGAATCCGGCGACGGCCGACCCCGCGGCCGCTCCGATGAGCTGACCGGTGCCGACCCAGCCGTAGGCCTCCGCCGTGTCGCTGAAGCGCACGCTCGATGACACGGCGGCGAACATCACGGCGAGCGACGGGGCGATGCACAGGCCCGCGACCAGCAGGGCGCCGCTGAGCGTCCAGAACTCGGCCGCCGTGCCGGTCCAGACCAGGATGGCGACGACCGAGAGCATCGATCCCACCAGCACCACGAGCATCCGCTGAGCCAGCGCCAACGGCCTGACCGGCAGGTGCCCGAGCAGCAGACCGCCGAGCAGGGATGCCACTGCCCAGATCGCCAGCACGACACCGGAGGTCGAGTTGCCCTGGCCGAACGTGGCGACGACGCCGGCTTCGGTCGCGGCGCAGGTTCCGACCAGCAGGAAGCCGACGACCGTCGTGAGCAGCACCGGTCCCTTGGTCAGCACCGATCCGAGCTTGCGCTTGCTGCGCGGGATGCGCACCCGACCGACCTCGGGGGAGAGGAGGAACCACAGGCCTCCGCCGATCAGGAACACGACCGAGATCAGGATGCCGACCGTCGTGGAGATCTGGGTCGCCACGAAGGTGACGACGACCGGACCAGCGATCCAGATGATCTCCTGCGCGGAGGCGTCGAGCGAGAACAGCGGGGTGAGCTGGTGCGAGTTGACCATCTTCGGGTAGATGGTGCGCACCGCCGGCTGCACCGGCGGGTAGCTGAGGCCCGCGAGCAGCCCGGCGATCATGTAGCCGGCCAGCGGCAGGGGCGCGAGGGCGACCGTGAGCAGAGAGACGGTGCAGACGGATGTCGTGAGCAGGAGCACCGGCCGCATGCCCCACTGACCCATCCACCGACTGGTGAGGGGCCCGGAGACGGCCTGCCCGATGCTCGTCGCGGCGAGGACCAGTCCGGCCGCGCCGTACGAGCCGAAGATGTGCTGCATGTGCAGCAGGAAGCCGAGCGACAGCATCCCGCTCGGGAAGCGCGCCGTGAGCTGCGCGGCGATGATGCGGGCCACCCCGGGGGTGCGCAGCAGGCTCACGTAGGCGTTCACAACCTCACAACTCTAGCCCTGCCCGGCCGGTCGGCCGGGAGAGTCGGAGGCCCGCTCTAGGTTGTGGAATGTGTGCATAAGTCGGGGGACTTATCCACATTCTGTGGACGACACGCCCACTACATGTAGTGGTTGCCACTCGGTCGGTGCCCCGATATATAGTGATGGAACTTCCCGGCCGGGGGATGGGACATCGGTCGTCGAGCGTTGTATCTATTGGGCTGAAAGACGTCATCGGGCAGGGTGCGAAGCATCCGTTCGATGGCGGCGGGGGAATGTGCGTTGGCACAGAAGGAGCAGGCGAATTGGCCATCACGGTCGTGAAGCGCAACGGTGAGCGCGAGGCGTACGACGCCAACAAGATCAACATCGCGATCGAGCACGCGAGCCAGGGTCTCGACGAGAACATCACCTGGGTCACCCAGATCGCGAGCGAGTTGGAGCTCACCCTCTTCGACGGCATCACGACCCAGCAGCTCGACGAAGCCGTCATCCAGGTGGCGCTGCAGAACGTCAAAGACGACCCGCAGTTCGACACCGTCGCGGCCCGCCTGCTGCTCAAGACGATCTACAAGAGAGTGCTCGGCGACTACACCACGGCCGACGAGCTGAAGGCCATGCACGTCGCGCACTTCCGCGCCGCCATCGAGCGCGGCGTCGCCGAGACGCTCTTCGACCCGCGCTTCACCGACCTCTACGACCTCGAGCGCCTTGCCGGCGCGCTGGAGCCGGCTCGGGACGAGCTGCTCAAGTACATCTCCGTGGTCACCCTCAACAACCGCTACGGCATCAAGGCCCGCAACGGCGAGCCGCTCGAGGTGCCGCAGTACTTCTGGATGCGCATCGCCATGGGCCTGGCGCTCAACGAGGCCGACCCCACCTCGGTCGCCCTCGGCTTCTACGAGAAGATGTCGAAGCTGGAATACATCGCCGCCGGGTCCACCCTCGTCAACGCCGGCACGGCCTACCCGCAGCTGTCGAACTGCTTCGTCATGGAGATGCAGGACGACATCGAGAACATCGCCAAGAGCGTGCGCGACGTCATGTGGCTCACCAAGGGAACAGGTGGCATCGGCCTCAGCGTCACCAAGCTGCGCGCCCAGGGCTCGCCGATCCGCTCCAACAACACGACGAGCACCGGCCCGATCCCGTTCATGCACACGATCGACTCGGTGCTGCGCGCGGTCAGTCGGGGCGGCAAGAAGTTCGGCGCCCTCTGCTTCTACATGGAGAACTGGCACATGGACTTCCCGGAGTTCCTCGACCTGCGTCAGAACTCCGGCGACCCGTACCGCCGCACCCGCACCGCCAACACCGCGGTCTGGATCAGCGACGAGTTCATGAAGCGCGTGCAGAACGACGACGACTGGTACCTCTTCGATCCGCTCGAGGTCACCGACCTCAACGAGCTGTACGGCAAGGCATTCTCGGAGCGCTACGTGTTCTACGTCGCCGAGGCCGAGGCCGGCCGCATCAACATGTTCAAGAAGATCGGTGCGCGCGAGCAGTTCAAGTCGATCCTGATCTCGCTCCAGACCACCAGCCACCCGTGGCTGACCTGGAAGGACACGATCAACAACCGCGCCCTCAACAACAACACGGGCACGATCCACCTCAGCAACCTCTGCACCGAGATCTGCCTGCCTCAGGACGAGAACAACATCTCCGTCTGCAACCTGGCCTCGATCAACCTGTCGACGCACCTCAAGGTTGACGCCAACGGGGGCCTGGGCTTCGACTGGGACCGGATCGACGAGAGCGCCCGTAGCGCGGTGCGCCAGCTCGACAACCTGATCGACATCACCGTGTCGTCGGTGGCCGAGGCGGACCACGCCAACAGCACCAACCGCGCGATCGGGCTCGGCGTGATGGGCTTCACCGACGTGGTGGAGCGCCTCGGCCTCAGCTACGAGAGCGACGAGGCCGCCGCGCTCATCGACGAGGTGATGGAGCATGTCTCCTACGCCGCGATCGACGAGTCGGCCGAGCTGGCGCGCGAGCGCGGCAGCTACGACAACTTCCCGGGCAGCCGCTGGTCGCAGGGGCTCGTGCCCTTCGACTCCATCGCGCTCACCGAGGCCGACCGCGGCACCCCGATCAAGGTGGACCGCACCACGCGCCTCGACTGGGACGCGCTGCGCGTGAAGGTGAAGGGCGGCATGCGCAACGCGACGCTCATGGCGATCGCGCCCACGGCATCCATCGGCCTCGTCGCCGGAACCACACCCGGTCTCGACCCGCAGTTCTCGCAGATCTTCAGCCGTGCGACCAGCAACGGCAAGTTCCTCGAAGTGAACCGCAACCTGGTCAACGACCTGCAGAAGCTCGGGATCTGGGGCGATGTGAAGGAGCAGATCCTGCGGTCGCAGGGTGACATTCAGGGCATCGACGCCATCCCGGACTCGCTGAAGGCGATCTACAAGACCAGTTTCCAGCTGTCGCCGTACTCGTTCCTCGAGGTGGCCGCCCGCGCCCAGAAGTGGATCGACCAGTCGATCAGCCGCAACATGTACCTCGAGACGCGCGACCTCGGCGACATGATGGACATCTACTACGCGGCGTGGGAGCGCGGCGTCAAGACGACGTACTACCTCCACATGAAGCCGCGTCACACGGCCGAGCAGTCGACCGTCAAGGTCAACAAGAGCGAGGACATCGTGGCGGCGGCGTCGGCTCCGGCATCCACCGAGGGCGCAGCGCCCGCGGCCGCGCCGGCAGCGCGTCGCGGATTCGGGGGGCTGGGCAAGTGAACGGCACGAGCGTGAACGAGGTGGCCGGCTACGAAGTGCCGGTCGATCCGATGGACGACCTGCAGTGTGAGAGCTGCCAGTAGAGATGCCCATTCTCGGAACCGGACTGCAGGACGGGCTGCTCCTCAAGCCGATCAAGTACCAGTGGGCCATGGATCTCTACGACCAGGCGGTCGCGAACACCTGGTTCCCCAACGAGATCCAGCTGGGCGAGGACATCGCCGACTTCAAGAAGATGACCGACGAGGAACGCCACGCGGTCACCTTCCTGATGAGCTACTTCAACCCGAACGAGCTGCTGGTCAACAAGGCGCTGGCCTTCGGTGTCTACCCCTACGTCAGCGCGGCGGAGTGCAGCCTGTACCTCGCCAAGCAGATGTGGGAGGAGGCCAACCACTGCATGTCGTTCGAGTACGTGCTCGAGACCTTCCCCATCGATCGCAACGAGGCGTACAACGCCCACGTCGACATCCCCTCGATGGCGCGCAAGGAGGAGTTCGAGCTCACGTACATCCGTCGCATGACGGAGCAGACGCTCGACATCACGACCGTCGAGGGCAAGAAGGATTTCGTGCGCAACCTGGTCGCGTACAACGTGATCCTCGAGGGGGTCTGGTTCTACTCGGGCTTCATGGTGGCGCTGAGCTTCCGCCAGCGGAACCTGCTGCGCAACTTCGGCTCGCTCATGGACTGGGTGGTGCGCGACGAGAGCCTGCACCTCAAGTTCGGCATCAACCTGATCCTGACCGTGCTCGAGGAGAACCCCGAGCTGCAGACCGAGGAGTTCGCGGCCGAGATCAAGAAGATGATCACGGACGCGGTCGAGATGGAGGAGCAGTACAACCACGACCTGCTCCCCGGCGGCATCCTCGGGCTGAACGCCAACTACATCAACCAGTACGTCAAATACCTGGCCGACCGCCGACTCGAGGAGCTCGGCTTCGACGCCGAGTACAACGTGACCAACCCGGCCAAGTGGATGGCGACGGCGAACGACACCCTGCAGCTGGTGAACTTCTTCGAGTCGACGAACACCTCGTACGAGTCGAACGCCTCGGCGAGCTCCAAGGTCAAGCCGGACCTGTAGGGCGTGTCGGCGGCGGTGCGCTAATCTCGCGTCAGGCCGGCCGAGCGAAGGGGACCAGGATGGCTCGACGTCAGGGGCGCACTCGCGCGATCGCCGCCGGCGTCCTCGCTCTCGGCGCCGCGGTTCTGCTGGCGTCGCCCGCGGTGGCTGCAACGCCCACGATCCCCGACCAGCCGTTCACGGGAACGTCGGTGCCGTCCGCCGACTGGGTCACGAGCGGCCTCAACGCGACACCGTGCCTTACCGCCGCCTCGGTCAACGCAGCCGGTTCGTTGCCCTCCTGCCCTGGCGGGCCGCTGGACCCCGTGGGTGACGGGGCTCTGCGCCTGACGGACGACGTGGTCCAAGGTGGATTCGTGCTCAACGCGACGCCGTTCGACACGACGCAGGGCGTCGACATCGAGTTCGACTTCTTCCAGTACGACAGCACGGGCCCGGGCGACGGCATGGCGTTCTTCCTCGTCGACGGAGCCACATCCCCGACGCAGGGCGGCTCCTACGGAGGAGGGATGGGGTACGCCAGCTACCACGGGGGCAGCGTGCCCGGTCTCGTGGGCGGCTACCTCGGTGTCGCCTTCGACGCCTACGGCGCCTTCTCGGACCAGTTCATCGGCGGCGGCGGATTGGCCGGTGATGTAGCGAACTCCATCGGAGTGCGGGGAGACGAGAACGGCGACTACCAACTGATCTCGTCGCACGTCGCCGCTGGCCCGATCGCGGTGCCGTCGGCCACCCAGCGGGATGCGGCACGGCGGCACGTGGTGGTGAACATCAGCAAGCTCAATGTCATGACGATCCAGGTGGACTACGGCGCGGGAATGGTCACCGAGATCTCGGGCCTCGACCTCTCCACCGTGAATGCTCCCGACGCGATGCCCAGCAGCTTCAAGCTCGGGTTCGCCGGCAGCACCGGCGGCGCCTACCTGACGACGGAGATCCGCAACTTCACGATCCAGCCGCTCACACCCGATCTCGGGATCACGCTGGTGGCGAGTGCGGTCGATCCCTCGACCCGCGACGCCGTGATGACCGCGACGGTGGCGGATGCCGCGTCCTCCGGACCGACGAACGACACGATCACCGTCACCAGTACGCTCCCGACGGGGGTCGTGCCCGGCGCGGCGACGGGCAGCGGGTGGACATGCACGACCGTCGCTCAACTGGTGACCTGCATGCGTCCGGGAGCCGGGACCGACCGTCTGTCGGCGGGTGATGCCGCACCGCCGATCAGCATCCCCGTGCATCTCGGATCGAGCGCCTCGCTGCCGGCGACGGTCACCGCCACGGTCGCCGTGCTCGACGACAGTTCGGCCGCCAACGACACCGGTTCGACGCAGCTGACCGCCACCGCCCTCGCGGCCCTCGCCGCGACCGGGCTCGGCGTGCCGCCGTGGCTCATCCCAGTGGCGGCGTTCGCCGTCGTTCTCGGCGTCGGACTGCTGTCACGCCGCCGCCGCGTCAGCTCTCGGTGAGGCGATCCGGCCCCGACGCGAGTGCCTTGCGGACGCGAGCGAGCGAGACCGTTCCGGCGGTGCCGAGCTGCTGAGCGAACAGTGACACCCGGAGCTCCTCGAGCATCCAGCGCACGGGTATGAGCCGCGCCGGGGTCGTCGCCGTCAGCGGCAAGGTGCCGCCAGCGTCGGCGTACAGGACGGTTGCCTGCTCCACCTCGGTGAGCCAGACGCGGTCGCGTCCGGGGTTGTCCGGGAGTTTGCTCACCCGATGCAGGATCCCCGCCAGGTAGATCGGGACACGGCGCAGCTGCGCGACCCCGGTGATCCGCAGAAAGCCCGGATGCACCAGGGCGTCGAGTTGCGACCGGGCGTCGGCGAGCGGAGCCATCATGCTGAGGCTCGCGGCGTCGGAGATCGCGCGGTCGACGTCCCGGGCGGCGCCGAGCACGCGGGCGGCAAGTGCGACGGTGGCGAACAGTCCGTCGACGAGTGCCGCGTTCACCTCCGCGCGCAACGTCTCGAAGGCCGTGCGGGTCGTCGGGGCGTGACCGGCGGCTGCGGCATCCACCAGGCTGTCGATCGTGGCAAGCAGAGCGTCGTCGAAGAGGGCGGCGGTCGAACGGTAGGGACTCGTGGCGAGCTGCAGTTTCTCGGTGGCGGTGAGGTGCTCCTGGACGTAGCCGAGCGGGCTCGGTACCGTGAGCGCGATGAGCCGGCGGACGCCGCGGCCGTGCTCGCGTTCCTGCTCGGCGGAGGTGCCGAAGACCCGGATCGCCACGCTCGTGCCTTCGTCGACCAGCGCGGGGTACCCGGTGATGGTCCCGCTGGCGATGCGCGTCTCGAGCTTGGCCGCAAGCGCGTCGAAGTCCCAGGTGGTGAGGCCGGAGCGCTCGAGGTCGCTGCCCGGCGCCGCGCCGCCTGCAACCGCCGTGGCCGTCACCTTCGCGACGCTCTTGCGTGACTGCTCGGCCAGGCTGTTCTGCAGGGCTGTGAGGCTCCTCGAGCTGGCGATGCGGCGGCCGCGTTCGTCGACCGCGGTGAAGGTCATGCGCAGGTGCGCGGGCAGGCGCCCCTCGTCGAAGTCGCTCGACGCGATGACCGTCTGGGTGATCGCCCGGATGCGCCCCGCCAGGAACTCGGTCAGGTCGAGCGAGTCGTCGGGGTCTTCCAGCAACCGCCGCGCCCAGTCGGCGGCCGGCACCACGTTGCGGCGGATCGCCTTCGGCAGGGTCTTGAGCAGTGCGGTCACCAGCTCCTCGCGGAGTCCCGGCACCAGCCAGTCGAAGCCGCGGTTCTCGAGTCGGGCGAGCAGGGCGAGCGGGATCTCGAGGGTCACCCCGTCGTCGTCGGCGCCGGGCTCGAAGCGGTAACGCAGCGGCATCCGCTGCTCGCCCTGCTGCCACTCGCTCGGGAAGGCGTCGGCATCGAGCTCGACATCGGGCTCCTCCTCGCCCAGCAACTCGGCGCGGCTCATCGTCAGCAACGCGGGCGCGTCGACGCGAGCGCCCTTCCACCACACCTCGAAGCGCCGAACGTCCGTGACGTCGGCGGGCACGCGCCGGTCGTAGAACTCCACGACCGCCTCGTCGTCGATCAGGATGTCGCGACGTCGGGTCCGCTCCTCCACCTCGCCGAGCTCGTCCCGCAACCCCTGGTTCGCGCGCACGAAGTCGAACAGCCCGTTCCGCTCGATGGAGTACGGCCAGTCGCCGTCTACCATCGCGTGCCGCAGGAACAGCTCGCGGGCCTGCGGTGCATCGATCCTCGCCAGCTGGATCCTCCGCTTCGGGATGATCGGCACCCCGTACAGCGTCACCTTCTCGTCCGCGACCGCCGAGCCCTGCCGCTTCTCCCATCGTGGTTCGCCGTAGCTGCGCTTCACGAGCTCGCCGGCGAGCGGCTCGGCCCACGCCGGATCGATCGCGGCGACGGTGCGCGCGAAGAGCCGGCTGGTCTCGACCAGCTCGGCGGCCATCACCGCGGGCGGGCCCTTCCTGGCCAGGGTCGAGCCGGGGAAGATCGCGAACTTCTGGTTGCGCGCGCCGAGGTATTCGCGGCTCTTGGGCTCACGGCCCTCGCGGCGCTTCTCCTTCGGGTTGGTCTTGGTGACGCGCTCGTCTCTGAGGCCGATCCGGCTGAGGAGCCCCGCGAGCAGGGACTTGTGGATGCCGTCCGGGTCGACCTTCGCCTCGCCCGGCTTCATGCCCAGTTGGCTTCCGGCCCTGACGAGTTGCCGGTAGAGGTCCTGCCACTCGCGGATCCGAAGGTAGTTCAGGAACTCGCTCTTGCACAGGCGCCGGAAGGCACTGCTCGAGAGCTGCTTCTGCTGCTCCTCGAGGTGGTTCCAGAGCTTCAGCAACCCGAGGAAGTCGCTGGTCGGATCGGCGAACCGCGCGTGCAGCTGATCCGCTTGTGCGCGCTTCTCGATCGGGCGCTCCCGCACGTCCTGGATCGACAGCCCGGCGACGATCGCCGCCACCTCGCGCACCACGCCGTTCCGCTTGGCCTCAACGAGCATCCGGCCGAAGCGCGGATCGAGGGGGAGTGCGGCGAGGTCGCGGCCGACCTGGGTGATCCGGGTGTGCCCGGTGGTGCGGTCGCGCGAGATGGCGTTGAGTTCCAGGAGCAGGTCGGTGCCGTCCTGGATGCCGCGCGAGTCCGGCGGCTGCAGGAAGGGGAACGCCGCGATGTCCCCGAGCCCGATCGAGATCATCTGCAGGATGACCGCAGCCAGGTTGGTCCGCAGGATCTCGGGGTCGGTGAACTCCGGGCGCTTGTCGAAGTCCTCCTGCGAGTACAGCCGGATCGCGATCCCGTCGCTGGTGCGCCCCGCGCGCCCGGCGCGCTGGTTGGCGCTGGCCTGGCTGATCGCCTCGATCGGAAGCCGCTGCACTTTCGCCCGCACGCTGTAGCGCGAGATGCGCGCGGTGCCGGCGTCGATGACGTACTTGATGCCCGGCACGGTCAACGAGGTCTCGGCGACGTTGGTGGCGAGCACGACACGGCGCCGGATGCCGGGGCTCCGCTTCGTTTCGAACACCCGGTGCTGGTCGGCCGAACTCAGCCGGCCGTAAAGCGGGAGTACCTCGGTGCCGGTCTCGGGGCCGAAGCGTCCGCGGATGGCGTCCTCGGCATCCCGGATCTCGTTCTCGCCGCTCAAGAAGACGAGCACGTCTCCGGATGCCTCGCGCCCGAGTTCGGCCAGGGCGTCGACGATTCCGTCCAGGTAGTCGCGGTCGTCGCTGGGAACGTCATCCGGGTCGTCCGAGTCGTCGGCGGACTCCGCCACGAGCGGCCGGTGGCGGATCTCGACCGGGTAGGTGCGGCCGCTGACCTCCACGATCGGTGCCGGATGGCCGGCCGCATCCGCGAAGTGCGCCGCGAAGCTCTCGGGGTCGATCGTCGCGCTCGTGACGATCACCTTGAGGTCGGGACGGCGGGGGAGCAGCTGCTTGAGGTAGCCGAGCAGGAAGTCGATGGTGAGGCTGCGCTCGTGCGCCTCGTCGAGGATGATCGTGTCGTAGCGGCGCAGCTCGCGGTCTCGGTTCAGCTCGGCCAGCAGCACGCCGTCGGTCATCAGCTTGATCCGCGTCTCGCGGGTGGAGCGGTCGTCGAAGCGCACCTGGTAACCCACGACGGTGCCGAGCTCGACATCGAGCTCCTCGCTGATGCGTTCGGCGATGCTGCGCGCCGCGATCCGGCGCGGCTGGGTGTGACCGATCCGCTCGCGGCCGAGTTCCAGGCAGATCTTGGGCAACTGGGTGGTCTTGCCCGACCCGGTGGCCCCGGCCACGATCACCACCTGGTTCTCGGCGATGGCGCGCGCGAGCTCCGCCCGGGCGGCGCTGACGGGCAGCTCCGGCGGGTAGGAGATCGTGAAGGAGGGGGCCTCTGGCATCAGCCCTCCAGGATATCGGCGCCCCCGGAACATGGCAGGCTGGAACGGTGACTTCGACCACCGTTCCCACTCTCACCTTCAACGACGGACACACCATTCCCCAGCTGGGATTCGGTGTCTACCGCGTCGACCCCGAACAGACCGAGCGCATCGTCAGCGACGCTCTTGAGGTCGGATACCGGCACATCGACACCGCCGCCCTCTACGGCAACGAGCAGGGGGTCGGGCGGGCGATCGAAGCCTCCGGGATCCCGCGCGACGAGCTGTTCATCACCACCAAGCTGTGGAACTCGGATCAGGGCGCGCAGGCGACCCTCGACGCGATCGACCTCAGCCTCGAGAAGCTGGGCTTCGACCACGTCGACCTGTACCTGATCCATTGGCCGGCACCGGCCCTCGGCCTCTCCGTGGAGACCTGGAAGACCTTCGAGAAGATCCGCGACGAGGGCAAGGCCACCTCGATCGGGGTCTCCAACTTCCGCATCCAGGACCTCGAGCGCCTGGCCGCCGAGACCGCGACGGTGCCCGTGATCAACCAGATCGAGCTGCATCCGCTGTTCAGCGAGGTTCCGCTGCGCGAGTACGACGCCGCGCACGGAATCCTCACCGAGTCGTGGGGGCCGCTCGGGCACGCGGCCGTCGACATCTTCGAGGAGCCGCCCATCGCGGCGGCCGCCTCGGCGCACGGTGTCTCACCGGCCCAGGTCATCATCCGCTGGCACCTGCAGCACGGGCTCGTCGTGATCCCCAAGTCGAACAACCGGGACCGGATGGCGCAGAACTTCGACGTCTTCGGTTTCGAGTTGAGCGCCGACGAGCTGGCGGCGATCGACGCCCTGAACCGCGATCAGCGGGTCGGAGGGAACCCCGACACGGTCAGCTGATCGGGACCTTCTCACCGCGCGGCGTCGCGACCAGCAGGTCCGACAGGCCGGCGGCCGAGAACGCCGCCTCCAGATCCGCCCGGTTCTCGGTGAAGTGCTCCCAGTCCTCGACGTGCAGGGCGACCACGCGCGGGCTGCCGAGCACGCGCGCGGCGGCCGCGGCATCCGCCGAGGTCAAGGTCAGTGCCGCATCGAGCCCGGGCACGCGTGCGGCGCCGGAGAAGAGCAGCGCGAGGTCGATCTTCGGGAAGCGTCCGGCGATCTGCTCGACCAGCGCCAGCGAGGCGTTGTCGCCGCTGACGTAGACGGTCGGCTCGCCTGACTGCTCGAGCACGAAGCCGACGACCGGTCCGGCGAAGGGGAGCGAGCCGGGCGGGCCGTGCAGCGCGGGCACGATCGTGACGGTGGCGTCGCCGATCCGGTGCTGCTCCCAGTCGTCGTAGCCGATCACCGATCCACCCCACAGTTCGTTCGCGGCGAAGCGGTGACTCAGGGTGAGCGGCCCGCTCGCGATGAGCTCGAGACCCTCCCAATCGAGGTTGTCCTTGTGGCCGTGATGCGAGAGCAGAACCAGATCGACGGGCCCGACATCCGCCCGCGCCACACCGGGGCCGGCCGTCTTGACCAGGGTCGATTCCTCCGGTGACTCGTAGGTCTGCGGCGCATCGAAGGTCGGATCGGTGACGATGCGCAGGCCCGCCCACTCCAGGATCGCGGTGGGGCCACCCACGTACGTGACTGTCGTCGTCGACATACCCTGACCCTATGACGAACCGGCTATCGGATGCTGTGAGCCCCTACCTCCGGTCCCACGCCGACAACCCCGTCGACTGGTGGCCGTGGGGCGAGGAGCCCTTCGCCGAGGCAGCCCGCCGGGACGTCCCGGTGTTCGTCAGCATCGGCTACGCCACCTGCCACTGGTGCCACGTGATGGCGCGCGAGAGCTTCAGCGATCCCGAGCTGGCCGGCTATCTCAACGAGCATTTCGTGGCGATCAAGGTCGACCGCGAGGAGCATCCCGAGGTCGATGCCGCCTACCTCGCCGCCGCCAGCGCCTTCACCGGCAACCTGGGCTGGCCGCTCTCGATGTTCACGACGCCGGGCGGGGCCGCCTTCTTCGCCGGCACCTACTTTCCGCCGCGGCCGGTCGGCCAGGGTCCGGACGGTCAGACCCCGTCGTTCCGGATGGTGCTCGACGCGATCCTCGAGGCCTGGGCGGATCGGCGAGACGAAGTCGAGGGCGCGGCGGAGGCGGTGCTCGAGGCGCTGGCGCAGAGCCGGAGCGCGTCGCCGTCATCCTTGCCAGGCGCCGATGAACTGGATGCCGCCGTCGAACGTCTCACGCGCCTCGAAGACCTCGAGTTCGGCGGCATCGGTCGCGGCTCGAAATTTCCGAACGCACCCCTGATCTCCTTCCTGGTCGAACGCGCGGCGGCTGGCAACGCTGGGGCGGGGGGCTTCGCCTCGCGGCTGCTCGACACGATGGCGGAGTCGCCGCTGCGCGACCCGGTCGATGGCGGATTCTTCCGCTACGCCGTGCAGCGCGACTGGCATGAGCCGCATTACGAGCGGATGCTGAGCGACAACGCCCAGCTGCTCGCGCGCTACACGGAGGCCGACCGTCTGTCGACGGTCGAGGGGATCGCCGCGTTCCTGCTCGACGTGCTGCGGTTGCCGTCAGGCGCCTTCGCCTCCGCGCAAGACAGCGAGAGCCCGATCGATGGGGTCCGCAGCGAAGGGGGCTACTACGCCCTTGACGCCGCGGGCCGGAGCGTCCAGCCGCGTCCGGCGCTCGACGCCAAGGTGCTCACCGGGCTCAACGGCATGGCGATCGGCGCGCTGGCCGCCGCTGGCGCGCGTTTCGGGCGTGACGACTGGATCGCCGGGGCAGGTCATGCGGCCGACGCCGTGCTGGCGCTGCACCTTCCCGACGGTCCCGCCGGGGTCATCGCGCGCGCCTCCCTCGATGGGCGCCGCTCGGACGCCGTCGCCACCCTCGAAGACATCGGCGGCCTGGCGGGCGGCCTGTTGCGCCTCTCGCTCGCCACGTCCGAGCCGCGCTACGCCGAGATCGCCCGCACCCTCATCGAACGCACCCGCACGGTCGAGGGGGTCGCCGCGCCCGACGGGATCGATCCGGTGCTCGCCGTGCACCGTCTCGCGGCGGTACCCGACCTCGATGACGGCGCCACGCCCTCCGGTCCTGCCCTCCTCGCGGACGCGGCCCTCCTGCTCGCCGCCCTCAGCGGCGACGACTCGCACCGGCGGATCGCCGAGGAGGCGATCGCCCCCGCCCTCGCGAACGCTCTGGATCAGCCGAGCGCGTTCGGCGGCGCCCTCGCTGTGGCCTCGCGGCTCGCGTCGCCGGTGCGGCAGCTCGTGGTGGTCGCCGACGATCCCGAGGAGGAGCTGAGCGGTCTCGCGCGCTCGACCGGGCCGGAGCCGACCGCGGTCGTCACCGGTGCGCAGGCTGCGGCGTTCGCAGCATCCGGATTCGAGCTCTTCGCGGGGCGGACCACCCGCGACGGAGTGGCCGCCGCCTATCTGTGCGAGCACTTCGTCTGCGCCCTGCCGGTCACCGGCGCAGCAGCTCTCGCGGAGTTGCTCGCGCGCTGACCCGCCCGGCCCCTAGGCTCGGCGGCATGGTTCCCCGCCGCCCGATCGCGATCGCCGTCGCTCTTGCGCTGCTCGCCGTGCTGAGCGGATGCACGCCGCTCTCGTTCTTCATCGTGGGTGGCGCCTCGACCGCGACGCCGACGGCCACCAGGACGGCCGTCGCGGAGCCCACCCCCGAGCCCACTCGCACGCCATCACCATCCGGCACCCCCGACTGTGTCACGCGGGAGATCACCCAGGCCGGCACCTACACGGTCGGCGACTGCGAGAACCTCACCGTGTCGGGTTCGGGTTCGATCACGGTGACGGCGGGGAAGATCGGAACGCTGACCGTGCGAGGCGACAGCCTGCAGGTCTACGCGCTGTCGATCAAGAAGGTCGATCTGCAGGGTCAGCTCGACAACATCCAGACCAGCGAAGACCTCGGGGCGCTCGTCGTCACTGGCGACCGCAACGTGATCACCTGCCACGGCTTGTCGAGCACGGTCGTGGTGAACGGCAACGACAACACCGTGACCGCCGACGGCGGCTTCGGCACCGTTCAGGACAACGGCCAGCGCAACGCGATCAGCGCTCTGCCGTGAGCCTTCTGGGCGATGGGGCTAGCGCGCGGTCTTGCGCGAGCTGATGACTCCGGTGTCGAAGCCGAGCAGGTGCAGTCCGCCGTGGAAGCGCGCGTGCTCGATCTTGATGCAACGGTCCATCACGACGGTCAAGCCCTTCGACTCGCCGTAGATCGCGGCATCCTGGTTCCAGATGCCGAGCTGCACCCACACGGTCTTGGCCCCGATGGCCAGCGCCTCGTCGATGACCGAGGGGATGTCGCTGCCCTTGCGGAACACGTCGACGATGTCGGGCACCACGGGAAGCGACGCGAGGTCGGGGTAGGTCTTCTGGCCGAGGATCTCGTCGACCATCGGGTTGACGAAGAAGAGCTCGTAGTCGCTCGACTGCTGCAGGTAGGTCGCGACGAAGTAGCTCGAGCGCGTCGCGTTCGGCGAGGCACCGACGATCGCGACCGTCTTCGCCTTCTGCAGGATCCTGAGGCGCTCCTGGGCGCTCGGCCCGACCCAGGTGCGCTGCGACTTGAGCAGCCTGGCCAGGGGGGAGTCCGCGGGCATCTCGCAGGTCAGCCCGTTCGTCAGCGTGACGGTCTCGAGATCAGCGGTTGCGGTAGCCATGTCGCTATTCTCCCTTCACGGCAGTGCTCAGCGCTTGATCGAGGTCGGCGATGATGTCGTCGAGATCCTCGATGCCGACGCTGATGCGCACCAGGCCGGGCAGCACGCCGCCGGCGAGCAGTTGCTCCTCGGTGAGCTGGGCATGGGTCGTTGACGCCGGATGGATGACCAGCGTCTTGGCATCCCCGATGTTGGCGAGGTGGCTGGCCAGGTTCACGCTCTCGATGAAACGCTGCCCGACCGCGCGGCTGGATGCGGAGCCCGTGCCCTTCACCCCGAAGCTGAACACCGATCCCGGCCCCTTCGGCAGGTACTTGGCGGCGCGCTCATGGTGCGGGTGGGATGCCAGCCCGGCGTAGTTGACGAACTCGATCCGCTTGTCGGCCTCGAGCCACTCGGCGACCGCCTGCGAGTTCTCCACGTGCGCCTGCATCCGGAAGGGCAGCGTCTCGACGCCCTGCGCCAGCAGCCAGGCCGAGTGCGGAGCGAGGGTCGGGCCGATGTCGCGCAGCTGCTCGGCGCGCAGGCGCGTGAGGAAGGCGTACTCCCCGAAGTTGCCGTGCCAGTTCAAGCCGCCGTAGCTGGGGACCGGCTGGTCGAAGAGCGGGAAGTTCTCGTTGGCCCAGTGGAACCGGCCCGACTCGACGACGACGCCGCCGAGGGTCGTGCCGTGACCGCCGAGGAACTTGGTGGCCGAGTGGATCACGACGTCGGCTCCCCACTCGATGGGCCGGTTCAGGTAGGGAGTGGCTACCGTCGAGTCCACGATGAGCGGGAGGTGGTGGCTGTGCGCCACCTCGGCGAGCCCCTCGAGATCGGCGATCTCGCCGGAGGGGTTGGCGATCGTCTCGACGAAGATCAGCTTGGTCTTCTCGGTGATCGCGGCGTCATAGTCGGCCGGGTCCGAGGAGGTCACGAAGGTGGTCTCGACTCCGAAGCGCCGCAGGGTCACGTCGAGCTGGGTGATGGTGCCGCCGTAGAGGCTGGAACTGGCGACGATGTGATCGCCGGTTCCGGCCAGCGAGGCGAAGGTGATGAACTCGGCGCCGAGCCCGGACGCGGTGGCGACCGCCCCGATCCCGCCCTCGAGCGAGGCGACCCGCTCCTCGAAGCTGGCGACCGTCGGGTTCGCCAGGCGGCTGTAGATGTTGCCGTACTTCTGCAGGGCGAAGCGGGCGGCGGCATCCGCGGTGTCATCGAAGACGAAGGCGCTGGTCTGGTAGATCGGGAGGGCGCGGCTGCCCGTCACAGCATCCGGGATGTTGCCGGCGTGGATGGCTCGGGTGCGGAATCCCCACGAGCGGTCGGTGGCGTCGCGATCTGGCATAGCTGCCAGGCTACCGAGCCGAACCGCCGTGTTGCTCCGGGTTACCGCTCGTCGTCCTCGCTGCCGATCGGCACCAGCTCGTCGCCGTCCTCGTCCTTGTCGATGTGGTGATCCACCTCCTCGCGCGAGCGCACCCGGAAGAAGATGTAGATCGCTGTCGCCAGGATGCCGAAGCCGACCACGATGCCGATCCAGGCCCAGAGCGAGTTGCCGAGCTCTGCCCAGTTGCCCTCCCACGGCACGACCGCCACCACGAAGATGAAGACCGCGACGAGGTAGAGCGCACCCCAGAGGACCTTGCTCTTCTGGTACAGCTTCTCGCCCTCGAGCAGCCGCAGCGGCAGCAGCTCGACGAGCAGCCCGACCACGGCCTCGGTCGTGATCGCGACCAGCGTCTCGACGGCGAGTTCGGAGGCGAAGGTGCCGCCCTCCTCCTTCGCGTCGAACAGGCTGAACGCGAGCCAGGCGAGCAGGGCGAGCCCGAGCAGCAGCCCGGTGCGCAGCAGCACCGCGCGCCAGGCGTGCTTGGCCAGGTGCTTCTCGCTGATCACCAGGCCGAGCACGAGTCCGATCAGGAAGCCCGGCGAGAAGTCGAGCACCCGCGACACCACCACGCCCACCACGGTCAGGACGAGGCCGAGCGGTCGCAGGTTGACCTCGACATCCACCCTCCAGCGGCCACGCATGATCAGGCCGGTGAGCGCGTTCACGAGGTAGCTGACGATGGCGAGCGCGATGGCCAGGCCGAGGAACAGGCGAAGGGATGCCAGCGAGAATCCGAATCGCGGATCGGCGAAGCCGAACAGCAGCGCGGTGACGGTCGTCAGGGCGAGGCCGGCGACGAACGGAGCGCGATGCAGGAAAGCGGCGACGCGTGCCAGCCAGGCCGAGACCGGACGCCGGCGCTTCGGGCGGCGCTCGTTGAAGCGCTCGTACTGCTCGGCGAGCGTCGCGTTGAGCAGGTGGCCGGGCAGCACGGCGAAGATCAGCAGAACGAGACCGATCTCGATCGCGGCCGGAACCTTCGCGGGATGCGCGAGCACGTCGGCGATCGAGTTCAGGCCGTGGGTGAGGATGTTGCTGTTCGGCCCGTGGTTGTCGATGCCCGGACCTTCGGCGCCCTCGATCTGCGAGGAGTTGTCGTCGGGGGTGGGGCTCGGCGACGGGTCGCCGGAGCCGGAGCTCGCGGCGGCCGCCACCACCGTCAACGGCTGCTGGCTCACCGCGGGCGCGCCGCCGGCCGGAGTCAGTGTCATCACGATGGTGTGCGCGCCGGCCGGGAAGTCGGCAGGCACGACGACCGGCAGCACGAAGGTGCCGTCCGGGCCCACGGCGGCCGAGCCGATGGAGACGGCCTTGGAATGCAACTCGCCGCTGATGGTCGCTCCGGGCGGCAGGCCGGTTCCGGTCACGGTGAACGTGTCGCCGGGGTGCACGTTGTTGAGGTCGACGCCGGTGATGGTGAAGAACCAGTCGCTGAAGTCAGTGGGAGTCGCGGTCGGTGTGGGAGTCGCCGCGATGCTCGAGCTGGTGACCTTCACCGAGACCCCCGGGCTGAGCGCCGAGAGGCCTCCGGTCATGTAGCGGATGTCGCTGTCGCCGGGAAGGCCTTCGCCGCCCTCTTCGATCTGCGCGTCACGACCCGCCCCCAGATCGACGTCGTAGGCCTGGAAGGAGTGCGTGCCCTTGCTCAGCGGCCCCAGCGTGCACGACCAGGTGCCGGCACTCGACACCATCGTGCCGCTGCACGTCACGGTCGAGCCGTCGACGATCACGCGGATGCCGTCCGTCGCAACCCCTGACCCCGTCACGATCACCCGACCGCCGGACTCGGCGGTGGCACGCGAGATCGACGGGGTCACCGGGACCGAGAAATAGTCGTCGACCCGGTCACCGTCCTCCCCGTTCGCGGTCCGCTGTGCGATGTAGGGGTTGTACAGGCCGGGTCCAGGAGCGGTGAAGGAGCAGTCGACCGGCCCGGCCACGGGCGTTCCCTCGTCACCCGCCGAAGGCGGGCACAGGGCCAGCGTCGGGAAGGAACTCTCGGGATCGGTGGGATCCCAGCCGTCGATCTCGCCGTCGACGATCGTCGCCCTGCCGGTCGGTGCGGCGTGCACGACGATGCCGCCGGGGAAGAAGTCGTACGTCACCGTCGGGAGAGAGCTTTGACTGCGGTTGTCGAATTCGGCGCTGGGGAGCGAGATGCCGCCGGCCAGGATCGGGATGGTGTACAGCACACCGTCGGCGTTGTTGTCGCCGGCGTCCGTCTGCACTGCGGTGAAGCTATCGTTCCCGTTGAATCCCTCGTCGGGGTCGCAGTACCACTCGTCGCCGCCCTCACCGGCGTCGACGGTCGTCGGCCCGCACACCACCTCGTCAGAACTGTCCAGCACCTCCACCGTGTCACCCGGGATGCCGGTTCCGTGGATCTGCCAGCCCTCGACCTCGTTCACGTCGTCGAGCGTCGGAGCCGGCGGGATGTAGACGTAGGCGTCCTGGGGGGAGGGAGCGCCCTCGCCGTTCTGGTCTGCCGTCAGGTGCCACAGGCCGGAGCCCGGGTTGGAGCTGAAGTCGAGGTCACAGGACGCGTGGGTGGTGTCGCTGTCCACCGCGCACACCTGGGCGAGCTGCGCGCCGTCCTCGCCCGTTTCGGGATCGGTGCCGACGTACTCGATGTCCCCCGTGATGGCCCCCTCGGCCAAGTCGAACTCCGCGTGCACGGAGTTGGAGTCCTTGAAGGAGTACTGCGGGTTCTCCGCGTCGAAGGCCTGGAAGCCGAAGGTGTGGAATGCGGGCGGGAAGGCGTCGTCCGGAGTGCCGGCATCGGTCGGCTCGCTGCTGAACGTCGGGGTGGGATCGTCGGAGGGAGTCGCGTCGTCCGACGGCGTCGAGGTGTCTGTCGGGCTCGCGCTCTCGGAGGGAGTCGCGGTGTCGGTGGGAGTCGTGGCGTCGGAAGTCACGGGCGTCGTGGCATCCGTGGTCGGCGCATCAGCCGCGGGCGGGCTCGAGTCCGACGCGACCGACGTCCCCGGGTCTTCGAGGGGAGCGGCTTCGCTGCGGTAGGTCACGCCCAGCGTTCCGCTGAGGGCGATGACGGCGCCGAGGACGATCGCGGCGATTCCGGGTGCACGCAAGGGGTGCTCCTGCTGTGAGGGGGAGAAAGCGGGGGTCAATGCAGAAAAGCAAGGGCCATTCGGGTTTCAACAGGGTATCCCTGCTCAACGGGGTACAGGAACCCCCGTTGAGTACCTTTTACACCCCCGTCACGCTGCGGAGAACACTCAGATCCAGCTCGGGAACCAGTAGTGCAGCTGCACGAACCAGTGCGGGATCGGCGCGCCCGTCCACATCGGCAGGAAGAACAGGCTGAGCAGCGCGCACACGCCCAGGAAGATGCCGACGACCCGGAGGCCGACGACGCGGCGGGCTTCGGCATCCCGTGGACTGCCCATCAGGATGCCGAGCACCAACGTCAACCCGAGGATGAGGTAGGGCTCGAAGGCGATCGTGTAGAACTGGAACACCGTGCGGGTGGAGTAGAAGATCACCCACGGCAGGTAGCCGGCGGCGATCGCGGTCAGGATGAATCCCTCACGCCACACGCTCTGCTTGGTGATGACGCCCCAGATCGCTCGCACGAGCAGGAAGAACGCTGCGGCGGTGCACGCCCACCAGATCAGCGGGTTCGCGAGGTCGAGGATCTGCGACGAGGATCCGTTGCCGAGGTCCTGGTAGTACATGCTCGTCGGACGTACCTCGAACAGCCAGGTGATCGGATAGGCCTGGTACGAGTGCGGCGAGTGCAGGTTGATGTTGTAGTTGTAGATCTCGGCCTGGAAGTGGTACCAGCTCTGGAACGGGATCGGCACCCATGAGAGCGCGCCGGTCCACTGGTTGATGGCGGTCTCGGCCCAGTGCCGGTCGTATCCGCCGCTGGTCACGAACCAGCCGGTCCAGGCGGCGACATAGGTGACGGCCGCGAGGGGCACGGTCAGCACGAAGCTCACCGGGCCCTGCTTGAGGATGGTGCCCACCGCCCAGTGCCTCACCCCGGCCTTGCGGCGCGCGAGCAGATCCGAGACGACGGAGTAGACGGCGAGCCCGACCAGGAAGTACACGCCGCTCCACTTGACGGAGGAGGTGAGTCCGAAGCCGAGTCCGGCGAGGATGAGCCACGGGCGCCACCACATCGCGGGGCCCCAGTCGGTGGAACGGCCGGCGGCGGTTCGCCGCGCCATCCAGGTATCGAGGCGGCGTTGTGCCCAGCGCCGATCGAGCAGCACCAGGATCACTCCGACGAGGGCGAAGAGCGCCACGATCCCGTCGAGCAGCGACACCCGGCTGAGCACGATCGCGTTGCCGTCGATGGCCAGCAGCCCGCCGGCGATCACGGTGAGCATGGTGGAGCGGAACAGCATCCAGGCGATGACCATGGTGAGGATCACCAGGATGATGCCAAGGATCGCTGTCGAGAACCGCCAGCCGAAGCTGCTGCCGCCGCCGAACAGGAACAGCCCGATCGAGATGACCCACTTGCCCAGCGGCGGATGCGCGAGGAACTCGCCGTTCGGCGCGTACCCGCTCGTGTCGCCGGCGTTGAATGCGGTATCGGGGTCGGAGCCCCACACGCCCTCGTAGCCGAGATGCATGAGGGTCCAGGCGTCCTTCACGTAGTAGGTCTCGTCGAAGACCAGCTCGTGCGGGTAGGAGAGGCCGACCAGCCGCAGCAGCGCGGCGACCACCACGACGACGACGGGACCGCCCCACATCCAGAGCGGACGCGCGTATCGCCGCCGCATGAGCATGTCCCACCAGTCGTCGAGGCGGGATCCCGTCAGCTCGGCGATCGTCACCGGGGCATCCTATGAGATGGAACCAAGGACAATGGGCAGGTGATCATCCTCGCGGCGACGCCGATCGGCAACCTCGGGGACGCCTCACGCCGCCTGATCGAGGCGCTCGGCCGCGTCGAGGTGATCGCCGCCGAAGACACGCGCACGACGATCCAGCTGCTGAGCGCGCTCGGGGTCGAGAACCGGCCGCGGCTGATCGCCCTGCACGACCACAACGAAACCGCCAAAGCGGCCGAAGTCGTCGAGCTGGCCCGCGAGCATGACGTGCTGGTGCTGTCGGATGCCGGCATGCCGACAGTCAGCGATCCGGGCTACGCGCTCGTGGTCGCCGCGGCCGCGGCCGGGGTCACGGTCACCGCTCTCCCCGGACCGAGCGCCGTCCTCATGGCGCTCGCCGTCAGCGGCCTGCCGACCGACCGTTTCGTGTTCGAGGGATTCCTGCCGCGCAAGGGCCGGCTCGCCGCGCTGCGGGCACTCGCCGCCGAACCGCGCACGCTCGTCTTCTTCGAATCACCGCACCGCATCGGCGACGCCCTGGCCGACCTGGCGACCGCGTTCGGGCCCGCGCGCCGCGGGGCGGTGTGCCGTGAGCTGACCAAGCTGCACGAGGAGGTCGCCCGCGGCACGCTCGCGGAGCTGGCGGCTCGGTTCGCGGATGGCGCGCGCGGCGAGATCGCGCTGGTGGTGGAGGGGGCCCCGCCGGCATCCGCCTCGCTCGAGGACGGGGTGGCACGGGTGCTGCAGCTCGTCGCCGGCGGGGCACGGCTGCGCGAAGCATCCACCGAAGTGGCCGAGGTGACCGGGCTCGGCCGACGCGAGCTGTACGAGGCAGCGCTGCGTGCCCGATAGCCATGGGCAGCCGCTCGACGACATGACGGGGTTCGTCCCGTCGCGCGCCCAAGACGGCCCCGCCATGCGCGAGCTCGCTCGCAACGCCTACGCGATGTACGTCGAGCGGATCGGTCGGGAGCCCGCTCCGATGACCGCGGACTACGCGGAGATCGCCGAATCGGGCGGTGCCGTGCTGGCCTGGCGCGAGGGCATCCTCATCGGGATGCTGGTCGCCCGCGTCGAGGGCGGTGCCCTCCTGATCGACAACATCGCCGTCGCGCCCGACGCTCAGGGCTCCGGGCTGGGATCGGCGTTGCTTCTCGAGGCCGAACGCGTGGCACGAGAGGCCGGAGCCGCTGAGGTGCGCCTCTACACGAACGAAGCGATGACCGAGAACCTCGCGTTCTACGGCCACCGCGGTTTCATCCAGACGCATCGCGCGGTCGTTGACGGCTTCCGCCGGGTGTTCCTCTCCAAGCGGATCGCGCCCGGTTGCACCGCGCCGGTAACAATTGCACCGCCCCCGTAGAATCGACGCCATGGCATCCGGTGACTCGTTCTACGTCACGACGCCCATCTTCTACGTCAACGACGTGCCGCACATCGGGCACGCGTACACGGAGGTGGCCGCGGATGTGCTCGCGCGCTGGCACCGCCAGGCCGGCGACGACACCTGGCTGCTGACCGGCACGGATGAGCACGGCGAGAAGATCCTGCGCACCGCGGTCGCCAACAACGTGACGCCGAAGCAGTGGGCCGACCAGCTCGTCGAGTCCGCGTGGAAGCCACTGCTCCAGACGGTCGACATCGCCAACGACGACTACATCCGCACCACCGACGAGCGCCACGAGAAGGGCGTCGCGGCGTTCATCCAGCAGCTGTACGACGACGGCCACATCTACGAGGGCATCTACGAGGGCTACTACTGCGTGGGCTGCGAGGAGTACAAGTCGCGCGACGAGCTCGTCGAGACCGAGGCCGGCGACTACGCCGGGCAGCTGGTGTGCGCGATCCACTCGCGGCCGGTCGAGATCCTGAAGGAGAAGAACTACTTCTTCCGGATGAGTGACTTCCAGCAGCAGCTGCTCGACCTCTACGAGAGCCAGCCCGACTTCGTGCAGCCCGAGAGCGTGCGCAACGAGATCATCCAGTTCGTGAAGCAGGGCCTCGAAGACCTGTCGATCTCGCGGTCGAGCTTCGACTGGGGCATCCAGGTGCCGTGGGATCCCTCGCACGTCATCTACGTCTGGTTCGACGCGCTGCTCAACTACGTGACGGCCGTCGGCTACGGCGATCCGGAGCGCGACGGTCCCGGTAGCACGGGGGAGTTCCGCCGCCGCTGGCCCGCGAACCACCTGGTCGGCAAAGACATCGCCCGCTTCCACGCCGTGATCTGGCCGGCCATGCTGATGGCCGCCGGGCTGCCGGTGCCGAAGCGCGTCTTCGGCCACGGCTGGCTGCTCGTTGGCGGCGAGAAGATGAGCAAGTCGAAGCTGACCGGCATCGCGCCGCAGCAGATCACCGATGTCTTCGGCAGCGATGCGTTCCGCTACTACTTCCTGCGCGCGATCTCGTTCGGCCAGGACGGCTCCTTCAGCTGGGAGGACCTCTCGGCCCGCTACCAGGCCGAGCTCGCCAACGGTTTCGGCAACCTCGCCTCCCGCGTGGTGGCGATGGTCACGCGTTACACCGACGGGGCCGTGCCTGCGGCCGGCGAATACCAGGATGCCGACCTCGCGATCCAGCGCACCGTCGCGGCCGCGGTTCCGGCCGCCGACGCCGCGATCGAGCGGTTCGCGATCAACGAGGCGCTCGCTGCGATCTGGACGATCGTCGACGAGCTCAACGGCTACATCACCGAGCAGGAGCCGTGGGTGCTCGCCAAGGGCGCCGCCGACGACTCCGCGAAGGCCGAGCGGCTCGGCACGGTGCTCTACACGGCGTCGGAAGGGCTGCGCGCACTCGCCGTGCTGCTGAGCCCGGTCATCCCGAAGGCGACAACGACCTTGTGGGATGCGCTTGGCGCGGCGGGGTCTGCCACCACCGCCGGGCTCGGTGCGCTGACCGCGCAGCCGATCCGTGGTGCGGGCGACTGGGGGCAACTGCCGGTCGGCAGCACCGTGACCCCGTTGACGGGGCTGTTCCCGCGGATCGAGGATCCGGTTCCCGCGTGACCGAACCGTTCCTGCGAGCGCGCGAGTCCGGGTCCGAGGATCCGAACCGGGACTATCCGCCGCTCCCGGAACCCCTCGTCGTCCCGGTCTACGACAACCACACCCACCTCGAGATCCAGGACGGCGTGACCCCGCTCGACTACCGCGAGCAGCTCGACCGGGCATCGAGCGTCGGAGTGCGCGGCGTGGTCCAGGTCGGCACCGATCTCGAGACGTCGCGCTGGAGTGCCGAGATCGCCTCGCACGAGCCCCGCGTCCTCGCGGCCGTGGCGCTGCATCCGAACGAGGCGCCTTCGCTCCTCAACGCCGGCATCCTCGACGAGCACATCGCCGGCATCGCCGAGCTGGCCACCCGGCCGCGCGTGCGCGCGATCGGCGAGACCGGGCTCGACTTCTTCCGCACACCCGACGAGGCCGGGCAGCGCGCGCAGCTCTCCTCCTTCGAGCAGCACATCGCGATCGCCAAGGAGCAGGATCTGGCGCTCCAGATCCACGATCGGGACGCCCACACCCTGGTCGTGCAGACCCTGCGCCGAGTCGGTGCCCCCGAGCGCACCGTGTTTCATTGCTTCAGCGGCGACCGCGAGTTCGCCAAGCTCATCGCGGACTCCGGCTGGTACCTCTCCTTCGCGGGCACCGTGACGTTCAAGAACGCCGAGCCGCTGCGCCAGGCGCTCGAGGTGATCCCGCGGTCGCGCATCCTGATCGAGACGGATGCCCCGTACCTGACGCCCACGCCCTTCCGTGGCCGCCCGAACTCGGCCTACCTGATCCCGCTGACCCTGCGGGCGATGGCCGCGTACCTCGGCACGGATGCCTCGATGCTGGCCGCGCAGATCAGCTCGAACACCGAGCTCGTCTACGGACACTGGGACGACGAGCTCATCGAGGCGCCGCCCGGGCCGTTCGAGCCCCATCCGTGAAGGGCCTGTCGTGACGCTTCTCGGCCCGGCCGACATCCGGGACCTCGCCGATCAGCTCGAGCTGCAGCCCACCAAGAAGCTCGGCCAGAACTTCGTGGTCGACGGCAACACGGTGCGCAAGATCGTCCGCACCGCGCGCGTCGAGGCCGGCGACGAGGTGCTCGAAGTCGGCCCGGGGCTCGGCTCACTGACGCTCGGGCTGCTCGAGGCCGGTGCGCGCGTCACGGCCGTCGAGATCGATCCGCGCCTGGCCGCCCGGCTGCCCGTCACCGTCGCCGAACTCGCTCCCGATGACGCCACGCGGCTGACCGTGGTCACCGACGACGCCATGAAGGTCACCGGCCTCCCCGGCACCCCGAAGCGACTCGTCGCGAATCTGCCCTACAACGTGTCGGTCCCGGTGCTGCTGCACCTGCTGCACACCGTTCCGTCACTGGAGACCGCACTCGTGATGGTGCAGGCCGAGGTCGGCCAGCGCATCGCGGCGGCGCCCGGGTCGAAGGTGTACGGGTCTCCCAGCGTGAAGGCCGCCTGGTACGGCACCTGGTCGACCGCCGGTCAGGTGAGCCGCCAGGTGTTCTGGCCGGTACCGAACGTCGACTCGATCCTGGTGTCGTTCACGCGCGGCGAGCGCCCGGGATCCGACGCCGAGCGTGCCGAGGTGTTCGCGCTCGTGGATGGGGCGTTCGGGCAGCGTCGCAAGATGCTGCGCCAGGCGCTGGCCGAGCAGTTCGGCGGCTCGGCCGCCGCATCCGCTCGTCTGGAAGGGGCGGGAGTCGACCCGACGCTGCGCGGCGAACAGCTTGGCATGCTGGACTTCCTGGCGATCGCCCGCGCACACTGATCGCATGGCGGTGGCGGACAACACCCGAATGAGCGACGAGGCGGTGCTCGCGGCGACGGGCAAGCATCCCGACGACTGGTTCGAACTGCTCGACCTGGCGGGCGCGACGGGCTGGACCCATCAGCAGATCGCGAGCTGGTTGAAGACCGAGCATGGCACTCCGCCGTGGTGGACGCAGGGCATCACCATCCGCTACGAGCAGGCGCGCGGGCTGCGGCTGCCCGGTCAGAAGTCGGATGGGACCTTTGCGGTGAGCGCCTCGAAGACCGTCGGCGGCCCGCTCGAGCTCGCCTATGCCGCCATGGTGTCCGCGTTCTCTGCCGAGTTCGGCGGCTCCCCGGCGTCGTCCCGCGCCGACGGCGCGCGGCCGTACGGGCGGTGGAGCGTCGGCGCGGAGGGCAGTGTGCTGACCACGGCGGAGGTCGTCCGGGACGATCGGATTCGCGTTGCGGCGGTGTTCGAGAAGCTCGCCGGACCAGACGCCCTCGACGCGGCGAAGGCCCGGCTGCAGAGTGCGCTCGGTCGGCTGAACGCCTGAACCCGGCTGACGGGTACCCGAAATCCGGCGTCACTCCGGTCACCTAGGGTGGAGGGATGAACTCCCGGGCGTCTTCCCGCACGGTGCACGTCAAGGCCCCGGGGAAGATCAACGTGTTCCTCAAGGTGGGTGCCCAGCTCGACGACGGCTATCACGATGTGGCCATCGCCTACCAGGCGGTGTCGCTCTACGAAGAGGTGCGCGTCTCGGACTCGGACGACTTTCAGGTCTCGGTCAGCGGCAGTGTCGAACTGAGCCGCGTGCCCACCGACGGGGCCAACATCGCGATCAAGGCCGCGCGGTTGCTGGCGGCCAAGACCGGTTACCGGGGCGGAGCGTCCATCGAGATCGCCAAGCACGTGCCGGTGACCGGGGGCATGGGCGGCGGATCGGCGGATGCCGCGGCCACCCTCCTTGCCTGTGACACCCTCTGGGGCACCGAGTTGCCGCGCGAGGAGATGCTCGAGCTGGCGCGCAAGCTCGGAGCCGATGTGCCCTTCGCCTTCACGGGTGGCACCGCGATCGGCACCGGGCGAGGTGACGAGCTCTCGCCGGCCCTCGCGCAGGGCTCGTTCCAGTGGGTGCTGGCGCTCGCCGACTACGGACTGTCGACGCCCGAGGTCTACTCCGAGCTCGACGACCACCGGGAGCGGCACGCGCAGGACATCTTCCCGGTCGACCCGCGGCCCTCGGTCGACACCGATGTGCTGCAGGCGTTGCGTGCGGGCGATCCGGCGATGCTCGCGGCCGCGATGCACAACGACCTGCAGGCTCCCGCCCTGCACCTGCAGCCCGCGCTCACCGAGGTCATCGAGCTGGGCGAGCAGAACGGCGCGCTCGCCGGGATCGTGTCGGGCTCGGGGCCCACCGTGGCCTTCCTCGCCGCCGATCAGGATGCCGCGCTGGAGCTGCAGGTCGCGCTCTCGGCGGCGCGACTCAACGTGGTCCGAGCCACCGGGCCCGTGCACGGCGCCCGCGTCGTCGGGGACTGAGCCGTGGCGCATCTGCTCGGCGCGGAGAACATCTCCCTCGAGTACCCGACCAAGGTCGTGTTCGAGAACGTCACCGTCGGCATCAATGAGGGCGACCGGATCGGCGTGGTCGGCCGCAACGGCGACGGCAAGTCGACCCTGCTGCGGCTGCTCGCGGGGCGGCAGGAACCCGACACGGGCCGGGTCACGCGTCGCGGCGGCGTCACGCTCGGGATGCTCGACCAGTCCGACGCGCTGGTGACCGGACTGACCGTGGCCCAGACGGTGGTCGGCGACCGGCCGGAGCACGAGTGGGCGGGCGATGCCCGCGTGCGCGACGTGATCGCGGGCTTGGTGGGAGACATCCGCTGGGATGCTCTCGTCGACGACCTGAGCGGCGGCCAGCGTCGCCGGGTCGCGCTCGCCGCGCTGCTCACGCACGACTGGGACGTCGTCGTTCTCGACGAGCCGACCAACCACCTCGACGTGGAGGGCGTGGCCTGGCTCGCGCAGCATCTCAAGAGGCGCTGGCCGGCCAGCCAGGGCGGCCTCGTGGTCGTGACCCACGACCGGTGGTTCCTCGACGAGGTCTCGACCGACACCTGGGAGGTGCACGACCGCATCATCGAGCCCTTCGAGGGCGGCTATGCGGCCTACATCCTGCAGCGCGTCGAACGGGATCGCATGGCGGCGGCATCCGAGTCGAAGCGGCAGAACCTGATGCGCAAGGAGCTGGCCTGGCTGCGGCGCGGGGCTCCCGCCCGGTCGACGAAACCGAAGTTCCGGATGGATGCCGCTGCCGCTCTGATCGACGACGTGCCGCCCATCCGCGACTCCGTCTCGCTCGCGCGCCTGGCCGTGAACCGGCTCGGCAAGGATGTCGTCGACCTGCTCGACGCTTCCGTCAGCTACCCGGTGATCGAGCCCGATGGCGGGCTCGGCTCGCTGCCGGTGCTGCACGACATCGAGTGGCGGATCGCCCCGGGGGAGCGCACCGGCATCCTCGGCGTGAACGGTGCGGGCAAGTCGACGCTGCTCGGGCTCGTCGCCGGCACGGTGAAGCCGACGACGGGCGTCGTCAAGCGCGGCAAGACGGTGAAGCTGGCGATCCTCGACCAGCGGCTCGACGAGCTCAACGAGATCGCGAATGAGCGGGTGAGCGCGGTCATCGCCCAGCAGCGCTCGTCGTACGTGAGCGGTGGCGTCGAGCTGACGCCGGGCCAGCTGCTCGAGCGACTCGGCTTCACGAGTGCCCAGCTCTCGACCCCGGTGAAGGATCTCAGCGGCGGGCAGAAGCGCCGGCTGCAGTTGCTGCTGATCCTGCTCGACGAGCCGAACGTGCTGATCCTCGACGAGCCGACCAACGACCTCGACACCGACATGCTCGCCGCCATGGAAGACCTGCTGGACTCCTGGCCGGGCACCCTGCTCGTCGTGTCGCACGACCGGTACCTGCTCGAGCGCGTCACTGACCAGCAGTACGCCGTGCTCGACGGGAGGCTGCGGCACCTGCCGGGCGGGGTGGAGGAGTACCTGAAGTTGCGCGCGGCCGCCCCGGTCACCTCGGGATCGCGCTCGCAACCCGCGGCCGCGCCGAAGGTCGTCGGGCTCTCGGGAGCGGCGAAACGCGACGCCGAGAAGGAACTCGCCGCCGCGACCCGCCGTCTCGCGAAGTACACCGACCAGATCGCCGCGAAGCACGCCGAGTTCGCAGCGCACGACCAGAACGACTACGTCGGGCTTGGCGCGCTGCAGGCCGAGCTGAGCGCGCTCGAGTTCGACGCGGCGAAGCTCGAGGAGCGCTGGCTGGAACTCAGCGAACTGCTCGAGGGCTGAGGATCAGCGCCGCCGCGTCACCCGATAGGCGGCGGCGACCGAACTCGTGAACCGTCCCATCGCCTGATCGAAGGGCGCCTCGCCGCGGTACCAGTCCGGCGCGCTCCCCGCGTAGTAGCGCGTGAGCACGCCGGCCCAGTTCTGCTCGAGTCCGAAGAGCACCGCGTAGGGCTGCAGGGCCTCACTGATCCCGGCGACCGCCAGGCGAGTGGGATCGGGAGTGGCGTCGGAGGTCAGAGCCTTCAACCGCTCCTCATCGGTGAAACGCAGGAAGAGGCGAATGCCCTCGATGCGGTCGACGAGCTCGCGACCCTTCTCGGTGAGCCCCGGTGGCAGCGCCACGAGTCGCCAGGAGATGGCGAAGAGGATCGCGCAGACCAGGAGGGCGACGAGCGGGGGGAGTCCGGGCTCCGTGGCGAGGCCGATGATCGCCAGCAGCGCACTGGCAAGAGGCAGCAGGGCCACGATCGTGGCCACGGCGGGCACCAGTTGCTTCCGCAGCGCGGTGTCCCTGTTCTCGCTGATGGCGAGACTGGTCAGCCCCTGGATCTCCCCGACCAGGATGTCGTCCTTCCAGCGCAGCCATCGGATGCCGCCGGGGCCGCCATCCAGATCGACGGCCGAGAAGAGCGCGTGCATCATCCGGTCCTCATCGTCGCCCGGCGTGACCTGCTGCACGCCGAACCCCAGGTCGCCGGACCCGGCCGTGCGCTGAACGATGCGGATGCGGCCGGCCACAGCGAGCTCGATCAACCCCGCGGGGAAGGCCCGCTTGAGCACGCCGAGCAGCTCGGCCGCCGTCATGATGCTGACGTCCGACGGTCCTTCGTACTCCGCCACGATGGGCTCGCGGCGCGGAACGCTGCGATATGGACCAAGAACGAGCACGAGTCCCAGCGCCGCCGACGCGACTCCGACGATCAGGGCGAGCACGGACAGAAGGGGGAGGGCGCCCACTCCGCGAGCGTATCCGGCGGGCGAGGGACGTCTTCGTTATTTCACACTTGCGTTATATAACGGAACGTCGATATAGTGGGGCCATGGAAGCGCTCGATGCCCTCGGCGATCCGGTCCGACGCCGGATGGTGCAACTGCTGTCGCACGGCGCGAGCACGGCCGGCGAACTGGCGCGGGCGGTCGGCGACGAGTTCTCGATCAGCCAGCCCGCGGCATCCCGGCACCTGCGGGTGCTGCGGGAGGCCGAGCTGGTGACCAGCGAGGTGGATGGCGCGCGGCGCATCTACCGGCTGCAGCAGGCGCCGTTCGACGAGCTCGACGACTGGCTCAGCGAGGTGCGGGCCTTCTGGAACCACAAGCTCGACGCCCTGGAGACCGAGGTGGCCCGCGGCATCCGCGCGCGGCGCCTGGCCGACACCGAGAAGAACGACAACAAGGAGACGCATTGATGGAGCGCTGGCTCGACCTCACCGCCGACGGGGCGCGCCGCGCCGTCACTCTCGACCGCGAGTTCCGCACCGATCCCGCCGACCTCTGGCAGGCGATCACCGATCCCGAGCGCGCGAGTCGCTGGCTCGAGTCGCTGACGATCGAGGGGGATGCCGTGACCATCGGTTTCGACGGCGGGTCGACCCGGTCCGGGCGGATCCTCGAGTGCGAGGCGCCGCACCGCTTGCGTGTCGTCCTCGACCCGGAGACCGAGCACCAGTCCTTCCTCGCGGTCGCCCTCGAGCCGACGACCGCCGGAACGAAGCTGGTCATGCAGCAGGACGGCTGGCCGCCGATCATGGCCGCGCTCTTCGCCGGCGGCTGGCAGCACCACGCCGAGCGCCTGGATGCCGCCACAGGGGGCTCCGCGTCGCAGACCCCGTTCCCCGAGCTCATCGCCTCGTACCGCGAGGCCGAGGCCGCCGCCGTCGCGGGGTGGATCACCCGGACCGACGACGGCGCGCAGGTCGAACTCGAGCGCGTGATCGGTGCCGCGCGCGCCGAGGTCTGGGATGCCATGACGAACCCGGACCGCATCGGCGCATGGTGGCCGACCGAGAGTTCCGAGCAGTTCGAGCAGATCGATCGTCAGGACGGCGCCGAGCTGTCGTTCCGGAATGCGAATGGCGTCGAACTCACGATCGCTCTGAGCGACCACCCTTCCGGCACGCTGCTGCGCCTACGCCAGTCGCCGGCAGCTGACCAGATGGCGGCGGGCAAGCTGCGCTCCGGCCCGGACTACGCCGCCGGGTGGCACTCGATCGTCGATGCGCTGGTCGGCCACCTGACCGGCATCGCGCTGCCCGAGGGCGACGCGATGTGGCAGGCCGCCTACGCCGTGTACCTCGCGCGGCTCGCGGGCTGGGACTGAACGCCGCGAGGATCAGATCCCGCCGCCGCCACCCCCGCCGCCTCCGCCACCTGACGAGCCGCCGCCGCCGGAACCGCCGCTCGACGAGAAGCCGCCTCCGCCGGAGCTGGACGAGGAGGTCGTCAGGGCGGCGAAGGTGCTGAAACTCGCGATGCTGCCGGCGAAGGCCCCGGCGCTGAACCCTGCCATGTTCCCGGAGTACCAGTCCGGCGAGGTCGTGCCGTAGTACGTGGCGAGCTCGGCCGACCACTGCTGCTCGAGGCCGAAGAGCACGGCGTAGGGCAGCAGGCGCTCGTAGATCTTGATGATCTGGTTGCCGTCGCTGGTGGAGATCTTGTCGGCGCCCGAGATGCTCTGCAGCATCTTGAGTCGGTCGGCCTCGGCGAGCGAGATGTAGAGCTTGAGGCCCATGAGCTGGTCGTAGAGCTTCGAGCCGTCCAACGTGAGAGGGCGGATGCCCGAGATCGAGGCGAAGATGCCGATCACGATCCAGGCGCCGGCGTTCGCGCCGATGACGCCCAGCGCGATCCCGAGACCCGAATCGCTCGCGAAGGCGGTGAGGAACAGCAGCACCGCGCCGACGATCGCCAGGATGCCGATGACCGTGACGATCGCCGGATGACGCGGCTTGCGCAGTCCGACCGACTCGGCGTTGGCCTCCACCGACTTGGTGAGGGTTCGCACCGAGTCGCCAAGCAGGGTGTCGTCCTTCTTGAGCCACTTCACGCCCGCGTCGCTCTCGGCGTCGGCGGTCGTCGACCCCGCCGCCGCCGGTTCCCCGCCGATGACCTTCAGCCCCGGCGGCAGCTTCACGCCGAGGGAGGCGATCATCGCGCCGATGTCGCCGAAGCCCGTGAACTCGAACAGCGCGTTCATCACGCTCTGCTCGTCGGGGAGCAGCCCGTCGTCGCTGACCTTCTGCACGCCGAACTGTGAGGCCTCGTAGCCCTGCTTCGGCTTCTCGATGATGCGCAGCTTGCCACGCACGGCGAGGTCCACGATCGACGCCGCCATGCCCTTCTTCGGCTTGCCGACGATGTTCGCAGCCAGCATCGCGCTCACGCCCGTCGGCGGTTCGTACTGGGCGATGATCGGCTGGCCGGTCCGGCGCCTCCAGAACTGGAAATGCAGAACGGCGGCACCGACCACGGCGAGCAGCTCCGCGAGGAATCCCAGCTGGAACGTGATCGGGATCTGGCTGAGGAAGCCGCCGATGATGTCGAAGAGGTTGAACGGAGCGGAGGCGAAGGTCTTCGCCGTGAAGCCGATGGCCAGTGTCATCCCTTCTTCCGGGCCGAGGTTCTTCGCCTGCGCCGTGAACGTGCCGTCGTCGCCGGTCACCTCGCAGCTCTCGGTCGAGCCCTCGGGTCCCTGGTAGCAGGCGGTCTTGCCGTTCAGCTTCGGCGCGAGGGCGCCGGCGACCGTGACGGAGGCGCTGACCTCGCCGAACTCCTGCTCCCAGCCGGTGCCGTTGACGTCCCAGTAGAACTCGTCGTCGTTGCTGTCGGCGAAGAACTTGGTGACGTCGGTCTGCGTGTAATCGATCAGGTAGCTCTGCTTGCCGTGGACGTAGGAGCCCTCGGGCACCGCGATGGTGATCGTGGTGAAGTCGCCGTTGGTCCCCATGCTGAAGCTGCGCGCCTGGCCGTTGCCGTCGGTGACGCTCTTCACCGTGATGTGCGTGGAGTGCCCGTCGTAGTCGGTGGGGATCGAGCGGATGATGCCGCGATTCTGGTCGTAGCTCGGGAACTCGGCCACCAGGGTCTCGGTGGTGTGGAGCATGGAGCGCTTCGAGGAGTCCTGGCTCAGCTGATACACCCCGTCGAAGGAGTCGAAGGTGAAGTCGTCGACACCCATCGGCAGACCCGCGCCGGTCAGCGCTGCCACTGAGCCATGCGCCGCCGGTGCCTCCGCGACCGCCGCAGAGGCCGCACCCGGGATGCTCACCGCCGCCACGATCGCCAGCACGGCGACCCCCGCGAACGTTCGGAATGCACGCATCAGATTCCTCCTCCTCCGCCGCCCCCGCCACCACCGCCGGAGCCACCGCCCCCGCCGGATCCGCCGAAGCTCGACGAACCTGCCGAGCCGGAATACGAGCTCGACGCACTGCTGCTGAACGACGAGATGCCCGCCGCGAACACCCCGATCTGGAACGCGCCGAGGCTGCCGCCGTCATACCAATCCGGCGGGTTCTGGTCGTAGTACCTGCCGAGCGTGCTCGCCCACTCCTTCTCGAGGGAGAAGAGCACGGCGTATGGCAGGAGCTTCTCGTAGATCTTCACGACCTGGGTGCCGTCCGGCTCACCCGTGCGCTCCGCGCCGGTCACGCTCTGCAGCATCTTCAGCCGGTCGGCCTCGGCGAACTGGATGAAGAGCTTGAGACCGTCGAGGTGCTCGCGCAGCAGCATCCCGTCACGGGTCAACGGGCGCGCGCTGGTGATGCGGTTGATGCCGTACAGGCCGAGGAACCCGGAGACGAAGGCGCCGATGTATCCGAAGGTCCCGGCCGTGCCGCTGCTCGCGTTCGAGGCGGTCAGGACCAGCAGGCCGGTGCCAGCGCCCGAGATGACCAGGACGATCAGCCACGCCCAGGCGGGCGGCTTGCGTCGGAGCCCGGCGGCGAGCACCTGGGCGGCGACCGACTTGGTGCGGGACTGCACGTAGACGCCGACGGTCGTGCTCTTCTTCTGCAGCCAGGTGACCCCGCCCTCGTTCGAGCCGCCGAACTGCAGCGTGCTGAGCAGGGTGGCCTCATCGGAGTTCAGGCCGGAGTCGTTGATCGTCTGCACCCCGAACTGCTCGCCGCCGAAGATGCCCGACTTGCGTTCGTGCAGCGTGAGGTTGCCGCGGACCGCGAAATCGACGATGGATGCCGCGAACCCGCGCTTCGGCTGCTCGACGATGTTGGCAGCGGTCATCAGGTCGAGGTCGGCCGGCGGCTCGTACTGCGCCACCACGATGCCGGTGCCCTTCGCCTTCCAGGCGACGCGGGGGAGGATCAACCCGATGAGCCAGCCGATCGCGCCCAGGATGGCACCGATGATCGGGCCGGCCCCGAGATAGGCGAGGGGGTTGCTGGATGCCTGGGCGAACGTACCGGAAGTGAAGCCGACGGCCACCGTGACGTTCTCGTAGGGGCCGAGCTTCTTCTGGCTCACCCGGAGGCCGTCGGCTTCGACCACCTCGCACTGGCTGGTGGCGCCCTCGGGCCCGTAGTAGCAGGCGACCTTGCCGTTGAGGTCCTTCTGCAGTGACCCGGTCAGCTCGACCTTCGCGCTGACCTCGCCGAACGGCTGCGCCCAGCCCGTGCCGTTGACGTCCCAGTAGAACTCGTCGTCGTCGGTGTTCGCGAAGTGCTTGGTCACGTCCCGCTGGGTGTAAGTGATGACATAGCTCTGCGCGCCGTGCACGTACTGGCCCTTGGGCACGGCGATCGTGATGTCGAAGAAGCTGTTGTCGTCGCTGTCGAGAGCAGTGGAGAAGCTGCGCTTGTCGCCGGAGCCGTCGGTCACCGAGATGACCTTGATCTGGGTCGGATGCCCGTCGTATTCGGCCGGGATCGCACGGATGATCCCGCGGTTCTGGTCGATGGACGGGAACTCGGCCACGAGGGTCTCGGTGGTGCGCAGGGTCGAGTGCCTGTCGGCGTTCCGGCCGAGCTGGTAGACCGCGTCGAACGAGTCGAAGGTGAAGTCAGAGGTGTCGCTCGATCGCGAGGGGAGGCCGGCGGCGTCGAGGGCGGCGACCGTGCCGTGGGGAGCGGTGCCGTGGGGAGCCGCGGGCGCTGCGTGTTGCGGCTGCGTCTCGGCGCTCGCGATGGCGGGGGCGCCGACGATGGCGGCCACCAGCACGACCATCCCGATCGCGGGCAGCAGACGTCGGGTCGTGGGCATCGGGGTGAGCCTATCGTCGGGCCGTGGCGGGCGGGAGAGGGCCGGAAGGATGGGCCTCGTTGACGCCCCGCTATGCTCCGAGCGTGACCCTGACGAGCCGAGTCGCCGCGCTGGGGGTGCACCTGCCCGAGCGCACTCGCAGCACCGCCGAGACCGAGCTCGAGCTGCGCCGCCGCAACCCGGAGCTCAAGCTCGCGACCGGACTGATCTCACGGATGACCGGGGTTGAGAGCGTGCACGTCAAGCCCGCTGACTGGCAGGCGTCCGACCTCGCGGTGGCCGCGGCGCGATCGGCGCTGCAGCAGTCTCCGGGCGACGTGGACCTCGTGATCTTCGCCAGCGCCAGCCAGGACCTGGTCGAGCCGGCGACCAGCCACATCGTGGCCGCGAAGCTCGGATTCGACGCTCCCGTGATGGATGTCAAGAACGCGTGCAACTCGGTGCTCAACGCGATGCAGGTGGGCGACGCGCTGATCCGCAGCGGGCAGTACGAGCGGGTCCTGATCGCGAGCGGCGAGGGGCCGAGCGTCGCGGTGCGCTGGGATCTGCGCGACCACGAGCAGTTCATCAGCTCCTTCCCGGGCTACACGATGAGCGACGGGGGAGCGGCGGTCGTGCTGGAAGCGACGTCGGATGCCGCCACCGGCATCCTCGAGACCCGCTTCCGCGCGTTGTCGCGGCACTGGTCGATCGGCACCCTTCCCGGAGGCGGCACGATGCGCCCGCACGATCCGGATGCCGCCTACTTCGACATGGACGGCCACGGCTTGCAGCGCGCCTTCCTTGAGCTCGGGCCGGAGCCGGTGCTCGAGCTGCTGGCCGCGCGCGGCCTGAGCTGGGATGACTTCTCGCTGGTGGCGATCCACCAGGTGGCCGTGCCCTACCTGCCGCCGATCTTCGAGCGGCTCGGCGTGCCGATGGACCGCACCATCGTCACGGTCCGGGACCACGGCAACCTGGCGTCGGCGACGCTGCCGTTGCAGCTGACGCTCGCGCGCGACGCCGGCATGATCGAGCCGGGCGGACTCGCCATGCTGATCGGCCTCGCCGGTGGCATCAGCCTGGGGCTGGCGGTGGTGCGGCTGTGAGTCGGGATGCGGCGAGACTCGCCGTCGTCGTCCCGGTGTTCGACGAGGCCGCGGGCATCACTCCGACCCTGGAGGCGCTGGCGAGGCAGACCGACCCGGACTTCGACGTGTGGTTCGTCGACAACAACTCAAGCGACGGATCGGACGCGGTCATCCGCTCGTTCGCGTCAGCACACGGCGTCAGCCGCTGGCACGTCATCGACGAGCCCCAGAAGGGGACCGGTGCCGCCGCCGACACCGGGATGCGCGCCGCGATCGCCGCGGGCGCCGAACTGCTCGCCCGCACGGACGCCGACTGCCTGCCGCGCGTGGACTGGACCGCCTCGGTGCGCCGCGCGCTGACGCCGCGCGCCGGTGGCGGTCTCGGTCTGCGCTTCGTCGGCGGCGAGCTGGTGCCCCGGCACGACGAGGGGCTGGGATGGCCGACCCGGGTCGCACTGCGCGGCGCGGTCGAGCTGGCCGAAGCCTTCGGCCGGGTGCGATCGGGCAACCGGGACCCCGCTTACCTCGGTCCGTACATGATGGCGGCCGGCTGCAACGTGGCGATCACGTCGGAGCTGTACCTGGCGGCCGGCGGGTTCCCGCGCACCCGCATCGAAGACCTGCACGAGGATCGCGCGCTGGTCAACGCGGTGCGCCGACTCACGCGCGACTACGCCCGCCGCCGCGATGTCGTCGTGCAGGGCTCGAGTCGCCGGGTGCAGGCGTGGGGACTGCGCAACACCCTGCTCTGGTACAAGGACCACGCCTATCGGCCCGAGCACGTGGACATCAGATGACGCTCGCCACAGCGCGGAAGTGGGAGGAGCGCGTGCTCCGGGCCGCCCATCCGTTCGCCTACCCGGCCTTGCGCGCGCTGCCCGGGCCTGTGCGGCGGGTGCCCGGGCTCGGGGTGGTGGTGAAAGACGCGACCCTGCTGCGCGCCACCCTGATGGACACCTCCGGCTTCAGCAAGAACGGCCCTGGCGCGCCGAGCGAACTGTGGACTCCCGTGCTCGGGCCGAGCGTGCTGCTCAACATGGAGGGCGCCGACCACGCAGCGCTGCGGCGCAAGCTCGGTCCGCTGTTCGCGCCGGGCTTCGTCGAGGGGTTGGTCGCGGCATCCCTCGGACCGGCGACGACCGAGTTCGGCGCCGCACTGGATCGCGGGCACGCGGTCGACCTGGTTGCTCATGCGCGCCGCTCCGCGAGTGCGGTGATCTCGCGCTTGGTGGGGTTGGACGCGGATGTCGTCGACGATGAGTTGTTCGCGCGCGTCTCGGCGATCACCGGTTTCGTGTCCCTCGCGCGGCCGCGCCTGACGCCGCCTCAACTGCATGCCGCACGCGGCATCCTCGCGGAGCTCGGCGAGCACGCAGTGCGGGCCTACCACGGCGACGAGTCGACCGTGCCGGGCCGGATGCGCGCCCTCGGCCTCGACGAGCCCGAAGCCATGGGTGCCGTCGGCGCCTTCGTGCTGACCGGCACGGAGACCATCGTGTCGTTCGTGCCGCGTCTCGCGGCGATCCTGATCGACAGCGGCTGGCTGCCGCGGCTGGCCGCCGATCGTCGGCTCATCGATCCGGCGATCGCCGAGGGCCTGCGCGTCACGACGCCATCGCCGGTGATGCTGCGCTCGACCGTGCGGCGCGGGGCGATCGGGCGGGTGGCGGTGCATCCGGGCGATCGGATCGTGCTCGCGACCTTCGCGGCGAACCGTGCGCTCGGCGAGTTCGACCCCGAGACGAATCCCGCGGCTCAGCTCAAGCAGCTCTGGTTCGGAGCCGGCGTGCACTACTGCCTGGGGGCGCCGCTGGCGATGGCGCAGATCCGGCTCACGCTCGACGCGCTGCTCGCGCGTGCGACGGTCGGGATCGTGGGGCGTCGCGCGGCGCGAGGCGTGCTGATCCCGTCGTATTCGTCGCTGGCGCTGCGGATGCCGGACGCGACGTCGGAGATTCCGAGGGAGCAGACCGCTCGTGGCGATGACAGGTCCGGATCTCCGACCTGGGTGCGGGCGTGACCGACCTCGTCGCGGCCGTGCTGGCCGGCTGCGACCGGCATCCGGATGCCGCGGCCCTCACCTTCGGCCGAACCACCCTCAGCTACGGCGAGCTCGGGCGCAGCATCCGCGCGACCGCCGGGTCGCTCGTGCGCGAGGGGATGGTGCCGGGCGACCGGGTGCTGTTCTCGGTGCGACCCGGTCCGGATGCCGTGGTGCTCGCGCTCGGCATCGTGCTCGCCGGGGGCACCGTCGTGTTCGCCGATCCGGGGGCCGGGGAGGCGCTCTTCCGCTCGCGTGCCGCGCTGGCCGCGCCGGGCTGGGTGGCCGCCGAGTCGCTGCTCTACCTGGCGTCGAGCCGGCCGCTCCGCGGCCTCGCGCGCCGGCGCGGCCTCGAGTTGGCGCCCTATGCGCGGCTCGTCCCCGAGGCGCGGCACCTGCGCACGGGTCGGTGGTTGCCGGGGGTGCCCCGGAACGCGATTCCCCTGCATCGACTGCGCGACGGGCGGGCGACGGCGTCGGCACCTCGACCAGCTCAGGCTGATCAAGACGCGCTGGTCATCTTCACCTCCGGCACCACCGACGCGCCGAAGGCCGTCGTCCACTCGCGTCATTCGCTGGGCGCCGGCCTGGCCGACTTCGCGGCGGGGGTCGGCCTGCGCGAAGGCCAGCGCCTGCTGACCGACCAGCTCATGGTCGGTGTCCCAGCCCTGATCGCCGGCGCGCACTGGACGATGCCCCCCATGGGCGCCAACCCGGGCGCGCGCCCGGAGCAGTACCTCACGTTGCTGCCCGAGGCCGAGGTGCTGTTCGCCGTGCCCGCGGCGCTCGACGCGATGCTCCGGGCGCTGGATGCGAGGCCGTCGCTCATGCCGAGGAACCTGCAGACGATCATCCTGGGCGGTGCGCCCGTGCTGCGGCCGCTGCTCGAGCGCATCGCGGCGCGGTTCCCGGATGCCGAGATCCGCGCCGTCTACGGCATGACCGAGATCCTCCCCGTCGCGATCGCCGACGGGCGCGCCAAGCTGCGCGACCCCGCGTCGGACGGCGACCCGGTCGGCCATCTCGTGCCCAGTGTGAACGCCCGCTTGGTCGACGGCGAGCTTGTGCTGAGCGGCCCCGGGCTGGCCCGTGGCTACCTCGCGGACCTCCCCGACCATCCGCTCACCGAGCTCGCGACCGGGGACCTCGCCCGACTCGACGGCGACGACCTCACCCTGCTCGGCCGCCGCAAGGACATGTTCATCCGCGGCACCCAGAATGTGTACCCGGGGCTCTACGAGCCGATCATCGCCGGGCTGCCCGGGGTGAGCGACGCCGCGATGGTGGGGATCCCCGATGAGATCGGCGACGACCGCATCGTGGTGGTGGTCGTGCCGGCTCGCGACGCTCCCGCCCTGCCGGATGCGGAGCATCCACTCGCACGTGCCGTGGCCGGCGCGCTGCCGGGACTCATCGACGCGGGCGTGATGCCCGACGCAGTGCTCGCCGTGGCCGAGCTGCCGCGCGGGGGACGCAGCCGCAAGCTCGACCGCGCCGCCCTCACCGAGCTCGTGCGCGGCGCCCTGGAGCCGTCGCGTTCGGAGACCCGGCCGTGAGGATCGCGGTCACCGGCGCGTCCGGGTTCATCGGGGGAGCAGTGGCCACCGCCCTCGCCGACGCCGATCACGAGGTGGTCGGGTTCGGTCGCCGGGCGGGCGGCTGGTCGCATCCGTCGGGCAGTTACCGCGTCTGGGACCTCACCGACGGACTGCTGCGCGGCGACCGCGCCGTCGACGCCGTCGTGCACGCGGCGGCGCTCGCCGACGACTGGGTGCCCATCGCGACCGCCCTCGCCGTGAATCGCGACGGTACCCGCAACGTGGTGCGCAGCTTCCCAGAAGCCCGCATCGTGCACCTCTCGACCTCGAGCGTCTACGACGCCTTCACCCCGACCGTCGAGGCGGTCGAGTCGCTGCCACCCGCTCGGCGCTTTCTCAGCAGCTACTCGGCGTCGAAGACGGTGGCCGAGTTCGAACTGGCCGGGGTGGATGCCGCGATCCTGCGGCCGCACGCCGTCTACGGCCCCGGCGACACCACCCTGCTGCCGCGCCTGCTCGCGGCGGTCCGCCGCGGACGCCTGGTGCTGCCCGAGGGAGCCGAGGTGCGTCACAGCCTGACGCACATCGACAACCTCGTGCTCGCGGTCCGGCGCGCGCTCGATCCGGCGAGCCCGCGCGGCATCTACAACGTGGCCGACGACACCCCGGTGCTGCTCTCGGTCGTGCTGCGCGAGTTCCTCGAGCGGCGCGGCGTGCCTGCCCGGCTGGTGTCGCTTCCCTACCCGGCGGCGTTCGCCATGGCCGGCGCCCTGGAGCGTGCATCGCGGGTCACCGGCCGGCGCCCGCGCCTGACCCGCTACGCCGTCAGTCAGCTCGGGCTCGAGCGCACGCTCGACATCACGGCCGCCCGCGAGAAGCTCGACTATCGTCCGGCACCCACGAACCTGGTCGGTGCGGAGAGCTGGTAGGGGCGGGAGGCTTGTGTGGGACGAGCGCGCGCACCAGCAGCCATCCCAGAGCCGCGCCTAGGATCTGTGCCCCGATGAATCCGCCGACTGAGGCCGGGGAGATTCCGGCGAAGCTGTCGCTGAACATCCGGCCAACGGTCAGAGCAGGGTTGGCAAAGCTGCTCGAGCTGGTGAAGAAGTAGGCGGCGCCGATGTAGACGCCAACCGCGGGAGCGGTGAGGGCACTCCGGCCGGTGCGCGCCAGCACCATGACGAGCATGACGAGGCCAGTGGTGGCGATCACCTCTGCGAGGAGTTGGGGCCAGCCGCCGCGATCGGTCGTGCTCCAGCGGGCCGGGGGTTCGCCGAACATCAGATTGGCGAGGATGGCGCCGGCGATGCACCCCACGAGCTGCGACGGGATGAAGCGGACCGCGTCGATCCAAGGCCGGTGGCCGAGGGCGGCCTCAACCAGGGTGATCGCTGGATTGAAGCTGGCCCCGCTGATCGGCGCAAACATGAGGATGACAGCGGTCAGCCCGAGGGCAGTTGCGAAGGCGTTCTCGAACAGGCGCAGGCCCGCGTCCTCCGGCGACAAACGTTGGGCGCTGATTCCGGAGCCGAGGACGACCGCGGCCAGCAGAGTGCTGCCGAGGAGCTCAGCAGCGATCTGACGCCACTCGCGCGCGGTCACGGCCGCCGCTTCCAAGGACCCGTCACGGAGCGAGGAGCGCGCCAACGGCATCCAACGCGCCGGGGACCAGCGAGTACCAGGCCCAGGTGCCGCGCTGCGTCCGCCGCAGGAAGCCTGCATCCGTCAGAACCCTGAGGTGATGGGAGATCGTGGGCTGGCTCAGGTCGAAGCCCTCGGTCAGGTCGCACACGCACGCCTCCGCGTTCTGCGAGGCCGCGACGATGGAGACCAGGCGCAGGCGCGTCGGGTCGGCGAGGGCCTTGAGCGATCGGGCGAGATCCTCGGCCTCCGGGGCGCCGAGCGCCGCGCGGGTGAGCGGTGAGCAGCAGGCTGCCGACTGGATCACGGGCAACAGGACTCCGACCGGCATCGCGACCTCCACGCGGTGTATTGACATCCATCAATGTATTGGTTCATCATGCTGCATAGACCGTCATCGATGCAAGGGAATGCCATGACCGACCGACCCGCCTTGCTCTTCGTCTGCGTGCACAACGCGGGCCGCTCGCAGATGGCCGCAGGTTTCGCGCGCGCCAGTGGAGCCGTCGACGTATTCTCTGCGGGCTCCGAGCCTGCCGACTCGATCAACCCGATCGCGGTCGCCGCGATGGCCGAGCTCGGGATCGACATCGCCGGCGAGCAGCCCGCAATCCTGACTCCGGATGCCGTGCGCGCCGCCGACGTGGTCATCACGATGGGATGCGGCGACGCATGCCCGGTCTTCCCGGGCAAGCGCTACGAGGACTGGGAGCTCACCGACCCGGCGGGCAGGGGGATCGACGAGGTACGCGGCATCCGCGACGACATCAAGGCGCGAGTGGATGCCCTGCTCGCCGAGATCGTGGGGGCAGCATCATGAGCGAGGCCAAGCAGTCGATCCAGGAGCACTACGCGAAAGCGGCGCGCGAGTCGAGCGCCGGATGCTGCGCCCCGACGGCCGCCGGGACCGACGGCAGCTTCGGCGCCGGCCTCTACGACGGGGTCGACACCAGCGGGATCCCGGAGTCGGCGGTCATCGCGAGCATCGCCTGCGGAGTGCCGACGGCGATGGTGGAATTCCGCGAGGGGGACACCGTGCTCGACCTCGGATCCGGTGGTGGGCTCGATGCCCTGCTCTCGGCGAAGCGCGTCGGACCGACGGGCCGCGTGTACGGCGTCGACATGACGCCGGAGATGATCGAGCTGGCCCAGGCGAACGCGGCAGCAGCAGGAGCCCGGAATGTCGACTTCCTCCTCGGCGACATCGGCGTCGTCCCGCTGCCGGATGACAGTGTCGACGTCGCGATCTCGAACTGCGTGATCAATCTCGCGCCCGACAAACCGGCCGTGCTGCGCGAGCTCGGCCGCCTCGTGCGCTCGGGTGGTCGAGTCGGGATCTCGGATGTCGTGGCCGAGAACCACCTGACGGTCGCCCAGCGCGAGGAGCGTGGGAGTGCCCTGGGCTGCGTGGCGGGCGCGCTCTCTGTCGAGGAGTACGAGCGCGGCCTGCGGGACGCGGGATTCACCGAGGTGAGCGTCGAGTTCACTCATGAGGTGGCCGAGGCGATGCACGGGGCGATCATCCGCGCCTCGCGCTAGTCGACTCCGGCCAGACCGCTCCGCCGTTCGATCAGAACGGTGTCGCGCCACTGACCGTCGAACGGACCGAAGCTCATCCGCCCGATCCGCTCCCGGCCGCCGACCACTCGGAAGCCGAGGCGTCTGTGCAGACGGAGGCTCGCCGCGTTCTCGGGGAAGATCGACGACTGGATGGTCCAGATCCCGGCCGCCTCGGTCGAGGAGATCAGCCAGGCGACGAGTTCGCCCCCGACGCCCTGGCCCGCGGCATCCGGATGCACGTAGACCGAGTGCTCGACCACGCCGGCGTAGACGGCGCGAGCCGAGACCGGCGAGGCCGACACCCAGCCGACGATGCGCCCACCGTCGACCGCGACGGCCGAGTGAGCCAGCAGATGGCCCGACGCGAAGCGATCCCAGGTCGGTGGGGCGGTTTCGAAGGTCGCGTTCCCCGTGTCGATGCCCGCCCTGTAAATGGCCGCGACCTCGGACCAGTCGCTCTCGGTGAGACGCCTCAACGCCGTCATTGCCGCGCCTTGCGCACCACCAGCGAGGCGTAGGCCGGGATCAGCACCTTCTTGCCGTACTCGCGCGAGACGATCTCGAACGGCCGTCCGTCGCCGAGCAGCAGCTCGATCACGGCTTCGAGCTCGGCCCGGGCCAGCGGACCCCCGAGGCACAGGTGCCGTCCGGCGCCGAACCAGAGCTGGCGGTGCTGCGGCAGGTACGGCCGGTCGATGCGGTAGTCGCCGGCGAGGTTGTTGGCCGTCCAGGTGAGCACGACGACGCGCTCGCCGGCTTTGAGCGTGCGACCCCCGATCTCGAGGTTGGCCAGCACCGAACGCCCGATGATGGGCGCCGGACTGGTGACCCGCAGCGCCTCGCGCACCGCGTCGTCCCGGTGCTCCGGGGCCGCGAGCAGGCGGTGCTGCTCGCCCGAGTCGTGGAGCAGGGCCGCGGTGCGCGCCATCGCCGAGGCCGCGGTCTCGGTGCCGGCCACCATGAGCAGCGTCGACAGCCCCTTGGTCTCTTGCACGCTCAGCCCGAGTTCGCGGCAACGCCCGATCACGGTGTCGGGATGCGCCGTGCCGAACACGTGATCGATGTGCCCGGTGAGCCGCTCGACGATCACCCGGGCCGCCGCGATCTTCTCGGGCGGGAGCACGGTGTCGGCGGTGGTCCCCAGCGCGGTGGATGCCAGCTCCTCACCGGTCGCGAAGATCTCGCGATAGGCGTCGTCTCCACGGGTCGCGTCCACGGGGAGTCCGAGCAGCGTGATCACCATGTGCCCGACCAGCACCCGGCTCAGGTCGGCGAGGTCGAGTTCGTCGCCAGCCTCGAAGGCGGCGCGCGCCGCATCCATCCGTTCGGCCCATGCCTTCCTCACGAAGGCGGTGCTCGTCTTGTCGGTGAACAGCTCGCGGCTGCGGGTGCGCAGGTCGTGGTGGCCCGGGCCGTCGAACAGCTCGTAGACCCAGTCGCCCAGGATCTGCGCCCAGAGGTGGCCGACCCCGCCCTCGCTCAGCAGCGTCAGGTGCTCGGGATCGTTGAGGAGGGCGCGAGCGGTGCGCGGATCGGCGGTGATCCAGCCGAGCTTGGGCACCTTCAGCAGTGGATGCGCAAACTGCCCCAGCCAGTTCAGCACCGGGAGCGCGGGGCGTGCCGCCCGCAGCAGGCGGTGCTCGTGCGCCTTCGCCGAGCCGCCGAAACCGTCGCGGATCAGCGAGAGGCGGCGCTCGTGGACCGGGGCTTCGAGGTCCTCCGCGACGGGCATGGCCTCAGGATAGGGTGCGAGCGTGGACGAGGGAACGGGCGAGGAGACGCGCGACGAAGCGCGCGACGAGGCGCACGAGGAGACGATCGCCGCCAAGCAGCGGCGCCTGTTCGATCGCGGTCGTGACACCGCCCGCATCGAGTTCTTCTCCGACGCCGTGTTCGCCATCGCGCTGACGCTGCTGGTGCTCGACATCCGGGTGCCCGACGTGCCGCAGGGCAAACTGCTCGGGGCGGTGCTCGACCTCTGGCCGACCTTCCTGGCTTACGGCCTGAGCTTCGCGATCATCGCGCTCAACTGGGTGTTCCATCACCGCAAGTTCCGCGCGATCGTCGTCTACGACACGGGACTGATCTGCCTCAACTTCGTGTTCCTGGCGTTCGTCGCGCTGGTCCCCTTCCCGACGAGCCTGCTGAGCGAGTACGCGCCGGACCGCGTCGCGGTCGTGCTCTACGCCCTGGAGGTGGCGATCCTGAGCCTGCTGCAGGCGGCGATCTGGGAGTACGCGGGGCGCCGCAAGCTGCTCGCGAAAGACATCGACCCGAAGCTGTTCGCCTACGACCAGCGGGACGGCCTCGCACCCCCGATCGTGTTCCTGCTGTCGATTCCGTTGGCCATCCTCCTCCCCGATCCCCAGTGGGCGATGTGGTTCTGGGTGCTGACCTGGCCGGTCTCGCTGATCGTCGGGCGGCTCGGTGCGCGGGCGAGGGTGCCGGTCACCGAGACCGAGGTGAAGGAGTGACGGCTCAGTCGTAGTCGAGGCTGAGCTTGCGCAGGAGTGCGCTCAACCTCTCCTGGTCGGCGCTCGACAGCGTCTGGAGCAGCCGTGCCTCGTCGGCGAGCAACTCGCTGATCGCGTCATCCACGGCCCGGCGCCCGCGAGCGGTCATCACGACGAGCACGCCACGCCCGTCGTGGGGATCGGTGTGGCGCTCGACCAGGCGGCGCTCGACCAGGCGGTCGATCCGGTTCGTCATCGTGCCGCTGGAGACCAGGGTCTGCTGCAGGAGCGATTTCGGGCTCAACTGGTAGGGCGCGCCCGCTCGCCGAAGCGCGGCGAGCACGTCGAACTCCCACGGCTCCAGATCGGATGCCTCGAACGCGGTCCGCCGCGCCCGGTCGAGGTGCTTGCTGAGCCGCGCGACCCGCGAGAGCACCTGCATCGGCGAGAAGTCCACATCGGGGCGCTCGCGCGACCAGTCGTCGACGATGCGGTCGACTTCGTCGGAGGGAGGCATCCGCCCATTATCCCGTCACGGTAGTCGGCGCGGCCGGTCTGGCAGACTTGACACGCACGGGATGCCTCGGCTCCCGGTCGCGATCCGCTGTGGTGTAACGGCAGCACTTCGGCCTTTGGTGCCGTAAGGTCCGGGTTCGAATCCTGGCGGCGGAGCTCAGGTTGTTCGCACGGTTCGAGCCCGGCGCGCTGACGAACGCGCCGGGCTCGAGGTCTCTCGTCTCGTGCACTCCAGTTGTGACGGACAGTCCGTCACAACTGGAGTGTGGCGCGAGGGGCTACGCCGCCTCGAAGAGCGGCGACTCCACGACGACCTCGTCGAGCGGCGTCTCGGCGGGCTCGACCGGTGCCGGCGACCCCGCCCGAGCGCGCCGCAGCACCGGCAGGATCAGCCCCGCCACGACGGCCCCGAGCCCGAAGATCGCCAGCACGATGTAGCCGTCGGTGTAGCCGGACTCCGTCGGGAGGCCACTCGGCTCGAGCGAGCTCGTGACGATCGCGGCCATGATCGTCGAGCCGAGGGCGCCGCCGATCGTGCGGATGTTGGCGTTCATCCCGCTGGCCACGCCGGTCTGCGAGGAGGGGACGCCCTGCACGATCAGCGAGGTCATCGCGGCGTAGGCGATGCCGAGGCCGAAGCCCGTGATCCCGGCTTCGATCGAGATGTCGATGGTGGTCGCGTGCAAGAAGGCGAAGCCCAGTGCGGAGATCCCGATGAGGGCCGAGCCGCCCACCAGCTGAGCAGTGAAGCCGATCCGGCGCTGGGCCAGCGGTCCGCTGATGAATCCGGCGATCGCCATGGCGACCAGCATGGGCACCATCAGCAGCCCGGACTCGCCGACCGAAGCGCCGAATCCGTAGCCGGCCGACGCGGGGGTCTGCACGAAGCGCGGGAAGAAGGCGAAGATGCCGAACATCCCGGCGCCGACGAAGAGGGCGGCGAGATTGACGGTCCAGACTCCGGGCAGGCGCATGATCCGCATGTCGATCAGCGGGTTGCTCGCACGCACCTCGACGACGATCCACGCGGCGAGAAGCACGGCGGATGCCACGAACAGCCCGATCACCAGAGGCGAGGCCCAGCCCCAGACCATGCCCTCGCTGAGCGGAAGCAGCAGGGCGACCAGCCAGCCGGCGAGCAGCGTCGCGGCGAGCCAGTTGATGCGTCCGCCGGAGCGCGAGGTGGACTCCGGGATGACGAAGGCGGCGAGAAGGCCGCCGACCACGGTCGTGATCAGCGGGATCCAGAACAGCCAGTGCCATCCCAGACCCGACACGATCGGGCCGGCCAGCACGGTGCCGAGCCCGCTGCCGACCGCGATGACGGCGGAGAGAGCGCCGATCGCCGCCGGCACCCGCGCGGCAGGAAGGTTGTCGCGCACGATGCCGAAGGCGAGCGGGAACATCGCACCGCCGAGGCCCTGGATCACACGGCCGATCAGCAGCACGCCGATCGTCGGCGCGGTCGCGGCGACCAGGCTGCCGATCGCGAGCGCGGCCAGTACCACGAGCAGGGTGCGGCGCTTGCCGACCATGTCGCCGACCCGGCCCAGGATCGGGGTCGCGATCGCGGCCGAGAGCAGCCATGCCGTCAGTGTCCAGGTGATGAGGCTCGGCGAAGTACCGAACTCCTGCTGGAGCGCGGGGAGCACCGGCACCACCAGCGACTGGAGCATGGTCAGCGAGACGAGACTGACGGCCAGAACGCCGAAGATGACGAGGGGAGAACGACGAAGCACGAGGGATTCCGTTCGAGAGGGGTGAATGGTTCGAGAGAACCGGATGATTTCGGAGGCCGCCTCCGTTATAGTGGAGGAAGGCTCCATTCGGAGGTTGCCTCCGGTTACACCACTTTAGCGGAGGGTGCCTCCGCTTTGCAAGCCCATCCCGAAGATCTCCATTCCGTCAGAAAGGCGCCGACAGTGTCCGTCGAGATCGCCCCGTCCATCACGGTGCAGCGACCGCAGCGGGCGGATGCCCGCCGCAACTTCGACGCCCTGCTCGAGGCCGGCCGCGCCGCCTTCGCCGAGAACGGCGCCACCGCATCCCTCGAGGACATCGCGCGTCGCGCGGGCGTCGGAATCGGCACTCTGTACCGCAACTTCCCGACGCGCGAGTCGCTCCTCGAGGCCATCTACCTGGAGGAGATCGCGTCGCTGGTCCGCCTCGGCGAGGCCTCGACGGCGCTCGAGCCCTGGGAGGCCCTGAGCTCCTGGCTCGACCGCTTCGTGCAGTACGCCACCACCAAGCGCGCCCTGATCGAAGGTCTCAACAAGGACTCAGACATGTTCACGCAATGCCGGGTCGTGATGTATGCCGCGGGGGAGCCCGTGCTGCAGCGAGCGCAGGAGGCGGGCGTGGTCCGGCCCGATACCAGCATCTCGGATGTGGTCTACCTGGTCTCCGGCATCGCGGGCGTCAACTTCACCGATGACGCACAGCGCGAGCGCGTGCTGAAGCTGGCGATCGACGGGCTGCGCACCTAGACCACAATGGTGGGGTGAGCGCATCCTGGGATCTCTCCGGCTTCGGCGACGAGATCGATCGGGATCCGGCCGTCCAGGTCGCGGTGCTGCAGGCGCTCGGCGCCCGGCACATCGAGGTGCGAAGCGCCTGGGGCACGAACGTCGTCGAACTCGCCCATGACGAGCTCGATCGGCTCGCCGGCATCCTGTCGGAGCGGGGGATGGGCGTCTCGGCGATCGCCTCACCGGTCGGCAAGGTCGACGTCTCGCTCCCGGTCGAACATGAACTGGGGCGCCTCGCGCGCGCGATCGATGCGGCGCATCGGCTCGGCTCCCGCTACATCCGCATCTTCTCGTTCTACCGGGCCGACGGGCTGACCGCGGAGAGCGTCCGCGACGACGTGCTGCTCCGGATGCGCGCGCTCGCCGATGCGGCCGCCGCCGCCGACGTCGTGCTGCTGCACGAGAACGAGAAGGAGATCTACGGGGACACCCCGGAGCGTTGCCTCGACATCATCGAGAGCGTCGGCAGCGAGAATCTCGGGGCGGCCTGGGACGGCGCGAACTTCGTGCAGGTCGGCGTCGCCCGGCCGTTCGACGAGGGCTACGCCGCGCTCCGGCCGCACCTGGCCTACCTCCAGGTCAAAGACGCCGTCCTGGCGACCGGCGAGGTGACACCGGCCGGCGAGGGCGACGGCCAGCTGCTCGAGACCTTGACCGCGCTGCGCGACGACGGCTACGCAGGCTTCGCCTCGCTCGAGCCGCATCTCACCGACCTCGACGCGCTCGGGGGTGTCTCGGGCCCCGAGGCGTTCGGCCGGGCCGCTCGCGCTCTTCGCGCGCTCACCGACCGGATCGGGGTGCGGCTGGCATGACCGTGTCCTCGGCACCGCTCGCGGTCGCGATCGTCGGCTGCGGGATGATCGGCCTCACGCACGCGCGGGCCATCGCCCGGCATTCCGGCCTCGCCATCGCGGCACTCGTCGACCCCGTGCCGGGCGCCGCGTCCGTTCTCGGGGAGCGCGTCGTCACCGAACTCGGCCTCGCCGCTCCCACCGAGTTCCTGAACCTCCCGGAGGCGCTCGCCGCCGGCCCGATCGATCTCGTCGTCATCTGCACCCCGAGCGGACTCCACGTTCAGCTCGCGGAGGAGGCGCTCGCCGCGGGTGCGCACGTGGTGATCGAGAAGCCGCTCGACGTGTCGATGCCCCGCGCACGACGCCTGCTGGAGCTGTCCCGCGAGGCCGAGGGCCGCGGGCTGGTCGTCTCGGTGATCAGTCAGCACCGCTTCGATCCGTCGTCGGTGGCCGTCGCCCGAGCGGCACATTCCGGTGAGTTCGGTCGGATCGTCAGCGGCGTCGCCCTGATCGACTGGTGGCGCAGCCAGGACTACTACGACTCCGGAACCTGGCGCGGCACCTGGGAGCTCGACGGCGGCGGCGCTGTGATGAATCAGGGCGTGCACACCGTCGATTTGCTGGTCTGGTTCCTGGGCCGCCCGGTGGAGATCTTCGCTCAGACGGCGCTCCTCGCCCACGAGCGGATCGAGGTCGAGGACGTGGCCGTCGCGACGGTGCGCTTCGAATCGGGCGCTCTCGGCATCATCCATGCGACGACCGCTGCCTACCCCGGGCTGTCAGCGCGTGTGCAGGTGCACGGCGATCGCGGCTCGGCCATCATCGACGGCGACCTGCTGCTCTTCTTCGGCGACAGTGCCGTGCCTCCCGTCACGCCGGCCGCGGACGCCTTCGTGACCGGCCACGTGCGGCAGTACGAGAACATCGTGGAGGCCATCCGGCTCGGGCGCCGCCCGGGCGTCACGGTGGAGGATGCCTTCACCTCGCTCGCGGTGGTGCGCGCGATCTACCTCTCCGCCACGCTCGGGCGGCCGGTCGGTTTCGACGAGGTGACCAGCGGTGCGCTCGACGCCATCGTCACCGTCACCGGCGGTGCAGGCAGAATAGGCGCATGACCGACCCCCGTCTCGCCGTCATCGTCCTCGCCGCCGGGCAGGGCACCCGCATGAAGAGCGCCCGCGCGAAGGTGCTGCACCCGCTGGCCGGTGTTCCGCTCATCGGGCACGTGCTGGCGACGGCGCGCGAGCTGTCGGCGGCTCACGTGGTCGCCGTGGTCCGCCACGAACGCGAGGCGGTCTCGGGCGCGATCATCGAGCTGATGCCCGAAGCCGTGGTGGTCGACCAGGACGAGGTCCCCGGCACCGGGCGCGCCGTCGAGCTCGGGATGGGCGCATTGCCCGGCGACTTCGACGGCGACGTCGTGGTGGTCAGCGGAGATGTCCCGCTGCTCGACGCCGCGACGCTCTCTGGCCTGATCGAGTCGCACCGGCAGGCCAGGGCGGCGGCCACCGTGCTCAGCGCCATGGTCGACAACGCGACCGGCTATGGGCGCATCGTGCGCGACGCCGACGGGGCGATGCTCCGCATCGTTGAGCAGAGGGATGCCGACCCCGACGAACTGGCGATCCTCGAGATCAACTCCGGAACCTACGTCTTCGCGGCGCCGTCGTTGCGCGCCGAACTGCCGCGGATCGGCACGAGCAACGCCCAGGGCGAGAAGTACCTCACCGATGTGATCGGCCTGCTGCACGCGGCCGGTCAGGTCATCGACGCCGTGCCCGCGCCGGATGCCTGGATGGTCGAGGGCGTGAACGACCGCGTCCAGCTGGCCGTGACCGCGGCCAGGCTCAACGCGATGATCGTGCGCGGCTGGCAGCTGGCCGGCGTGACGGTGCAGGATCCGTCCACGACCTGGATCGACCTCGAGGCCACGCTGGCCGAAGACGTCGAACTGCTGCCGAACACCCACATCGCCCGCCGCACCTCGGTGGAGCGGGGTGCGCGGATCGGTCCCGACACGACGCTGCTCGACTGCGAGGTCGGCGAGAACGCGACGGTCAGCCGGACCGACGCGACGCTCGCGGTGATCGGCGCCGAGGCATCCGTCGGACCGTTCGCCTACCTGCGCCCGGGCACGGAGCTCGCCGACAAGGGCAAGATCGGCACCTTCGTCGAGACCAAGAACGCCAAGATCGGCGCCGGGAGCAAGGTGCCGCACCTCAGCTACATGGGCGACGTCACCATCGGTGAGGGCACCAACATCGGAGCCGGTGGTGTCACCGCGAACTACGACGACATCGCCAAGCACCCCACGTCGATCGGCTCGCACGTGCACACCGGCGTGCACAACGTCTTCGTCGCCCCCGTCACCGTCGGCGACGGCGCGAAGGTGGGCGCGGGGGCCGTGGTCCGCAAGGACGTGCCGGCCGGGGCCCTGGCGATCAGCGTCGCTCCGCAGCGCAACGTCGAGGGCTGGACCGAGAAGAAACGCGCGGGCACCGCTTCGGCCGACGCCGCATCGCGGGCGGCGACCGAGGGCACCGACTAGGCCCGCGCGCTTCAGTAGACTGGACTCCGGATGACGGAGGGCATGGCGTGAGCGAGATCACCAGCAGCGGCGGAAAACGACTCGTGCTGGTGTCCGGGCGGGCGCATATGGCCCTCGCCGAAGCGGTGGCCGCCGAGCTCGACACCGAACTCCTCCACACCGACGCCCGCACCTTCGCGAACGGCGAGATCTACGCCCGCTTCGACGAGAGCGTGCGCGGCGCCGACATGTTCGTGATCCAGTCGCACACCAGCCCGATCAACGAGTGGCTCATGGAACAGCTGATCATGGTGGATGCCGCCAAGCGCGCGAGCGCGAAGCGCATCACGGTCGTGGCGCCCTTCTACCCCTATGCGCGGCAGGACAAGAAGGGTCGCGGCCGCGAGCCGATCTCGGCCCGCCTCGTCGCCGATCTCTTCAAAGCCGCCGGCGCCAATCGCATCATGAGCGTGGATCTGCACGCCGCCCAGATCCAGGGCTTCTTCGACGGCCCGGTCGACCACCTGTTCGCGATGCCGGTGCTGCTCGAGCACTTCCAGACGCAGCTCGACCCGAGCACGCTGACCGTCGTCTCGCCCGACATGGGCCGGGTGCGCGTCGCCGATGTCTGGAGCGACAAGATGGGCGCACCGCTCGCGATCATCCACAAGCGCCGCGATCCCCTCATCCCGAACCAGGTCAGCGTGCACGAGATCATCGGCCCGGTCGATGGCCGCGTGTGCCTGATCGTCGACGACCTGATCGACACCGGCCGCACGATCGTCAAGGCCGCCGAGGCGCTGAAGCAGCACGGCGCCACCGCGGTCGTCGTGGCCGCGACGCACGCCGTCTTCTCGGATCCGGCCGTCGAGATCCTGCAGAGCGAATTCATCGACTCGGTCGTGGTCACCGACACCCTGCCGATCGCCGAGGAGAAGCGCTGGGACCGGCTCACCGTGCTGCCGATCGCGCCACTGCTCGCGCGGGCGATCCACGAGGTGTTCGACGACGGGTCGGTCACCTCGATGTTCGACGGCGCGGCCTAGGCCTTCGTGCGGGATGCCGCGGCTGCAGCCGTCTGAACGAAAGCCATCGATTCGGCGGCCAGAGCCCGCCAGTCGGTGTCGGATCCCGCCACCACCCACTCGCGCATGACCCGGTTTCCGCCGGTGGAGAACGGAGCGCCGTCACCGTCCGCGATGAGCTGAGCGACGCGGTCGGCGCTCACCTTGATCAGCAGGCCGCCGTGCCCCGCCGAGGCGAACAGCTTGCCGCCGACCATCAGCGAGATCCTGCTGAACGCTCGCTGGAGGGTCACTCCCGGCATCGTCAGGAACTCGGCGGTGAGATCGTCCCAGCGCGCGGCATCCGCGGGGGATGGATCCGGCCCGGGCTTCATGCTCAGGTCAGCTCGCCCGTCGGGCGGTACATCAGCCCGGGGATGATCCCGAGCGAGCGCACCATCAGTTCGGAGCCGTCGAAGGTGCGCGCGTAGCAGTACCAGCCGGGCCCGTTGGCGCCCCAGAGCTCCAGCCTCGCGTCGGGCGTCGCATCGGGGGCGGTCGCCGACACGACGATGCGGCAGGCGGCACCCGCGGTCTCGACCTGGACGCTGATCGTGTAGATCACGCCCGGCAGGATCAGCGAGACCACGGCGATCACGATGACGACCCGCATGATCTTGAGCGTCAGCGGGTGGCGAAGGGAACGCCCGTCCCCGGGCACGTACTCGGCCAGCTCGGGGTGGTACTCGTCGTCCGACATCGTGCCGTCAGTCTCGCACGGCTTCGTTCATCAGCTGCGGATACGATCCCGACCGTGACCCAGCTGCAACGACGACTCGGCATCCCGTCGGCCACGGCGATCGGGGTGGCGTCGATGCTCGGTGCCGGGATCTTCTTCGTGTGGGCTCCGGCCGCCGCGGATGCCGGCGCCGGCATCCTGTTCGCCCTCCCGATCGCGGCGCTGGTGGCGGCCCTCAATGCGCTGAGCACGACGCGGCTCGCGATGGCCCACCCCGTGTCGGGTGGGGCCTACGCCTATGGGCGGGCGGAACTGGGGCCGGTGCCCGGCTTCATCGCCGGGGTGCTCTTCCTGGTCGGCAAGACCGCCTCGGTGGCCGCCATCGCCTCGATCGCCGGCGCGTACCTGTGGCCGGCGTACGAGAAGCCGGTGGCCGTGGCTGCGGTCGTCGTTCTGGCGGTGGTGAATGCCACCGGCATCCGGAGCACCGCGGTGGTGAGCATGGTGATCGCGGCCGCGGTGGTCGCCGTGCTGGTGACCGTGCTGGTGGTCACGGCGGTACAGGGCGGCGGCTCGGCGCCGCGCACCCCGGTCGCCTTCTCGGGAGGGCCGATCGGCGTGCTGCAGGCGGCGGCGCTCATCTTCTTCACTTTCGCCGGCTACGCCAGGATCGCCACCCTGGGCGAGGAGGTGAAGAACCCATCGCGTACCCTGCCGAGGGCGGTGATCGTCGCCCTCGGGATCGTGCTCGTGCTGTCCGCGGCAACGGCGACGGTGCTGCTGCTCCGCCTCGGGACCGCTGCCCTCTCGACCAGCGCATCGCCACTGGCCGAGGCGGCGGGTCCTGGAACCGAGGTGCTCATCCGGATCACGGCGGCCGTCGCCTGCCTCGGCTCACTGCTCAGCGTGCTGGCCGGCCTGAGCCGCACCTCGCTCGCCATGGCGCGGGACGGCGAGCTGCCGGGCGGCCTCGCGCGGATCTCGGAACGCACGGCGACGCCGCTGCTCGCCGAGATCGTGGTCGCGATCGTGGGGGTCGCCGCGGTGCTGCTGCTCGACCCGGCGAGGCTGGTCGGGGTCTCGGCCTGCGCGGTTCTCGGCTACTACGCGATCGCGCACCTGGCCGCACTCGGCCGCGCCCGCCATCTCGGCGCCCGCCCGCCCGTGCTCGCCGTTCTCGGCCTGCTCGGCTGCGTCGCCCTCGCTCTCTCGACGCCCTGGCAGTCGATCGTCGGGGTCGCCGGACTGGTGCTGCTCGCCCTCGGGGTGCGGGCGCTGGTCCGCCGGATACGCCGCGCGTAGCGTGAGGGGATGACGGCCGCATCCGAATCGTTGCTGCTGAGCCTCGCCACCGGGGTCGGGCTGAGAGCAGGCACGACCGAGTCGTTCGCCGTGTCCGTGACCGGGCGGGGGATCCTCGAGTCGTTCTACCCGGTGTCGGCGCTGGCGTGGGCGTCCATCGCGGTGGCCGGCCTCGCCGTCGCCGAGCTGCGCTCCGACCTCAGCCTGCCCGGGCCCGCCGACGTCGAGGTCGACCACGGCCTCGCTGACGCCTGGTTCGGCCTCGCGCTCCGGCCGATCGGCTGGGAACTGCCCTCACCCTGGGATCCGATCGCCGGCGACTACCGCGCCATGCACGTCGGGCGGAGCGACGGATGGATCCGCCTGCACACCAACGCGCCGCATCACCGGGCGGCCGCGCTCCGCGTGCTCGGCGTCGCCGCCGACCAGGCGGCGGTGGCCGACGCGGTTGCCAGCTGGGACGCCGGGGAGCTCGAATCCGCCGTGGTCGCCGAGGGCGGGTGCGCCGCTGAACTGCGCACTCCGGCGGCGTGGGCCGCGCATCCGCAGGGAGCTGCCGTCTCGGCCGAGCCTCTCGTGCATCGCGAGCGCACCGGTCCGTCCGCGGATGCAGAGCCCTCCCGCTGGGCGCCCACCGACGCCATGCCGCTCGCCGGTCTCCGGGTGCTCGACCTGACCCGGGTGCTGGCCGGACCGGTGGCCACCCGACTGCTCGCCGGCCTCGGCGCACAGGTGCTGCGCGTCGACCCGCCCGGCTGGGACGAGCCGGCACTGGTCCCCGACATGACGCTGGGCAAGCGAGCCGCCCGACTGGACGCACACGATCCGGCGGGGCGCGAGCGACTGATCGAACTCCTCGCCGGAGCGGACGTGCTGGTCAGCGGCTACCGCGCGGATGCCCTGGAGCGGCTCGGGCTCGGTGAGGCGGTGCGCCGCCGCATCCGCCCTGGCCTGGTCGACGTGTCGCTCGATGCCTACGGGCACACCGGACCCTGGGCCGGCCGCCGCGGCTTCGACAGCCTGGTGCAGATGTCGAGCGGCATCGCGGTGGCCGGGCTCGACGCCGGCAGTTCCGACAAGCCGACCCCGCTGCCGGTGCAGGCCCTCGATCATGCGACCGGCTACCTGACCGCGGCCGCCGTGCTCGTCGGGCTGGCGGCACGTGCCCTCGACGGCATCGGCAGCTGCGCGCGCCTCTCGCTGGCTCGCACGGCGGTCGAGCTCGAGAACGCCCGCGGCCTTGAGGCGGATGCCTCGGCGCCTGCTCCTGAGTGGCACCGCGCCCCTCTCGACACCCGGTGGGGCGCGGCAGGGCTGCTGCCGCCGCCGCTCGCGGTCGGAGGGCATCCGCTGGCCTGGGCGCTCGCGCCGCGACCCCTCGGCTCCGACGACCCGCTCTGGGAGTAGCGCAGCCGGTCAGCGGGCGATGCGGTGGTCGACGAGCAGGGCGCCGGCCGGCGAGACCTCGGCGCCGATCGTCTCCAGGCGGAGGGACGGCACGCCCTCGAGCAGGCGCCGCCCGGTGCCGGCGATCCTCGGCGCGATCAGAAGGCGGAGTTCGTCGACGAGGTCGGCGGCCAGAAGCGCCTGAGCGATCGAGATGCTGGCGTGGACCCCGATGTCACCGCCCGGCTGCTCCCGGACATCGCGCACGAACTCGACGAGGTCGCCATCGATGGCACGCGCTCCGGCCCACGTCGCGTCGAGAGGACTCGATGTCGCGACGTGCTTCGCGACCGTATTGATGAAGCTCGCGAACGGCTCGATGTCGCTCGTCGGCCAGAAGCGCGACCACTCGTCATAGCTGCGCCGGCCGAGGATGACCGCATCCTGTGTTGCGATCACCCTGCCGAGACGGGCGTCCATGGCGTCGTCCCATTCCGAGAGGAATGCGTCGGGGTCTTCGGCCACCCCATCCAGCGACATCAGTTCGTAGACGACGACCTTGCGCATGTTCCTGCCCTCCGATGCGGCGGCACGCTAGTGCGTGCTCGGCTCGCTCTCGATCTCGCTCCGGTCGCCGCTCCAGAGCGTGTGGAAGGTGCCGTCCTTGTCCGACCGCTTGTAGGTGTGCGCGCCGAAGAAGTCGCGCTGCCCCTGGATGAGGGCGGCAGGCAGCCGCTCAGCCCGCAGCCCGTCGTAGTAGGCGAGCGACGAGGAGAACGCCGGTGCGGGAACGCCAGAGTGCGCGGCCATCGAGACGATGCGCCGCCACGATCCCTGCGCCCGCTCGAGCGCCTCGACGAAGTAGGGCGCGGTCAGCAGCGCGACCAGGCCGTCGTCTTCGGCGTAGGCCTCGGTGATGCGGTTGAGGAACTGCGCCCGGATGATGCAGCCGCCGCGCCAGATCTTGGCGATGTCGCCCTTCTTGATGTCCCACCCGTACTGCTCCGCTCCGGCGACGATCTCGTCGAAGCCCTGCGAGTACGCCACGATCTTGGAGGCGAACAGGGCGAGCCGCACATCCTCGATGAAGTCGTCGGCGTCGGTGATCGTCCAGGTGTCGGTCGGGCCGGGCAGGCCGCGCGCGGCCTTGCGCTGCGCGGGCTTGCTCGAGAGGCTGCGCGCGAAGACGGCTTCGGCGATCCCCGAGACGGGGACGCCCAGGTCGAGCGCGGTCTGAACGGTCCACGCGCCGGTGCCCTTCGCGCCGGCCTGGTCGAGGATCAGGTCGACGAGCGGCCGGCCGGTGTCGGCATCCACCTGCTTCAGCACCTCGGCGGTGATCTCGATCAGGTAGCTTTCGAGCTCGCCCTTGTTCCACTCGGCGAAGACCTCCGAGATCTGGGCCGGCGTGTACTGCGTGCCGCGGCGGATGAGGTCGTAGGCCTCCGCGATCAGCTGCATGTCGGCGTACTCGATGCCGTTGTGGACCATCTTCACGAAGTGGCCGGCTCCGTCGTGCCCGACATGCGTGACGCATGGCTCACCCTCGGCGACCGCCGCGATGGATTTCAGGATCGGGCCGATCGTGGTCCAGGCCTCGTCGGAGCCGCCCGGCATGATCGACGGCCCGTTGAGCGCGCCCTCCTCGCCACCCGAGATGCCGGCGCCGACGAAGTTGATCCCGGTCTCGCGCACCGCCTTCTCACGCCGGATCGTGTCGGTGAAGAGCGCGTTGCCCCCGTCGATGATGATGTCGCCGGGTTCGAAGACCTTGACCAGCTCGTCGATGACGGCGTCGGTGCCCTTGCCTGCCTGCACCATGATCAGCGCGGTGCGGGGCGTCGAGATGGATGCCGCGAACGCCGCGTAGTCCGGGCTGGGAACGAATCCGGCCTCCGGGTGCTCGTCCATGAGCGCCTGGGTCTTCTCATAGCTGCGGTTGAAGATCGCGACCGTGTTGCCCTCACGGCTGGCGAGGTTGCGGGCCAGGTTGGAGCCCATCACCGCCAGCCCGACAACGCCGATGTTCGCCTGAGGAGTCGGTTCAGCCATGGGTCCAGGCTACCGTTGGTCCCGATGCCGTTCTCCCGCCCCGTCGTCGTCATGGGCGTCTCCGGCTCCGGCAAGTCGACGGTCGGGGCGGCCGTCGCGGATGCCCTTGGCCTGACTTTCGTGGATGGCGATTCCCTGCACCCCGCGTCCAATGTCGCGAAGATGGCCGCGGGCATCCCGCTCGACGACGCGGATCGCGCGCCCTGGCTGGACGCGATCGCGGCCCGGCTGTCGTCGGATCCGGTCGTGATCGCCTGCTCCGCTCTGAAACGGGCGTACCGGGACCGGCTTCGCGCGTCGGCTCCCGACCTGGTCCTGGTGTTCCTCGAGGCGGATCGTGCCACCCTGCTCACGCGGATGACGCATCGCCCTGGGCACTTCATGCCCGCGTCGCTGCTCGACTCGCAGCTCGCGACGCTGGAACCGCCCGCGCCCGACGAACACGCGCTGACCGTCGACGCCTCGGCTCCGATCGGCGCCCTCCTGGCCTCTCTGGAAGAACGGATGTCTCATGAGTGACTCGCTCCGGGTCGTCGTCGCCACCGCGCAGACCCCCGAGAACATCGAGCTGCTGCGGGCGCGCGAGCCCCGGCTCGATGTCGTGTTCGAGCCCGCCCTGCTCGGGCAGGCCTCGGACGACTGGATGGTGCGGCACGTCCGCGCCCCCGACGACCAAGCGGCATTCGAGTCCCTCGTCGACACCGCGGAGGCCCTGTTCGGCGTGCCCGACAACTCCGGGAAGGCGCTCGGACGGACCGTGGCGGCCAATCCGGGCCTGCGCTGGGTGCACACGATCCCGGCCGGCGGCGGCCAGCAGGTCAGGGCCGCGCATCTCGACGCCCACGACCTCGCGCGCATCGTCTTCACCACCTCGGCCGGCGTGCACGCCGAACCGCTCGCCGAGTTCGCTGTCTTCGGCGTGCTCGCCGGAGCGAAGCGGCTGCCCTACCTGCGGACCGCGCAGATCCGGCACGAGTGGGCACCGCGCGTGCCGTTCGGGCTCGCCCCCGACATGACGGTCGCGGTGGTCGGTCTGGGATCGATCGGGCGGCTGACGGCATCCAAGCTGGCGGGCCTCGGATACCGGGTGGTCGGGGTGCACCGGCACGCGGTCGACGCGGAGGGGGTCGTTCAGGTCTACCCGGTCGAGAGGCTCGCCGAGGTGGTGGCCACGGTCGACGCGATCGTGCTCTGCCTCCCCGGCACGGCCGAGACCGAGGGGATGCTGAGCCGCGAGGTGCTCGCCGCGATCAAGCCGGGCGCCTCCATCGTGAACGTCGGGCGGGGAAGCACGGTCGACGAGCCGGCGCTCGTCGACGCCCTGTCGGAGGGTCGCGTCGGGTTCGCCGCCCTCGACGTGACCGCCGTCGAGCCGCTGCCCGGCGACAGCCCCCTGTGGGATCTGCCCAACGTGCTCATCAGCCCGCACACCGCCGCGATCAGCGTGCACGAGTCGCGGCTGATCACCGAGCTGTTCGCACGCAACGCGACGGCGTTCCTCGACGGGAAGCCGCTCGAGAACATCGTGAACACCGTGGAGTTCTACTGAGCTAGACTCGACCCGAACTTCGGCGAGGGATTGCTGCATGTGCGGCATCCGTGATCGACGCGGTGGACGGCTCTTCCAGTCTGTTCGACGTGCGCGTGCTCTCCCGACACACTCCAGACGAAAGAAGAATCACCATGGCTGACGACAACAAGCTGGTCGCGGAACCCCGCACCTCCTTCGGCAAGGGGGCGGCTCGCAAGATCCGCGCCGCCGGCAAGATCCCCGCGGTCATCTACGGCCACGGCACGGACCCGCAGCACGTGACCCTCCCGGGTCACCAGGTGGGCCTCATCCTGCGCAAGGCGAACCAGGTGCTCGACCTCGACATCTCGGGCAAGAGCCAGCTCGCGCTGGTGAAGGACGTGCAGAAGGACCCGGTGCGCCAGATCATCGAGCACCTCGACCTGATCGTGGTGCGCAAGGGCGAGAAGGTCACCATCGACGTCCCGGTCCACGTCGAGGGCGAGACCATCTCGGGCACGACCGCGGCGCTTGACGCGAACACGATCTCGCTCGAGGCGGAGGCCACCAGCATCCCGGAGCGCGTCGTGGTCAGCATCGAGGGGCTCGAGGCCGGCACGCAGATCCTTGCGAAGGACCTGAAGCTGCCGGAGGGTGCGACTCTGATCAGCGACCCCGACACGCTCGTCATCAACGTGACCGCCGACACCGAGCAGGACCTGGGCGACACCGAGGCCGCCGAGACCGGCGACGCCGAGACGGCCGGAGGCGACTCCGCCGAGGCCGCCGCGGACGCCGACGCCGAGGCGTCGACCGAGGCCGCGGAGTAGTCAAGCACCTCGTGGCGGACGACAGCTGGTTGGTGGTCGGGCTCGGCAACCCCGGGCCCGGCTACGCCGGCCATCGTCACAACGTGGGTCAGATGGCTCTCGCCGAGTTGGCGCACCGGATCACCGCGACCTTCAGGTCGCACAAGGCGAACGCCTCGGTCGCCGAGGCGCGCCTGTCTCCGGGAGGCCCGAAGCTGATCCTAGCCAAGCCGAACAGCTTCATGAATCTGTCCGGCGGTCCGGTCGCGCAGTTGCTGCGTTTCTACGACCTGGATGCCGGGCAGCTGATCGTGCTGCATGACGAGCTCGACATCCCCTTCGACACGATCCGGCTCAAGACCGGCGGAGGCAACGGCGGCCACAACGGCGTCCGGGACATCGCTGCCGCGATCGGCACCCCCGACTTCACCCGGGTGCGCATCGGGATCGGCCGCCCGCCGGGGCGCCAGGACGCCGCGGACTTCGTGCTCAAGCCCTTCACCGGTGCGGAGCGCGAGGTGCTCCCGTCTCTGCTCTCGGATGCCGCCGACGCGGCGGAGCTCGTCATCACCGATGGGCTCCTCGCGGCCCAGGCCCGGTTCCACGCCCCGAAGGACTGAGATGGCGGAGTTCGTCGAGGTTGACGCCGGATCGCCGGCGGCGCAGGCCGCGATGACGGCCTACTTCAGCGAGCTGGCGACCCGGTTCCCGGCCGGGTTCGACCCGACCGGCTACCTCGACCCCGTGGACTACAACCCGCCGCACGGCCGCTTCTTCCTGGCGATGTCGGGCGACGAGGTGCTGGCCTGTGGCGGGTTGGTGTGGATCGACGAGACCACGGCCGAGCTCAAGCGCATGTGGGTCGACCCGGCCGCTCGCGGGCGCGGGCTCGCGAGCCGGCTGCTGGAGTTCCTGGAGCAGACCGCGGCGACGTCGGGGCGGGCCCGGATCTTGCTTGACACCAATCCGGTGCTCCTCGAAGCGATCGCGATGTACCGCAAGAACGGCTACCGCGACATCGAACGCTACAACGACAACCCGTACGCGGGCCTCTGGTTCGAGAAGCGCCTGCCGCAGTAGCCGCGGCCGCGGTACTCGGGCCTGGCGAGCCCGGGTCTGGCGAGCCCGGCCCCGCCCGCCCGGCCTGCCCGGGCCGCCCCGGCCCCGCCTCGCCACCCCGCCTCGCCGCGCCCCGCCCAGCCCCGCCCAGCCCCGCCCAGCCCCGCCCCCTCCCGTTCCGTCGCCTGTTCCGTCGCTCCCTCCGGTCGTAGGGTCGCCGACGACCGAACGGGCGACGGAACAGGAACGCGGCGGATGAACACCCCCGCCCCCGCGCCTGCAGGCCACGTCCGGCCTCGGCCTCGGGCGAACGTGGTGCCGGCCGTCGGCCGTGCCCCGTAAACTCGCGTGAGTGGCACTCGAGCGTTTGATCACCGGGCTCTCGCACGCCCGCACGCTCGAGACCGCTCTGCACGAGGCCGGCCACGACGCCGATTTCTCGCTCGTCGACGGCATGCGCGTCCCGCTGCTGGCCGCCCTGCTCGAGAAGCGCGGCGGTCCGCAGGCGCTCCTGGCCGTCACCGCCACCTCCCGCGAGTCGGAGGGCGTGCGCGCCGCCTTCCTCACCTACCTCCCCGGTGCGACCGTGCTGGCCCTTCCGGCGTGGGAGACGCTGCCGCACGAGCGCCTCAGCCCGAGCGCCGAGACCATCGGCGCGCGGCTGACCGCGCTGCGAACGCTCGACGCCTGGGCCAAGAAGCCTGCCGCCGAACGTGACGGCCACCTGATCGTGGTGGCGAGCGTGCGTGCCGCGCTCCAACCCCTGGCCGCCGGCCTGGCCGCGGTCGATCCCGTGAGGCTGAGCGCAGGGCAAAGAGGCTACGACCTGGCGAGCCTCAGCATCCGCTTGGTGGAGTTGGCCTACGTTCGCGTCGACCTGGTGACGCGGCGCGGCGAGTTCGCGGTGCGCGGCGGCATCCTCGATGTGTTCGCGCCCGACGCCGAGCATCCGGTGCGGGCCGAGTTCTTCGGCGACGAGCTGGAGCAGCTGCGGGCCTTCTCGGTCGCCGACCAGCGCTCCCTGCCTGGCGAGGTCGAGACCGCCGAGCTGGCACCCAGTCGCGAACTGCTGCTCACGGATGCCGTGCGCCAGCGCGCCCGCGAGATGGTGGGCGAGTTCCCGACGCTCGCGTCGCTGCTCGCGAAGGTGGCCGAGGGCATCCCGGTCGAGGGGATGGAGGCGCTCGCGCCCGCTCTGCTCGACAAGCTGGTTCCGCTCACCGACTACCTGCCCCCGGATTCCGCGATCGCGATCCTCGGCCCTGAGCGGGTGAGCACGCGCGCCGTGAACCTCGCCGAGACCAACAAGGAGTTCCTCGACGCCGCGTGGAACGCCGCCACCGCCGGAGCGCAGGCCCCCATCGATCTCGGCGCCGGCGACTTCCTCACGGTGAACGGGCTGCGAAAGGCCGCGGGAGGCCGCGCCTGGTGGACCCTCAGCCCCTTCGACGCCAACGACGACGACGTCATCCGGCTCGACGCCGACGCGGTGCCCAGCTTCGCCGGTCAGCCGGATGGCGCGGTCGACCACGTCGCCGAACTGCTGCGTCAGGGCTGGACCGTCGCGATCGCCGCCGCCGGCCCCGGCCTGGTGGAGCGCGCCGCCGACGTGCTCGCCGGCCGCGAGGCGGCCGCGCGTCCCGTTGAGGCGTTCCCCGACGACCCCGACGAAGGCGTCGCCTATCTGGTGCGGGGCTCGATCGAAGCCGGCTTCGAGATCCCGGGCGCCCTGCCGGGCGCGCGCGGCATCGCCGTGCTCAGCGAAGCCGAGTTCTACGGGCGCGCCGCCGGTGTCGACTCGCGTCAGGTGAAGCGCCTCGCCAGCCGCCGCAAGAACGTCGTCGACCCGCTGCAGTTGCGGGCCGGCGACTACGTCGTGCACCAGACGCACGGCATCGGCCGCTTCGTCGAGCTGGTGCAGCGCGAGGTCGCCAGCGGCCAGCGCACGGCGCGTGGCCCGCTCGGCACGACCGTCACCGCCGACAAGGTGCTGCGCGACTACCTGGTGATCGAGTACGCGCCGAGCAAGCGCGGCTTCCCGGGCGACAAGCTCTACGTGCCCACCGATCAACTCGACCTGCTCACCCGCTACGTCGGCGGCGAGGCTCCGGCGCTAAGCAAGATGGGCGGATCCGACTGGGCCGCCGCGAAGGGCAAGGCGCGCAAGGCGGTGCGCGACATCGCCGTCGAGCTGGTGAAGCTCTACAGCGCCCGGATGGCGAGCGTCGGCCACGCCTTCCCGCCCGACACCCCATGGCAGCGCGAGCTGGAGGAGGCGTTCCCCTTCGTCGAGACCCCCGACCAGCTGGTGACCATCGACGAGGTCAAGGCCGACATGGAGCGCGCCATCCCGATGGACCGCCTCATCTCGGGCGACGTCGGCTACGGCAAGACCGAGATCGCGGTGCGCGCCGCGTTCAAGGCGGTGCAGGACGGCAAGCAGGTCGCCCTGTTGGTGCCCACGACGCTCCTGGTGCGTCAGCACATGGAGACCTTCGCCGAGCGCTTCGCCGGATTCCCGGTGCACCTGCGCGCGCTCAGCCGCTTCCAGACCGCCAAGGAGTCGAAGGAGACGATCGAGGGCCTGGCGCGCGGTGAGGTGGATGTCGTGATCGGTACCCACCGCCTGCTCAGCGAGGGCATCTCGTTCAAGGACCTCGGCCTGGTCATCATCGACGAGGAGCAGCGCTTCGGCGTCGAGCACAAGGACGCGCTCAAGAAGTTGAAGACCAACGTGGACATCCTGGCGATGTCGGCCACCCCGATCCCGCGCACGCTCGAGATGGCGGTCACCGGGATCCGTGAGATGTCGACGCTCGCGACGCCGCCGGAGGACCGGCATCCGATCCTCACCTACGTCGGCCCCTACAGCGACAAGCAGGTCACCGCCGCGATCCGCCGCGAACTGCTGCGCGAGGGCCAGGTGTTCTACGTCCACAACCGGGTGTCGTCGATCAACCGGGTCGCGGCGCAGCTCGCCGAGCTGGTGCCCGAGGCGCGCATCGCCGTCGCTCATGGTCAGCTCGCCGAGAGCGTGCTCGAGCAGGTCATCGTCGACTTCTGGGAGGGCAAGTTCGACGTGCTCGTCACCACGACGATCATCGAGACCGGCATCGACATCGCCAACGCGAACACGCTGATCATCGATCGGGCCGACAAGTACGGGCTCAGCCAGTTGCACCAGATCCGCGGTCGAGTGGGGCGTGGTCGCGAGCGCGCGTACGCCTACTTCCTCTATGACGACGACAAGCCGCTGAGCGAGCTCGCCCAAGATCGGCTGCAGACCATCGCGGCCAACAACGAGCTCGGCGGCGGCATGCAGATCGCGCTGAAAGACCTCGAGATCCGCGGCGCGGGCAACCTGCTGGGCGGTGAGCAGTCCGGCCACATCGCCGGCGTCGGCTTCGACCTCTATCTGCGCATGATCGGCGAGGCGGTCGCGACCTTCCGCGGCGACGTGGCCGAGGGCCAAATGGAACTGCGCCTCGAACTGCCGGTGGATGCGCACATTCCCGAGGAGTACGTCGAGAGCGAGCGGCTGAGGCTCGAGGCGTACCAGAAGCTGTCGTCGGCGGCCGCGCCTGCCTCGCCCGAAGATGCGATCGACGCCGTCGT
>DASYDQ010000044.1:0-84726 GCA_036499485.1 Pseudolysinimonas sp. | reverse complement strand
ATCCGATCGCCGCTCACCAGCCCGAGCCGCACCAGTTCGCCGGCCGTCCAGTCGCTCGTGGCGATGACCTTGCCTGCCGAACGCAGGGCACGGTTCTCGGCGTCGACGATGTCGGGCCCGCTGCCCGGGAACGCGGCGCTGACCATGTGCGCCACGATCACGACGGGCAGCCGGGCCGCGGTCCGCTCCACCGCATCGGGCGCCCAGCCGGCGACGAGGCCGTCGACCAGCACGATGGCGTCGGCGCCGATCGGCGCGAGCGCCGCCTCGGTCGTCTCGCGATCGGTGACGGGCAGCATCCGGACATCCCAGCCGCGCGCCAGCAGTCCCTCCCGCAGTCGCCGGTCGTAGAGATTCCCGCCGCTGACCCGCGCGGGGTCGTCGACACCTTCGGGCACGACGAAGCACAGCGGGCGCCGCGCGATCACAGCTCCACCCGGTACGACGCCCAGGCGATGTGCGACTCGTGGAGGGTGATCAGGATGCCGGTCAACCGAGCAGGCGCGAATCCGCCGTCGCGTGCCCGCTGAGCCAGGCGGTCGCCGATCAGCTGGCAGAGCCGCTCCGTCGTGGTGTTGACTCCGGCGAGGTCCGGATCGTCGTCGAGGTTCCGGTAGGACAGCGACGCGGTGATCTCCTTCAGCGCTTCGGAGGCGAGCCCGATGTCGAGCACGATCCCGTTGTCGTCCAGCTGCTCGGCGATGAAGCCCGCGTCGACGACATAGGTCGCCCCGTGCAGCGCCTGCGCCGGGCCGAACACCTCGCCCTGCAGGCTGTGCGCGATCATGATGTGGTCCCGCACGGTCACGGTGAAGGTCACGAGGCGCTCCAGTCGATCGTCTGGCAGAGGGCGCCGGCCGATCCGTCGGCGAGCGCCGCGGCGATGGCGGGCAGTTCGGTCCAGGGCGCGTCGTGGCCGAGCAGCGCGTCGAAAGCCGGATCCTCGAGCAACCGGAGCGCCAGCTCCAGCCGCTGCCGGGTGGTGCGCCGCCCGCGCCGTGCCGGCGCGACCTCGCCGACCTGGCTCGAGCGGATGGTGAGCCGTCGCGCGTGGAAGTCGGCGCCGAGCTCGACCTGCACCGGCCGGCTGCCGTACCAGCTCGCCACGATCACCTCCCCGTCGGTGGGCGCGATGCGCAGCGCCAGTGCGAGGCCCTCCTGCGTTCCACTTGACTCGATGACGACGTCGAAGCCGTCGGCAGCGTCGAGGGCGTCCGGATGCGCGAACTCGACTCCGAGGAAGCGCGCGACGGCCGCCTTGGCCGGGTCGATGTCCACGAGGGTGACCTCCGCCTCGGGGACCCCGGCCGCCAGCCGCGCGATGGCGCCGCCGATCATGCCGCCGCCGATGACCGCGATGCGGTCGCCGAGGCGCGGAGCGGCATCCCAGAGCACGTTGACCGCCGTCTCGACCGCGCCGGCCAGCACGGCGCGTCGCGGCGGCACCCGCGGCGGCACCGGAGTCACGGCATCCGCGGGAACGACGAACGCCGACTGATGCGGGAACAGGGTGAAGACGTTGCGCCCGACCAGGTCGTCCGGACCGTGCTCGGCTGCTCCTTCTACGACCACGCCGACGTTGAGGTAGCCGTACTTGACCGGGAACGGGAAGGCGCCGGACTGGAACGGCGAGCGCATCCGTTCCCACTCCGACTCCGGCACCTCCCCGCGCAGGACGAGTGACTCGGTGCCGCGGCTCACCCCCGTGAACAGCGTGCGCACCACCACCTCGTCCGGTCCGGGCACGCGGAGCGACTCGGGTCGCAGCTCTCCGGCCCCGGGGCCCGTCGCCCAGAACGCGACCGCGACCGTCTCGCGCTCGCCTGCGTCGTCCTGCGGCGCGATGGGCTGAACCGAACGCATGCCGGGCAACGTGTCTTGGGGGAAGGCCATACAGGGGGAACGGAGGCAGGCATGGCAAAGGTTCACCTGGTTCCGTGGTGGTGGGCGCTGGTGGGGCTCGCCGCCCTGCCCCTCGTGCACATGGTCGCGCCTCTTTCCCTCGGGGGCTGGCTCGCGGGGGTCGTGTACCTCGTCGTCTCCAGCCTGCTGGTCTCGCTCGGGATGACGCGGCAGAAGGCCGGACGACTGGGTGCCGCCAATGCGGTCACCGCGACGCGATCGGCGCTCGTCGGCCTCGTCACCGCCCTGGTGGTGACCTCGCTGACCCAGCCGATCCCGGTTCCGCTGCTGATCGGCCTCGCGGCGCCGGCGCTCGCGCTTGACGCTCTCGACGGATGGGTCGCCCGGCGCACCCGGGGCGAGAGCGCCCTCGGCGCCCGCTTCGACATGGAGGTCGACGCCTTCCTGATCCTGGTGCTCAGCGTGTACGACGCGCGCTCTCTCGGATGGTGGGTGCCGGCCCTCGGACTGATGAGGTACGCGTTCGTGGCCGCCGGGTGGCTTCTGCCCTGGATGCGCGCGCAGCTCCCCTTCCGCTACTGGCGCAAGGTGGTCGCCGCGTTCTGCGGGATCGCGCTGACCGTTGCCGCCGCCGGCTTCCTGCCCGCGATGGCTTCCGCCCTCATCGTCGGCGCGGCCCTGGCGTTGCTGGTCGAGTCGTTCGGGCGGGACGTGATCCGCCTCGTCCAGACCCGCGCTACAGCTTCCCGCGGTCGACCGGCGGCGCCTTCCGCGGTGGCCGCGGCGCCTTCCGCGGCACCCGCGGCGCCCGCACCAGGCGCCCGATCCCGCGAGGGGGCGGCTCCGGGATCTTCTTCCGCGGGCTCGCCAGTTTGAGCGCCGTCTCCTCCGCGTCGATCGCCGCGAGCACCGACTCGATCGCCGGTTCCTGGTAGCGGCCATCGCGACGCGCTTGGAGCACGGCCTGGCGCTCGGCGGTGATCATCAGCTTCCGCAGCCGGTTGTAGGCCGCCAGCGGCGGCTCGACGCCCTCCTCCTTGGGGCGGGCGATCGACTCCTCGAGGAAGACCGCGTTCAGGCGTAGCCGGTCGATCACCTCCTCCGCATCCATGTCGGTGCGATTCGCCTCCAGCTGGTCGACGCCCGCCTGCTCCGCCTCTGCCATCAGGGCGAACCGTTCCTGGTGCTCCTGGTCGTAGTTGGGCGACGGCAGCTTCACGGCCCGGATGATCGTCGGCAGCAGCAGCCCCTCCAGCAGGGTCCCGACCACGACGACGAGTGCGATGAGGCGCAGGAAGTCCAGGTCGGGCGTCGAGGTGGGCAGCAGGTAGACGGCGATGAGCGTCACCACGCCGCGGATGCCGGCCGAGCTGACGGCGATCCCGTTGCGCCAGCTCCAGCTGCGGCCGCGCAGCAACGTCGGCCCGCGACGGTAGAGCAGCGTCAGCGCCATCACCCAGATGAAGCGCGCCAGAATCAGGGTGGCCAGGATGCCCGCGCAGATCCCGATCGTCGGCCAGAGTCCCGGGCTGTCATGCACCGCGCCGACGGTGATGTCGCGCAGGTTCAACCCGATGAACAGGAACACGGCGTTCTGGAGCAGGTAGTCGATGGTGCGCCAGTTCAGCCGCTCCGCGATCCGGGCCTCGGCCGACTGGATGCTCGGCGAGCGCCAGGCGAGGAACAAGCCGGCGAGCACGACCGCCAGCACCCCCGAGCCGCCGAAGGACTGCGCCACGATGAACGCCAGGTACGGGATGATCAGCGACAAGCTGGTATCGAGCACCGGCGAGCGCAGCTGCTTGCGGATCATCGAGAACAACCAGCCGACCGCGAGCCCCACGACGACGCCTCCGACGACCGCGACGACGAAGTCTCCGGCGACCTGCAGCGGATTCACGACCGAGACGATCGCTGCGACGGCCGCGTTCAACGCCACCAGGGCGGTCGCGTCGTTCAGCAGGCTCTCGCCCTCGAGGATCGTGACCAGGCGGCGCGGCAGCGCGATCCGTCCGGCGACGGCGCTCACCGCGACGGCGTCGGTTGGCGCGACGACCGCCCCGAGCGCGAAGGCGGCGGCGAGCCCGATGGCCGGCATCAGAGCCCACGCCACGAAGCCAACGGCCACCACGGTGAACGCGACCAAGCCCACCGAGAGGGCCAGGATGCTGTCGTTGCGGGCGCGCACGTCGCGCACCGAGGTGCGGATCGCCGCCGCGAACAGCAGCGGCGGGATCACCCCGTAGAGCACGAGCTGCGGATCCAGCCCGATGCTGGGCACCCCCGGGATGAACGACACGACCGCCCCGACCAGGATCAGCGCGATCGGCGCCGACCAGCCGAGCCGGCCGGTGAAACCGGTGATCGTCACGGTCACGATGACGAAGGCGACGACCCACACCACCGCCAGACGCGTGTCCAACGGCGCGCTCGCTGCCGCGAGCGTCAGGGCGTGCACCGTCACCACGCGCGGAGCGGCTTCTCGCTGGGACCGACGTGCTCGGCCAGCCAGGTGTTCCACCGGCCGATCGTCTCGAAGCCCGCGGCGACCCGGTCGAGCAGCTGGCGCTCGAAGAACCACGGGGCGGGATCGAAGGTGCGCGACACCGTGAGCATGGTGCGCCGGAGGAGGTGGATGCGCGGGTGATCCTGGTCGCGGCCGCGCGGCGCGGTCTTCAGGGGCGCGCCATCACCCAACGGGAAGCCGGCGGCATCGAGCTCGGCGAGGAGGGCATCCAGACTCGCGGTCGCCTTCGGATCGTCCTGCAGGTCGCGGAACCGCTCGAGCTGGTCGCGGGCCGGATCGTAGAGACCGCCGGCCAGCAGCATCCCGCTCGGCTCGTACTGGAAGTAGAGGCCACCGGTGCCGTGGCTGAAGAAGCCGAAGCTGGCGTGCTCCTTGTAGGGCGTCTTATCGGGCGAGAAACGGATGTCGCGATACGGGCGGAACACCTTGGGTTCGCCGAAGCGCGGGGCGAGCTCCTCGGCGAGGGCGCGGAGCGGTCCGGCGACCTCGACGTCGTAGAGCTTCTTGTGCGCGAGCCAGTACGCCTTCGAGTTGTCGGCCTCGAGCCCGCGATAGAACGCCAGGGAGTGCGGCCCGAATCCCTCGAACGGCGCCGGCGCCGGCTCGGAGATCGCGCTCATCCGTTCAGCTTGCTCTGCCAATCGGCAGGAACCCGCCCTCGCGGTCCCGGTGCCGGCTGGTCATCCGGGTGCGAGTCCGGCGGCGCCAGTTCGGGGCCGTCGGCGTAGTCGCTGACCGTGTAGTCCCAGAACCAGGTCTCCCCCGGCTCGAAGCTCTGGATGATCGGATGACCCGTCTCGGCGGCGTGGTGCGATGCGTGCTGGGAGGGTGAGGAGTCGCAGCATCCGATGTGGCCGCATTGGGCGCAGCGGCGCAGGTGGAACCACCAGGCCGATGGGTCTGGCAGGCATTCCGCGCAGCCCGTGCCGCTCGGGGGAACCGTGACGTCGATGGGGGTCGGCATTCTGACAGGGTAGCTACCCTGGAGCCGTGGCACTGCTTCCGGATGCTCCCCCGCCCCGCCGCGTGATCGCACCGGATGGCACGGCCATCGCCACCTACGAGTGGGGCGACCCTGACGCCCCCACCGTCGTCGCCGTGCACGGCTTCGCCTCGAGCGCGATCGCCAACTGGCACGCCACCGGCTGGACGCGCGAACTCACCCGCGCCGGCCTCCACGTGATCGCCCTCGATCAGCGCGGCCACGGCGCCAGCGACAAGCCGCACCGGCCGGGCGACTACTCGATGGAACTGCTGGTCGCCGACCTGCTGGACGTGATCGACACCTATCTGATCGACGACTTCGTGCTGCTCGGCTACTCGCTGGGCGCGCGGGTCGGCTGGCATGCGGCGCTCGAGGTGCCCGAGCGCCTCACGCGGGCCGTGCTTGGCGGCATCCCCGACGGCGATCCGCTGACCCGGTTCGAGGTCGAGGAGGCGCGCGCGTTCATCGCCGGCGGCGTGCGCTCCGGCGACCGGCTCACGATGACCTATCTCGACATGGCCGCGGGGATGCCTGGCAACGACCTCGGCGCGCTGGTCAGCCTGGTCGAGGGGATGCGCGGGGGCGCCCAGCCGGATCCGCTGAATCCGCCGCGGCAGCCGACCCTGTTCGCGACCGGGTCGCAGGATCCGATCCTGGAGGCATCGAAGCGCCTCGCGGCGGCGGCGCCCCGCGGTTCGTTCCTCGAGATCCCCGACCGCAACCACTTCAACGCCCCGACCTCGAAGGTGTTCCGCGAGAGCGGCACGGAGTTCCTCGCCTCCCAGCCGTGACAGGATCGCTGAGTGACCGCTGACGTCGCGATCGAGGGCGGCTCGCGGCTGCTGGGGCTCCGCGTGCGCGGCCGTGCGGTGCCGGTCACCGTCGTGCTGCTGGCCGGGTATGTCGTGGCCCGCCTGCTCACGACCGGATTGTTCGCGCTGGCCTGGTGGCTGTTCCCCGACGGGCCGTGGGCGCACGGCTACTTCGCGAGCGAGCCCGGATTCCTCGGCTTCCTGAACTCGTGGGACACCCGCTGGTACGAGCAGATCGTGCTGCACGGCTATCCGGCGCAGCTGCCGGTCGACGCGGTCGGCGATGTGGAATACAACACCTGGGCCTTCTTCCCGGTCTTTCCGGCGATCGTGAAGGCCGTCATGACGGTGACCGGTCTCGGCTTCGATGTGGCGAGCATCGCCGTTGCCACGATCTTCGGCGGCGCGGCGACGGTGGCGCTGCACCGCGTGCTGCTCGTCCAGTTCAAGCGGACGCAGGCCCTCTGGGGCGCACTCCTCTTCGCCTTCGGCCCGCTGTCGTTCCTGCTGCAGGTCGGCTACGCCGAGAGCACCTTCCTCTTCTTCCTGTTCGTCGCGATCTGGTTCATGCAGAAGCGCCGCTATCTCGGGATGCTCCCCTTCGCCCTCGTCGCCTCGTTCACCCACCCCGGGGCCCTGGCGCTGGCTGCGGCGATCGGGTTCCAGGGCATCCACCGGTTGTGGCGCCACAACCGGATCGCGCACCGCGAGTGGATCACGGGTGTCGCCGCGATCGCCGTCATCGTCGCGGCGGCGCTGTTCTGGCCCGTGCTGGTGACGTCCGTCACCGGGGATCCGAGCGGCTACTTCGACACGGAGCTCGCGTGGTGGCGGCCGGCGCTGGGGCGGATCAACTTCATCCCGTTCACCCCGTCGTTCCTGCTGTTCTTCCATCTCTGGGGACCGGTCGGGATCGTCGTGGTCGCGGTCGTGATCCTCGCCGTCTTCTTCTGGCTCACCCGTCGCTCGACCCACGCCTACGGTGCCGATCTGTGGACGTACACGCTCGGCTACATCCTCTACGTGCTCGCGGTCTTCCTGCCGACGCAGAGCCTGTTCCGCGCGTTGCTGCCGCTTTCACCGCTGCTCGGGCATCCAGCGCTGTCGCGCACCCTCCGCCGGCGCGCGCTCTCGCTCGGGGTGAGCGTGGTGCTGCAGGCGCTGGCGATCTGGCAGCTGTGGGTGGTCTACCCGCCGTAGGGGCGCGGTGGGAGGATCGAGCCATGGGCACCCTGATCTACACCGGCATCACGTCGCTCGACGGGTTCGTCAACGATGCGCACGGGCACTTCGACTGGGCCGCGCCCAGCGATGAGGTGCACGCCTTCGTCAACGACCTCGAGCGCGAGGTCGGGCTGTACCTCTACGGCAGGCGGATGTACGACGTGATGACCTACTGGGAGACGCCGACGCCCGAGGTCGAGGAGTCGGTCGTGATGAACGACTACCAGCGCATCTGGCGGCAGGCGCGGAAGGTGGTCTATTCGACGACCCTGGATGCGGTGGCCACCGACAGCACGACGATCGAGCGCGTCTTCGATCCTGAGGTCGTCGCCGACCTGGTGGGACGCGCCGACACGGATGTCAGCATCGGCGGACCGCACCTCGCGGCGCACGCGCTGCGCGCGGACCTGGTGGGCGAGATCCGGATGTTCCTGAATCCGATTGTGGTGGGCGACGGGACGCCGTTTCTCCCGGAGGGCTGGACCAACCCGCTCGAGCTCCTCGACGAGCAGCGCTTCGACAACGGCGTCGTCTACGTGCGCTATGCGGTGGGTGCCTGATGTTCGAGGGGATCACCGACGCCATCACCCGGTTCATCCAGGGGCAGATCGACAAGCTGCGCGTGCAGGTGATCGGGGCGCTGCGGGATCGGCGCACCGCGATCATCCTCACGGCAGCGGGTGCCGTGCTCGCCCTCTTCGCCCTGGGCATCCTGTTGAGCGCCGCGGTCGCCGGACTCGACCTGGTGCTCCCGCACTGGGCGGCGTTGCTGATCGTCGGCGGGGTGCTGGTGATCGCCGCGGCGATCGTGTTGCCGCGTGGCATCCGCGGGCTGCTGGCCAAGCCCGCCGACGAGGGCGAATAGGCTCGCCCCATGGCTGAGCCCAGTGAGTCCCGCGTCGGCGTCTACATCGACTTCGACAATGTGGTGATCTCCCGCTACGACCAGCTCTGGGGCCGCGGCGACTTCATCCGCGAGCGCGCCCGGCACGCCGATACGGATGCCCTGAAGGATCGTCTCGAGCAGGCCAAGGTCGACATCGGCGCGATCCTCGACTACGCGAGCTCGTTCGGCACGATCGCGGTGAGCCGCGCCTACGCGGACTGGTCCGCCCCGGCCAATGCGAGCTACCAGCGGCAGCTGATCAACCGCGCCGTGGATCTCGCCCAGCTGTTCCAGGTGACCGCCGGCGGCAAGAACGGGGCCGACATCCGCCTCGCCGTGGACGTCGTCGAGGAGCTCTACCGCCTGCCCGACCTGACGCACGTGATCATCGTCGCCGGCGACTCGGACTACATCGCTCTCGCGCAGAGCGCCAAGCGCCTCGGGCGCACCGTGATCGGCATCGGAGTAGCCGGCGCGACGAGCCGCGCGCTGATGGCGGCGTGCGACGAGTTCACCGACTACGACGAGTTGCCCGGCGTTCTGCCTTTCGTGAAGCCGGTGGCCGCGGCTGCGGCGCCCCGTCGAGCGAGCAGGGGCGGCTCGAAGAACCCGGTAGTGCCCGTGACCGAGCTCGCGCCCGCCGCCGAACCGGAGCCGGAACCGGACGCTCACCTCACCCAGGAGGCCGCCACCGACCTGCTCGTGCGCGCCCTGCGCATCGTGGAGAACCGCGGTGACGAGGACTGGGCCGGCAACTCGCAGGTGAAAAACCAGATGCTGCGCATGGACTCCTCGTTCAAGGAGAAGTCGCTCGGGTACAAGTCGTTCACGGCGTTCGTCGACTCGCGCCCTGACGTCGTCGAGGTGAAGCAGGGCGCCCCAACCAACCAGCCGCGGCTGCGGTTACGCGGCGAGGAGCGGGCCGAGGGCTGACCCGCACGCGGATCGCAGAACACCCGACCGTCATCGATCTCAGCCGCCCCACCCCGTCCCCTTTCCCCGTCCCCGTCCGCCCTCCCCCATCCCCGTTCGCCCTCCCCCGTCTCCCTTCCCCCTTCCCCTTCCCCTCCTGCCGCGTTCCCATTCCGTCGCCCGTTCTGCCGCAATGTCGCGGGCTGCGACAGAACAGGCGACGGAACAGGAACGAAAATGACGCAGGACGGCAGGAGCGAAGGGTGGGCCTGAGCCGGGCTGGGCCGGGCTGGGCCGGGCTGGGCCGGGCGGAGCCGGGCTGGGCGGGGCCGAGGACGCGGTTCCGGCGGCTAGCGGTCTGCCGGGTACCCGTCGCGCAGCAGCTCGAGCACGGTCGGACGTGACGGCTTCCAGCTGAACAGGTTCTTCGCCGTGGTGCCGGCGGCTTGCTGGTCGAGCAGGATGGCATCCGCGAAGCCCTCGCCCAGGCGCTCGCGCGTCTGTTCGGGCGTCTCGGCCACGACCTTGCCGATTCCGGCGTAGGCCTCCGCCAACTCCGTCACGGTCGGGTTCTCGCCGCTGGCACCGATGTAGATATCGCCGCCCGGCGCCTTCTCCAGCACGCCCACGTAGAGCTCGGCGAGGTCGTCGACGTGCACCACCGCCCAGTGCTGCGAACCGTCGCCGACCAGGTGCAGGCCGCCGCCGTTCTTCGGCGCGCTCGTCACGGTCGCGGCGACGATGCCCGTCCCGTAGCCGTAGACGACGGCCGGCGCGACGACCGAGCCGCGGATCCCCGGCGCCAGCACGCGCTTCTCGATCGGGGTGCGCCAGGCGACGAGTTCGGGCGGATCCACCGGATCGGTCTCGACGATGGCCTCGCCACGACCCCAGCCCCAGATCCCACCGGTGTGCACGTAGGGCTTCTCCGTTCCGGCATAGGCGGCGAGCACGGCGGTCACGACCGCGTCATCCAGGGCCGCGCCGCTGTCGTCGGTGGCGAGATGGATGGCGCCCTCCGACGTCCTGAGCTGGTCCGTCAGCCACCGGGTGTCGGTGAGGTCGCCGACCACCGGAGTCACCCGATCCGCGACCACCTTCTTGGCGGACTCCTCGGTGCGCACCAGCGCGGTGACGTCGTGGCCGTGGGCGAGCAGCGCCTTCAGCACGGCGGAACCGATGTAGCCGGTCGATCCGGTCAGCACGATATTCATGCGAACGAGCCTAGGTCGGCGGTCTGGCGGCTAACTCCGCTCCAGGATCACGTCCAGGCGGTGCCCAGGCGGCAGTTCCCCGTAGAGGCGGCCGCGGTTCTCGCCGAGGCGGGCCTCGACGAAGGTGCGGGCCACCTCGGCCGGCGCCGTGCGCAGCAGCAGCGAGGCCTGCAACGCGAGCGCCAGGTCGGCGACCAGCGCGCGAGCGGATGCCACGGCATCCCGTTCATCGGAGGCCAGCACCGACGCCACCCGGCGCCGGGTCGCCGCCAGGTGCGCGTCGAACACCGGATGCTCCCCCGCCGCCAGCGCCACCTCGGCGTCGAACGCCTCGACCGAACCCGGCTCGCGGGTCAGCGCCCGAAGCACGTCGAGCGCGATCACGTTGCCGGATCCCTCCCACACCGCCATGACGGGCTGCTCGCGATAGCGCCGCGCCAGCGGGAACGCCTCGGTGTAGCCGTTGCCGCCCAGGCATTCGAGCGCCTCGTAGGCGTGCTCGGGGCCGCGCTTGCAGATCCAGTACTTCTCGACGGCGGTGGCGAGGCGGCGGAACGCGATCTCGGAGTCGTTCGCGTCGGCGTCGTGGGCGCGGGCCAACCGCAGCGCCGTCGCCGTCGCGGCCTCGGTCTCGAGCGCGAGGTCGGCGACGACGGCCGTCATCGCCGGCTGATCGACGAGCAGCGCGCCGAACGCGCGCCGGTGCCGCACGTGCCAGAGCGCCTCGGCGGTGGCCTGGCGCATCCCGGCCGTCGTGCCGAGGATGCAGTCGAGCCGGGTCCCGGCGACCATCTCGATGATGGTGCGGACGCCGCGTCCCTCCTCGCCGATCAGGAAGCCGACCGTGCCCTCGAGCTCGATCTCGCTTGAGGCGTTCGCGCGGTTGCCCAGCTTGTCTTTCAGGCGCTGGATGCGGAACACGTTGCGCGATCCATCGTCGAGAACGCGAGGTACCAGAAAGCAGCCGAGCCCGGCGTCGGTCTGGGCCAGCACGAGGAACCCGTCGCTCATGGGCGCCGAGCAGAACCACTTGTGTCCGGTGAGGAGGGAGGAGCCGTCGCCGGCGTCGACCGCGCGCGTGGTGTTGGCGCGCACATCCGATCCGCCCTGTTTCTCGGTCATGGCCATGCCGAACAGTGCGCTGGGTTTGCCCGGCCCGCCGAGCGACCCGGAGTACTCGCGCGACAGGAGCCGCGGCATCCACTCTTTCGCGAGTTCAGAGGATTGCGCAACGACCGGCACCGCCGCGTGCGTCATCGAGACCGGGCAGGCGTGCCCTGGCTCGATCTGAGCGAAGAGCATGAACGTCGCGGCGCGGGCCACGTTCGCTCCGGGGCGGGGCTCGGCCCAGGCCGCCGTGTGCGCGCCTTCCGCGACGGCGGCCCGGATGACGCGGTGGTACGAGCCGTCGTACTCCACCTCGTCGACGCGGTTGCCGTGGCGGTCGTGCGTGCGGAGTTCGGGCTCGATCCGGTTGGCGCGCTCCGCGTCGTGCTGGAACTCCTCAGTTCCGACATGGCGCCCGACCCGCGTCAGGTCATCGACCGCCCACCCGGCGTCGTACCGCTCGACGCCTTCGACGAGCGCGGTGTTGCTGCCGAACTCATCGACGTCGACCCGCGGCGGAGCCTGGTTGAACACCTCGTGCGTGGCCATGCCCTGAGGCTAGTTGAACCGTGGAATCACTTCACCGCCCCGGCCAGCAGCGCCCGCACGAAGCTGCGCTGGAAGACGAGGAACACGAGGAGCGACGGCGCGATGATGATCAGCGAGCCCGCGCAGAGCAGCTGGATGTTGTCGCCGTACTGACCCTGGAAGGCGCCCAGACCGCCGGCCATGGTGCGCTTCGAGGGGTCGTCGATGAGCACCAGCGGAAGCAGGTACTGGTTCCAGGTCGCCAGGAAGTACAGGATCGCCAACGCCGACCACGACGGCGTGGCCAGCGGCAGATGGATGCGCGTGAAGACCTGCCACCTGCTCGCGCCGTCGACGGTCGCGGCCTCGGTGAGAGCCGGTTCGACGGCCTGGAACTGGCTCCGCATCCAGAACACGCCGAACGGCAGCAGCAGCGCGATCTCGGGGATGATCACGGCGAGCTGCGAGCCGAGCAGGTTCAGCGACTTGATGTCGTAGTAGAGGGGGGTGATCAGGGACTCGAACGGCAGGGTGAGCCCGAGCAGGAACAGCGTGTAGATCACCTTCCCGCCCGGCACCCGGAACTGGGCGAGCGCGTACCCGGCGAGCGTCGCCATGGCGAGGGTGATCGGAACGACCCCGACCACGATGAGGATGCTGGATTGCAGCAGGGTCAGGAAATTCGCGGCCGTCCACGCCTCGGAGAAGTTCTGCCATTGCGGGTCGGACGGCCAGGCGAGTCCCTGCGGCAGGCTGCCCTGCTTGCTCAGCGCGGTCGTGAACAGGCTGAGCAGCGGGACCACCCCGAACAGGGCCAGCGCGACCAGGATGATGGCGCGCCCGAAGCGATCGCCGGTCGAGACCCTCATCGTTCCCGCCGCAACCGCTGGATGGGCAGGATCACCGCGAGCACCAGGATGGTGAGGAAGATCGCCAGCGCCGAAGCCTGCCCCACGCGCTGGTCGAGGAACGACAGCCGGTAGATCGCGACGCCGGGGACGATCGTCTGGAACCCCGGGCCGCCCTGGGTGGAGACCTGGATGATGTCGAAGCTGGTGAGCGCCGCGACGATCGTGAAGGTGATGCAGACCACGATCTCCTGGCGCAGGCCCGGCAGGGTGACCGCGAAGAATTCGTGGAAGCGGCCGGCCCCGTCCAGTCGCGCCGCCTCGTAGAGAGTCGGATCGATCTTGCCCATCCCCGACAGCAGGAGCACGGTGCAGAAACCCAGCATCACCCAGATCCCGATGACACCCACCGCCGGGAGCGCGAAGGCGAAGTCCCCGAGCCAGGCGCGCGCGATGCCGCCGAGCCCCACGGCCCGGAGCACCTGGTTGACCAGGCCCGACTGCGAGTAGAGCCAGGTCCATGCGATGCCCGCCGCGACGAGCGGGATGACCTGGGGCACGAACAGGGCGGCTCGCGTCACCGTGCTGAACGGGCCCGGCTTGAGCTCTCGGATCAGGGATGCGGCGATCAGTCCCAGCCCGACCGGCAGCACGGTGTAGAACGCGATCAGCACGAAGGCGTCGACGATCGCGCGGACGAGCTGGGGCTGCGTGAACAGGTCCACCCAGTTGGTGAAGCCCGTGAAGGTGGCGACGCCGATCCCGTCCCAGTCGTAGAACGAGTACTGCACCGACTGCAGCAATGGCACCAGGACGAACCCGGCGTAGACGAGGAACGCGGGGGCGATCCAGAGCAGCGCGCTCCAGTGGTGCCGTCGCCCCCGCGTTCCCATCGGACTACTGTCCCAGTTCGCGGGTGTACTCGGCCTGGAGCGCCTTCGCGTAGTCGTCGGGTGTGACTTGGTTCGCGATCAGCAGCTGCGTCTGCGGCACGATGGCGTTGACGTTGATCGACGCGGTCGCGTTGGCCATGAAGTCCACCAGTCCGTTGCTCTTCAGCAGGCTGTTGAACGCCGTCACCGTCGCCCCGACCACCGAGCCGTCCTTCGTGGTCGGCGTGCTGCCATCCACCGGGCCGGCCGGCACGACGCCGCCGAGATCGACGGTGTCCTGACGGGCCTGCTTGTTCGTCTGGATGAAGTCCAGGAACGCGGCGGCAGCCGCGGCATGCTTCGCCTTGCTCGGCACCGCAAGGGTGTCGGGTGCGGTCATGGCCGCGTAGTCGCCGCCGGCCTTCAGCGGCGGGAACAGGAAGAAGCCGAACTTGCCCGCTCCCGCGCTGTCGAGACCCGGAGCCTGCCAGTTGCCGCTGGCGAAGAAGAGCCCGCCTCCGGCGGTGAACTGGCCGGGGGCCTGCGTCTGGTCCACGGCGTTGACGTCGGGCGAGAGGTAGCCCGAGGTGGCCCACTCCTGCAGCGTCTGCGCGGCCTTGACGGTGTCGGGCGTATCGATGTTCGCGCCCGGCTTGTCGTTGTTCCAGTCCTGGACGGTCGTGGTGCTCCCCGCGTAGTCCATCTGCAGGTTCTGCAGCAGGTACGCGGTTCCGCCGTCCTTGCCGTTCTGGACGAACGGGAGGATGCCGGCCGCCTTCGCCTTGCTCATCAGGTCCTCGAACCCGGCCAGGTCCTTCGGGGCCGCGGTCATGCCGATCTGCGCCGCGAGGGCGGTGTTGTAGTACACCCCGGTCAGGCCGAAGCCCGGTCCGACGCCGTAGAGCGCACCCGATCCGCGCTGGACTCCGTCAGACGCGATCCGCGTGGAGGCGAACTGCGACTGCGGCCACTTGTCCCAGCCGTAGGCCTTCGCGTAGGGGTCGAGGTCGGTCACCAGCTTGTCCTTGACCAGGTTGCCGAACGAGGCGATCCGCACCACGTCGGGCGCATCGGTTCCCGACAGCAGGTGCGCGATGTTCGTCGTGAGGGCGGTGTAATCCTGGCTCTCGATCTTCACCGTCACGTTGGAGTGCTCGGCCGTGAAGGCCTTGCCGAGGGCGGTGAACAGGGTCACGTCGGGGGTCGTGACCATGACATCCAGCGTGACGGGTTTGGTGCCGAGGTCGGTGCTGATCGCGGTGGGTGCCGATCCGCCGCCGCCGCCCGAGCCCGGGGCGCACCCGGCGAGGGCGAGAAGGGCGACGGCGCCGGCCGCCACCAGGGGAAGGACTCGACGCGAGCGCGCGACGACCGGGCGGTGCGAGGTGTGATGCATGGTGACTCCTTCGTCGGGCCGGGCACTCGATCGTCTCGCGTGCCCGAGGGGTGGGTGAAGCGGAGTTGCGTGGGTCATTGCTGTGAAAGGCCGGGCTGCGAGGGGTCTGGCTGGTGGAGGGCGAGCAGCCGGCGCAGGGCCGCCGCACCCAGGTCGAGAGCGCGCGCGGCATCGGCGAACACGCCGCGCATCTGGAGGAAGCCGTGGATCTGACCGGGGAACTCGAGCAGCTCGACCGGCACGCCGGCCGCGCGCAGGCGGGCCGCGTACACCTCGTCCTCACCGCGCAGGATGTCGTGCTCCGCCGTGATGATCACCGCGGGCGCGACGCCGCTCAGGTCCGTGGCGCGGGCCGGGCTGGCGAGGGCGGAGGACCGCCGCGCGGGATCCGGAGCGTACATGTCCCAGATCCACCGGATGCGGTCGTAGCTGCTCTGGCCGAACCGCGCCTGATTGAGGAACGGCGTGTAGCGGGCCCGGAAGGCGCGCTTGAAGTCGCTGTCGTCCGCATCGAGCACCGGGTAGATCAGCAGCTGGGCGCCGAGGCGGATCCCTTCGTCGCGCGCCTTGAGTGCCGCGGCCGCGACCAGGTTGCCGCCCGAGCTGTCTCCGGCGACGACGACGACCTCGAACTCCTCGGCGGCCTGGAGCACGACGTTCCACACGTCGTCCAGTCCTGCGGGGAACGGATGCTCCGGCGCCAGCCGGTAGTCGACCGCGAGCACCTCGGCCCCGAGAACGTTCGAGAGGGCGCGGGCGACCCCGTCGTAGACCTCGAGATCGCCGTGCACCCAGGCGCCACCGTGTGCCCACACGACACCGAGACGCTTCCCGGACCCCGACACCGGGAGGTAGCGACGCGTCGGCACTCCTCTGATGAGCGATTCGCTCACCGAACCGACGGAGTCGAGGCCCCCGCGGGTGAGGAGGCCGGCCGCGTTGTTCTGCCGCCGCAGTAAGACCGGGTCGAAGGTCTCCTTCGCGGTATCCGGGCCCGCCTGCTCGAAGTAGCGCCGCACCTCGTCGGAGGGAACGGGCCGGGCCTGAGCCGCGAGGACCGCGGAATCCTGCTTCACGGGGGCGTCGTCGCCTGCGATCACGGCAATCTTTCCTGTTCGAACTGACCCGGCTCGTCAAACTGACTGGTTGGTCAGTTAGTAACACTACTGAGTAGTCAGTCAGTTGTCTAGAATGAAATCCCATTCACCTCCACGAACCGGGAGCACCGTGCCGACGACGCCGCGACGACGACGAGCCGACCGTCGCGACGAGCTGATCGGGATCGCCACCCGGTTGATCGCCCGCAACGGTGCGCGCGGCACCACGCTGGCCGACATCGCCCGCGAGGCGGACGTGGCTCAGGCGACCGTGGTCTATCACTTCGGCACCAAAGAGGGTCTCCTGCACGCGGTGCTCGACGGCCGGGACAGCTTCGAAGACGGCCTGCTCTGGAGATTCGGGCAGGACCCGGGCATGAAGATCTTCGACATCATCGCCGAGATCGTGGCCGGCTGGTCGGAGCATCCCGAGATCGTGGGACTGCTCAGCGTGCTGATCGCCGAGAACATCGGCGACGACGACTCGCTGCGCTCCCGCCTGGCCGGCAACTACCGCGTCACCGTGGACCGGATCGCCACCACCTTGCGCTCCGCTCAGGCGCGAGGCGAGATGCGCTCCGACGTCGACCCCACGGCGAAGGCCATCGAGATGCTCGCCTTCCTCAGCGGGCTCGAGCTGGCCTGGCTGGTGTCGTCGGACATCCCCGCCACCGAGACGGCGGCCGCGTGGGCGGCGCAGCAACGCGCTCAGCTGGCGAGCCCTCCCCGGGGGTGAGACCGCCGTTCCCTCCCGCGGTGGGCTAGCCACCCACCCCTCCCTGCGGAGACGTTCCCGTTCCGTCGCCCGTTCTGGGCCGAGGTACTGGACTGCGCCACAACCGGCGACAGAACGGGAACGCGCGGGCCCCATGTTCCCCGCCCGCGGAGCACTCGTCCCGCCCGCCGCGCACCCGTCCCGCCCGCCGCGCGGTCATCTCACCCGCCGCGCACTCGTCCCGCCCGCGGAGCACTCATCTCGCCGGCCGCGCACTCATCCCGCCCGCGGAGCACTCATCCCAGGGGAGCACCCCACCCTCCCGGCCGCGCAGATCGCGGAATGCCGCAGCGGCGCCTACCGACCCCAGTACTCGGCGATCCGCCCGTCGCGCCAGGTGTAGATCGCGTACTCCGGGCCGAGCGGGGTGCACAGCCGCACCGCGAGCCGGCGTCCCTCGAGCACGGTCTCGCCGACCGTCCAGACGAATCCCGGATGCTCGGCCGTCAGCCGCGCGATCCCCGCGACGTAGGCGGCCGCCGAGGTGACGACACCCTGCACCCGCACCGGGTCGTGCACGAACGACACCGCCGTGGACCAGTCACGCGCGTTGCACGCATCCAGGTAGTCGCGGTAGGCGGGGAGCACGTCCGTGGTCAACGTCGGCGTCATGCGGGGATTGTCCTCCCGACCCGGCCAGCCTGTCGACCCCCGCGCCGCGTAGCGTTGGCCCCATGATCCCTGAGACCGATCTCTACGCGACCGCCTTCTTCCTCGCCGACCACGCCGCCGTCGAGAACGGCAAGGTGTACGTCAACGGCGGCTTCTTCAACCAGATGCAGTTCGCCACCTTCCCGGCGTCGGCCACCTTCTCGGTCGTCGGGATCATGAACATCCCGTGGTCGGCGCAGAACCAGTCGCACCGCTTCGCCGTGCACTTCACGGATGCCGACGGCCATCAGCTCGACGGAGAGTTCAGCGGCGAGTTCCAGGTGACCCCGAATCCGGAGGCCGGGATCGGCGACCCCTTCCTGATGCCGATCGCTGCGAACGCGAACGGCTTCATCTTCCAGGGCCCCGGTCACTACTCGGCGGTGCTCATGATCGACGACGACGAGAAGTCGCGCTGGAGCTTCCGCGTCAACGCGCTCACTCCGCCGCAGGGCCAGCCCGGCGCTCCGGCCGGCGGCAGCGGACCCGCCGACATCCCGCGGTTCTAACCGGAGGGCGGCGCGAGCCTCACGTCACGTCGCTGGATTCCTTCCACAGGTTGATCCCCTGCTCGGTCGGGTGCTCGTCGATCGCGGCGAGCTCCTCGGCCGTGAACGAGAGGTTGCGCACCGAGGCGAGGTTCGCCTCGAGCTGCTCCACCGACGAGGCGCCGACGAGGGCCGAGGTGACGCCGCTGTTGCGGAGCGTCCACGAGATCGCCAGCTGAGCCAGGGTCTGCCCGCGCGCTTCGGCGATCGACGTCAGCGCGCGAATCGCGGCCAGCGTGTCGTCGTTGACCATGTTCTTCGACATCGAGCCCTCCCGAGCCGCGCGAGCGTCGCCCGGGATGCCCGTGAGATACCGATCCGTGAGCAACCCCTGCGCGAGCGGTGAGAACGCGATCAGGCCGACGCCCAGATCTTCAAGGGTGTCGAGCAGCCCCTCCTCGATCCAGCGGTTGAACATCGAGTACGAGGGCTGGTGGATCAGCAGCGGCGTTCCCAGATCGGCCAGGACCTGCGCGGCGCGCCGGGTGCGCTCCGGCGAATAGGACGAGATCCCGGCGTAGAGCGCCTTGCCCGAGGTGACCGCGGTGTGCAGCGCGCCCATCGTCTCCTCGAGCGGGGTGTCGGGGTCCGCGCGGTGCGAGTAGAAGATGTCGACGTAGTCCAGTCCCATGCGGGCCAGCGACTGGTCGAGCGAGGCGAGCAGGTACTTGCGCGATCCGAAGTTGCCGTAGGGGCCCGGCCACATGTCGTAGCCGGCCTTCGTCGAGATGATCAGCTCGTCGCGGTAGGGCAGGAAGTCCCGGCGCAGGTGCTCGCCGAAGTTCGACTCGGCAGATCCGTAGGGCGGCCCGTAGTTGTTAGCCAGGTCGAAGTGGGTGACGCCCAGGTCGAACGCCCGCCGCAGGATCGCCTGCTGCCGGTCGATCGGCACGTCATGCCCGAAGTTCTGCCAGAGCCCCAGCGACACGGCGGGGAGCTGGAGTCCGCTCCGCCCCACGCGGCGGTACGGCATCGGTTCGTAGCGGTTCTCGGCGGCCTCGTATCCCATGGTCTCAATGGTAGGCGCGCACCTCGGGCGGCCCGCGCCGGCTACGCGCTCCAGAACCCGGCGAGCTGCGGCGCGAGAGCACGGCCCTGCTGGTGGCCGCCGAGGGCGGCCTGCCGGCGAGTCGAGGGATCGAGCGCGTTCTCGTTGAAGACGTCGCCCGCACCGGCATCCGGGAACACCGTCTCGACCCTGCTTCCGGATGCTCGCAGCTCGGCCACCTGGGTGGCGAGATCCATGCCCCACTCGAGTGGCGTGCGCGAGCGGCCGCCGAAGGGGTCCAGGATGAGCACCCGCTCGTAGCCCGTCGCCAGATCGGCGTTCGAACTGCGCCGGTAGGCGCCGTTGAGGTAACGGTTCTCGCCGATCCGGTAGGAGCCGTCGAAGCCGTTGCTCGTGCTGGCGGCGACCGCGTCGACCAGGTCGATGCCGCTGTCGCGGTCGAAGACGACCGGCTCGGCGGTCCGCGCGTCGAGTGCCGCGATCAGCACGCGCCGCTCGGGCCACTCCGCGCTCGGGAACCGGGCCGCGACGGTGGCGCGCCACCGGGCCGACCCGGTGTCTTCGACCGCATCCTTCTCGAGCGCCGCGGCGGCCATCCGGCGACGCCAATCGGGCAGATCTGTCGAGTCGGCGATGACCTGGTTCGACCAGGCCAGGTAGCTCGCGCTCTTGGCCGGCCCCTGCCCGCGCGGCGGTTCGGAGGGCGCACCCGGCGGCCGCGGCGGGATCACCTGGGAGAGGATCGCGGCATACAGCTCGGCCGGCCGGATGCCGCTGGTGAGCTGGGCCGCGCCCGTCGATCCGGCCGAGGTGCCGATCACGAGGTCGGCCGCCGTGAGGTCGACGCCCGCCTCGGCGAGACCGGCGGTGAGTCCGACCTGCCAGGCGTTGCCGGCAGCGCCGGCACCGGCGAGCACGAGGGCGCGCGAGCGAGAGTTCGAAGAGGGAGTGCTCGAAGAGGAAGTGTTCATGGGAGTGCCTTTCGCGAATGCGGCGGGCGCTCCCCCGGCGACTAGCTGAGTCGCGAGACCGTGCCCTGCAGGAGAGCACCCGTGGATGTCGTTGCGAACATGGGTGTCACCTCCTGGGGTCGTGGGTCACCGGAATGCTCGCACACGCGCGGGCGGCGCGCAAACGAGCTCTCCCATTCGGGCGATCAGACGAGTGCGCCCGGCGCGTTCCGCTTGGCGGCGAGCGCCTGGCCGTGCTCCTTCGCGAGCTGCGCGGCGGCGGCATGAACCTCGGCGGCCTGCTCCTTCATGCCGTCCATGGCCGGGTTGACGCCGACGAGGGTCAGCTGGCGCTGCACGACGAGGAGGTCGGCCTTCCAGACGTTCTCGATCACGTGGCGCAGCCACGGGGTGGAGTGATCCCAGTCCGCCTTGCCCGACTCGGCGCTGTAGTCACCGCCGAGCACGGAGGCGAGCACGACCGGCTTGCCCGCGAGGGCACCGGTCTTGATGCGCTGATCCGTGTAGGTGATGTCGTACCAGCTCTTCACGTGCGCGGCGATGCCCCAGTTGTACAGCGGGATCGCCAACAGGATCGCCTCGGCGTCGATCAGCTCGTCGGCGAGCGTCGCGGCGAGGGCGATGGCTTCACGCTGCTCCTCGGTGCGATCCGCCTCGGGGACGAATCCCGCCAGGGCCGCGGTCCGCCAGGTCGTCGAGGGCAGGGGCTCGGTGCCGATGTCGCGGCGGGTGACGATCGAGTCCGGGTGCTCACTCGTCCATTCGGCTTCGACGAGGTCGGCCAGGGCCCGGCTCTGCGAGGTCGCAGGGTTGATGCTGGCGTCGAGACGGTAGAGCGACATGATTTCTCCAAGAAACTAGCGACTAATAAAAACTAAGCGACTAGGAGGAGCGTAGCACGGTAGAATCGACGGATGTCCGAGACCGCCGCCGCCGATGCAGCCGAGAGCGCGCCGGTCTGCGACTCCGCGATCACGCTCGCGTTCTCGGTGCTCGGCAAGCGCTGGAACGGGATGATCCTGAGCGTCCTCGGCTCGGGTGTCACCTCGTTCGTGGGCGTCCGCAAGGCGGTCAGCGGCATCAGCGACACCGTCCTCGCCGAGCGCCTGCTCGAGCTGACCGACGCGGGCCTCGTGACCCGCGCCGTCGCCGACGGGCCGCCCGTCACGGTCCGCTACGAGTTGACGACGGCGGGCGCCGAGCTGGTGCCGACGATCTCGCAGCTCGGGCAGTGGGCAAGGCGCAACCTGGTGGCGCCCGCCGGGCAAGACGCCCGATAGCCGCCCCCGGCGGCTAGACCTTCGAGACCGAGACCGAGACCGTGACGGGCGTCGGGTTCGCGAACAGGTCGAGCACCGGGCAGTGCGCGTCGACAGCGGCACGGAGCTGCTGGTAGCGCTCGTCCGACTCGGGGCCGCTGATCGTGATGGCCAGCCGCACCTCGGTGAAGCCGGCGCGCACGGTCTCATCGATGCCGAACAGGCGCCGGGCATCCAGATCGCCTTCTGCGGTGATGTCGATGTCATCCACCTGGATGCCGAGCGCATTCGCGTACAGCCGGTAGACCACGATCTGGCACGAGATGAGCGCCCCGAGCGCGAACTCGACCGGGCTGGCCGCCAGGTCATCCCCGGCGAGCGCGCCGGGCTCGTCGACGAGGAAGGCGTGCTTGCCCGCCCTGATGACGGAGGCCACGGCCCCCTCCCCCTCGCCGGTCACCGTGTAGGTGAGCAGCGCGTTCTTCGGGTCGGCGCCGATGCGGGCGCCCCACGCCGTGCCGGCCTCGAGCAGGCGCGCGGCGCGCTCCTCGGGCGTGACGTCGATCGTGGTGAGCTTCGTCTGATTCCGGATGTTGTCGGTGAGAGTCATGGCCGCGACGGTACGGCCGCGCCCCGCGGGTGTCGAGAGGGTGCGTCACACGGCGTGATAGGGGGTCACGGAGCGCAACAGCGTGTCATGTTACGTGACAGCTCCGGCGGCCTGCGGCTCCAGCAGCTCCCAGAGCTTCGCGCCCTCGGCCGGGTCGAGCGCCTGCTTCGCGGCACCTCGGTCGGGCTTGCCCCAGGCGGTGAAATAGGCGCCGGATGCGGCATCCGGTTTCTCGGTCAGCAACCGAACCAGCAGCTCGGCGCCCTGCTCGGGCGTGCGGATGGCCCACTTGATCAGTGGAGCGAGCGGCCCCGAGTCGAGCCCGCCGAAGCGCGTGGCGACCGGGCCGGGGTGGAACGAGTAGACCTGGAGCGGGGTGCGGCGCGCATATTCCTTGGCGAGCATGAGGTCGGCGCGCTTCGCCTGCCCGTACGCACGAAAGCCGCGCAGCCAGAGTCCGCGGTCGTGGTTCGGGTCCGCGACATCCACGTTCTCGAAGTGGTTCGCGTTGCTGCTCGTGAACACGACGCGCGCGTCGCTCTCGAGCAGGCGGGGCAGCAGCGCCTGGGTGAGCACGAAGGGGGCGAGCACGTTGCTCTGCCAGGTGCGCTCGTGGCCGTCCTCGGTCAGCGCCCGCGTGGCGATGACACCGCCGGCGTTGTTCGCGAGCCCGTCGATCGTCGGATACGCGGCGGTCAGGTCTGCGGCGAGTTGCCGCACCTGCGCGAGGTCGTCGAAGTCGCTGACGAACGGATCGCCATGGGTCGCCGTCGCGACCTCCTCGACCCGGCTCTTGGTGCGGCCCACGATGGCGAGCTGGTGGCCGCGCTCGGCGAGCTCGATGGCCGCGGCCCGGCCGATCCCGGAGCTGGCGCCGGTGATGACGATGCGCATGAAGATCAGTCTGCGTCATAACCTTGCCTGTGCCTTCCGCGACCCATCCGCCAAGCGACCTCGGCGGACTCGACCCCGACGACCTCGCCACCACGCTCCGGGTGCTCGCCCAGCTCGACACCATGGACGACGCCCATCCGCACTTCGTCGCCGTCCGCCAGGCCACCGCGAAGATGTTCCGGGCCGTGAAGCAGGCGCGCCGCGTCGAGGCCCGCGAACGGGAGGCCGCCGCCGATCGCGCGGTCGTTGCGGCGACCGCCACCGGCGCACCGGACCGCATCGACGACGAGACCCGCGGCATCCCGATCTCGGGTGCGACCACCGCAGCGAGCGCCGGCACTCTGCTGAAAGCCCGCCCCTGCTACATCTGCAAGCAGCTCTACACCGAGGTCGACGCGTTCTACCACCAGCTCTGCCCGAGCTGCGCGGCGATGAGCCACGCCAAGCGCGACGCCCGCACCGACCTCACCGGCAAGCGCGCGCTGCTCACCGGCGGCCGCGCCAAGATCGGCATGTACATCGCGCTGCGACTGCTTCGGGATGGTGCGCACACCACCATCACGACCAGGTTTCCTCGCGATGCCGTGCGCCGGTTCACGAGCCTGCCCGACTCGGGCGACTGGATCCACCGGCTGCGCGTCGTGGGTATCGACCTGCGCGACCCGGCCCAGGTGATCGCGCTGGCTGAGTCGGTGGCCGAGGCCGGGCCCCTCGACATCCTGATCAACAATGCGACCCAGACCGTGCGCCGATCGCCTGGTGCGTATCAACCGCTGGTGGATGCCGAACTCGCCCCGCTGCCCGACGGCCGGCTCCCCGAGCTGGTCACCTTCGGGCACACGAACGACGCCCATCCGCTCGCGTTGGAGCGTTCGGTCGCCGCCCACCCGATCCTCGCCGCCGCCGCGTCGGCGGCCGAGAAGGCCGACGAGCTGACCTCGCAGGCGCTGGCACCGGGCTCGTCGTCGTTGGCGCGGCTGGCCGACGGAACCGCGATCGACGCCGGCGGCCTGCTGCCCGACCTGCACCACTCCAACTCGTGGACGCAGCACGTGCACGAGGTCGACCCGCTCGAGATGCTCGAGGTGCAGCTGGCCAACACGACGGCCCCGTTCATCCTGATCTCTCGCCTGCGGGCAGCTCTCGCCGCGTCGCCCGCCCGTCGCACATACATCGTGAACGTCTCGGCGATGGAGGGCGTCTTCGGCCGCGGCTACAAGGGCCCCGGCCACCCTCACACCAACATGGCCAAGGCCGCCGTCAACATGCTCACCCGCACCAGCGCCCGCGAGATGTTCGAGACGGACGGAATTTTGATGACGTCGGTCGACACGGGATGGATCACCGACGAGCGCCCGCACCCGACGAAGGTGCGGCTGGCGGAGGAGGGGTTCCACGCGCCGCTGGACCTCGTGGATGGCGCGGCCCGGGTGTACGACCCGGTCGTCAGAGGTGAAGCGGGCGAAGACCTGTTCGGGGTGTTTTTGAAGGACTACAAGCTGGGATCCTGGTAGGGAACGCATGGGGAAGAGACCCGGGTTCGCACTGGTGCTCACCCGGATCCCTCCGAACTCGAGCTATTTGCTCGTGTTCTTGCCCTTCTGGGACAGGGCGCTACCGGCGGCGGTCTTTGCCGCCGAACTGTAACGATTGTCCTTGAGCACCTTGCTCGCCACAGAGGCGGCCTTGGTGCTCGTCTGCTTACTGTTCTTTGCCATTTTGATGGCCTCGTTTCCACAGGTTGAATGTATGAAGTGCCAGCGACCGCTTCCAGGAGCGGTCGCCGGCGTTGTGATCTATCTTTCGGAGATCCTGCGGGTGGTCACCGTGATCCTCACGGGCACCATGCGAACGACACGCGTCACACGAGTGGTCCTCATGGGCACCACCTCCTTCCGAGCAATCAGCCCAAGGAGGCCAGGTGTCCTGGACCGGTCCGGTCGTATACCCTCGCCTTACAGTTCTCACAACTGTGACTAGGGGCCCTTGGGGGTTCCGTGGCCTGGGTTCGTTGCCGCGAGCCCAGGCCTCTTCAGCGGGTGCCGAAGCGTTGTTCGCTTTCCGGAGATAGTAAAGATCCGGCCAGCGCTATGACCATGTCTTGAGTATAGTACTTGTTGTGTGTACATTGTACATACGGGAGGAAATGCCATGCAGATCGATGAGAACGACAGCCAAGTTGTCGAGTCCTCTAGCCGAGACGCTCGAATCAGCCTTCGCGTTCCAAGCGCTCAGGCCGCCCTTTTGAAGCAAGCGGCGGAGGAGAACGATACGACGCTTACTGATTTTGTACTCAGTAGCGCTTCAATAGCAGCGCAGCACGTGCTTGCTGATCGACGTTGGTTTCGGCTTAGCCCAGAATCGTGGGAAGCATTCGAAGCCGCGCTCGAAAGGCCAGCGGTCTACAAGCCGCGTTTGAGCGACACAGTCCGCGACGACTCTTTTTTTGTTGACTGAGAGGTACACGCGACCCGAGAAGCTACGGGCCGAAGACGATTGCGGCAAGTTCGATTGTGGCGAGCCTGAGCTCGACGAATGGCTGGAACGGTACGCACTAATAAGTCAGCGCTCAGGTATGTCAACCGTCTTCGTGAGCAAAGCTGGACAGCGAGTCGCTGGCTACTACGCCCTCGCCACAGGCGGGGTCGAGCAGACTTTCGCGCCACCTCGTGTCGTCAAAGGAATCGGAAAATACCCGGTTCCTGTCATTGTGCTTGCCCGGCTGGCTGTTGACCGCCAGGACCAGGGAGATGGCTTGGGGCGCGCCATCCTTGCCGATGCGCTGCGCAGAGTTGAGGCGGCGGCCGAGGAGATCGGGATTCGCGCCCTACTGATTCACGCGAAGAATCAGACGGCACTCGATTTCTACATGCGACATGGCGAGTTTGAACCGTCTCCTACCGATCCGCTACATCTGTTCTTGCTGATGAAGGACCTTCGCAAGGCCCTCAACCCTTAGGTCGTTCGGAGGGCAGACAGTAGCGAACTCCACTCTGCGGCGGCCGATGTATTGGCAAGGGCCTCAGCTGCTTGGATCGCGACCTCACATAGATAGGCGCCTGACTGGACTTTCACGAGTACCGCCGTTCGGGGATCAGGCAACGCCCACATGAAACCCAGGCTTCCAGTGACCAATCCAATCGATCGAGCTGCTTGGCACACTTCAAGACACGTTTCGTATTCGGCTCGCATCAAGTGGATAACGGCGACGTTGGCCTCGACAATGATCTTCGGCGAGTCGAGCGTTCGCGCCTCCTCCAAGAGCGCCAGGGCACGGTCTGGCTCGTCAGGGATGTAACAAAAAGCCAGGTTGTTGGCAAGAAGCTGGTCGGAAGGATCCATAGTTCGCGCAGCCTGAAATACGGATGCCGCGACTCCACGGCTGCCTTCGCCGATTGCTTCTATCGCGCGTTCGACCAATGCACTAATCGCCTCGACGTCCAGGGCCTGCCCGTGTACCCGGCGGCGGGCAAGCTCCGTATTAACTGGCTCACGTTGAACCCTGCGCTCATATGTGAGTTCGACAGGTACGACTTCAGGACGCCATCCCTCCGCGGCGTGCAAGTACTCAATCCTCAAGGAGTCGTCGGTCCATTCCTGCAAGTAAGTAACCACTAGGCGCTCAACGGCCCACCTGAACTCCGGCTCGACAGGGTCCTTGGCCGAGCTTGGAACTGAGAAGGAGTCCCAGAGTTCGCGCACTGGTGGTTCCCAACAAAAGACATCAACTGGGTCCGCTTGATTGACCCAATGTCTCACTTTTGAGCGGAATGCCTCGGACAGCTCAAGTCCGGTGTTCGCATGTCCGACAATCTCACGTCGATACTCCATCCACGTCGCCATCGGGCCTGAGGTATCAATGCTCGCAACGTCCAAACTTGCGAGCGCCACATCCAGAGCCAGCCGAATCTGACGGCCGAAGGCGAGGCGCATCAGTTGGCTGGGATCCAGCCCCCTCTCGCCAGCCATCGCCAATGCAGATGTGCCGTGAATGGCGCGTAGCAAGTGCAACTCGCCCGAAGGCAATAGCGCGCGGGTCCGAGCCACTTGATCGAGCACAGAGAAGAGCGAACTGGTGCTCCACTGCCTAGATGGTTCCTCGGACAACGTCCGATCCGAAATCAGTTGCTGTCCAGCATCAAATTCCACTCGTCGCGTCTTTATTGACGGCCGAATGAGGTTGGTAATCACAGTTCGACACTCGCGGTCGCAAGTTCGTCGGCCGTCCGCGGAAACAGCGAATGGGCAGTCTGGATGTAGCTCAGGAGGGCATGAGTCGGCGTACCGAGTCACCGCCACAATCGAAAGGTCATGAGATGTCATGCTCTCAGCCACCCTCTCATGTCGAGCGAAACTCTAGCCCGACTGGCGTCGACCCAAGAACTGAGCAGGGAGTTCAAGACTTGTGAGTTCAGTCCGTCTTCCTCCAGACCTGCTTGTCGTGGAACACCCCGCCGCTCAATCACGCCTCCCCTGCTACGCCCTCACGGTTCATCCCGAGGCGCTCGGCGACCGCCGATCTGAGGACGCTGTCTGCGCGACACCGCCCCACGGCGCAGTGCAGGCCGCGTTCGGTGAAGGCGTAGGTGAGCAGCATCCGGCATGCCGCGGTGATCAGGCCGTGGCCCTCGGCCGACGGCGCGAGCCAGCAGCCGATCTCGCAGGTGCCGGCGGCGGCGCTGAACTCGACGAACATCACGCCGCTGACGATGTCGACATTTTGATTGCTGAAATGAGCCGCTCCACGCATGCGTACCGCTAACGTGCGAGCAACCTCATCGACACGGGAGTCGTCATGACCGAAGAGAAGCCATGGAACGTGGCCCGACTGATCCCGACATCAGGTATCAACGGGGCGGAGGAACAGGAGCGTCGCGCCACCTCCGCGCTTCTGGCGGTGATGGGTTCGGTCCGCGAATATGGCCGCGCGATTACGATGCCCTTCGGGGCTCCGGCGGGAGCCATCGAGACATACATCGAGGTCCCCTTTCTTCTCGGCGCGAAGAAAGTCTTTCCCGACGGCCTGATCCGCGTGAAGTGGGGCAAGAAGGTGTGGACGGCGCTTGTCGAAGTGAAGACGGGCGCCAACGAGCTTCAGCGCGAGCAGCTCGAGAACTACCTCGACGTGGCGCGCGAGCACCACTTCGACGCGTTGATCACGATCTCGAATGAGATCCCGCCGGCGACTGGGATGCATCCAACCACGGTGGACGGTCGAAAACTCAAGACCGTGTCACTGCATCACCTCTCCTGGACCGAGGTGCTCGCGATGGCGGTCATGCAGAAGGACTTCAGGGGCGTCGCGGACCCTGACCAGGCCTGGATTCTGGGCGAGCTGATCCGGTATCTGGAACACCCGAAGTCGGGCGCCGTCGAGTTCAGCGACATGGGCGCGAGTTGGGTGACCGTGCGAGAAGCCGTCGGAACCGGAACGCTTCGCCGTGCCGACAAAGACGCCGCCCAGGTCGCGTCACGTTTCGACGCCCTACTGCGTTTCTGCTCCCTCAAGCTCGGCCAGCGTCTCGGGGCGGAAGTCACCCAGGTGCTCACGCGAGCCGAGTTGGCGAACCCCGCACTTCGTAGCGTCGCCCTGACCGACATGCTTGTCAGCGAAGGCGTGCTTCGCGGAGAGATCCGGATTCCGAACACGGTGTCGTCGTTGACCCTCACCGCCGACTTGCGGGGCGGGCGCGTGACAGGCGCCTTCGAGATCGCGGCTCCCCGGGAAGGGAAGCCGACAACGCGGGTCAGCTGGCTTCTCCGTCAACTCAAGGACGCGCCCGACGCACTTCGAGTCGAGTCCTTCGCGCTTCACCAGCGGGGAGGAAAGGCCGAGCTGCTGCGCACAGTTCGCGAGAACCCTGGCGTCCTCGTGGCCGACTCTGGAAAGGAGCTCAAGTCCTTCACGGTGGCGTATCTGGGCAAGTTGGGATCGAACCGCCTCGCAGGGCGAGCGGGGTTCATCGACTCCGTAATGGACGCCATCCTCAACTCATACGACCTGATCGGTCAGCACCTCAAGGACTGGTCGGCTGCTCCGCCGCGCTTGCGTGAACCTGATGAGGTGGAGGTCGAGGCCGACATCCGCAGCGATCTGCCGTCGGCGGCTCTGTCGTCTCAGGACGAAGAAGCGGTCATCATCACCGAGGTGGAGGAGTAGCTCCGCCAAATCGGCGAAGCGCCGGAAGTCGGGAGAAAACCGCAGCCGAGATGCAGGCATCCTTGCCTCAGTCGGCCAGAATCTCCTATGTTGATCGTGAGCACATGCAGATCACTGCGCTCCAGGATCTCGTCATAAGACGGAGGGCCTGGTGCCGATACCGGTAGATAAGCCGGCGCGCACCGTTTCTTTTCTCATCAATCGAGAGGAGGCGGACGCATGTCGATCTGCCAGAAGAACTCCTACTACTCGCGCATCGCTGCCTACCTGGCCCTTCGCGCGATCCGAAAGTCCGCCAAGCCGGGTGCGCAGCTGCCAGTCGATTTCTATCCCTGCGGCCAATGCCACGCCCTGCATCTGACGTCGCACGGGACGCCGCGCAACGTCGGTCGCTTCAGACACTGAGGCTCAGCATCCGGGATGCCAACAACTACGACAGCGTCTGCGCGCCGATTACCGCGAGCAGCTTCCGCTTCTCCTAGCTCTCGCTGCCCAGCGCCGCCGTGGAGACGAGCAGGAAGTGGCCGCTGTCTTCTAACCGAGCAGTTGGGCCGCGGCCTCGGTGCGGGGCACCCGGATGCCCCATCGGCGCGCCTCGTCGAGCGTGTCTCGAATGACCGCGGTGGGCTCCGCGGCGCGGCCGTCGGTGTGCGCCTCCAAGCTGCGTCGAGCGAGTGGGATCGACATGACCGCCGACATGGCGACCGCCGCGATTCGGGTGGGCATCCGATAGAGGCGGGTTGATGGCCGGTGACGATCGAGATCCACCCCGCGTGCCTGGAGCAGAGCGAGCAACTCGCGGGTCGTGAGCAGAGCCTGCCGCAGGCCGCTGGAATCTCCGATCAGCTTCGAGAGCGAACCCAGCCGCGCTCCCTGTGCGTGCATGCCGACGTCGGCGATGAAGTGGATCCACAACCAGCCGCGGATGTCGGGCTCTTGCCGCACCCGGATGTTCGCGCCGCGGAAGAGGGCTGCCACCGCCTGCTGCCGCTCGGGCGCCTGAGGGTCCGGCGGTCCGAGCACGACGAACGGCAGGAGCGCTCCGAAGAGAGTGCCGTCGTCGCGAAAGCCGCCACCGGCTCCCGGGAACCCCCACACCACCTGCTCCTCGGGCAGGCCGGCGATGGCATCCGACGGTTCGGCCCAGAGATTGCCGAGCACGAGCACGGTGGTCGCGCCGATCCGTGGACGCAGGAAGGCCATCGCTTCGGCAAGCCGGTGGTGGGACACGCTCACCACGACCAGGTCGTACTCCCTGCCGTCGTCGAGCGACTCGCGGAGGCGAACAGGCCACGCCTGGCGGACCGGCCGGCTGAGCGGATTGCGCCGCGCATCGATGAGATCGAGCTCGATCGAGCCGCCGTACTCCCGGGCTCTCCCGGGTCGCACGTAGAACTCCACGTCATGACCGGCTCGCTCCAAGGCCCAGCCGTAGATGCCGGCGATCACGCCGCGACCGAACATCAGGATCTTCACGAGACTCCTCGATCGGGTAGGTTGACGATGTGGAGATCATCTCCACTTGCTAAAATATGGAGATCATCTCCACTTGTCAACCCGAGGTGCGAATGGCCAGCGAGAAACAGCCGCGCGCTGACGCCGTGCGCAATCGGGCAGCGATCGTGGATGCCGCGCGGGCCGTCTTCGACGCCGGCGAGTTCTTCGACCTGCGGTTCGATGACTTCGCGGGGCGCGCTGGAGTCGGAACCGGCACCCTGTACCGCCACTTCCCCACCCGCGAGGCGCTGGCCGCGGCGGTGTACGAGAACGAGATCGCCACCCTGGCCGCGCGCGCCGGCGAACTGCGTGACACCCTGCCGGCGGGTGAGGCGCTGGACATCTTCGTCCGCGACATGGTCGACCACATGCGCAGCCACGAGGGACTCGCGCGCACGCTTGCCGCGATGATGACGGCCGGCTCATCCGATGTTCGCGCGGCGAGCAGTGAACCGCTCGAGCGGGCCGTCGCCGAGCTGGTCACCGCGGCAGCGCGCGAGGGAAGCATCCGCAGCGACGTGCGCCCCGGTGCCGTGATGATGGCGCTGCACTCGCTCGGCGCGGCCTACGACCGCCCGGATTGGCGCGCCGAGACCGACGAGTTCATCACGGTGATGCTCAACGGGCTCCGGGCGCGCTGAGGGTCGTGCCGCCGATCCCGTGCGCCAGCAGGCTCTCGGCGGTCTCGGCGATGCTGTCCGCGATCGGACGGGAGCGCCATCCGAGCATCCGCTCCGCCTTCTCGCTCGTCGCCGGAAAGTCGAGGCCAAGTTGAGGGCGCAACGATCGCAGCTGCGGGTTCACGACGCCGAGCAGGCGCGCGGCGAACACCGGCAGTTCGCGCGTGGGCACTTGACCGGCGCGGTCGCCGAGACGCTCGCGCAGGATGCGCGCCACCTCCACGATGCACAGGCTGCGGCCCGAGATCGCCAGGAAGCGCTCGCCGGCGGCCGCCGCATCCGTCATCGCGCGCAGGTGCAGCTCGGCCACGTCGCGCACGTCGACCCAGCCGGTGCCGAACGGTGGGCAGATGGGCAGGGCACCGGTCAGCATCCCTCGGATGATGCGCAGCGATGGCGGGTCATCGTTGCCCAGGAGCGGCCCGATGACGGCGGTCGGGTTGATGACCGACAGCTCGAGCGCTCCCCCCTCGGATGCCATGAACTCCCACGCCGCCCGCTCGGCCAGCGTCTTCGATCGCTGGTACGGGGCGACGGCGGGTGAGGTGACATCCGTCCAGTCCTCCTCGGTGAAGGGCGGCGCCGAGCGGCGCGCGTGGCCGTAGACGATCGCGCCCGATGCGCTTGTCAGCACGACGCGCGTGACGCCGGCGTCGCGGGATGCGCGCAGCACGCGAAGCACGCCATCACGAGCGGCCGCGATCATCGCCTGCTCGCTGTCGGGCGCGGTGCGCAGGGTGGGCGAGGCGACGTGGAGCACGTAGTCGGCATCCGCGACCGCATCGGCCCAGCCGTCGTCGCTCTGCAGGTCGGCTCTGACCACCTCGAGGCGGTCGTCGTCGAAGGGGGTGGGGGTGTTGGTGTGCAGCAGGTGGCGCAGGGTGTCGCCCTTGGCCAGGTCGCGCACGGTCGCGCGCACGTCGTAGCCCGCGTCGAGGGCGGCCAGGGCGCACCATCCGCCGATGTACCCGGACCCGCCGGTGATCAGAACGCGCTTGCGATTCGGCATGAGATCTCCTTGAATGGATGTTGCGGAGAGCTCTCCGCTTACCTCTTGACGGTAACGGACAACTCTCCGTTTAGCAAGGAGCCTCATGGCCGAGCTGCGTGCCGACGCCCAGCGCAATCGCACGCGCATCCTCGAGATCGCGGCCGACGCCTTCGCGGCCGACCCGGATGCCTCGATGAACGTCATCGCCAAGCGCGCCGGAGTCGGCGCCGGCACCCTCTACCGGCACTTCCCCACCCGCGAAGAGCTGCTGCTCAACGTGTACCACCACGAGGTCGCGTCGCTGTCCGACGATGTGGCGCGCTCCCTGGATCGGCTTGACCCGCTGGATGCCTTCCGCGAGTGGGCCCGCCGGCTCGCGGCCCTGGTGCGCACCAAGCACGGGCTCGGCGACGCCCTCTCCTCCCCCGCGGCTCAGGCCATCATCGACGAGAGCTATGCGCCGGTCACCTCGGCGATCAGACAATTGCTGGATGCCGCGGCCGCACGCGGCGAGATCCAGCCCGGGTTCGATCCCTCGGATGTGCTGTTGCTGCTGAGCGGACTGTGGCGCGTTCCCCCCGGGGATGCGGGGCTCAAGCAGGCCGACCGGCTGCTCGAGCTGGTGATCACATCGCTGCGGGGGTGATGACCCGATAGGTGAGCCCCACCACGCCCGAGCCGAACACGCGAGTGTCGAGCAGCTCCAGCCCGATGTCGCGGCCCTGCGCCGGGAACACCCGCTCCCCCTCGCCGATGATCACCGGGAACTGGATGAGGTTGAGCTCGTCGACCAGCTCGTTCTCGAGCAGCCACCGCGCGAGGGCGGTGCTGCCGACCACGAGCAGTTCGCCGCCGGGCTGCGCCTTGAGCTCGCGCACCCGCGCCGCGACGTCCCCGGAGATGACGGTCGTGCCCTCCCACTCGGGATCGGTCAGCGTGGTGGACACCACATACTTCGGCTTCGAGCTGATCGCCTCGCCGAATCCGTCGTCGTCGCTGCGAGCGCCCCAGTAGCTCTGGAACAACCCGAACGTCTTGCGGCCCATCAGGAAGGCATCCGATTGCCGCCACCCGTCGAGGATGTACTGAGCGGTCTCCGGGTCGCCCACCCGAATCGCCCAACCGCCGCGTGTGAATCCGGGATCCATCTCCTCGTTGTTGCCGCCATTCGCTTGGGCGACGCCATCGAGGGTGATCTGCAGGCTGACAGTGAGTTTCATGATGAGTTCCCTTCGTCTCACTGGTGCTACGAACGAGGGTGAGGCGATCGGACAAGGTGGTGGAGGTTCTCTAGCCGTGAACGTCTCGTCGATGGGTGGGCGTCTTCGGCCGCGGCTACAGCACACCAACGGGCCAAGGCCGCCGTCAACATGCTCACCCGCACCAGCGCCCGCGAGATGTTCGATACCAACGGCATCCCGAAGACCTGAGTCGACACCTGGTGGATCACCGACGAGCGCCCACGCCCGACGAAGGTGCGGTCAGCCGGGGAGGGCTTCCACGCGCCGCTGGATCTCGTAGGTGGGGCGTCGCGGGTCTACGACCTGGTCGTGCGCGAGAAGGCTGGCGAGGACGTGTTCGGGTGTTCTTGAAGGACCCCGTGATGGGGGAGCTGGCGCGTGGACCGTACCCCACTATTTGTGGGTGTCCCCTTGGTAAAAGCCCCCTGTGGGGTGAACCATTGCTGAATGCCGGACCCGACGAAGACCAGGCCGTTTTCCGTTTACCTACTTAAGGCCGCGTACGATGCGACCAACGCGCTGTCAGGAGAGAGTCGGCTTAGTCCCCCTGTTAAGGCTTCCGATATTCCAAAGGGTTCGGTGCTTCATGTTCTTGATGGTGCGCCACGTGAACCGTGGTGGCGTCTGTACTTTGGAGTGGCCGATCCGCTCACACAGTCCACCAAGGGCGCTCTGCTGTTTGTCACCGCCGGCAAGCGCACCTTCGCGATCTGTTTCGGGAACACTGCGCACAACCTGGAGAACGAAAGCTACGAGTACGACTTTGGCCTTCGGGTAACTCTGAACTGCGTCGATCCGGACAAGCTGAAGAACACGGACGTATCCGAGCCCGGAGCAGCCCGTCGCCAGCGCACGCAAGTCGCGGTGGGCTCGGATCTCACCTATTTCGACTTCGAGGGTGACTCAAAGGTGCTGCGCAGCTTGACCGGGGCAGTCAAGCCTGAGTTCTCCGATCTGCTTAGAAACGTCACGGGCTCGAGCAACGTCAGGTTTACCAGCCCGACTCGAGCCCAAGACATTCCCGCCCTTTGCGGCCGCTTGCTCGACCTCTACAACCGCGACGACTACAAGAAGTCTTTCCCCGATGTGCAGAACATCTCCCCGGTTCGGGACCCCGTGGTCATTGATCAGCTCGACGACCTCCTTCTTGCGTCGCTGAGGTCGAAATCAACCGATCCGCTTCTCACAGTTCCGGAGTTGCTTGATTTCAACGACACCTTCGTTGCGAGGTTTTTAGGCGAAGGGACGAGCCTTCTCTATTCAGACGTCTACTTGAGCCTGTACTACGAACATCTCAACTCCCGTGGAGTTGCCGTAACCGGATTGACGCGCGACGATCTCAGTCGCCAAAAACTCGAACTGCTGACCGAGGATGACCAGCGGCGCGGCATATACCCGATCTACAAATGTCTGGTCTACGACGCCTCTCTTCCCGGAGAGACGGCGATCTACCATTTGATGGAAGGCAACTGGTACAGGTTCGAAAGCGACTATGTAACCCGAATCAACAACGCGTTGGCGCCGCTCTTGCGCACAAGCGTCATGCCTCCCTGCACTGCTCACGAGGAAAAGGACTACAACCAAGCTGCCGCATTGTCTACGACGAATGGAATCTGTTTGGACCGAACCAACTTCTCGCCCCAGGGTCAAACTCAGCTCGAGCCATGTGACGTGCTATTTGAAGCCGGAGCCGTCGCCGTGTTCGCCCACGTCAAGATGTCCACAGCGTCTGCCGACCTCAGCCATCTGTTCAATCAAGGCGCTAACGCGATGGAGCTACTTCGAACCAATGATGACGCGCGAGACAAACTCGCTCGACTCATCACGGCTAAAGCGGCCACCGGAGGGGTCGCGACACGGATTCAATCGCTTATCGACGCTGGCAAATCCGAAGTCGAGTACGTGATTGTGACGCACAAGCCTGCTAGTGGAGGAATCGAGAACCTTCCTCTTTTCTCCAGAATTAGCCTCAACAGAACCGCCCGGACTTTCAAGGCCATGGCCGTAGGCGTCCACCTCGCCTTTGTGCTCGACTCTGCCCCCGACAGGAAAGGTGTTGCAAAGCCGAGGAAGCCGCGCGCAAGGAAGGGCGTGGCGGCGGCTGGTTAATCGCATCGCTCCAACACTTGGTCGCCCATCACGCCGTGGACCTGAGGGACGTGATTCGCAATGTCGTCGACGGACCTCAGGATGCTTCAACTCCGCGATATCTCACGGCGAAGCCGCCCGGGCTGATGTGCGAACCGGAGGGTAGCCGGCAATTGACTTGAACGTGTCTCGAGCCCGAGAGACTTCATCGTGCGGTTGGGCGAAGCCCGAGTTGATTGTGCACCGTTCGATCTCCGGTTGATGGCTATCACGAGCGTCCGAGTGTTGAAGGTGATGACATCCTGCTCAAAGCTCCCGTATGACCTCGCGTGTACTTCCTTTCGACCAAGCGTGCAGAGTTGCCCACGCCCGACGACCGCCTTGCGGCAAGTCATGAAACCAGCAACAATTGCTAGGCAATCCCACTGACTCGAAAGACGCGTCTCATTCGCACGGCAGCCTGCGAGACGCTGGAGCAGCCTGCTTTTCTTGGGCGACTCGGATCTGGCTGACGGCAAAAGGACGTCGTTCATGCGGGATCTTGATCCGTTCGGCCAGGACGAGCTCGCGGATCTAGTGCATCTCGACGAGGGAGCAGGTCCCGGTCGCCTTCAGACGCGAGAAGGCACTACTAAAGAGTTCAAGGAAAACTTCACGTTCGGATCCATCGGTGCATTCGCGCGAACCATGGCAGCCTTCGCTAACGCTCGCGGCGGGTACCTGATCTTCGGCGTGACCGACAATCCGCGCACCGTCACCGGTCTCAGCGCGGCTTCGATAGCCAGATTCGACAGCCTTGATCAGGCCAAGTTCACGCAAAATCTCAATGACATCTTCTCGCCGGAGATGCACTGGGAAGCGACCCTCTACGAGCTTCGACCTGGTCGAGCGATAGGCGTGATCTACACCCACGAAGCCGAGCACAAACCCGTAATCGCTCGCAAGAATGTCAATGAAAACAATGCCGGGATCCGAGAAGGCGACATCCTTTATCGTTACCACTCGCGCACTGAACGAATTAAGTTTCCCGAACTTCGACAGATTCTTGATGACGCAAAACTGCGCGAGCAGCGGGCCATGATGCGACACGTGGAGGCGCTCATCAGGGCCGGAGCCAGCAACGCCGCGGTGCTTGACTTCGGAGCCAGTTCGATCCATGGCCCGACCGGTCAGACGGTCCTCATGGACGAGGAACTCGTTAGCAAGCTGTCGTTTATCAAGAAGGGCGAGTTCGAAGAAGTTCATGGGGCGCCAACTCTGCGCGTCGTCGGAGACGTAATTCCCGTTTCGACTCTCGCCGTTGGTACACAAGAAGTGGTTCGCGAGGCTCTCTCTCCTGACATTGTGCTCAGCGATTTTCTTACCCGCGCATCGGTGGGAAACGGGGAGCAATATGTCCGACAGATCGCAACGGGTACCACTGCCTTCCTGCCGGTCCACTACTACCGCATTGCCGCAGGCCTCACCAATGAGCAACTACTCGAGACGATCGAAGGAGTGACGACTCGGTCAGTGTCCAAGAAGAGGTTGCTCGAGCGAATCCGTACGAGGAATTCCATGCAGGGTTCGCCACCTTCGACCCTGACGCAGCATGCATCAAGCGTCGCGCGCCGCGCCCACTTCGATCGGTTGGCGGCGGGCGAGGTGCCCGAGGTCGCACTTGACGACCCACTCGACAGCCAATATTTCCTTCAGGCGATTGGTTCCCTCGATGACGACAGCATCCGCCTGATCGTCGACGACCTTTGGCCCCTCCTGCACGCCTGCTTTGACCGCCATTACGCGAGCAGCTCAAGAGTCGCGGACGCGCTGCGTAGAGCCGCCTGCCGAATCGATGCGGCCCTTTACGGTGACGTGACCGCATGAACACACCGGGCAGTTTCCTCGTCGTCGAAGGACCGAGTGCTGCGGGGAAGTCAACGATCGCGGGATCGGTGACTAACCTATTGAGGTCACGAGGCCGACATGTCGAGCGGACGAGCGAGCCAACCGAAACCCCATTTGGAAAGGCCGTTCGCGCGCTCGAACCAAGCTCGCCGGGTCGAGCCCTGGCCCTCGCTGTCGCTGCGGATCGGCTACTCCATGCGAGCCAAACGATCATTCCTGCGCTGGAAGGGGGCCGTGACGTGGTCTGCGACCGGTACCTACCGTCATCCCTCGTCCTCCAACGTGTCGACGGAATATCGATCGACGAGATCCTCGCGATGAACTCGGGGGTCCCGATTCCGACTCTTGTCGTTTATGTCGCCCCGCCTCCATCGACGCTGCGAGCACGCCTGGATTCACGAGGAACGGTATCTCGCTTGGAGAAGTTGGGAGGCCCCGAACGAGAGCTGGCGTATTACCGCGACGCCTTCATTGTCCTGAAAGGACGGGGCTGGAATCAGTTCTGGCTCGACGACGTCGAGAACGACCCGACGCTGACAGCCGAGCTCGTGCTGGAGCGCTTCGCGGCCACTTGACAGGTCAAATGCGCTGATTGGCGACGGGCGGAGCACGGCCCGCCCTCGCTGTCACAACGCGGCTTTTCGCTTGTACTGGATACGCGAGAGATGGACGAGGCGATCCCGAATGTAAGCAATCGAGGCGACGGAGAGTTGCAAGTTGATCGAGAAATTGAACTCGTCGCGTTCCCGCATCGCTTCATCAACGCCGGCGGCGGTGAGGTCCACCGCACTGTAATTGAGAAGGTCCGCCTCGGAGTACTTGCCCGTAGCCATTAGCCGATCCCAATCCGGCGTGCCCGGATAGGGGCGATACTCGAAGACAGACGCGCGGAACGATCCCAAGCGTCTGTCACCGACCTCCCAAAGTTTCTCGATCAGTGCAACGGTCAAATCGATCTCAGCCTCCGTCTCACTCGGAAACCCAAGGATAAAATATCCCTTGACGTTAACACCCGAATCGAGGAGTCGAGAAACAACGCGGACTGCCATGTCGGGCGTGATTCTCTTGTCTGTCAGGTCAAGAATGCGCTCACTACCGGACTCGATTCCCAGTGCGACCTCGCGAAGACCATTCGTCGCGAGTCGCGCTAGAGCAGCGTCATCAAGCCGGTCCAGCACATTTATTCGGCCCGTCGCGTCCCATTTTGCCCAAGACCCAACATTTGCGATGGCAAAGCCGTCCATCATCTCGCCGATGACTCGGCGAGCACCTAGGAAAAGGTCATCGACGAACCGGAAAGCGGTGACACCCGCTGAGCGTAGCTCCTCCATCTCTTGAACAATGTTGGCGGGGGTCCGTGTGCGAATCTCTATGTCCTTGTTTGCGGACACGGCCGCCCCGCAGAATGAACAGTTATACGGGCAGCCTCGCGCACCGACCATGTTGGCCTCGAGGCGATCGCCAGCCTGATACGGGTCTTGCGCAAGAAACGATCGATCTACAAAAGGCAACCTGTTGATGTCAGGCACCAGGTATGTCGGCGAACCGCGCCCGACCGCTGGCATCTCGGTAAGACGATCAAGCCACATCACAAGGGGCAGATCACGACGGGCGTCTTGATCCCGGAGAAGCTCGAGTACGCGAGTCTCTGCTTCCCCCATCACTAGGGCGACGCAACCCTTCATTCTCGGATCTCGCAAGATTTGGGTAGGCATCGCCTTCGCTTGATGTCCGCCGAGCATCACGAGTATTTCTGAGTCAAGCGCTTCGGCGATGGTCGCCGACATTTCATACGTGGGGGCGAGCAGGTTTAGCCCGACCCACCTCGGACGAACTTCATTCGCAAGCGACGCTGCTTGGGCCGGCCCCAAACCGTGAGCTTCGGCATCTAGTACCCCGACGTTGAATCCGTGCGCCTTGGCATAGGTCGCGATGTACGCCATGCCGAGGACTGGCAGAGTGAAGTCGTTCACCCTAGGTCGAAGCGCGTAATCGCGTAGCGGTGCGTTGATGAATAGCGCATCGAGGGGTTTATTGAGATCAGCTCCGGCTATCACCGACCAATTGTTGGGAATCAAGATGGGCCCCGATCGCGAGCGTCAATGCCGTGAGCGTCGCGACCTGATCATCGCACGCAGCTAGCCACTCATCGCGGAAGATGGCCTGCGACTTTGAAAAGTTGAGTTCGGGCCACAGCTTGCGAGCGCACGCACGCACGGCAAGGTCATCAAAAGGGTAGAACGAAAAGTCGTTGGTGTAGTCGACCACCGCGACGCTCGCACTCCAAGGCCCTATCCCCGGCACCTTGATCAAGGCGTCGTACAACATCGGCGCGGGAAGCGACTCCCATTCTTCGTGCTCGGCGATAAACGCAGCGGCGGCTCGACGGAGCTTAGGCATCTGGAAGGCAAGACCGATCGATCGGAAATCTTCGTCGTCCAGGTCGAGGATCTTCTCCGGTGTTGGGAACGTGCACCGCTGCGGCAGGATCTCCTCTCCCCATGCGGTTGCGCCCGCACGATAGAGCTTCCGCGCGTGACTGGCCCGGATAACTTGGCGGACTATGGAGAGCGCAATCGCGTCCCACAGACTCGGGTTTCGCCACCTCGCAACACGGTAGCGAAGCAGCCGCTCGTTGAATTCCGAGGTGATGGAAATCGTGATCGCAACAGGGGCATAACTTCTAGATACGACGTTGCTTTCGTGCACCGGCTCAATCCACGTCGATCCGGCTGACGCAACAAGTCGACCACTGAGACCACTTGCATTACTAACTACTCTGTCGAATCGCGCCGGCTCGGCTTCAACCCAGCCAGGATGATCGGTCATCACAATGCCGTCAAGTTCACGTCGCTCTACTTGTAGCTGGTCATACTCCATCGATGCTCCACCCTCTCCGGCCATCGGGTCGATCCGTCCAAGGCGAAACTAGCAAGCAACGTCCGGCATTTTGCGGCAATCTGGTCCCGACCTTCGGCGACCCGGTCGACCACTAGCCGACCTCTTGCACGACAACTGCGATCAACGATGACGCGCTCGCCGACCCCGTGAGACAGAATTCCCTTCATGCAGCATCCGTCCACCGCGTACGACGACGCCGTGCGCTCCATCCGCGCCGGCGACCTCGACCCCGACGCCGCTGCCGACGCCCTGATCGCCGAGCTGAGCGACCACGAACTGCTCGGACTGCTCGACGGCGACTCCCGTCCGTGGGTGCTGCCGTTCATCCCGTACCTGCTGATCAGCCGACCGTTCGTCGCGGGTGCGGTCAAGCGCCTGGGGATTCCGGGCATCCGGTTCAGTGATGGGGCGCGCGGGGTGGTGATCGGAAAGTCCACGGCGTTCCCCGTGACGATGGCGCGGGCGGCCACCTGGAATCCCGAGCTCGAGCAGCAGGTCGGCCGGGCGATCGGGCTCGAGACGCGGGCTCGGGGTGCGAACTATTCGGCGTCGGTGTGCGTCAATCTGCTGCGGCATCCGGCTTGGGGTCGCGCGCAGGAATGCTATGGCGAAGACCCGGTGCTGACCGCTCGCATGGGCACGGCCATCACCCGTGGCCTGCGCGCGAACGCGATGGCGTGCGTCAAGCATTTTGCGCTCAACTCGATGGAAGACGAGCGCTTCGAGGTCGACGTCTCGGTCGACGAGCACGCGCTGCACGAGGTGTACCTGCCGCATTTCAAGGCGATCGTGGATGCCGGGGCCGACTCCCTGATGACCGCATACAACCAGGTGCGCGGCCGGTACATGGACGTGAACGCCCCCCTGCTCACCGACGTGCTGCGCGACGAGTGGGGCTTCCGCGGGTTCGTCACCAGCGACTGGGTGTTCGGCACCCACGACGCGGTCGCCAGCCTGCAGGCCGGCATGGAGATCGAGATGCCGCTGCGGCTGCGGCGCGCCCGCGAGCTGCCGCACGCGCTGCGAACCGGCCGACTGGATCGCGCGACGGTGCTGCGAGCGGCGCACCGCATCCTGCGCACCACCCTGCTGCACCACGCGAACCGGGATGCCGACGAGCCCGGCCCGCAGGTCGTCTCGTCCCCCGAGCACCGGGCGCTCGCCCGGCGGGTCGCAACCGAGGCGATCGTGCTGCTGAAGAACGAGGCGGTCGCGAGTGACGACGAAAAGGATGCGGCCCCGCTGCTGCCGCTGAGCCCCGACCTCCGCAGCATCGCGGTCGTGGGCCGGCTGGCCGACCGGCAGAACCTGGGCGACCACGGTTCGTCGCGGGTGCGTCCGCCGTCGACGGTGTCGCCGCTGCGCGGGCTGCGCGCGGCGCTTCCCGCAGTGCGCATCAGCACCGCCTCGGGGCGGAGCGTCCGCGCGGCCGCGAGGGCGGCATCCCGGGCCGAGGTGGCGGTCGTGGTCGTCGGACTCGATCAGCACGACGAGGGCGAGTCGGTGCTCACCGAGGCGGTCGAGCTCGGGGTGCTGGGCAGGTCGTTCACCTCGGGCGTGCTGAGCGCGCCGCTCAGCGGGCTGGTGCGATTCGCGTCGCGCTTCGTGCGCGGGGGCGACCGCAGCTCGCTCACGCTGCGAGCCTCTGACATCGAGCTGATCGAGGCGGTGAGCGCCGCCAACCCGCGCACGGTGGTCGTGCTGATCGGCGGCAGCGCGATCCTCACCGAGGGCTGGCGAGAGCGCGTGCCGGCGCTGGTGCTCGCCTGGTACGCCGGCATGGAGGGCGGTCGCGCGCTGGCCGACGTGCTGACCGGTCGGGCCGAGCCGACCGGACGGCTGCCGTTCGTCATCCCGACCGATGCCGCCCACCTGCCGCCGTTCGATCGCACCGCGAAGAAGGTCGTCTACGACGGCAGCTGGGGTCAGCGGATGCTCGACGCCGAGGGGCACACGCCGGCGTTCCCGTTCGGGTTCGGACTCGGGTATACGACGCTCGAGCACGAGTTGCTCGGGCACAGCTTCGGCGATGCGGGGGGCCACGCTGAGGTGCGCGTCAGCAACCCGAGCGACCGCGAGGGAACCACCGTCATCCAGCTCTACGCCGCCGACGTCTCGCTCGACCGGCCGGTCGCCCAGCTGCTGGGGTTTCAGAAGGTGACCGTTCCGGCGGGTGGCGAGACCGTCATCCAGATCGAGTTGGATGCCACCCCCACCCTGCAGCGCGATCCCGCGACCCGCGAGTGGTCGCCCCGGCCGGGCGAGTGGGCGCTGCTCGCCGCCCAGCACAGCCCCCTCAGTTGGAGCGGCGCGCTCCCCCTGGGCCAGCCGGGGCAGAGACCAACTCCACCCGCACCGGCAGTTCGGAATCGCCGCGCAGCACGCTCCTGAGCAGGCGCCGCGCCTCCCACCGCAGGGGCACGAGCGCGTCGTCGCGCTGCAGCACCAGGTGCCCGTTTCGTTCGGGATGGCGGGTCTGCAAGTCGACGAGCTCCTCCACCCGCAGCAGCGCCACCGTGCTGTCGGTGGCCGGATCGACCAGTCGAACCAGCGCCTTCGGGCCGGTCAGATCGCTGGCGATCAGGCGCCGCGCACTGGCCGTGAGGATCGACTTCTGCGCTCCGCGCGTCATCACGAGCGGGCGGGCCGGGCCGTCGAGCAGCCCGGACAGCACGTCGACCGCCGCCATCGGGCGCCCGAGTCGCTGGGCCGCCGCCTGCATCCGCTGCAGCCTGCCGGGTTCGCGCAGCACCTCGTCGATCTTCCAGCCGATGGTCGAGGGGGTGTTGCACCGCACAGCGGCGCCCTGCTCCATCAGGTAGTCGCCGTTGCGCACCTCCTGCCCCGGGATCGGGTTCACCAGCACCATCGGCAACCCAGCCGCCATGCATTCGGATGCCGACAGCCCGCCCGGTTTGCCGATGAACAGATCGGCCTCGCGAAGCAGTTGGGGCATCTCGGTGGTGTACCCGAGCACCCGGTACCGATCGCCGGCCGGCGCCACCAGCTGCTCGATCTGCCGCTGCAGCTCGACATTGCGCCCGCACACCACCGTCGCCCGGAACGGCGAGCGCACGTGCATGGTCTGCCGCACCACCGCGGCGGCATAGTCGCCGCCCGAGGCACCGGCCGAGATCAGCAGCATCGGCGGGGCATCCCGATCCCTGGCGGATGCGGTCGTGGGCTCCTGCGCCGGCGGAGCCGCGATCGGGATGCCGACGGCGGCCACCCGGTCGGCCGGAACACCCTGCGCGGTGAGCTGCACCCGCCCCTCCTCGCGTGCCACGAAGATGGCGTGGAACGCGCTCGCCAGCCACAGCCCCTGAAAGTCGTAGTCGGTGGTGACGATCGCGGTCTTCGCGTCCGTCGCGGCCCGCAGCACGAGCGAGGCCACCAATTGAGCGGGCAGGAAGTGCGTGCAGATGATCGCGGTCGGCTTGAACCGCTTGATCTCGTTGATCGCCGGAATCGAGTTGGCCCGCGTCCACGGATCGATCGGTCCGCGCCGCTTGAACGGCAGATCGCTGAAGTCGTAGCCCCAGTCGACCAGCCACGGCACATTGTCGACCAGCGCGAAGTACCCCTTGCCCAGCAGATCCCGGTAGAGCACGCTGCTCTGCTGCAGCACGTCGATCACGAGCACATCGTCGACGTCGGACCGCGCGAGGCAGGCCTGCTTCAGCGCGGCGGCGGCGGAGTTGTGGCCCGCCCCGACGCCGGCGGAGAGGATCATCACCCGCTCGCGCGGCTTCGCCTCCGGGCTTGCCTCCGGGATGCTCGCCGGTGTGCTGCGCATCTGGTGATGGTAGCGGGCGGGGTGGTGCGGATGTCGCGGCCACGAGATCGTGTGGCGCGGCGCCACCATTCGACGACAGGGACAACCGCCGAGGGTCGCCGGTCAGCGCACCCCGAGCACCAGCACCGCGTCGAGGTCCGGCCCGCCGGCGCCCGTGCCCGTTCCGCCCAGCGGAGGCGTGCAGATGCGGAGCGTGTCGACGCTCGTGCCCGGGGCGAGGATGCCGCGCAGGTCGAAGGCTTCGTTCCAGTAGCCGTCGAACGCCTTCTTGAAGCCGCTGCCCTTCGGCAGGTACACCTGGTAGTACTCGCCGCCGAGCACCTGCAGCTGCACACCGAGGTCAGGGCCCGGACCGTCGATGAGCGGTGTGGAGAGGTGCACGTCGACGAAGGCGCCGCACACCTCGGTGCTGTCGCCGAGCCGCACGTCGACGGTGTCCGGCGGGCCGACGACGTGATCCAGGTCGCCGCTCGGGCCGCCGTCGATCACGCGGTCGGCGTATCCGACCACCGGGATGGCGGCGTCGCTCTCGTAGGGGGTGAAGGTCAGCGGCGCCGCGGCCGGGTCGGTCGGCGAGCCCCACCACCTGACCTGGTCGAAGTCGCCGGTGGCCGCGACGTCGAAGACGCAGCCGTCGAGTTCGCCCGCTCCGACCCCGGCGTCGCGGCAGGCGGCCAGCGCGGCGGCCGAGGCGGCCGGATCGAGGTCGTCGAGCGAGACCGACGACTGCGGGAACGTGGCATCCGTGTAGGTTGCCGTCGTCTCACCGGGACCGTACGGCAGGGCCGATTCCACATCCGTCAGCTTCCAGTGGTCGACCCAGCCCGCGCCCGTCGCGGTCGCCACGTCGGGTGCCGACAGCAGCCCCTGGGCCGAGGCGGCATCCGTCGTCGACACGATGGTCTCGACGCTGTCGCCGCCGGCCGCCTGCACCTCGAGCGTCGACCCGACCGTGATGACGATCCCGCCGGTCTGCACCTCGACCGTGGTCGACCCGAAGGTGGTGGATGCCGTCACCGGCGCTCCATCGGCCGTCACCGTGATCCCGCCGCGGGTGGCTTTCAGCGCGATCTTGACGTCGGGCGAGACGACGGCGACCGCCGTGGTGAACGAGACCGTGCGCGACGTATGCAGCGGAGCGAACCGCGCCTGCACCGCGATCCCCGCATCCGGCCACGAGGCGAGCACGAACTCGCCCTCCCGCTGCACGTCGTAGTCGAAGCCGCCGAAGGTCGTGAGGTGCGGGTCGCCCCGTGAACCGCCGGACCGACAGGCCGCGGCGAGGTCGCAGCCACCGGATGCCGCCCAGTCGGTCGCATGCGTTCCGTCGGGTGTCTCGCCCGGCGTCAGGGTATTGAGCAGGGCCGTCGCCTGCGTCACGATGTCGTCGGAGCCGCGGCCGAACTGCCGCGCGACATCACCCGCTGAGCCGCCGTGCGCCTGAATCCCCTGGCCGATCCAGCCGGCGCCGGTCGACCCCGTGTTGCCGAGCTGCTCGCCGAGCGCATCGTTGGTGTACGCGCCGACGAGCACGCCGGCCCCGTAGTTCTCGAGGTCGGCGGCGAGCTGCGATCCGTCGGCGGCCGACGGGCCCTGCGCGGACTGCGAGGCGTCGTAGATGCCGGTTGCGATGTCGGGGATGTCCAGCGGACCGGCATCGGCCGGCAGCACCGAACCTGCGAGGGAGAACCGGCTCGCCGCGGCATCCCCTGCGGCCTTCGGGGTCTTGCTCGGGGTCTTGCTGCGGCAGCTCGCGAGGCTCGTCACCGACGGGTCCCAGCCGGACGGTCCGGCGCCCGCGCACGTCGCGGTGCCGAGACCGGCGATGAATTTCTTCCCGGTCGAGTTCTCGGCGTAGATCCGATGGAACGGCGCGAACGTCACGGCGTCGACGATGTCGGCGACCCCGTCGCCGTCGAGGTCGAGCACGACCCCGTAGTGCTGCGGCGAGACCAGGTGGTAGCCGAGCGCTCGACCTTTCGAGTCAGCGATCACCTTGGCCTGCGCCTGATCGCCGAGGTCGAGCACGCCGAAGGGCCCGAACGGGAGCGAGCCGCCCGACTTCAGTTGCGCGTCGATCACCGGTGTCGACGCGGGGTCGAGCGGCGTGAAGCGAAGCTCACCGTTCCACGACGATGCCGCGTTCCACGCCGCATACGGTTTGCTCCAGACGTGGATGTCGTAGCTGGAGGCACCTGACGCCGCCGTGACGTGCGCCGGGAGGTAGGCGGAGAAGTCCTTCGCGGTGACGACCGGGCCCGAGGTGCAGCCGACGAGCCCGACAGCGGCGAGCAGCAGTGCTGCACCGATCGCGAGCGACCGTGCCCAGCCTCGGCGGACGCGGACTTGCCACATGGCGCACAGTCTGGCAGCAGGGTCGAGGCATCATTCGGCCACGGCATCAATCCGCCAGCACGCTCCACACCTGCTTGTCGTAGAACGTGTCGCCCAGCTTCCAGGTCTCGCGCAGCACACCCTCGAGCGTCATTCCGAGTCGCGCAGCGACGGCCGAGCTGCGGGCGTTGTCTGCGCGACAATGCCACTCGGCGCGGTGCAGGCCGCGTTCTTCGAAGGCGTAGTGGAGCAGCATCCGGCAGGCGGCGGTGATCAGGCCGCGGCCCTCGACGGCGGGCTCGAGCCAGCAGCCGATCTCGCAGGTGCCGGCGGCGGCGCTGAACTCCACGAACATCACGCCGCCGACGAGCGTGGGGCCGGTCGAGTCGGGCAGCCCGTCGAGCCAGATGCCGAAGATGCGGATGCCGTCGCGCGCGGTGCCGTCGGCGTACTTCTGCAGCGTGGCGCGGGCGCCGTCGAGGGTGTCGGTCACGAACGAGGGGCCGACCCAGGGACGGATGTGCTCGCGCGCGCGGTCCATGTGGGCGGCGAACTCCTCCGCCTGGTGGGGCTCGAGGGGGCGGAGCTCGGCGTTCGAGCCGTCGGGGGTGGGCAGCGGCACGGCGAACATCACCCCATTCTGGCCCGCGGAGGCGCGCGGTATTCTCGCGGCATGTGCCGCAACATCCGCTGCCTTCACAATTTCGAACCGGCCACCACCGATGACGAGGTGCGGGAGGCCGCGCTGCAGTTCGTCCGCAAAGTGAGCGGCTCGACGCATCCCTCGCGGGCCAATGCCGCCGCGTTCGAAGAGGCCATCGACGAGATCGCATTCGCCACACGCCGGATGCTCGACCAGCTGGTCACGAACGCTCCGCCCAAGACGCGGGAGGCCGAGGCGATCAAGGGGCGGGCGCGGCACGAGGCCCGGATGGAGCGCGAGGTGCGGATCCGGACGGGGGCGAGCGGGGTCGCCGCCGCGGCGAACTAGTTCGCGCTAGCTCGCGGTCGCCCGCTCGAGCACGAGTTCACGCACGCGAGCGGCGTCGGCCTGCCCCTGCATCGCCTTCATGACCGCGCCGATCACGGCGCCGGCGGCCTGCACCTTGCCGTCCCGGATCTTCTCGAGCACATCGGGCTGCTGCGCCAGGGCCGCGTCGATCGCGGCGATGAGGGCGCCGTCATCCGACACCACCTTCAGGCCGCGGGCGTCGACGACCTGCTGCGGGGTGCCCTCGCCGGCGATCACGCCCTCGATCACCTGGCGGGCCAGGCGGTCGGTGAGCGTGCCGTCGTTGACCAGGGCGTCGATGGCGGCGACGTCTTGGGCCGTGATCAGGGATGCCGCGTCTGCATCCTGCGCGTTGGCGAGACGGGCGATCTCGCCCGTCCACCACTTGCGGGCCGCCTGCGGGGTCGCGCCCGCCGCCACGGTGTCGGCGATCTCGACGAGGAGGCCGGAGTTCGCGACATCCTGGAACTCGTTGTCGGTGAAGCCCCATTCGGCCTTGAGGCGGTTGCGCCGAACTGCCGGGGCCTCGGGCAGCTGGCTTCGCAGGCGTTCGATCAGGGCCGGGTCGGGGATGATCGGCAGCAGATCGGGTTCGGGGAAGTAGCGGTAGTCGTCGGCGTCGCTCTTGGGGCGGCCGGCGGAGGTCTGGCCGGTGTCCTCGTGCCAGTGGCGGGTCTCCTGGGTGATGGTGCCGCCGTCAGCCAGGATCTGCGCCTGGCGCTGGATCTCGTAGCGGACCGAGCGCTCGACGCTGCGGAGCGAGTTGACGTTCTTGGTCTCGGTGCGCGTGCCGGGCTTGGGCGTCTCCTCCCCCGGTGCTGCGCGGCGTCGCAGGCTCACGTTCGCGTCGCAGCGGAGATTGCCGCGCTCCATCCGCGCTTCACTGATGCCGAGGGCTCGCACGATGTCCCGGATGGTGGCCACGTAGGCCTTGGCCACCTCGGGAGCGCGCTCCTCGGCCCCGACGATCATCTGGGTCACGATCTCGACGAGAGGAACTCCGGCACGGTTGTAGTCCACCAGCGAATACTCGGCGCCCTGGATGCGGCCGGTCGAGCCGCCGATGTGGGTGAGCTTGCCGGCATCCTCCTCCATGTGGGCGCGCTCGATCGGCACGGTGAAGACGGTGCCGTCGTCGAGCTCGACGTCGACGCTGCCCACACCCGCGATGGGCTCATCGAACTGGCTGATCTGGTAGTCCTTCGCCAGGTCGGGGTAGAAGTAGTTCTTGCGCGAGAAGCGGCTGATGCTCGCGATCTCGCAGCCCAGGGCGAGGCCGAGGCTGATCGCGTACTCGACGGCCTTCTCGTTGACGACCGGGAGGCTGCCGGGCAGGCCCAGGTCGACGGGAGTGATCTGGGTGTTCGGGCCCGGGTTCTCGGGCGCCCCCGGCCTGGCCGGGTTGGGGGCATCGCTGAACATCTTCGTCTCGGTGCTCAACTCGACGTGCACCTCGAAACCGAGCACCGGCTCGAAGAGCTCGAGCGCCTTGTCGTAGTCCATGAGGGCGGGCTTGGGCATGAGGGGATTCTACCGGGGGTGGTCGGAGCGGTTCGTCGGGGGTGCGGGGTGCGGGGTGCGGGGGCCGGCCCCGCGGCTGAGCGGCCCGGCGGGGGGCTCTGGGTGCGGCGGCCCGGTGGCTTGGCGGCCCGGTGCGCGCTCAGGCCGGGGCGAACTCGGCGGCGATCTCGTACATCCCCGGAGCGAACTCGGCGATCTCCAGCGCGCGATCGAGATACGGGGACTGCTCGGGGTTCGAGCGCATCGCGGCGTAGGCGTCGGCATCCGCCCAGCGCGCGTACATCGCGACCTTCGTCCCATCGATGCTGCGGTGCAGAGTGCTGCCCAGGAACCCGGGCACATGGCGGACGCTGTCGGACGTCGCGCGGGTGAGCAACTCGACGAGCTCGCTCTGATTGGCGGGGTCGACCGTGAAGACGTTGATCAGGATGACGGGGCTCGTGTCGGTGTCGGTGTCGGTGTCGGTCATGGTCTCATCCTCTCGCCAGCTCCTCTCCTCCACAGCGGCGATCTCCACGAGTTGCCAAATTCACTAGAACATATGTTCGACTCCTGGGAGAATAAAGGCATGACCTCGATCGGCTCCCTCGCCTCCGCGTACGCGCGGTTGGGTGATGTGTCGGTCGCGTTCATCCCGCCGTCGGCCGGCTCATTGAGCGATGACTCGTTGCTCGAGTCGCAGCGCGTGGTGGCCGAGATCCGACGCCGGGCGGATGCCGCGGCCGCCGTTCTGGCCGCCGAGGTGGCCCACCGCTCCCGCCGAGAACTGGGTTACGGCGGTCTGGCCACTCGCCTCGGAGCGCGCACCCCCGAGCTCCTCGTCGCTCGCGTCACGGGCACCTCCGCGCGTGAGGCCGGGGTGCTGGTGCGGGTCGGGGCGATGACGACCGAGCCGCGAGCGGATGCAGCCGAACCGGACCCGACGCCGTGGCTGGCGGCCGCTGGCGCTGCGGTTCGCGGCGGGGCTCTGTCTCTCGACGCCGCGGACGCGATCCGCGCCGGGCTGGGTGCGCCCGACGACTCGGTATCCGCGCAGTCGTTGTCGGCTGCGGCGGTGGCGCTCGTGGCAGATGCCGCGCTTCTCACCGTGGAGCAGCTGGCCACGCGCGCGCGCGAGGTGCGGGCAGAGCTGGACGCCGCGCATGTGCGCGACCGCGAGGCGGCCCTGCGCGAGGCCCGGTATCTGCGGCTGACGGCCGAGCCCGACGGGATGACTCGGCTGACCGGCCGGCTCGACCCGGAATCCGCCGCCGTGATCGTCGCCGCCTACGACGCCGCCACCTCACCGCGTCGCGGCGGGCCGCGCTTCATCGACCCGGATGCCGCGGCCGCTTCCGATGAGCTGCTGCGCGACGTGCGCACCACCGACCAGGTCGCGGTCGACGCGCTGGTCGAGCTGGTCCGACTCGGATCGGCCGCCGACCCCGCCGCCATCCCGACCGCCCACAGGCCGGCCGTTCGGGTGGCCGTCGCCGAACGCGACCTCCGCATCCGTCTCGGGGCCGGCCGCATCGAAGGCCAGACCCAGCCGATCAGCATCGACACCATCGAACGCGCCATCTGCGAGGTCGGCATGATCCCCATCCTCTTCGACAACGACGGTCAGGTGGTCAACATCGGGCGCGATCAGCGGCTGTTCACCCGGCGGCAACGCATCGGCTTGGCTCTCCGGGATGGCGGATGCCGCTTCCCCGGCTGCGACCGACCGCCCTCCTGGTGCGAAGCCCACCACATCGACGAGTGGTACCGGCACGGCGGCAGGACCGACCTTGCCGACGGAATCCTGCTCTGCCGGCACCATCACCTGCTCGTGCACAACAACGACTGGCGCATAATCCGCGACGGCGCCGCCTACTTCGCAGTGCCACCGCCATCGCTCGACCCCGACCAGCAACCCATCGCCGCGCCCAGCCGCAGCGCAGTGGCTCGGAGAGTGCTGGCCGAAGTCTGAGCTCCACGAGGACGCGCTCCGCGGGCAGTTCGACTATTTGCAACTCGAGTACGCCATCGCTGGTGCACGATAGAAGCGGATCTCTAAACTCGGGCAATCCCGAGTTCTGTCCCGGCTCGGCCCCACCCGAACCACATCACAAGGAAGTGACATGACAGTTTCCACCCCCCAATCGGAGACGCCTGCGACGTCCTCGGGCACGCTCCGCCGTCACCTGGGTACCGGCTCCATCGTCTTCATGGTCGTCGCCGCGGCGGCACCGATGACCGTCGTCGTCGCCACGTTCCCGCTGATCTTCTCGATCAGCGGCACCGTCGCCGCACCGGCATACTTCATCGCCGCCGGCATCATCCTCGGGCTGTTCTCAGTCGGCTTCACGGTGATGAGCAAGTACGTGCGCAACGCCGGCGCGTTCTACTCCTACATCCAGGCCGGCCTCGGACGCCCCGTCGGCGCCGGCGCCGCGACGCTCGCGCTGGTCTCATACGCGGTGCTGCTGGTGGGCGTTAACGCCTACGTCGGCGTCGCCGCGAACAACGTCATCCAGCACTTCACCGGCTTCTCGTTGCCCTGGTGGGTGTGGGCGCTGATCTCCCTCGTGATCATCGCCTTCCTTGGCTATCGCAGGATCGAACTCAGCTCCCGCGTGCTCGCTGTCGCCCTGATCGTCGAGACCCTCGCCGTGATCATCCTCGACATCGGGATCATCGGGCACGGCGGCAAGGCGGGCCTCACCGCTGAGCCGTTCGCACCCTCGCAGTGGCTCTCCGGCGCGCCGGGACTCGGCCTGATGTTCGCGTTCCTCGCCTTCTTCGGATTCGAGGCGACCGCCGTGTTCCGCAACGAGGCGAAGGACCCCGACCGCACCATCCCGCGCGCGACCTACATCGCGGTCCTCGCGATCGCGCTGTTGTACGCGCTCTCGTCGTGGGCGGTCGCCGTCGGAGCGGGAACCGCCGGCGCCGTGAAGTCGGCCACCGGCGATCCGGAGAACTTCGTGCTCAACCTCGCGACCACCTACGTCGGCCCGATCCTGCAGGATGCGATGCAGATCCTGGTCGCCACGAGCCTGTTCGCGTGCGTGCTGTCGTTCCACAACGTGATCGCCCGCTACGGCTACACGATGGGCGGCAAGGGCCTGCTGCCCGCATCGCTCGGGGTCGTGCACCCGAAGCACGAGTCCCCGGCCCGCGCGTCGCTGGTCACGAGCATCGTCGCGGCCGTGGTCACCGTCGTGGCCGCCATCGCCCAGATGGATCCGGTCACCCAGATCTACACCTGGTTCACCGGAGCCGCGACCCTCGGCATCATCGTGCTGATGGCCATGACCTGCCTGGCGGTGATCGTGTTCTTCCGCCGCAGCGGTCACGATCGACGCGTCTGGCACACCTTGGTGGCGCCGATCCTCGGGTTCGTCGGACTGGCCGTCGTGCTGATCCTGGTGCTGGTCAACTACCCGCTCCTCACCGGCAGCGTGCTCTCCGCGGTGCTCATCGCAGTGATCCTGCTACTGGTGTTCGTGCTGGGAGTCGTGCTCGCCCTGGTGATGCGCAGCCGCCGGCCGGCCAAGTACCTCGCCCTCGAGGACGACCAGCTGGCCCCCGAAGCGGATCCCGCTTGACCACGACAGACGACACCTTCCCCTCCGGGTCGCGACTCAGCGGCCCGGAGCGGGTGGCCGTCGGGTCCGCGCTGCGTCGCATCCCCGAGCAGGCGCGCAGCTGGCGCCAGGTGGAACGGGTCATCGCCGCCGCTGAAGAGACCCTGGCGGCGGGCGGCTACGAGGAGATCGCCGGCAACGTAACGGCACTGGTGGAGGCATCCGGACTGCCCAGCGGCTCGTTCTACACCTACTTCACCAGCGCCGACTCGGTGCTCGAGGCCCTGCGGTTGCTCTGGGTGCAGCGCTTTCAGCCCATGCTCGCTCGAGCTTTCGAGACGCCGTGCCCTGACTGGGAGTCGGCTGTCGACCGCGCAGTGGATGCCGTCGTCGAGTTCTTCTCCTTCGCCGGCGCCCGCGAGCTCTGGCTCAGCCACCAGCTCAGCCCGACCGCTCTCGCGGCGGAACGGGCGTCGGATGCCGGGCTCGGCGATCGCGTGGTGCGCGAGATCGAATCCACCGGCGATCGATTCATCGGAGACGAGGTGGACCGCGTCGTTTTTGTGGCGATCCTCGACCAGTTGGTGCGGTTGTCGTTCCTGCGCGGATCCGACGGCCGGGCCGATCCCGCCTACATCGACCGCGCCCGCCAGGCGACCAAGGCCTTCGTCGGCGCGCGGGTGCGCGTCCGCGTCACCCCCTGACCGGAGACAGCATGCTCATCGACACCAGCCGCGCCGAGGTGATCCCGCTCGGCCACCCGCTCACCCCCGACATCCCGACGTTCCCCGACACCCAGCGCTTCAGCCTCGTGCCGAACTACCGTCACGGCGACTACAAGTTCGACAACGGCTACTCGGAGTTCAACGAGGTGCTCATCATGTCCGGCCATTCCGGCACCCACCTCGACGCACCGGGACACATCTCCGACCACGGTCGTGTCTTCGGCGGATACTCGATCGATGAGGCTCAGGACGGACCGCGAGGACTCGTTCACGGCTCGATCAGCGAGGTCGCGCCGATCGTCGCCGCAGGCGTGATCGTCGACGTGGCGGCTGCGCGCGGAGTGGATGCCCTCGGCCCGACCGACCGGATCGGTGTCGCGGACCTGGTGGCCTTCGAGCAGAGGAGCGGCCGGACGATCGCGGCGGGTGACTGCGTGCTCCTGCGCACCGGATGGGGCGCCTTCTGGCACCAGCCAGAGACCTATCTCGGTGAGCGTGACGGGGTGCCGGGCCTCGAGCTCGAGGGGGCGGTCTGGCTCGCGGAACGCGACGTGCGCCTCGTCGGCAGCGACACCTTCTGCGTCGAGGTGCTGGCGGCCGGCGATCTGGACCTGCCCGTGCATATGGAGCTGCTCGCCCGGCGCGGCATCCTGCTCCTGGAGAACATGGATCTCGATCGCATCGCTACCACGACCGGAGAGTTCGTCTTCGTGTGCTCGCCCCTCGACATCCCCGGGGCGGGCGGATCGCCGGTTCGGCCCTTCGCCCTCGTGCCCGGAGCCCCGGCATGACGATCCTCGAGCGCCCGCCCGACACCACCACCGGTGACCCGGCCAGCCTGCAGACGCTCCTGCGCGGGCTCAACGCGCTCAACATCGTGGCCCGCGGCGACGGCGAGGTGACCGCGAAGGCGATCGCCGAGGAGCTCGGCGTGCGCCAGGCCACCTGCTATCACCTGCTGCGCACGCTGGTCGCCGAGGGCTATGTGACCCGCACCCCGGGCGGCCACTACGAGATCGGACCACACGGCGGCGCGCTCGGCTACCACCTCGAGCGGCAGTTCGGGCCGCCCGCCGAGTTCTCGGCGATCCTCAGCCGGCTGCACACCCAGACCCGTGAGACCTCCTACATCTGCGGATGGCGGCACGGTGCCGTGGTCATCCAGCAGTTCCTGGGCGGCTCCGGCCCGATCGCGGTCGGGAACCTCGACGTCGGATACAGCGCCAATCTGCACGCGCGGGCATCCTGTCTGAGCATGCTCGCGTTCCTGCCCGACAACCTGGTCGAGACGATGCTGCTGGGCACTCGGTTCGAGCGTCTCACCGCGCACACGATCTCCTCGTTCGACGAGCTTCAGCACCGGCTAGCGCAGGTGCGACGGTCGGGATACGCCGTGGACAAGGAAGAGTTCAGCGACGGTGTCTGCTGCGTCTCGGCGCCGTTCTTCGATGAGACGGGACAACCGGCCGGGTCGTTCACGGTGTCCGCGGCCGCGAGCCGCTTCGCCACGCAGGGGGGCACCCTCGCCAACGCGGTGCAGGAGGCTGCGGCCATCGCCACGAGGCTGACCGGCGGGGTGCACGCCGCTTCCGGTCGCAGAACGGAACACGCATGAGCGGCACGATCCCGGAGCACTGGAATCCCGACGCGGTCGCCGCGCCGATCGGCAAGTACAGCCACCTCACGCGGGTGCCGGCCGGCTCGGAGCTGCTGTTCATCGCAGGCCAGGTGGGCAACGACACGAGCGGCGCGATCCCCGGCGACGTGTACCAGCAGACGCTGCTCGTGCTGGGCAACGTCGAGGCGCTGCTGGATTCGGCGGGGCTGACTCCGGCCAACCTCATCCGGCTGCTCTCCTTCGTCGCCGGCACCGAGGCATTGCCCGGCTACTACGCCGCACGCGACGAGATCTACGCGCGGTGGTTCCCGGATGCCGTCTACCCCGGGCACTCGCTGGCCGTTGTCGCTGCGCTGGCCCAGCCGTCCCTGTTCGTCGAGCTCGAAGGATGGGCGGCGATCCCGGCCCGATGAGCACGCCCGCCTTCGACCGCGAGCTGAGCCCCGGCCAGTTCCGCTCTCTATTCCCCGCCCTGCAGCGATGGGCCTGGTTCGACACCCCCGGCAGCCCGCCCGCCGCGGCGCCAGTCAGCGCCGTGCTTCGGCAGACCATCGACGACTGGGAACTCGGCGAGTTCGCCTGGCGCGACTGGGACGCCTCCGTCGAGACCGCTCGCGAGGCGTTCGCCGCGTTCGCCGGCGTCGACGCGGAGCGGGTCGCCGCCCTCACCTCGGTCGCCGAGGGGATGGCCACGGTGGTGCGGGCACTGCCGCCGGGATCCGTCGTCGTCGGGGACGGCGAATACCGCAGCATGCTCTATCCCTTGCTGGCATTGGACCCGGAACGCAATCCAGTGATCCGCGTCGCCGCCCGTGACGGGGTGGTGAGCGACGATCGCCTGATCGCAGCCATACGCGACGACACCGTGCTGCTCGCCGTCAGCGACACGCTCACCTCCACCGGTCACCGCGTCGACCTGGACGCCCTGCGCACCGCGACGCGCGCTCGTGGAGTGCGGATCGCTGCCGACCTCACGCAATCGCTCGGTGTGCTCGACCACGACCTCACCGCCCTCGACCTCGACTACGTGCTGGTGCACGGCTACAAATGGCTGCTCTGCCCGCGCGGAACCGCCTGGCTGATCGCGCGGCCCGATGCCCTCGAGCAGCTCCGCCCAGTGCTGCCGAGTTGGAAGAGCACCGATCCGCCCTACGGCTACTTCGGAGGCGAGCTCGACCTGCCGAGCACGGCGTCGAGGCTGGACACCTCGCCGGCCTGGTTCTCATGGATCGGGGCGAACGCCGCACTCCAGCTCCGTGCCCAGCTGCGCCCGGCCCGGGTGGAGCAGCACTGCGTCGGCCTGGCAGCACGTTTCACCACGGAGCTCGCCGGACTCGGCTTTCACCCGATCGCCGAATCGCCGCGGTCCCACATCGTGGTGACCGACCTCGGGAGTACTGCACCCGCGATCGCGGCGTCGCTTGCCGGCCACCACGTCAGAGCGACCGTGACTGGATCGCGCCTTCGGATCGGCGTGCACTATTTCAACGACGACGAGGACCTCGATCGGCTGCTCGCCGTGATCCGCGTCGGTGTCTCGGCCTCCAGGAGGACAGCATGATGACCGCCCGCGCCCTCGACGGCGTCAAGATCGTCGACCTGAGCCGCTGGATCGCCGGGCCGTACTGCACCATGCTGCTCGCCGACCTGGGCGCCGATGTGATCCGGGTCGAGCGTCCGGGCGGCGAGGACGCCCGGCATCTCGCTCCGTTCGTCGGTAACGAGAGCGCGTACTTCCTGCACTACAACCGCAACAAGCGCGCAATGACCCTCGACACCCGCCACGACTCGTCCATCGAGGTACTGCGCCGGCTGCTGGCCTGGGCGGACGTTGTGGTGCAGAACTACCGGCCCGGCACGATGGCGAGCATGGGGCTCGGCGAGGAGGAATTGGCGTCTCTCAATCCCCGGCTCATTCACACCGCGATCTCGGGGTACGGACAGTCGGGGCCGTGGAGCACCCGGCCCCTGTTCAACGCGGTGGCCGAGGCCGGATCCGGCCTGATGGCCTTGAACGGCGATCGGGGCGTGCCCATGATGACCGGCAACTTCTCCGCGGACCACGCGGCCGGCCTGCACGCGGCATACGGAACCCTCGCGGCGCTGTTCGAGCGCGAACACTCCGGACGTGGACAGCTGGTAGACGTCGCACTGTTCGACTCCGCGCTCTCGATCGTCGGATTCCCCTGGACCGCGGCTCTCAACGGTGTCGCCGGCAGCAGCGACTCGGTGCGTCAACAACCGAATCGCGATGCCACGGCAGCACCCGGCAACCTGTTCCCCACCGGCGACGATCGCTGGGTCTACATCGACGCGGGCACCGACGGACTCTGGCGCGCCCTGGTCTCGGCGGTGGGAACCGAACGGATCGCGGATGTACGCTTCGCCACCGTCGAACGGCGCAACGAACTGGTCGATGACGTCGAAGCGGCGATCATCGAGTGGACGACGATGCTGACCGCCGACGAGGTGTCGTCCCGGCTCGCGGCGGCGGGCGTGCCGAGCGGAGCGGTGTTCACCCTGGCCGACGCCGCAACGCAGCCGATCGTCGCGGAGCGCGAGCTGGCGTCCGCTCAGGCCGGCTCCCCGACGATCCCGGGTCCTCCGGTCAAGCTCAGCCGCACCCCGGGCGACGTCCGGCGCCGCCCTCCGGCGGTGGGCGCCGACACCGAGGAGCTGCTGCGCGAGGTCTGCGGCTTCGACGATCGGGCGATCGCCGCCCTGCGCGCCGACGGCGCGGTCTGAATCGCACGCCGAGCCATGCCGAGAGGAGACCCTATGCCGCACGAACTCAAGCCCGTGCTCTTCGAGAACATCGTCGTGGGCGAGCGGTTCGACGACGTCATCGTGACGCTCGACGACCAGTACGTGAAGTCCCATGCGTTCGCCACCGACGACTATCACCCGTGGCACATGACCGGCGAGGGTTCGCCCGCCGGCCGGATCGTGCCGTCGACCGCGTTGCTCAATGATCTGCTGCGGTTGCTCAACACGCTCTATGACCCGCATCACGATCGTGGATTGCATCAGCGCGAGGAGTTCTGGATCGCGTCGCCCGCCCGCCTCGGGGAGACGGCTCGGCTGTCGGGTGGCATCACCGACACCTACACCCGGCGCAGCCGGAACTACTTCGTCGCCGAGGCCGAGGCCAGGGCTGAGAGCGACGGACGGCTGCTGATCCGCCATTTCGCGATCGAGGCCGCAGAGGTCGGCGACCCGAGCCGGCTCGGCAGTGGCTTGACCGAGTCGACCACGACCGCGCGGCGCATCTCCGGCGACTACCCGGCGGATCGTCGCCCCGTGGCCCCGATCACGGCGGGCGTCACGGTCGGCACCCCGCTGCCGGTCCTCGTCAAGCGCGTGCACCAGAGTCAGATCGCCGTCTACTCCAACATCGCGGAGCACTGGCACACCACGCACACGGATCGCCGGGTCGCCCTCGAGGAGGGCCTGCCCGACACGATCGCCCAGGGGCTCATGGAGGCGTCCTATATCGGCGAGCTCGCGTTGACGGCCTTCGGCGAGCCGTGGCTCCAGAGTGGCCACGCCGAGCTCGCCTTCGTCGGACCGATGTTTCCCGGCATGACGGTCGAGGTGCGCGGGGTCGTCAGCGATAGCGCGCCCCGCGGAGGCGGCGCCTGGGTCGAGATCGAGGTGTGGGTCGCCGATGCGGCCAACGGTGCCCAACTCTGCGTCGGCTGGGTCGACGCGGTGATTCCCCGCGATCAGAACAGGAGCCCGGCGTGACCGGACCGGATATCCCCCCGCTCGACATTTTCCCGCGCGACGTCTTCCCGCGCGAGATCTTCCCGCTCGCACTCGGCACGAACACCTTCGGCTGGACCGCCGACGAGGCGACGTCGTTTGAAGTGCTCGACGCCTTCGCCGCCTCAGGCGGCCAGCTCATCGACACCGCCGACAATTACTCGATCTGGGCGGAGGGGAATGACGGCGGCGAGTCCGAGACGATCATCGGGCGCTGGCTGGCCTCGCGTCGCACCCGCGACTCGGTGCTGGTGTCGACCAAGGTGAGCAGGCATCCGGAGTTCAAGGGCCTCGGGCACGACGCGATCACCCGGGGCGTCGAGGCGTCGCTTCGACGGCTGCAGACCGACTACATCGACATCTACTACGCGCACTACGACGACCCTGAGACCCCGGTCGAGCAGAGCGCCACCACCTTCCGCGAGTTGCAGCTGGCAGGGAAGATCCGTCATGTCGGGCTCTCCAACTACGGTCGGACGCGCCTGGAGGAGTGGATCCGCGTCGCGCGGGCCAACGATTGGCCGCTGCCCGTCGCGCTGCAGCCGCACTACAACTTGCTGCGCCGCCAGCCGTACGAGAGAGAGCTGGCACCGGTCGTGGCCGGGGCCGGGATCGGCGTGGTGCCCTACTTCGGGCTGGCGAGCGGGTTCCTCTCCGGCAAGTTCAGGACGGCCGCCGACATCGAGCGCTCCGACCGCAAGCAATTCACGGCCCAGTACTTCTCGCCGGAGGCCATCGCGGTCGTTGAGACGCTCGATGACATCGCACGGGCGCACGGGGTGCAGATCCCGACCGTGGCGATCGCGTGGCTGCGGAGCCGGCCGCAGGTGCTCGCCCCGCTGACGGGAGCCCGTTCCGTCGAGCAGCTGGATGCCCTGATCGCAGCTGCGACGTTCGACCTCGACCCGGAGTCGGCGGCCCGGCTCGACGCCGTCTCGGCGAAGGTGCCCGAGGCCGAGTAGCCGACTAGCCGGCTAGACCAGCGCGGGCGCCTTCGCCAGCAACGAGCCGCCCCACTGCGCCTCGAGCAGCTGCTCGAGCGCGGCACCGACGGTGAAGAGCCGCGCATCCTCGCGAGCCGGCGCCATGAACTGAATGCCCACCGGCAGCCCGTCCTCCGGAGCGAGCCCAGACGGCAACGAGATGCCGGGCACGCCCGCCAGGTTCGCCGGGATGGTCGTCAGGTCGTTCAGGTACATCGCCAGCGGGTCGTCGATCTTCTCGCCCAGCTTGAACGCGGTCGTCGGCGCCGACGGCGTCGTCAGCACATCCACCTGCGCGAACGCGGCCGCGAAGTCGTTCTGGATCAGCGTCCGCACCTTCTGCGCCGACCCGTAGTACGCGTCGTAGTAGCCGGCCGACAGCGCGTAGGTGCCCAGGATGATCCGGCGCTTCACCTCGTCGCCGAAACCCGCCTCGCGCGTGGCCGACATGACCTGCTCGACGGTGCCGCCACCGGGCGGGGTCACGCGCAGGCCGAACCGCACCGAGTCGAACTTCGCCAGGTTGCTCGACGCCTCCGCGGGCAGGATCAGGTAATACGCGGCGATCGCGTAGTCGAACGACGGCGCGCTCACCTCGACGAGCTCGGCGCCCTGCGCCTCGAGCAGCGCCAGCGACTCGTGGAAGCGCTGCAGCACCCCGGGCTGGAAGCCCTGGCCCTCCTGCGAGAGCTCGCGCACCACGCCGATGCGCAACCCCTTCACCGACCCGTCGCGCGTGCCGGCGCGGGCCGCATCGGCGAACGAGGGCCAAGCATCCGGGATGCTGGTCGAATCGCGCGGGTCGTGCCCGCCGATCACGTCGAGCAGCAGGCCCGCGTCGAGCACGGTGCGCGTGACCGGCCCGACCTGGTCCAGCGACGACGCCAGCGCGATCGCGCCGTAACGCGACACGCCGCCGTAGGTGGGCTTCATGCCGACCGACCCGGTGACGGCCGCCGGTTGACGGATGCTGCCACCCGTGTCCGAGCCGAGCGCGAGCGGCGCTTCGAACGCCGACACCGCCGCGGCCGACCCGCCGCCGGACCCGCCCGGGATCCGCGTCAGGTCCCACGGGTTGTGCGTGTTGCCGAACGCCGAGTGCTCGGTCGACGAGCCCATCGCGAACTCGTCCATGTTGGTCTTGCCAAGCGGCACCAGGCCGGCCGCGCGCATCTTCGCGACCACCGTCGCGTCGTAGGGCGGGATCCAGCCCTCGAGGATCTTCGAGCCGGCCGTCGACGGCATGTCCAGAGTGCAGAGCACATCCTTGATCGCCACCGGGACGCCGGCCAGCGGCGCCAGCTTCTCCCCGGCAGCGCGGCGCCCGTCGATGGCCGCGGCCGTGTCGAGCGCGGCGGCGTTGAGGTGCAGGAAGGCGTGGATGTCGCCATCCACTGCAGCGATCCGATCCAGGTGCGCCTGGGTCAGCTCGACACTGGTGAGAGACCCGTCGGCCAGGGCCGCGGCCATCTCGGCCGCGGTGGAGTGGATGCCGGGGGCGCCGGGGCCGGACGCGCCGGTGCCTGGGCCGCCGGCGCCGAGGTCGCCGGTGCCTGGGCCGCCGGGGCCGCCGCTCACTGCTCCTCCCCCAGGATCGCCGAGACCTTGAAGCGATCGCCGTCGCGCTCCGGGGCGCCGGACAGCGCCTGCTCCGCTGTGAGGGTCGGGCCGGCGACATCCGCTCGCAGCACGTTGCCAAGGGAGATCGGGTGGCTGGTCGCGACCACGTCGGCGGTCGCCACTTCACTCACCTTCGCCACCGAGTCGACGATCACGCCCAGTTCGGCGGTCAGCTTCACGATCTCCTCATCGCTCAACCCGATGCGGGCGAGGGTGGCCAGATGGCTCACCACCTCGGGCGTGATCTCGGACATGGCAACGCTCCGTACTGGCAGGGGTGGGTGACGAACCCAGCCAGTCTACGGGCGCGTCGAGAGGCGACGGTGGTGCGGGCGAGGGGGTGCGGGCGACGGGGTGACCGAGCAGCTACAGCGCCGGTCCTTGCGGCACGACGGCGCGCGCCTTGCCGATCGCCAGCGCCGCCGAGCCGTCTTGGCCGAGCACCAGATCGCCGCGGTCGATCCCGATCAGCACCATGTTGCGCAGCGACTCGGTGCCGGTGACGAAGTAGTCGTTGTGACCGACCGCGCCCCGCAGCACCGACCCGGTGATGGGGTCAGACGCACCGCCGACCCCGAAGCGGTGCGCGCCGTACGACGCCGACAGCGGCTGACTGCCGAACAGCCCGGTCTGGGGAACCGGGTCGGTGTCGGCCGCGCCGACCCAGACGTTGCCGTTCGTCACCTTGAGCTGGTCGGCCGAGCGGGCCGGGCTCCCCGGCGAGCCGACGATCGCGAGCGCGTCGACGCTCACCGCGTCATCCTGCAGGGCGAGCATCGCGGCGGTCGAGCCGTAGGAGTGCGCCAGCACGGCGACGAAGGGCTGGGCCCCCGCCGTCACGGTGCCGTCCGCGGCCTTCACGGTGCGAGCCGCCCGCTCGGCGCGCAAGCCCTCCAGCGATGACGTCAACGACGCCTCGCCATCGCGCGCCAGGTCCATGGATGCCACGTTCACGATGTTCGGCGTCTGATACCCGATCCACGCGAAGGTGGCGACGGTCGGCAACCGGGATGCCGGCACGCCCGGGTTCAGCTTCTTGATCCAGGCCTGCTGCTCGGTCGCGATGTTGTCCGAGCTGTCCGCGAAGGCGACGATCTGGGTGTCGACATCGGAGAACATCCCGGGGATCAGGTAGTCGACGTAGTCGGCCGTCGACGCGTCGCCGATGATGATCACCGCGCGACCCTCTCCGCTCGCATCGAGGCTGACGAGTTCGCGCGGGTTCTTCGACGTTCCGACCTGGAGCGCCGTGCGCACCTGCTCGAGCATGTGCAGCTGCTTGGTCAGCGCGTCACCGGCCGCGCGTCCCACCCCGCTCGACAGCTGGCTCCGGATGCCCGACTCGACGGTCGTCAGATAGCTGCGGTTGGCGACATCCCGAACCGAGTAGGGGAAGCCCTCCAGGCTGCCCACCAGCTGCGGAGCGGATGACACCAGGTTTGCCCGTTGCGCCCCGGTGGTCTGCGTCCAGAAGGTGGCGACCTCGGTGGCGGCCGGCGGGCTGGCGAGGAGCGCGCTGATCGAGTCGGGATGCTGCGTGACGAAACTGCCCAACTGGGAGTGGGTGAGCAGCGCGAGCTGGTCGAGCAGTTCGACGCCGTGCAGGGTCGGGAGCTTCGCGGCCGCGACCTTGGTAGTGGGCAGTTGGGGCGCCACGTCGGGGTTCGGGTTCGCGGCGGGAACGCTCGCCGGGGCGTGGACGCTCGCCGAGGCGTGGTCGAGCGCGTGCATCCAGCCAAGCTGCTCGGCGGTCATGGTCGCCGGCGCGACCACCCCGACCTGGGTGGTTCCGGGCACGCTGAAGGCCTCGGCGACCATTCCCAGAGTCGACGAGGTAGAGAGAATTGCTGTGACATCCACCAGCAAGTCGGGTTGTCTCCTGCCCAGCGCGCGTCTGGACTCCTCCCAGTTGGAGTTCAGTGCCGCACGAACGCATTCTAGGGTCGGATTGCACCCCGAATGGGGGACGTAACCCACTGGAAACCCATTTCGACATGAATTCATGCAAATTGTCACCCGAAAGGGGGACAGCGGCCCGCCTTCGAGGGTAGACCGATCGTGACTCGTCGCCTGCGATCAGGGGATTCGTGACCGCGACTGTACCCCGCACTTCGGCTGTGGGTGACATGCCCGTTCGTGCCCGTTTCAATCCGAAGGGATGGCGCCGCGCCGCGGAGGGCGAGGAGGGGGACAACCGGCGGGGACCACCCGCGGCGATGCCGCGCCGGCGCCCGCGGCGGCGCCCGCGACCACCCGTCGCCATGCCGCGACGGCACCCGCGACGGCCCGTCGCAGCACTCGCGATCCCGCGACAGCCCCACCGGCCCCGGGACCACCTCCGCGACTACTCCTCGAGCGCCGCCGGACCGCCCTCGAGCAACTTCGCGAACTGCGCGGCGTCGATGATCCGCACGCCGAGCTCCTCCGCCTTGCCGAGCTTCGACCCGGCTCCGGGACCGGCCGCCACGAAGTCGGTCTTCTTCGACACGCTGGATGCCGCCTTGCCCCCGGCGCGGATGATCGCCTCGAGCGCCCCCTCCCGCGTGAAGCCCTCCAGCGACCCCGTCGCCACCACCGTCACGCCGGCGAGCGGCCCGTCGGCGGCGGCCGCGTTGCCCGGACCGGGGTGTCCGGGGATGGTCCACGGCACCCCGTCGGCCGCCCACTGCTCGACGATGTCACGGTGCCAGTCGACCTCGAACCACTCGAGCACGGCATCCGCGATGATCGGTCCCACGCCGTCGACCGCCGCGAGCTCCTCGCGAGACGCCTCACGGATCGCCCTGAGGGAGCCGAACCAGTTCGCCAGCGCGCGCGCGGCGACCGGGCCGACGTGCCGGATGCTCAGCCCGACCAGGAAACGCCAGAGCTCCTTCTGCTTGGCCGCGTCGATGTTGGCGATGACGTCGTACCCGGTCTTCGAGGGGACATAGTCCGCATCGCCCGAGAACTCGGCGCCGGCCGCCGCGGTCGCCAGCGCGGGATCGAAGGGGGGATCGGCCGCGGCGCCGGTCTTCTTACGCAGGCGTTTGAACGGGGTGTCGACCTTCACCCGGAGCACCACGCCATCGCGGGTGGTGTATTCACGTCCCGGCTCGTCGTCATCCACCTGCTTGACCAGCCCGGTCTCGTGATCGCGCACGACCACCTCGATCGGGAACAGGTCGGCCAGCGTCAGGGCGAACAGCCCGGCCTCGGTGACCAGCGGCGGGGTCGCGGGATGCAGCGGCTGGGTCAGGGCGGCGGCCGCGACCTCGCCGATCGCCTCGATGTCGAGGGCTCCCCGCCCGGCGATGTGCTCGACCCGGCCGCGCACCTGAGCCGGGCACGCACGCGCGTTCGGGCAGCGCAGGTCGACGTCGCCCTCCTTCGCCGGTGCCAGTCTCGTGCCGCACTCGGGGCAGTGCGTCGGCATCACGAACTCGCGCTCGGTGCCGTCGCGCAGCTCGACCACCGGCCCGAGCACCTCGGGGATCACATCGCCCGCCTTGCGCAGCACGACGGTGTCGCCGATCAGCACGCCCTTGGCCTTCACCACGTCCTGGTTGTGCAGGGTCGCCTGCCGCACCTCGCTGCCGGCGACGCGCACCTTCTCCATCACGGCGAACGGGGTCGCACGACCCGTGCGGCCGATCGAGACGACGATGTCGAGCAGCTTGGTGTTCACCTGCTCGGGCGGGTACTTGTAGGCGATCGCCCAGCGCGGCGCGCGGCTGGTGGCACCCAGCTCCTCGTGCAGAGCCAGTTCGTCGACCTTGACGACGATGCCGTCGATCTCGTGCGACACCGAGTCGCGATGCGCGCCGTAGTACTCGATGAAGTCGGCGGCCTCCTCGGCGGTTGGCACGACCTGGTAGTACGGGCTGGTCGGCAGTCCCCAGCTCTTCAGCAGCTCGTAGGTGCCCGACTGGCTGGTCACCGGGTTGCCCGCATCGTCGCGCGGGTTCGGCCAGGCCCCGATGCCGTGCACCAGCAGCTGCAGCTTGGAGATGCGGTTGCGCATCCGGGAGAGGGCGTCGGCGCTCTTGCCCTCTTCTTTCTGCCGCAGAGACCCGGATGCCGCGTTCCGGGCATTCGCGAAGATCCGGTCCCCGGCGGCCGCCTGGGCGGCGTTGAGAGCATCAAAAGCCGCGATCGGGAAATACACCTCGCCCCGCACCTCCACGAGTGCGGGCGGATTCGCGGTTGCGAGCCGGGCCGGGATCGCCGCGATCAGCCGCACGTTCTCGGTGACGTCCTCCCCCACGATCCCGTCGCCGCGAGTGGCGGCGCTCACGAGCACCCCGTTCTCGTAGCGGAGGTTCATGGCCAGGCCGTCGATCTTGAGCTCGCACAGGTAGTCGACGCGACGGCCGGCGTCGCGTTCCACCTTCGCCGCCCAGGCCAGGAACTCGTCGCGGCTGAAGACGTTGTCGAGGCTCAGCATCGGTTCGGCGTGCCGCACCGGCGTGAACAGGCTGGAGTCGGCCCGGCCGCCGACGGTCTGGGTGGGCGAGTCCTGGCTCTGCAGCTCGGGGAACAGGCGCTCCAGCTCCTCGAGCCGCCGCATCATGTGGTCGTACTCGTCGTCGCTGGCCAGCAGGGCATCCCGCTCGTAGTAGGCGTCGCGCAGTTCCAGGATGCGCGTGGTCAGCGCATCGGCCTCGATCTTGGCCGCGGCGAGGTCGCTGCCCGTTTTCTGGGGAACCTGGTCGATCTCCGGGGCCTTCGATCCGCGCGCCATGGTGCGAGTTTACGGTCGACCACCGACGCGAGAAGGGGGTTGAATCGGCTCCGGCCGCTGCCTACGAGACGGGAACCGTGCTGACCGTGCGGTCGATGGTGCACTGGCCCAGCACGCGGGTGCCCACGTAGATCACCGCGGTCTGGCCCGGTGCGACGCCGAGCAGCGGCTCGTCCAGCTCGATGACCAGCTCGCCGTCACGCACGGCCGCCGAAGCCGGAACCGGATCCGCGTGGGCGCGCACCTGCACGTCACACGCCCAGGCGGTCGCGGGATCGGCCGGCGGCTCTCCCGCCCAGCTGAATCGTGATCCGGCCAGCTCGCTCACCGCGAGCGCCTCGCGGGGACCCACGATCACCTCGTTGCTCACCGGGCGCACCTCGAGCACGAAACGCGGCTCGCCGTCGTCGGTCGGGAAGCCGATGTTGAGGCCCTTGCGCTGGCCGACCGTGAAGGCGGCCGCTCCGGCGTGGGTGCCGAGGACGCGTCCGTCGCGGTCGAGGATCGGGCCGTCGGCAGCGCCCACCCGGCCGGCGAGGAAGCCGCGGGTGTCGCCATCCGGGATGAAGCAGATGTCGTGGCTGTCGGGCTTCTGCGCCACGGTCAGCCCGCGCGCCGCGGCCTCGGCACGCACCTCGGCCTTGGACGGCGTCGCACCGAGCGGGAACATCGCGTGCGCGAGCTGCTCGGTGGTGAGCACCCCCAGCACGTAGCTCTGGTCCTTCGCCCAGTCGGCGGCACGGTGCAGCTCGCGCCTCCCGTGATCGTCGGTGCGGATGTTCGCGTAGTGGCCGGTGGCGACGGCATCGAAGCCGAGCGCCAGCGCCTTCTCGAGGACGGCCGCGAACTTGATCTTCTCGTTGCAGCGCATGCAGGGATTCGGCGTGCGCCCGGCGGCGTACTCGGCGACGAAGTCGTCCATCACGTCGAGCTGGAAACGCTCGCTGAAATCCCAGACGTAGAACGGGATGCCGATCAGCGTGGCCGCGCGACGGGCGTCCATCGAGTCCTCGATGGTGCAGCAGCCGCGGGCGCCGGTGCGGAGGGTGCCGGGATTCCGGCTCAGCGCCAGGTGGACGCCGACCACGTCATGGCCCGCATCGACCGCGCGCGCCGCGGCGACGGCGCTGTCGACGCCACCGCTCATCGCCGCAAGAACCCGCATGGTTTCAGGCTACGCGAAGCTATCTGGATCGAAGCTCACGGGATGTCGTTCAGCGTCTTCTCGACCTTGGCCAATCGGTCGTCGAGCGAGTCGAGCCGGCTGAGCACCTTGGTGAGCGCGCCGTCCTGCTCCTCGGCGGGACGCCGACGGTTGCGCGTCACGATCCAGGTGATGATGATCGCGGCCCAGGCGGCGACGCCGATGATGGACGGGATGAGCCAGATGGGGTCCATGTCAGTTCTCTCTTTCGGTGCTTCCGGTGCTTCCGGTGCTTTCGGTGCTTTCGGTGGTGGGTGTGGGACTCGGGGTTGCCGCAACCGCGGCCGTGATGGTCTTCAGGTCGAGGGCGATCGCGAACGGCACGACCTCGAACACCTTGAGGGCCTTGCCGTCATCCGACAACTCGAAGTGCCCGGCCAGAAAGCCGGCCTCCTCGAGGCGCTGCAGGTGCATGTAGAGCAGGGCGCGCGACATCCCGAGTCGGCGGGCCAGTTCGCTCACGTGCGTGGGCTCGGCGGCCACGGCGGCCACGATGCGCATGCGCTGGGTGCTCGCGATGGCGGTGAGGCGGGCGCTCAGCGCGTCGGCATCGTCGGCCATCGTGGGTCCCTTCTTGAGTTGACCTTGCATCTGTCAGAATAATATGACAGGTGCAAGTCGCTGTCAAGAGGAGCTGATCGGTCGGTGGCGAGGGGCATGCTGGAGCGATGATCGAGTTGCTCAACATCAACGACTTCATCCGCGCGACCCCGCTGAACCGGACGGCGAAGTACGAGGGCGAGCCCTACGGATCGAACACCTCGTTCTTCCTGGTGGACACCGATCCGGGGCAGGGTCCTGGGCTGCACCTGCACCCGTATCCGGAGACCTGGGTGGTGCTCGGCGGTCGCGCCCTCTTCGTGGTCGACGACCAGGAGTTCGAGGCGACCACCGATGCTCTGGCGACGGTGCCGCCCGAGACGCCGCACAAGTTCACCAACATCGGGCCGGGCGTGCTGAAGATGTTCTGCATCCACCCGTCACCGCGGATGATCCAGGTCGACCTGGAGTAGCTGCGGTCGGTTAGCGCCCGAGAGTCGGCTGCCGTTCGGCGAGACCCGCGGCACGAGCCTGCTCGACCACGCCGGGGAGGGCGACAAGCAGCGCGTCGATCCCGGCCTCGGTGGTGTCGGGGCCGAGGGTGAAGCGCAGGGCTCCGCGGGCATCCGCCTCGCTGAGTCCCATTGCGAGCAGCACATGGGAGGCCTCGGGCACCCCGGCCTGGCAGGCCGACCCGGTCGAGACCGAGAAGCCCGCGACATCCAGCAGGAACAGCAGGGAGTCGCCCTCACAGCCCGCGAACGTGACGTGCGCATTGCCCGGCAGGCGCCCTGCCGGGTCGGGGTCACCGCGCAGGGTCGCGCCGGGCACGGTGTTCTGGATGCCGCGCACCAGCCGATCACGCAGGCTCGCTAGCCGCGCGGCATGGCCGGCCAGGTCGGTGGTGGCCAGTTCGGCCGCGACCCCGAACGCGGAGGCCCCGGCCGCGTCCTGCGTCCCGGAGCGCGCGCGCTGCTGGTTGCCGCCGTGCAGGAGCGGTTCGACCTTGGCCGAGCGCGCCAGCAGCAGCGCGCCGACGCCGACCGGTCCGCCGATCTTGTGAGCCGAGACGCTGAGTGCGGCGGCTCCCGTCGCGTGAAAGTCGATGGGCACCGAGCCGTAGGCGGCGATGGCGTCGAGATGCACCGGCACCCCGTACCGCCCGGCCGCGGCCACGATCTCGGCCACCGGCTGGATCGTGCCGACCTCGTTGTTCGCCCAGAGTGCGGTCACCAGCGCGACCTCGTCACCGCCCACCGCGAGCGCGGCCTCGAGCGCGTTGAGCCGGATGCGGCCGAGTTCGTCCACCTCGATCCAGTCGAGCACGGCGCCCTCCTGGGCGGCCAGCCACTCGACGGAGTCGATGGTCGCGTGATGCTCGGTGAGCGGGACGAGGATGCGCTTGCGTTTCCGCGCCCACCACAGACCCTTGATCGCCAGGTTCACCGCCTCGGTGCCGCCGCCGGTCAGCACCACCTCGACGGTGTCGGCGCCGAGCGACGCCGCCACCCGGTCGCGCCCCTGCTCCAGCAGCTCGCGCGCAGCCTGGCCCTGGCCGTGGATCGACGAGGGGTTGCCGACGAGCGGCAGCGCAGCCGTGTAGGCCGCGAGCACCTCGGGCCGCAGCGGCGAGGTGGCCGCGTGGTCGAGGTAGATGGGCATGCGTCCATTGTCGCGCGATGAAACAAGACCGTCATTCGAACGATCTACGCTGAACGGATGGCTCCCGCTGATCCGTTGAGGAACCTCGGGGTCCACCTCTCCAGCCGCGGCGGCGAGCTGCGGGTCTGGAGCGCCAGCGCGACGGCCATCGAGCTGTGCATCTTCGACGGCAAGGACCCGAACTGGGTCAGCAAGACGATCCCACTGAGCCGTGACGTGCACAACGTCTGGAGCGCGACGACCCGCTCCCTCTCCCCCGGCACCTACTACGCCGTGCGCGCCAGCGGGCCGAGCGGCCCGCTGCACGATTTCGATCCGACCCGGAGCCTGCTCGACCCCTACGCGCGCGGGCTCGCCCGCACCCCGACCGGTGAGTGGCGCGGCTACGTGCAGGACGGCTGGTTCGACTGGGGCGGCGTCGAGAAGCCGCGCATCCCGCTCGATCACACGGTCGTCTACGAGGCGCACGTGAAGGGCCTCACCCAGCTCAACTCCGCCGTGCCCGATGAGCTGCGCGGCACCTACGCGGGGCTCGCCCACGAGTCGACGATCGCCTACCTCAAGAACCTCGGCGTGACCACCGTCGAGCTCCTGCCGATCCACCAGTCGATCAGCGAGCAGCGGCTGCAGAAGATGGGGCTCGTCAACTACTGGGGCTACAACTCGCTCAACTTCTTCACCCCGCACGCCGGCTATGCCTCGCGCGCCGCCCAGTTCGGCGGAACGGGCGCGGTGCTGCGCGAGTTCAAGGGCATGGTGCGGCTGCTGCACGAGGCCGGCCTCGAAGTCGTGCTCGATGTGGTCTACAACCACACCGCCGAGGAGGGCCGCGGAGGGCCGACCAGCTCGTTGCGCGGACTCGACGACGCGAACTACTACCGGCACCTGCCGAACGGCGACTACCTCGATACCACCGGATGCGGCAACACCGTCGACTACTCGAAGCCCGCCGCGCAGCGGCTCGTGCTCGACTCGCTGCGCTACTGGGCCAACGAGGTGCAGGTGGACGGCTTCCGCTTCGACCTGGCCGCCACCCTCGGACGCGACGCCGACGCCGCCTTCGACCCCGCGCATCCGCTGATCACCGCGATCGGCTCCGATCCCGAACTGGCGGGCGTCAAGATGATCGCCGAGCCGTGGGATGTCGGCGTCGGCGGCTGGCAGGTCGGCAACTTCCCGCCGCCGTGGTCGGAGTGGAACGACGGCTACCGCGACCGGATGCGCAACTTCTGGCTGCGCGACATCGCCGCCGCGCGGGGTCAGAGCGGCATCCCCTCGGAGGGCATCGGCTCGCTGGCCCGGCGCCTCGCCGGCTCCAACCACGTCTTCTCGTTGGAGCGCGGGCCGCTGGCCAGCATCAACTTCATCACCGCTCACGACGGCTTCACCGCCGCCGATCTGGTCGCCTACGACGAGAAGCACAACATCGGCAACGGCGAGAACAACCGCGACGGCTCCAACGACAACAAGTCGTACAACCACGGGGTCGAGGGCGAGACCGACGACCCGGTCGTGCTCACCACCCGGCGCAAGGCCGTGCGCAACCTGCTCGGGACCCTGCTGCTGAGTGCCGGCATCCCGATGCTGACGGCCGGCGACGAGTTCGGCCGCACGCAGCACGGCAACAACAACGCGTACTGCCACGACGATGCGCTGACCTGGCTGAGCTGGGAGCGCGAGCCGTGGCAGGAGGAGCTGCTGGCGGTGGTGCGGACCCTGACCCGGCTGCGGCGCGAGAACCCGGCCCTGCGGCCGGTGCGCTACGGGCGGTTCGGCGAGACGACGCCGAGCGCCAGCCAAATGGACTGGTACAACAAGCAGGGCCTGTCGATGTCGCCAGAGGACTGGGACTCCCCGGCCGAACGCACCCTGCAGTTCCTCGCCGCGTCGACGCCCGAGTTCGAGGAGTTCAACCGCATCCTGCTCGTGGTGCACGGGCTGGAGACCACGGTCACCGTGACGCTGCCTGAGCACGAGGGGGTCAGCGGGTACACGCTGCTCTGGGACTCCTCGCACGACGAGCTCGGTGGCCGGGAGCCGGAGCACGCGCCGGGAGACGAGCTCGAGATGGGGCCGACGTCGATGCGGCTGCTGCGAGCGCACTAGCCATGACGCCCTAGTAGCATCCCCTCATGGCCACGCCCCTGCCCGTCGCCGGCTGGTACCCCGATCCCGAGTTCCCCGGACACGACCGCTTCTGGGATGGCGCGAACTGGACCGAGCAGCGCCGCACCTCCGTGGCCGCCCCGGCGGTGGGCACCGCTCCGGTCGCGGCCGCCTCGGGCGGCGCGGGCGACGCGGGCCTGTACATCCCCGGCGAGCCGGCCATGGTCCAGCCGCCCGCCCCGGCCTACGCTCCGGTGCCGATCCAGCGCAACAACCTCGCGCTTGTCGGCTTCATCCTGTCGGCGAGCGGGGTGGTGCTGCCCTTCGTGCTGAACTCCTTCGCGGGCGGGATCATCTCGATCATCGGGCTGCGGCAGTCGAAGCGGCTGCCCGGGAACGGAATCCTGTCCACCGGACGCGGGCTCTCGATCGCGGGCATCCTGATCGGATTCATCTGGAGCGGGCTCACTCTGCTGTTCGTCGTGGGCTTCGTGGTGTTCTACTGGTGGATCTTCGCCACGACGCAGAACTTCCAGTACCCCGATTCACCGGTCGGCTGACCCGGCGCGTGACGGCTCTGCCCCGATGAGCGGCACGCCCGCGACGGTCGCCCTTCAGCGGGCGGGGATCCCATTCACCGAGCACGCCTACGCGCACGACCCTGCGGCGGCGAGCTTCGGGCTCGAGGCCGCCGAGGCGCTCGGGGTCGAGCCCGACCGCGTCTTCAAGACCCTGCTGGTGGAGGTCGATGGCGGGCTCGTGGTCGGAATCGTTCCCGTCGCCGGCAAACTCGACCTGAAGGCGCTGGCGTCGGCGGTCGGCGGCAAGAAGGCGGCGATGGCGGATGCCGCGCTGGCCGAGCGGCGCACGGGCTACGTGGTCGGGGGCATCAGCCCGATCGGGCAGAAGACCGCGCATCCGACGGTGGTGGACGAGACCGCAGAACTCTGGGACACCGTCTTCGTCAGCGGCGGGCGCCGCGGGCTCGACCTGGAGCTGGCGCCATCCGACCTGGTGCGGGTCACCGGGGCGACCCTCGCCGCGATCGCCGCCGGGTGAGGCTCAGGCCGGCTGCTGGGCGAGCTGATCGGCGAGGAGCTCGCGGAACCGCGCCTCGGAGTACGGCGCCCCGAACAGCGGCGAGCCCGGCTGGAAGGCCACCCCGTTCGCCAGCGGACCCCCGTCGACGGCATCGAAGCCGATCCGCTCCAGGAAGGCGAGCACTTCGCCGACCGCCTCGCGATCGTCGCCAACCGCCCCGAGGGCGACGCGGTCTGGTGCCCCGGTCGGCCGCCGCTGCTCCTCGAGCTCGTGGTAGCCGATGTGGTTGAGCGTCTTCACGACCCGTGCCCCGGGAATGGCGCGCTGCACGAGCACGCTCGTGCCCTCGGGCGCGTCGTCGTACTCGGTGATCTCGCCGTCGATCGGGGTCCAGTAGTTCATGATGTCGAGCACGATGTGCCCGGCCAGCGCCGAGACGTCCAGGTTCTTGAAGCTGTGCAGCGGCAGGGCGAGCACGACCAGGTCCGCGCCGTCGACGGCCTCGGCGGCGGTCGTCGCGTGAGCTCCCGGTGCGAGCACGTCGATGATCAGGGCGATGCGATCGGGCGAGCCGGATGCCGCGATGTCGACCCGGTATCCGGCCTGCACCGCCACGCGCGCCAGCGAGGTGCCGACCTTGCCGGCACCCAGGATCGCGATCTTCGTCAACTGCCCCACCTCGTTGATACATCAACGACATCTGCGCTGGCGGCATTCCGCCCACTCGTTAGCATCGCAGCATGAGCGCTCACGCCCCGGCACCCGTCCCGGCTCCACCGGCGGCGCTCCCCCCGGCGCCCGGGAACGGCTTCGCCCTGGCGGGCCTCCTGCTCGGGATCGTCACGTTCGTGATCCCCCTCGTCGTGACCCCGGTGCTGGGGATCGTGTTCTCGGTTCTCGGCATCCGGCGGGGTCGCGAGCTGGAGGCGGCGGGCGTCCCGGCCGCTTTCACGCGCAGCGGGATGGCGCAGGCGGCGCTGGCCGTGAGCATCACGATGCTGATCCTCAACCTCGGGGCCATCGCCCTGCTGTGGTGGGGTCTCGTGGCTTTCCGCGACGCCGGCGGGTTCAGCGGCTGAACGCCACCGCAGTTGAACACCACTGCGGCTGAACACCACTGCGACCGGGCCTACGCGACGGCGATGAGCCCGAGCTCAGCGTCCGAGGCCAGCAGCGGATGCGTCGGCACGACGCGCACGGTGTAGCCGAAGCTGCCCGAGCGGTCGAGCGGCACGGTGCCCGCGTAGTTCGCCAGCCCCGCGGCATCCATGCTGTCGAGTTCGAGCGTGAGGGTGTGGACGTCGACCAGCTCGTCGCCGTCCCGCGCCTTGCCGTGCACCAGCTCCACCGCGACGTCGTCAGGGCTGAGCACGCCGAGCTGCACGAAGGCGCGCACCTGGAGCTGCTCGCCCACCTGCGGTGAGGCGTCGACTCCCCCGGATTCCACGTGCGTGACCCGCACCTCCGGCCACGCCGCGTCGACCCTCGCCTTCCACGCCGCGAGGTCGCGGGCCGGCTGATACGACTTGGCACTGATCGCCCGATCGGATGCCGCGGCAGGCAGATAGAGCCGCTCGACGTATTCGCGCACCATGCGCCCGGCCGAGAGCTCGGGCGACAGGGTCGCGAGCGTGTGCCGGATGTTCGCCACCCAGCGCGTCGGCACCCCGTCCTCGCCGCGGTCGTAGAAGCGCGGCGCGATCTGGTGCTCGATCAGGTCGTAGAGGGATGCCGCCTCCAGGGCGTCCCGCTCGGCCCCGTCGCCGGCGCTGTCGGCCGAGGGGATGGCCCAGCCGTCCTCCTCGTCGTAGTACTCGTTCCACCAGCCGTCGAGGATCGAGAGGTTGAGCGAGCCGTTGAGCGCGGCCTTCATCCCGGACGTTCCGCAGGCCTCGAGCGGACGCAAGGGGTTGTTGAGCCAGATGTCGGTTCCGGGGTAGAGGAGCTGCGCCATCCCGATGTCGTAATTCGGCAAAAAGTGGATGCGCTCACGCACGTCGACGCCCTGCGAGAACTCGACCAGCTGCTGGATGAGGCGCTTGCCCTCGTCGTCGGCCGGATGCGACTTGCCCGCGATCACGATCTGCACCGGGCGGGTCGGATGCGTCAGCAGGGCGCGCAGCCGCTCCGGATCGTGCAGCATGAGGGTCAGCCGCTTGTAGGTCGGCACCCGTCGCGCGAAGCCGATGGTCAGCACGCCGGGATCGAGCAGCGAGCCGAACCAGGCCGGGTCGCCGACACCCGGATTCTCCTCGGCCCAGGCCGCCGAGGTGCGCTTGCGGGCGTCGAGCACGAGCTGCTCGCGCAGCCGGCCGCGGAGCGCCCACAGCTCGCCGTCGCTCACCCCGCCGTTCCCATCGTGCCCCGCGGCCCAGTCGGCGAGGGTGGTGTCGGAGGTGCCGAGGAAGGACTCCGCGAGACCGGAGACCTGCGGGTCGGTCCAGGTGGGGGCGTGCACGCCATTCGTGATCGAGGTGATCGGCACGTCGTCGGGATCGAAGCCGGGCCAGAGCGGAGCGAACATGCTCCGGCTGACGGCGCCGTGCAGCTTCGAGACGCCGTTGGCGCGCTGGGCGAGACGCAGGCCCATGATGGCCATGTTGAAGGTGTCGGGCGTGCCCCCGGCATAGCTCTCGGCGCCGAGCGCCAGCACGTCCTCGACGTCGACCCCGGGGAGCAGCTCGGTCGAGAAATAGCGCCTGACGAGGCTCGCCTCGAAGCGGTCGATGCCCGCGGGCACCGGCGTGTGCGTCGTGAAGACGGTGCCGGCACGCACCGCCGTCAGCGCCTCGGCCAGGTTGAGACCGCTGCCGATCAGGTCGCTGACCCGCTCCAGTCCCAGGAACCCCGCGTGGCCCTCGTTGGTGTGGAAGACCTGGGGGGCGGGGATCCCGGCGAGCGCCGTGTAGGCCTTGATCGCGCGCGCTCCGCCGATCCCGAGCAGCAGCTCCTGCAGCAGGCGGTGCTCGCCGCCGCCGCCGTAGAGGCGGTCCGTGACGCCGCGGAGCTCATCGGCGTTCTCCCGCACGTCGGTGTCGAGCAGCAGCAGCGTGACGCGGCCGACCGCGAGCTGCCAGATCCGGGCGTGGAGCGTTCGGCCTTCGGGCAGCGCGAGCATGACCTGCGCCGCCGAGCCGTCGGGGTGGCGCAGCACGCGCATCGGCAGGCCATCGGGGTCGAGAACCGGATAGCTCTCCTCCTGCCAGCCGTCGCGCGAGATGGTCTGCCGGAAGTAGCCCGAACGGTAGAACAGTCCGACTCCGACGATCGGCACGCCGAGATCGGATGCGCTCTTCAGATGGTCGCCTGCCAGGATGCCGAGACCGCCCGAGTATTGGGGAAGCGCCGCCGCGATCCCGAATTCCGGCGAGAAGTAGGCGATCGTGCCCGGAGTCGTCCCCTCGAGGCCCTGATACCAGCGCGGTTCGCTGAGGTAGGAACGAAGGTCATCGCGCAGTGCGTTCGCGCGGCCGACGAATCCGCCGTCGGCGGCGAGTTCGGCGAGTCGTGAGGGGGCGATCTCGCCCAGCAGTCCGATCGGATCCTTGCCCTGCTCGTCCCAGGTCTCGGGCGCGATGTCGCGGAACAGCTCGAGCGTCGGCTGGTGCCACGACCAGCGCAGGTTCGCGGCGAGTTCATCGAGGGCGGCAAGTTCGGGGGGCAGAACGGTGCGGACGGTGAACCGTCGGATGGCCTTCACCCGACCACCCTAGGTGAGCCACATGACCGCAGGGTTACGGCCGGGGGCGGCCCACCCGCCCCCGGCCGTAACTACCTTTTGTTGCTGTGCCGTGCGTCAGTGACGCCCGGCGACGAACAGATCGTGGAAGGCGTCGTCCATCTCGCCGCTCTCCCCGATCCGCTCGTGGTTCTTGTCGGCGACCTCCGCCGCAGCGGCCGCCCGCCTGGCCCGGCGGCGACGGTCGACGACCGTCGAGGCGCCCATGAAGCCGGCGTAGAGGAAGAGCCCGCCGGCGACGATCGGGACGATCACCATGCGCGCGTCGCCGTTGATCACGTTGTTGACCCATCCCACATACGGGATGGCGTACCAGACGACGCCGCGCACCTGCACGGGCTTGACCGGCGCGGCATCCGGGAGAGAGTTCGCGTCGCCCTTGGTGATGAAGCTCACGGTGCCTGCGGACGTGGTGGGCTCGATGATCTGGATCACGCGGTGCGTGACCACGGCGGGCTGGTTGGAGGTGATCTGGTACGTGACCACGTCGCCGATCCGGATCTGCTGCACATCGGCCGGCTTGACAATGACCAGCGTGCCTGCCGGGTAGTTCGGCGTCATCGAACCGGTCAGCACCGTGTATGGCGTCGAGTGCGTGAGCATCGGCAGCGCGATCACCAGGACCGCAACCAGCGCCACCAGCGCGAGCAGGCCGAAGCTCAGACCGACGCTGAGGTAGTGCAGCACGCCCTTCTTCTTCTCGGGCTTGTGGGCGGCGCGGGTGCCCGCGGGGCGGGTGCCGGTGCCGAGAGGGCGGTTCGCGATGGAGGTCATCGTCCTGTTCCGATCTGTGAGGTGGGCTGTCGGGAGTACGGGTACTGCTCGAGCGCGGCGTCATCGTCCGATCGACGGCGGCGCACGAAGACAAGGAGAAGAACCCCGAGCACGGCCATGGCGAGCCACAGCGCGACGATGTTCTCCTGGTAGAGACGCTGGGTATTGGCGACCAGGCTGCGCACGACCGGAATCTCGGGCTCGGGCGCGAGCGTCGCGGGCGCGGAGGGAGCCGTGACCGGAGCGGATGCCGTGGCCGGCGCCGGCGTCCAGCCTCCGGCTCCGAGGTGGTAGACCGGGTGGGAGGTGGTCCCGCCGCCGGTGCTCGGCGAGCCGACGACCGTACCGCTGCCGCTGCTGCCGCCGAAGTCGGTCGGGCAGCTGTTCGGCGCGGGGGCCGCGGAATCGGTGCTGCTCAGGCTGATCGCGAGCTTGAACGAGACGTTCCGGGCCTGCCCGCCGGTGCCGTTCAGCTCGGCGAGCGCCGCCACGGTGTCGAGGCGGATTCCGTGGCCGGCCGCGAGCACCTGTCCCTGGCTCAGGGTCGCGCACGGACGCGCGTCGGTCACAGGAACCGGGACGCCCGCGCGGCCGGGCATCGAGGTCGAGACGCTCATGGCGGTGGCCAGGTCGGTGTCGGTGGTGGCGACGTCGTAGAGGGTCACGCGCAGCACGGCCGGCGAGCTCGCGCCATTGCGCACGTAGAACGCGCGATCGGCCGAGCCCCCGGGCACCAGCGCGACGCCGCCGAACAGGGCGCCGGTGTAGCTGTCGGACCAGTGGGTTCCGTCGGCGCTGAACTGCACCGGCTGGCCGGCCGCCTGAGCGGCCGATGCGGTCAGGATCCCGCCGACCACCAACGCGGAGGCCGCCAGGGTCGCGGCGGCGAGCCCGAGCACGCGGCGGACGCGGATCGCGGCGCTCACTGGAAATCGTCCGCGGTGCAGGAGTTGAGGGCCGCGAGCAACGACACCGTGATCGTGCCCCCACCCACCGTCGTGCCGTTGCCATCGACGAAGGACACGTCGTAGGTGTTGCGGCCGTAGCTGGTCGGGGTGGCGAACGGGAGGGTCGCCCCCGAGGCCGTTGCGGCGGTCGTCACCAGCTCGGTGGTGGTGCTGCCGTGCGTGACGAACACGTGGTACGGGCCGGTGGTGGTGGAGGTCCACGACCACACCCAGTTGTTGCCCGACACGGTGCAGCCGAAGTTCTCGAGGGTCTGCGAAACCTTGAACTGCTGGGAGACCGTGCCCGAGCACGGCGCCTGCGTCAGGTTGCCCAGGTTCTGGTCGGTGCCGCCCGGGGACGTGAGGCACATCCCCGAGTAGGCGCTGACGAACTCGTAGACACCGGTCGACACCAGCTGCAGCTGCCACTGCTGGTGGGTCGCGGTCGCCGGGGTGCCGGCGGCCGTGTTGACGGTGATGCTCCCACCCGAGGCCGTCGAGCTGTTGTCGTCGATCCGCAGGGTCGCCGCACTGCGCGGCTGGATCGTGTAGTAGCCGGTCGTGCCGACGGCTGTGAACTTCCAGTTCTGGTTCGACGCGCCGTCGGTCTTGCAGCTGTACGAGATCACCTGCGTGCCGTTGGCGCCCCCACCGCCGGAGACGTCGAGGCAGTAGTCGTAGGTGGGGGTGGTGTAGTTCGGACGCACCCAGTTCCAGTGCGTCACATCGAGGGTCGATGCGGGGTAGATGTACTGGGTCGACTGGGTCGTGGTCGCGCTCGTGCTGCCGGTGAAGCTGCCGACCGTGATCGTTCCGGTGATCTTGGGCTGGAAGGTCAGTGACCCGCCGGAGTTCGCCACGGTCTCCCGCGAGGCGACCGAGCTGCGCACGCAGTAGATCGCGCTCGCGTTCTTGGCCAGGGTCGTGGTGACGACCGTCGATGCCGACCACAGCGCCGTCGTGGCGCCCGGGGGCACCGTCGCCGCCGCCGTGCAGTTCGCGGCCGACGTCGTGGTCCACAGGTTCACGGTCACCTTGCCGGCCAGGGTCGCGGATGCCGCGGGCCCGAAGGTCAGGCTGACCGCGCCGCTCTGCGTGCTGGTCGTGGTGGTCGTGTTGGTCACCGTGACGCTCCCGGTCGTGACCAGGGTGTCGTTGCCGAAGGTGTATCCGACGGAGGTGAAGTTCGTGGTGCTCAGGCCGAGGGTCGCGGCCCCGACCGTGGAGCTGACCGAGTTGCTGGCGGTCCAGAACGCGAACCCGGCCGTGCTGCCGGCCACGACCAGGAACCCGGTCAGGGCCGCGGCGATGACGATCTTGGCGCGGAGCCCGAGTGAACGAGCAGCGGTGCGGGCGGTCACGAGGTCACCTGCGTCGAGTCGAGGATGATGGAGAAGGCGGCCGTGGTGCCCGAGGCGCTCGCTGCGGCGCTTGCCGGCAGCGTGGCCTGCACGCAGATCGGCGAGCTGCCGCCCCCCGCGATGGTCCCCGCCGCGACGGCCGCGGTGGTGAGCGGTGAGCCGGTCAGCTGGGTGGCCGGGCAGGTGCCCGACGCCATGCGGATCTGCCACGCCGAGGTGGCCGTGAGCCGGGCGGTCAGGGTCGAGGCGGCGGTTCCGGTGCTCGCCAGGGTGAACTGCTGGCCGACGATGTCGCCCGGGAGCATGGTCGCCCAGGCGGTGGTCGGGATGGCGGCGGTGGCGCCGGCGGTGCCGCCGCCGTACTGGACGGTCAGCGCGAGGTTGCCGCTCTTGACCGTCACGGCGGAGCTGGTGCTGGCCTGCGAACTGAAGAACGCGTAGCTGCCCGCGGCGAGCCCGGCAGCGATGAGGATGCCGGCGCTGAGCGCGGCGATGGCTCCGATGGCTCCGCGGCGCGTGGGGCGCAGGGCGGCGAGACGACGGAGGACCGACGGGCGGGGCGCGCGATGGCGACGCCGTCCGGGATGCGCTGCTCGCGATCCGGTCATGGTCTCTGCCGTTCCTGCTGATGGAGGTGGTGCGGATGGATGGTGATGCGGAGGTGCGGTGATGCGGTGATGCGGTGATGCGGTGATGCGGTGGTGGATCTCACCGGGGGCGCGGCCGCGTGGGACGACGCGCACCCCCGGTGAAAATCGGGTGTTACGGGGTCTGCGTCTGCGTCAGCGTGATGGCACCGGCACCGAGGGTGACGCTGCCCGACTGGGACAGGTTGTCTGCAGCCGCGTACGGGAAGGTCAGCGTCATCGTGATGGTGACGGTGTTCGTTCCGCTGTTCGAGGTGAGCTTGTAGGTGTTCGCGGTGACGCCCGTCGCGACGATGTTGCCGCCAGACACCGTGAAGGAGGCCGCGCTGGTGGTCTGCGCGAGCAGCTTCTGGTCCGCCGCGGCCGCACTGGTGGCCGAGAGGGCCCCCGAGGTCGCGGCGACCGTGAACAGCAGGTTGTCGCCCGACGCAGCCAGGTTGAAGGTCTGCGTGTAGGTGAGCGTGTCACCCGGGACAATCCGGAAGTTCGACGGGGTGATCGTGGTCGTGCCCGACTTCCAGACACCGGCGGCGCCGGTGGTCACGGAGAGCGAGCCGGCGCTGATCGCCTGCGACGCGCCGGCGTTGGCCGAGGAGTTCCAGGAGGCGAGGGTTCCCGCGCCGCCCATGAGGAGGATGACACCAGCCGCGGTGGCGATGGCACCCTTGGTGAGCTTGTTCATTTCGGGTTTCCTTTCACAACATCGTGCTGATGTCGAGGTGCAGGCGTCATCGAGGCGTGCGAGGGCATGCCGCCCTTGCGAGATGTGGTGCCCCGGCGACGAGATGTCGGGTGGTGCGATGTGGTGGTGCTGTGTGATGTGCATCCGATCGGAGGTCCGATCCGGTGCACTGGGAATTTCCCCCCGATGACGACACTACGGGTCCCCCATAGAGCGGACAAGGCGTTGCCCACCCCCACTAGAGGGCACGGTCTACCCCCTGGAATTGCCGCGTCAATACGAGTCTGATCAGCATTTTCTGTGAGTTGCAGGAAGGGGGACACACTTGTACCCCTGGGGGACATGACCGATCGGCGCTCGTACCCCTCTCCCCCAGGACCCGTCTCCGCAATCCCGCCGCGCGGGCACCCGGACGCGGTACCGTCAGACGATGCCCGCCACCGTGACCGCCGTGCGATCCGACTCCCTCGGCCGCATCCCGATCCGTGCCCTCAGCCCTCAGCAGCCCGAGAATCGCTGGGCCGCCACCGGCTACGTCGGCGAGGTCGTCCCCTTCGAGGCCACCGTGTTCCGCGAGGGGCACGGGATCCTGCGGGCCGAGATCCTGCTTCGCGATCCGAGCGGCGCGACGTCCGTGCACCCGATGGAGCTGATCACCCCCGGAACCGATCGTTGGCGCGCCGACGTGCAGCTCGGCGCACAGGGTCTCTGGACCTGGCAGGTCCGCGCCGCGAGCGACGACTGGGCCACCTGGCTGCACACCGCCGACATCAAGATCGAGGCGCGCCAGGATGTCGAGCTCGTGTTCGCCGCGGCCGTCTCATTGCTCGCCGGCTCGACGGGCAAGGTGTTCGACGAGGCGCGCACGGCTCTCGCGGACGCCAAGCTCTCCCCCGCCGCCCGCCTGAAGATCGCGCACGATCCGCGACTGGCGGCCGCCATCGCGGCTCGGCCGATCGAATCCCTGGTCACCGTCTCCGAGCCGCTGGCGCTGCGCGTCGAGCGGGCCCGGAGCGCGGTCGGCGCCTGGTACGAGCTCTTCCCCCGCTCGGAGGGGGCGAAGAAGGCCAAGGACGGCACGTGGACCAGCGGCACATTCCGCTCCGCGGCCCGCCGGCTGCCGGCTGTCGCCGAGATGGGCTTCGACGTGGTGTACCTGCCGCCGCTCCATCCGATCGGGAGGACGTTCCGCAAGGGTCCGAACAACACCACCACCGCGGCGCCCGCCGACCCGGGCAGCCCCTGGGCGATCGGGGCGGCCGATGGCGGTCATGACGCGCTGCATCCCGACCTGGGCAGCTTCACCGACTTCAAGTACTTCCTGGGTCAGGCCGCCAAGAACGGGCTCGAAGTGGCCATCGACATCGCCCTGCAGGCCTCACCGGATCACCCGTGGGTCGCCGAACATCCGGAATGGTTCAGTCATCGCCCCGACGGGACGATCGCCTACGCCGAGAACCCGCCGAAGAAGTACCAGGACATCTACCCGGTCAACTTCGACAACGATCCTGAGGGCATCCGCGCCGAGGTGCTGCGCATCCTGGAGTTCTGGATCGCCAAGGGCATCTCGATCTTCCGCGTGGACAATCCGCACACCAAACCGCTGGACTTCTGGGAGTGGCTTCTCGGCGAGATCAACGAGCGGCATCCGGATGTCGTCTTCCTCGCCGAGGCGTTCACCCGGCCGCCCATGCTGCACGGCCTGGCTGCGGTGGGCTTCCAGCAGAGCTACACCTACTTCACCTGGCGCAACACCAAGACCGAGCTCGAGGAGTTCTTCACCGAGATCTCGGGGCCGTCTGCCGACTATCTGCACCCGAACCTGTTCGTGAACACCCCCGACATCCTCACCGAGTACCTGCAGTTCGGCGGACCGCCCGCCTACAAGATCCGGGCCGCCCTGGCGGCGACCGCGTCGCCGAGCTGGGGCGTCTACGCCGGCTACGAGCTGTACGAGAACATCGCGCGCCCGGGCAGCGAAGAGAACATCGACAACGAGAAGTACGAGTACAAGCAGCGCGACTGGGCGGGCGCGGCGAAGGCCGGCACCACCCTGGCGCCCTACCTGACCCGGCTCAACAAGATCCGGGCGGAGCATCCGGCGCTGGCTCAGCTGCGCAACCTGTCGATCCACTGGAGCGACGACGACTCGGTGCTGGTCTACGGCAAGCACCTCGACGGTCGGTTCACGCCATCGGGCGCCGCCGACAGCCTGATCATCGTGGCGAACGTCGACCCGCACTCGGTGCGCGAGACGGTGGTGCATCTCGACCTGACACGGTTCGGCCTGGAGCCGGGCGCCGAGTTCGGCGTCACCGAGCTCATCACGGGCGCGCAGTGGCGCTGGAGCGACTCCAACTACGTCCGGCTCGACGCGTTCACCGAGCCGGTGCACATCCTGGCGATCGAGAGGGCGGTCTGATGGCCACCCCTGGCAAGCCGACGACGGAGTCCAGCGGGATCCCGGCGCTGCATCCCCATCACGTCGCCGCTCTCGTCGAGGGGCGCCATCCACGTCCGCACGACGCGCTCGGGCAGCATCCGGCGACCGTGGTCGGGGCGGACGGCGCCGAGGTCGATGGCTTCGTCATCCGCGCGGTGCGACCCCTGGCCGAGGGAGTGATCGCCGTGCAGAAGGATGGCACGCGCATCCCCCTCGAGCACGTTGCGAGCGGCCTGTGGCAGGGCTTCGCGCCCGGCCCCGGCCAGGCCTACGCACTCGAGACGGCCTATGCGGATGGCCCGACCTGGACCGCCGACGACCCCTATCGCTTCGTGCCGACGGTCGGAGACATCGACCTCTACCTCTGGGGCGAGGGGCGCCACGAGCAGCTCTGGGACGTGCTCGGCGCCCACCACCGCCCGCACGAGGACGTCGCCGGCACGGGATTCTCGGTCTGGGCCCCGCACGCGCAGGCAGCCAGGGTGATCGGCGACTTCAACGGCTGGGACGGCACGCAGCACGCCATGCGCCGGCTCGACGACAACGGGGTGTGGGAGCTGTTCATCCCGGGCCTGACGCCGGGCACGGTCTACAAGTTCGAGCTGCTCACCTCATCGGGCGAATGGGTCAAGCGCGCCGACCCGATGGCGCGCTACACCGAGGTGCCGCCCGCTACCGGATCCGTCATCGGGCAGACGCTCTACGAGTGGGGCGACGCCGAGTGGATGACCACCCGCGCGCAGACCGACCCGCACAACTCGCCGATGAGCGTGTACGAGATGCACATCGGCTCCTGGCGTCCGGGGTTGAGCTACCGCGAACTGGCCGACCAGCTCATCCCCTATCTGCAGGAGCTCGGCTACACGCACGTGGAGTTCCTGCCGGTGGCGGAGCATCCCTTCGGCGGCTCGTGGGGGTACCAGGTGACCGGGTACTACGCGCCGACCAGCCGGTTCGGGCATCCCGACGACTTCCGCTACCTCGTCGACCGGCTGCACCAGGCGGGCCTGGGCGTTCTCGTGGACTGGGTGCCGGCGCACTTCCCGAAGGACGAGTGGGCGCTGGCGAAGTTCGACGGCCAGGCGCTCTACGAGCACAGCGACCCCCGGCTCGGTGAGCAGCCGGACTGGGGCACGTTGGTCTTCAACTTCGGCGACTCGCAGGTGCGGAATTTCCTGGTCGCCAACGCCGCGTACTGGCTCGAGGTGTTCCACATCGACGGGCTGCGGGTGGATGCCGTGGCATCCATGCTCTACCTGGATTACTCGCGCAAAGAGGGCGAATGGGTGCCCAACAGGTTCGGCGGCCGCGAGAACCTCGAGGCGATCTCGTTCCTGCAGGAGGCCAACGCGACCGCGTACAAGCGCAACCCCGGCATCGTGATGATCGCCGAGGAGTCCACCTCGTGGGGCGGCGTCACGCATCCGACCGACACGGGCGGCCTGGGCTTCGGCCTGAAGTGGAACATGGGCTGGATGCACGACTCGCTGCAGTACATG
>DASYDQ010000043.1:0-122724 GCA_036499485.1 Pseudolysinimonas sp. | reverse complement strand
CCGCACCCGCCCATCGTGCCAGACTCTTCCTGAGACTATGGCGAGCTTTACTTTCGGAGCCGGCAACGCCCGCAAGGTGCTGCGCCTCCCCCTGTACGCGCTCGGAGCGCTGGCGACGCTCGTGGTGCCTCGCACGCCGCGCCTGTGGGTGTTCGGCTCGGGCATCGGCGTCGGAGAAGGGGCGTTGCCGCTGTACCGCGCAGCGGCCGCCGAGCTTGCAGATGGGGTCCGCCTGGTCTGGCTGGCGGGCTCGACCGCCGAACTCGAAACCGCGCGTCGACTGGGTCTCGACGCCGAGTCGCGTTCGGGATGGCGCGGCTTCCGTCTCACGCTGCGTGCCCGCGTGCTCGTGGTCACGCATGGGTTCGGCGATGTGAACCGGTACGCGACTCGCGGTGGATTCGTCGTGCAGCTGTGGCACGGCATCCCCCTGAAGCGCCTGCACCTCGACTCGGACGCCACCCTGCGCGTCTCCTTCCTGCCCAACCACCGGGTGGTCCGTGCCGTGCTCGCTCGCGCCTACCGCTTCGCCGGGCGCGGCATCTCGCTGTTCCCGGTCTCGTCGGCGCTGGTGGCCCCGCGCATCGAGAGCGCCTTCGCGGTCGCACCCGAGCGGGTCGTGGTCACCGGGGATCCGCGCGACGACGTGCTGCTGAGCGGCACGCGCGAATCGCGTCGCACGGCCGCGCGCGCCCTGCTGGCCGACGCGGTCGGCACGCTGCCCCCGCGCGCCCGGGTGATCCTGTCGGCACCGACCTGGCGCGACGGGGCGACGGATCCCGGCGTGCCGTCCACGGCCGAGTGGGACGAGATCGCGGCGTGGCTGGAGCGCACGAACGCCGTGCTCCTCGTGCGCACGCATCCGCTCGGATCGGGCGACTACGCCCGCGGCCCCGCCCGCTCCGACCGCATCCGGATGCTGGGCACCGACGTGCTGTCCGAGATCACCCCGGCGCTGCCCGCCGTCGACGCGCTCGTGACCGACTACTCCTCGGTCGCCTACGACTACAGCCTCGTCGGAGGTCCGATCGTGTTCCTCGCCCCCGACCTGGAGCACTATGCCCAGCGCCGCGGGCTGTACCTGCCCTACCGTGCCTTCGCCGGGGGCCAGCAGCTCGGCAGCTGGCACGACGTGCTGGCACGGCTCGACGCCGTGGGCGCCGCCGGGTCGGGCGCCGCCCGCGCCGCGGCGGCGCACTCGCGGTGGTTGCGCGACGAGGATTTCGACCTGCTCGACGGGCGGGCAACGGAGCGCGTGCTCGCCGAGACCCTGATGCGCAGCGGCGTCGCGACGGCTCTCGGCCTGCCGGTCGCCAACGTCCCGTCGCCTCTGACACCGCGGCCGCGCCTGGCGTCGATCTCGTTCGATGATGACGCGACGGCACCGGGCTTGTCGGTGATGATCGACTCGGAGAGCGGTGTCAGCGACGAGCTGCGGCTCGAGGGGGCACGCAGTCAGCGGGTCGCCAAGGCGACGCCGGGCGGGGCGGACTCCGGACGCGTCACCGCGAGGTTCGAGCTGCTCTCCACCCGATGGGGAACGCCGGGGCTCGCGATGCCGTCCGGCGATTACCGGCTGACGCTCGGCAATGCCGCCGGAACCGGCACGACGCGCGTCGAGGTGGAGGCGGCGCTTCCTGGCGAGTTGCGGCATCCCCTGTTCCGGGCCAGGGTGCTGGCGGTCGGCGGCGGCCTGGTACTGCGGGTCTCGGCACCCCTCGCGGATGACGAACGAGGCGCCCGTGCCCAGCAACGGCTCGAGCGGGAGTACCGGCGCAGCCGCCCCACCGCCGAGGACGCCGTGTTCTTCGAGAGCTTCTACGGCCAGTCCAGCTCGGACAATCCGCTCGGCATCGACCGCGCCCTCGCCGAGCTGCGCCCGGCGACCGCGCGCTACTGGAGCGTCGTCGACGGCTCGGTCGCGGTGCCCGACGGCGCGGTGCGGATCGTCGAGGGCAGCCGGGAGTGGTGGCGCGTCCGCGGTGCCGCACGGGTGCTGGTGGTGAACGACTGGCTGCGCAAGCGGTTCCGCCGCCACGCCGCACAGCACGTGCTGCAGACCTGGCACGGCACCATGCTGAAGCGCCTGGGACTGGACCGCGACCCCGGCCTGCGCACGCGCATCGCGGTCAGGCGCGAGAGCAACCGCTGGGATGCCATGCTCGCCCAGAACCCGTACAGCGCGGAGATCTTCGGCTCGGCCTACGCCATGCGCCGGCCGATCTGGCAGGAGGGCTACCCACGCAACGACGTCTTCACGGATGCCGCGCGCATCCCCGACGTCCGCCGCGCGCTGGGCCTGCCGGAGGGGGCCCGTGTGGTGCTCTACGCCCCGACCTGGCGCGACGACCGGACCGAGATGGTCGACTACGTCGACCTGGCCGGCTTCGCGGGCGAACTGGGCGACGATCACGTGCTGCTGGTGCGCGGCCACTCCCGGACTCTGCGCTACGGCCAGGATCTCGAAGCCGACCGCCTCATCGACGTCACCAGCTACCCGAACATGGCCGACCTGCTCCAGGTCGCCGACGTCTTCGTGACGGACTACTCCTCGGCGATGTTCGATGTGATCGGCACCGACAAGCCGCTCATCTTCTTCACTCCCGACCTCGCCCACTACAGCACCGATCTGCGCGGCTTCTACTTCGATCTGCTGGCCGAGGCTCCCGGTCCGGTCGTGCGGGACCGCGACGGCCTGCTCGCGGCGATCCGGGGCGCGGATGCCGCGGCACCCGCCTTCGCCGCGCGGCGCGCCGCCTGGCGCGCCCGTTTCACGCCCCGCGACGACGGCGCGGCCGGGGCCCGGGTCGTGCAGCGGCTGATCAAGGAGGGCTGGCTCCCGTGATCCCACGAAAGTACGGGGTTGTGCGTACTCTCGCCCCTCGGAGCGGGTCTTGAGAACGTACTTTCACCGGGCGCTCGAGAGGGCGCGCGTCAGCTCTCGGTGCGCGAGGTGTCGACAGCGTCGCCGGCGCCACCGATGAAGCCGCGCAGGAATCCGGTGCCCCAGCTGAAGTGCATGATCGCGATGACGACCATGAAGCGCAGCCGGTCGGCCAATGATCCCGAGTTGGTGGCGGCCGCGAAGATCAGCAGCGCCGCGTACAGGATCGGGCCGAGGTAGACGAGCGCGACGATCCAGCCCGCGATCCCGTGCAGCACCCCGGTTGCGTGCAGCGGGATGGCGATGATCGAGAGGATGGTCGCGATCACGAGCACGGGCGGCGCGAAGAAGCGCAGCGGGTTGCGCGATCCGAGCCGGCGCACCAGTTCCGCGCGCCAGACGCCGGTCGCGAAGAACTGCCGGGCGAGCTTGCCGGGCGTGCTGCGCGGCCAGTACTTGACCCGCAATTCCGGATCGAGCCACACCGTCTTGCCCGCTTGACGGAAGCGGTAGTTGAGCTCCCAGTCCTCGCCTCGCCGCAGCGACTCGTCGAAGTACCCAACCTCCGCGAGCGCGTCGGCGCGCATCACGCCCAGGTAGGCCGACTCGGCCGGGCCCGCGACCGCGGCACTGCCGTGGTACGCGCCCCCGCCGAGTCCGAAGCGGCTGTTGTAGGCGCGGGCGACGGCGGCCTGGAATCCAGGCGCTCCGGTGGCGACCATGATGCCGCCGACGCTGGCCGCGCCGGTGCGCTCGAGGTCGTCGATGCCGCGCGTGGTGTACCCGGGTGCGAGTTCGGTGTGCGCATCCACCCGGATGATGTCTGGATGCCTCGCCGCCTTGATCGCGAGGTTGAGGCCGATCGGGATGTCCATGCCGGGGTTTTCGACCAGCCGGATGCGATCATCGGCCACGGCGAGCCGCTCGACGATCTCGCGGGTTCCGTCGTGCGACGGCCCGAGCGCCAGCACGACCTCGACCGGACCGGCGTAGTCCTGCTCGAGAACGCTGCGGATCGCGGCCTCGACGTACCCGGCTTCGTTGAGCACGGGCATCACGTACGAAACGCCGCTGCGAGGCTCAGCCATGGTGCGACGAGCCTAGCAGCGGCGTCAGAACCGACTACGGGCAGCGGTTCAGAGGCTCAGCGTCCCGAGGGTGACCGGCACGGTGCTCGAGTCCGAGCCGCGCACGTAGGTCAGCTTGGCCGTGCTGCCCGGAGCCAGCGATCGCACCTGAGCGGTGAGGTCGGTGCTGTCGGTGATCGGGATGCCGTTGAAGCTGGTCACCACGTCACCCTTCTTCAGGCCGGCCTTGTCGGCGCCGCCACCGGAGGTGACGTCGGCGATGAGCGCCCCGACGACGGAGCTGCTGTCGCTGGTCGCGGTCGTCACCGAAGCGCCGAGCAGCCCGTGGGTACCCTTGCCGGTCTTGATGATCTCCTGGCTGATGCGCTGGGCGAGGTCGGCCGGGATGGCGAAGCCGACTCCGATGGATCCCGACTGCGCCGAGGCGTCGGTGCTGCCCGTGCTCGCGATGGCGACGTTGATGCCGATCAGCTGGCCGTCGCTGTTGAGCAGCGCGCCGCCCGAGTTGCCGGGGTTGATGGCGGCATCCGTCTGGATGACCGGCAGCGAGATGTCGGCCGTCTGGGTGCTGGTCGAGCCGCCGCCCGATCCGTCCGAGCCGGAGCCACCTGAGCCACCCGAGCCCGATCCCGATCCGCCACCGTCGCCGAAGTTCCAGAAGTTGTACGGGCTGGAGCCGTCGCCGGGGGTCGAGTTGTCGTCGCCGCTCCCGCTGCTGTCCGGCACGGCCGACGAGGCGATCTGGATGCTGCGGTTCAGTGCGCTGACGATGCCGTCGGTGACAGTGTTGGGCAGGGCAAGCGGGGCTCCGATCGCGACGACCTTGTCGCCGACGTTGATCTTCGACGAGTCGCCGAATTCCATCACCGGAAGGCCGCTGGCGTCTTCGAGCTTGATGACGGCGAGGTCGACGATCGGGTCGGTGCCGACCACTTTCGCCTTGTAGAGCTTGCCGTCGTAGGTGGTGACCTCGATGGTGCCGGCGGCGGATTCGCCGTCCAGCGTGACCACGTGCGTGTTGGTGAGCACGTATCCGTCACTGCTGAGGATGATGCCGGAGCCGGTGCCACCCTCGTCACTCGCGGTCACGTTGATCGTGACGACCGAGGGTCCGGCCTTGGCGGCGACGGCCGTGGTCGAGTTGACGTCGTCCTTGTTGTTGATGGTCACCGTCTGCGGTGCCGACGTGACGTTGCTGTGGGAGTTGTTGTTGGAGCTCACGGCCCATGCCGCGACACCTGCTCCGGATGCTCCACCCAGCACGGCGCCGACGACGAGTGCGCCCACGAGGGGGCCGACGTTGCGCTTCTTGGCCGGAGCTGCGGCGGGGTCGGCTGCGCTGCCGGCCGCCGGTGCGACCGTGGGCTGCTCGACGGTGGGCTGCGCCGCGGTCGGCTGAGCCGCGGTCGGCGGTGCTGGGGTCGGCTGCGCTGCCGGCGGCTGGACGGCGTCCGGCTGCGGTGCGTCGGACGGGGTCTGGGGTGAGTCGGGCATGTTCGGGATGCTCCTTTCAGCGGTGCCAGCATCCCGCTCGAAGCTGAATGTTGCATTTAGTCGCGCTGGGAGCCTACCTCCGGACTGCCGTGCGACCGCCTAGCAGCCGGGCCCGGCCGGGTTCGCGGCGCAATCGTGCTCGACGAGCACGGTCTTCGCGCCGGTCACCGTCACGTGGAGATCGTTGGCGGGCAGGTTGATCGTGCCCGAGATCGGCACGAAGCCGCTGCCCCCGAAACGGTACTCGGCGTGGAAGTCGATGCTGAGCCGGATGACGTACTGGCCCTCGGCCTCGTAGATGTGACTCGTGGGCGTCTGGTCGAAATCGGCGAGGCCCTGTGCCGCCCAGGTGGTGCCTTTCGTCGGGCGGATAACGGCACTCCCGTCGCCGTAGTTCCAATGCCAGGCGACCGGCGTGAACCGCACCGTCGCCGGCTGCCCGAGCAGAGTGCCGTTCACGAGCTGCTGGTCGACGATCGAGTAGAAGTTGGCGTCCAGGCCGGGGACGACCCAGCCGTTCGGCTCCATGAGCTGCCTGCCGGGCGCCGGACGGAACGCCGCGATGTCGCGGAGCGTGATGGGTTGGACCACGACCGCCGGCTGATCGGGACCAGGTCGGCCCTTGCGCGTCAGGCAGCGGTTCTGGACGACGATCTCGCACTGGTCGTCCCGCGCCTTGGTGCGGCTGGGTCCCTGGGACGGGTTGCTGCCGGAGCCGGAGGTCGTGCCCGGAGTGTCTGCGGAGCCAACGAGGGTGACTTCGTCGGAGCCGACGGAGGCGTCGACGTTGCAGAGGCCAGCATTCAGCTCGATGACCGTGCACACACCAGATGTCGCAGTGTTCGGCGCCGATGCCAGACCCACCGCGATCACCGCGCTCAACAGAAGGTGGGACCAGACCATGGCTCATTGCTATCGACGAGAAGTTGTGAGGCAGATCCAGCCTTGCTTCGGAAAGTAACCTCGAGCGACACTTTGGCCTGGCGACTGCCGGGAGTGACATCCTCATCGACCGCGTTCAGGATTCGAGTTCCCGTCAAGTCGAGGCAGGTGTAAGCCACGAGCTCCGCCCCCTGGTCGTCTTGCCCTACCTGCTCGAGAGTCAGCGAGGACGATGCCGTCACGCCTGTCTGGTGACGACCGCTTTCTTCCAGCTTGGACGCGGACGAGAGCTCTGTTGGCAACCACCGGCTGGTCACGACGGTAGAAAATCGCTCCGGATCCTTCCCGCCGTCATTGGCGATCTGATCCGACACCTTCAAATACGCGGCATACGCCGCCTCTGCCGCCTTCAGAGCCGCCGCATCCGACGAGAACACCGGGGTCGCGCTCGGGCTTGGCGACGCGGGGTCGTGCACGGTCGGCACGCATCCCGCGAGCGCGAGCAGAAGCCCTGCCGCGACGACCACCGCACCGGAACGCATAGCCATGAAGGTAAAGCACGACACGCTGCCGCGGCATCCGAGATCCACAGACGTGAGGCCCTGACGCCGGTGGAGGACGAGACGCGCGATCGCCAAGTCGGATGATTCGGCGGTCCATGGATCAGGGGTGCGTCGCTTGCCCTCCGAGCCGACATCGTGCTGCGCACGAGCCCGGTACCGTGACCTCATGACGGTTTCCGGTGCCTGGGCCCGCGCCGCGCGGGGAGCCATGCTCCTCAGCGACGGGCCGGACGGCACCCCCGAGCTCCGACCGACCATCTTCGCCGAGATGTCGGCGCTGGCCGCGAGCACCGGCGCGATCAACCTCGGCCAGGGCTTTCCGGATGAGGATGGCCCGCAGCATGTGCTCGACGCGGCCAAGCGGGCGATCGACGCGGGCGCGAACCAGTACCCGCCCGGCCGCGGCATCCCCGAACTGCGCGAGGCGATCGCGCGCCATCAGGAGCGCTTCTACGGCCTCACCGTCGACCCCGACCGCGAGGTGCTCGTCACCGCCGGCGCCACGGAGGCGCTCGCGGCGACCCTGCTCGCCCTGCTTGAGCCGGGCGACGAGGTCGTGACGTTCGAGCCCTTCTACGACTCGTACGCCGCGATGATCGCCCTCGCCGGCGCGACCCACGTGACGGTTCCCCTGCGAGCCCCTGACTTCGTGCCCGATCTCGACGAGCTGCGGGATGCCGTCACCTCCCGCACGCGCATCATCCTGATCAACTCACCCCACAACCCCACCGGCACGGTGCTCGACAAGCCGACCCTCGAACTCATCGTGGAGCTCGCCCACCAGCACGATGCCCTCATCGTCACCGACGAGGTCTACGAGCACCTGGTGTTCTCCGACGCCACGCGCACCGTCGAGCACATCCCGATCTCGACCCTCCCCGGGGCCCGTGAGCGCACCATCACGATCAGCAGCGGCGGCAAGACCTTCAGCGTCACCGGCTGGAAGATCGGCTGGCTCACCGCCCCGCCCGAGCTCGTCGATGCGATCATCGCGGTCAAGCAGTTCCTCACTTATGTGAACGGCTCGCCCTTCCAGCCCGCCATCGCCCTCGGGCTCGGCCTCCCCGACGAGACCTTCACGGATGCCGCGGCCGCCCTCGGCGCCAAACGCGACCTGCTCGGCGCCGGGTTGCGCAGCGCCGGGTTCGAAGTCAGCAGGCCGAGCGGCTCGTACTTCCTCATCGCGGATGCCGCTCCCCTCGGATTCGACGACGCGGTGGAGTTCTGCCGCCGGCTGCCGCAGCTCGCGGGCGTGGTCGGCATCCCTCTGACGGCTTTCGTGCGACCGGAGCGGCACGACGGATACCGTTCACTCGTCCGGTTCGCGTTCTGCAAGCGGACCGAGGTGCTCGAGCGCGCCGCCGCCCAGCTGGCGGACCTTCGTCGCTGACGAACCCGACAGCGACATCGCTCGGTTCCGCGCGGCCCGGCGGGTGATCCGCGGGTGATCGTGGCCGCGGGGCGCAAGGGGTGGACAGACGGGTCGTCCCGTCCCCCTAAGCTGGCTTGGCCCATCCGCCCGCCCCCTGATCGGAAAGCACCCTGTGGCCCAGCCCGTCGACCTCGACGCCGTTCTCGATGCTGCATCCGCGATCGTCCTCAGCGACGGCTTCGAATCGGCCAATCTCCGCACCATCGCCGCCCGGGCGCGCATCACCGAGGAGGAGCTGCTGGGGCTCTTCAGCTCGCCGGGGCAGCTCTTCGTCAGCATGCTGAACCGCGAGTACGGGGGCATCTACCGGGTCATCGTCGACCACATGGACCGCGACCCCCTCGGCGGCCGGCTCTCGCGCATCTACCGCCACACCATCGGCGCGGTCTACGAGCGCCCTCTCGCCCGGTTGCTCTACCTGACCGACCCGGTCGCTCTCAACAGCATCCTGCGTGAGGCCTACGGCTTCAATTACATGCCGCACATCGGGCTGCGTGCCGAGTTCATCGATCTGATGAAGGCGGCCGGGATGGTGCGACTCGACATCGACTCGGCGTCGCTGTCGGCCGTCATCACCGCGGTCTCGGCCGGGGCCGCCTTGACCGCGCCCAACGAGGAGCTCGAACTGGTGGTCAACGGGCTCGCCGTCCTGCTCGAACGGTCGGCCGACACGGATGTCGTCGACACGGCGCCCGGCAAGACGGTGTTCGTGGAATACGCGACCGGGCTCGCCCAGTCGCGCGACCCCGAGGACTGAGACGACCTCACCGGCCCCTTCCGGGCGGCCGGGGCTGCTCACTAGGGTGTGATCATGACCGACACACCGACCCCCGCCGACCTCGCCAGCGCTGCCAAGGCCATCTGGTGGCTGGTGCTCATCCGCGGCATCCTCGCGATCGTCTTCGGCATTCTCGCGCTCGTTCTCCCCGGCGTCGCGTTCCTCGCGCTCGTCTACACCTTCGCGGCCTACGCGCTCATCGACGGGATCGCGAACATCGTGCACGCGGTGCGCGTACGCGGCCGCGACAAGCGCTGGGGCTGGCTGCTCGCGCAGGGCATCCTCTCGGTCATCGCCGGCATCGTGGCCTTCGTGTTCCCGCTCGCCGCGGGCATCACGCTCGGGATCTTCGCGCTCAGCCTGATCGGCGTGTACGCGATCATGATGGGCATCTCGGGCATCCCCGCAGCGGCGAGCATCGTCGACGGCGGCCGCAAGGTGCTCGGCTTCATCGTGGCGATCCTCAGCATCCTGCTCGGTATCGCCCTGCTCGTGATCGTCTTCGTCTCGCCCGTTGCCGGCATCGTCAACCTGGTGTGGGTGATCGGCGTCTATGCGATCCTCTTCGGCATCGTGCTGATCGTCGCGGCGATCCAGGCGCGCCGGTCATCACCGGCGGCGTCCACGAAGCCCTCGACCCCTGCCGCGCCGAAGGCCGCTTAGAGCGGGACAACGCCGAAGCGGCGCAGCTGCACGGCGGGGTTGATCCGCCGCACCTCGGCGACCCGCGTCGGGGTGATCCAGGCGACCGCGATGCCCGGCGCCTCGCCGAGTCCGGCTAGCTCGACGCCCATCGGGTCGAGCACCAGGCTGTTGCCGACCCCGACCGGCGGGGTGTGGTCGGCGGCCGCGAGATAGATGGTGTTCTCGATGGCGCGCGCCGTGGCCAGCGTGCGCCAGTGCGCCTCCTTGAGCGGACCGCGCACCCACTCGCTCGGGACGAGGACCAGATCCGCCCCGGCATCCACCAGCCGCCGCGTCAGCTCGGGAAAGCGCAGGTCGTAGCAGGTCTGCAGCCCGACCGTGAAGCCGGCGAGGGGGAAGGTGCGCGGATCCTCGACCGCACCGGGCACGATCCAGTCGCTCTCGCGCTGACCGAAGGCGTCGTAGAGGTGCACCTTGCGGTAGTGGGCGACGAGCTCGCCGTGGGGATCGAGCGCGACGAGGGTGTTGGCCACCCGGGTCTCATCGGGGATCTGTTCGACGATCCCGGCGACCATGTGGATGCCGAGCTCGGTGGCGAGGCCGGCCAACGACCGCACGAAGGGGCCGTCAAGAGGCTGTGCGTGCTCGGCCCAGCTCGCGTCCTGGGTGGGGGTGAAGTAGCTGGAGTACTCGGGGAACACCACGAGCCGCGCGCCACGGCGGGCGGCCTCGTTGGCGAGTTGCGACATCCGCTCGAGATTGTCGTCGGTGTCGGCACCCGGGGCGAACTGGGCGACGGCGATGGCGATGGCGACCGCATCGTCGGCGACGGATGCTGCGGGCTGGCTCGTCATACCCCGAGCCTAGGAGCGCACGTCCAGTTCGCGCGGCTGCAGCACCACGTCGACGAGGGCGCCGTTGCGCCAGACCGTGATCTCGATCCGCCGGTCGATCGCGTTCTCGACCATGAGCCGCTGCACGGCGGTGGTCGTGACGACCTGCTGCTTGTCGAGCTCGACGACGATGTCACCGCGGCGGAGCCCGGCTGCGGCCGCCGGGCTGCCCTCCGAGACACCGGCCACCTGCAGGCCGGTCGGGGATCCGATCCGAGCGGCGAGTTCGGGCGCGAGCGGCACCTGTACGCCGGCGATCCCGAGCCAGGCGCGCCGGACGCGTCCCGTCGACATCAGGGCGGCGATGATCTCGCGGGTCGTCGAGTTGATCGGAACGGCCAGCCCCACCCCGATGCCCGCCACGGCGGTGTTCACGCCGACCATGCGGCCCGCGGCATCCGCCAGCACTCCCCCGCTGTTGCCCGGATTCAGCGCGGCGTCGGTCTGGATGACCTCGTCGATCACGCGACCGGCCTGCGTCGGCAGCGAACGGCCGAGTCCCGACACGATGCCGGCGGTGACGCTGCCCGCGAGCCCGAGCGGATTGCCGAGGGCGACGACCAGCTGGCCGACCTTCAGCGCGGCGGCATCGCCCATCGTCACCGGTGCGGGCAGGCCGTCGCGGGCCGAGCCGTGAGCGCGGAGCACGGCGAGGTCCGAGAGCGGGTCGCGGCCCACCACGTCGACCGTGACGGTCGTCCCATCGGAGAAGGACGCCTCGGCCTCGCGCGCCCCGTCCACGACGTGTGCACTGGTCAGCAGGTGACCGCCGGCCGTGATGACGCTCGCACTGCCGGCGCCGGCTCCGCGTGAACTGCGCACCGCGAGGCTGGCCACGCTGGGCAGCACGATCTCGGCGACGCCGACCACGGTGCGGGAGTAGGCGTCGAGGGGGCTCTCGTCGAGGTTCTGGTCGAGCGACTCGTTGGGCATGCCCCGATGGTGCGCCCGCCACGCGAGGCAGACACTCCGGTTCGCTCAGGGCTGAGCCGCCACTAGCCTGTGCTGCATGAGCGACACTCCCCCGGATGCCACCGTTCCGCTGCCGACGACGGACGACCAGGCCGGGGAAGGCGGGCCTGCCGACGAGAAGCGCCGCCGCGGCTCCCTCGGCCCCCTGCCGATCTGGGCGTGGATCGTGATCGCCGCGGTGCTCGTCATCCTGCTGGTGGTCCTCGGGGTAGCCCTCTTCGCCGGCGGCGGGAAGCTGAGCGCGGCCGGCTCGCCGACCCCCACCTCGTCGAGCGCATCGCCGACGCCGTCGACCACCCCGACCGCGAGCGCGACTCCGACTCCGACGCCCACCGCCACCGCTGCCCCCGACCCGCATGTCGCACAGGGGACCTTCGACAGCGACCTGCCCGAATTCCTCTCCGACACCCTGAACTCGCAGAACACCGCCGTGCTGTCGCAGGCGGGGACCTTCACGAACCCGGTCTGGGTCGTCACGGCCGGCGGCGCCGGCCAGAGCATCACCCCCGACGACGCGGTCAACGCCATGACGCCGATGTTCACCCCCGAGGACCCGAACCCGTGGGATCTCGCCCTGCCCGACAGCACTCTGGCCGGATATCGCGCCGGGCCGTACGGGTTCTACTTCCCAGCCGGCGCGATCGTCGCCCGCTCGAGCGACGGGCACGTGTTCTCGTTCATCGGCCACGACGAGTCGATCACGACGATGTTCATGGCCGCGTCGGAGGGCCTGCTTCAGTAGGCAGGCCCGACGACGGCTAGTCGGCTCCGATCTCCTCCGCAAGCTGCTCGGGAGTCAGCTGCTCGCCGATCGCGGGCTTGCGGATCGGCAGATCGCGCGCGAGATGGGGCGCAGCCTGCTCGGGCTCGGGCAGACCGTCCAGCACGTCGGGACCCTCCCCCGGCTGCAACTGCAGCTCCCGGTCGTCATGGATGTCCTCGATGCCGTGAAAGGGCTTCGGGATCAGCGGCTCGGCCATCGACATGCGCACATCATGGCACGCATGAAGACGTCTTCCTCACGCAAAGGCGAAGGCCCGATCCTCGTGGACCGGGCCTTCGTTTCGTTGCGGGGACAGGATTTGAACCTGCGACCTCTGGGTTATGAGCCCAGCGAGCTACCGAACTGCTCCACCCCGCGGCGTAGACATGACACTACCAGACGCCGCGGGGGGCTGCTGAGCGGCGGCTACTTGTTGGCCAGCACCGCCACGGCGGCCTTGACCGCGTCCTGCATCTGCTGGTCGGCCTGAGCGGCCGCCACGAGGTCGTTCGACGCGTACGCCGCCGTCCGGTTGGTGAGCGCCGTCTGGTAGTCCGACAGCGCCTTCTGCAGGGCGGCGTTCTGCGCCTGGGTGAGGGTGACACCAGCGCCGGTGGGCGGCGGCGTCGTGCCCGTTCCGGTCCCCGTCCCGGTGCCGGTGCCGGTATCGCCGCCCGTGCCGTTGTCGCCGGCGCTGGCACCGGAGTCACCGCCGAAGAGCGAGTCGAGCGCGGCATCCAGGGTGTCTTCGAAGGCGATCTTGTCGCCGAACGCGACCAGCACCTTCTGCAGCAACGGATAGCTCGTATCGGCGTTCGAGCTGGACTGCACGTAGACCGGCTGCACGTAGAGCAGCCCTCCGCCAACGGGAAGGGTCAGCAGATTCCCGTAGATCACCTCGGAGTTGCCCTGACGCAACAGGTTCAAGGCCTGCGACACGGTGGTGTCCGAGTCGAAGCTGTTCTGCACCTGACCGGGGCCGGGCACGGTGCCGTCCTTGGGCAACTCGAGCAGGGTCATCTTGCCGTAGTTCGGCCCGGCATCCGAGTCGACGGAGAGGTAGCCGGTCAGAACGCTCTTGCTCACGCTCGAACTGGACTTCGGAATGTAGGTGGAATACAGCGTGAACGCCGGCGACTTGGTGCCCGGCACCTGCATCGTCAGGTAGTACGGCGGCTGAGCCTTCGCGGTGGCCTTCGGCTGCGTCGGGTCGTTCGGCACGCTCCAGGCGTCGACCCCCGAGTAGAACGAGCCCGCGTCGGTCACGTGGTACGTCTGCAGGATCGAGCGCTGCACCTTGAACAGGTCTTCGGGGTAGCGCACGTGGGCCAGCAGTTCGGTGCTCATCGCGCTCTGCGGCTTGACCGTGCTCGGGAAGATCTTCTCCCAGGTCTTCAGGATCGGGTCCTTGTCGTCCCAGGCGTACAGGGTGACCTTGCCGCTGTACGCGTCGACCGTGGCCTTCACCGAGTTCCGGATGTAGTTCACATCGTCGAGCGCATAGCCCGGCTGGGGCGTGTAGGTGTCGACGATCGTGTTGCTGAGCTGCTCGACGCGCGAGTACGGATAGTCGGCCGTCGTCGTGTAACCGTCGACGATCCAGACCACGTGGCCGTTGACGACGGCCGGGTAGGGGTCGCTGTCCAAGGTGAGGTAGGGGGCGACCTTCTGCACCCGCGTCTTCGGGTCGCGGTCGTAGAGGATCTGCGAGTCGTTGGTCACGGCATCCGAGAACAGGATCTCCTGGGCACCGAAGTGGATGGCGTAGGTCAGCTTCTTGAGGAAGGTGTCGAGCTTCGGCCCGCCGTTGGCCGAGTAGGTGGTGGTGGCGCCGTCGCTCGAGTCGGACCCCGTGCTCCCACCAGACGGGTAGTCGAACTCGATGTTCTTCGACCCCTTGGGCGCTCCGACGATGGAGTACTCCGGCGATTCCTCACCGAAGTAGATACGCGGTTGGTAGCTGCCGAGCGAGCCCTTCGGCGGGATATCGGACTCGAGGAACTTCGGCTCGCCATTCACCGTGCGCTGGTTGCCGTAGGCCGCGACGATGCCGTAGCCGTGGGTGTAGACGAGGGTGTCGTTGTACCAGCTGCTCGAGCTCGCGTTGCGAAGGTCGAGCTCGCGGACGGCGATCACGGTGTCTTGCACGGCGCCGTCGATCTTGTAGCGGTCGACATCGAGGCGATCGTTGAACTGGTAGTACTGCCGCACCTGCTGCAGTTGCGCGAAGGTCTTGCTCACCAGGGCGGGGTCCAGGATGCGGATCTGCGCGGTCGTGTTGGCATCGGCGCGCAGCTGGCCGGCCTCGACATCGGTGCTGGCGTCGTACTGCTTCACGGTGACCCCGCCGACGCCGTACGCGGCTCGGGTGGCGTCGATGTTGTAGCCGATGTATTTCGCCTCGAGGGTGCGGGCGCTCGCGTTGACCTGCAGGTTCTGCACGATCGCCGGGTAGATCGCGCCGATCACGATGCTCGAGACGATCAGCAGGGCCGTGCCGATCAGGGGCAGGCGCCAGCGGCCGATCGCTGCCGTCACGATGAAGAGCACGGCGACCAGGGCGGCGATGCCGGCGAGGATCACCTTGCTCGGAATGGTGGCGTTGACATCGGTGTAGCCCGCGCCGGTGATGGTGGTGGTCGTGCCGATGGGCGACTCGTCGGTGAGGGTCGCGTACTGGTCGAGCCAGATGCTGACGGCCTGCAGCGCGAGGTAGATCGCCGCCGTGACGGCGAGCTGGATGCGCGCCGAACGCGTGATGCGCACCTCACGGCCCGAGATCCGGATGCCGCCGTACAGGTAGCTGGTCGCGAGGGCGGCGAGCCCGGCGACGATCACCGCGGCGGAGGCGTAGGCGACCACCCCGCGGAAGAACGGGAGGTCGTAGACGTAGAACGAGACGTCGAGGTGGAACTGCGGGTCCTTCGTGCCGAAGCTGGTGCGGTTCAGGTACTGCAGCACGGTCGGCCAGCGGGTCGCGGTCGAGACGCCCATGAAGATGCCCAGCACGATCGGGATGCCGTACATCGCCAGCCGGCGCAGCGGTTCGATCACCTGCTGGTAGCGGTCCAGCTGCGAGTTGAGCTTCGCGTAGACCGGACGGGACCGGAAGCCGATGAAGATGCTGAGCCAGACGAGCAGGCCCATGGCGAGGAATCCGACCAGGAACATGGCGACCGTCGCGAACCACTGCGTCGTCAGCACCTTGAGGTAGCCGAGCTGGTCGTACCAGAGCACATCGGCGTACAGGCCCGAGAAGACGAAGAACAGGATCACCACGAGGGCGATGGCCGCAGCGGTGATCGCGAGGGCGGCGCGGGAGCGGCTGCGCGGCGCCTGCGGCTGGGGGCGACTGGCGGTGGAGGACGTCACGCGTCGATCCTAGGGTCGTCTGCTGCGAGAAAGCGGCGCGAGAGCCGCGAGCATCACTTCGTCGGGCAGGTGGCGAGCTTGCTGGTGTCGCCGTTCGACGCGATGGTCTTGACGTCGGTGAGGGAGTCATCCAGCGTCTTCACCGAGAACACGGTGAGCCCGCCGGGGATGTGCCCGGTGACCTCGTTGCAGTTCGAGGCAGGCGCGAGGAACCAGGTGGCTCCGTCATCTCGCGCGCCGTACATCTTCTGTCGGATGCCGCCGATGGCGCCGACGGCTCCACTCGGGTCGATCGTCCCGGTGCCCGCGATGTGGGCGGAGCCGGCCAGGGAGCCCGGCGTGAGCTTGTCGTAGATGCCGAGGGCCAGCATCATCCCGGCGCTCGGTCCGCCGACATCCTGCAGCTGGATCTTGACGTCGAACGGGAACGTGAAGGTGTCACCGGTGTAGATGCCGATCGCCGGGTTCTTGGACTGCGCATCGACCGCCGGCGTGACCTCGACGGTCTGCTCGGTGCCGGCCCGCTCGACCACCAGCGTCACCGGCTTGGTCGTGCCGTTGTCGATGATCGTCTGCTGCAGCATGGTGAGGCCCGTCACCTTCTGGCCGTTGGCGCTCACCAGCTGGTCCCCGGCCTTGAGCTTGCCGGCTGCCGGCGTGCCCTTGATGACCTGCGCCACCTCGACCGAGGTCGTGTAGTCGATCTTGAGCAGGCTCAGGGCGGCCGCGGTCGCGGCCTGCTGCGAGTTGGTCATGTCGATGGCGCTCTCGGCATCCGACTCGTGCTGGGTCTCGCCCGCCGGGAACAGCTCGTCGAGTGGCACCGCGGCGCGGCTCGGGTCGAACCACGAGCCGGCGACCTCGATCCAGCTGAGCGTGCTCTGCGGCGAGCCGTCGACGTAGACGGTGAGCATGTCGAGCTTGCCCGTGGTCGGGTAGGTCTTCTCCCCCGCGATGTCGATGAGGGGCACCTGCTTGTTGTCGACGTCCGTCGTGCCGAGCACGTCGTAGACCGGCCCCGGGCGCTCGATGGCGTATGGAGACGGCGAGACGCCGAGCAGCACCGCCCCGATGACCGCGCCGAGCAGCAGGACCCAGCCGACAGCCCGGGTGACGCGACCGCGGTCGGAGAGGAAGTTTCGCACCTGCGGCCTTTCGGGTGAAGACACAGCCGGCGGACGGCTGTTCGCTGCGAGCGGAGGTCGAGCGGGCTCAGCCTAGGCGAATCCCCCGGACGCCCGAGCGAGCGAGGGCTACCTTAGAACGCATGGCTGATGATTCGCGGGACGAGCCGTCCGAGGACGACTTCCGCGACATGCTGCGCGATTTCCTCGCCGGCAACACCGATCTCGACCCCGCCAAGCTGGCGAGTGCCGCAGGTCTTCCCAATGACCCCGAGATGGTCCAGCGCCTGATCGGGCAGCTGCAGCAGGCGCTGCAGAACAGCGGCGAAGGCATCAACTGGGGCCTCGCGCTCGAGCAGGCCAAGGGCCTCGCCGCCCGCTCAGCGGTCGTCAGCACCCCGGCCGAGACCTCCGCCATGGAGCAGGCCCTGCACGTCGCCGCACTCTGGCTCGATGAGGTCACCTCGATCGCCGAGCTCACCGTCCCGCCCGTCCTGCTGACCCGGGCCGGCTGGACCGAGGCGACCATGCCGGTCTGGACCACTCTCGCCGAGCCGGTCGCCCACTCCATCGCCAACGCGCTCACCGGCGTGCTCGAGGAGCAGGCCCCCGAAGAAATGAGCGGGATGCTCGGCAACGCCGGCCAACTCATGCGCAACATCGGCGGCACCCTGTTCGCCATGCAGCTCGGGCAGGTGGTCGGGCAGCTCGCCGGCGAGGTCGTCTCCGGCGGCGACGTCGGCATCCCCCTGCTCGACGGTGAAGCGCGCCAGGCGGCGCTCGTGCCGCAGAACGTGGACGCGTTCGGTGCCGGGCTCGACATCCCGGTGGACGAGGTACGGCTCTACCTCTCCGTGCGCGAGCTGGCCCACGCCCGCCTGTTCCGCCATGCCAAGTGGCTGCGGCTGCACCTGCTCACCCAGATCACCGACTTCGCGCGCGGCATCCGCGTCGACACCGACCGGCTCGAGGAGCTCGCCGCCGGCTTCGACCCGCAGAACCCCGAAGAGCTGCGCGCGGCGATGACCAGCGGTGCGCTGATCCCGCCGAAGAACGAAGAGCAGCTCGCCGCCCTCGCCCGCCTCGAGACCATGCTCGCCCTCGTCGAGGGCTGGGTGGATGTCGTCACCGCCGCCGCGACCGCGCGCCTGCCCAAGAGCGTCGCGATCGCCGAGAGCGTGCGACGCCGCCGCGCCGCGGGCGGCCCCGCCGAGTCCGCGTTCGCGACGCTCGTCGGACTCGAACTCCGGCCGCGACGCCTCCGCGAGGCGGCGGCGATGTGGCAGAAGGTGTCGGATGCCGTCGGCGACGAGCGGCGCGATGCGCTGTGGGCGCATCCCGACCTCATCCCCTCCGACGCCGACATCGACGACCCGACGGCGTTGATCGCGCGACTCACGGCCGATGTGCGGATCCCGGATGACGTGGATATGGCGATCGAAGACCTGCTCAACGACGACGGCGAGAACCGGCCGCACGAGGTCTAACGGGGCTGCGGCGTTCCGGCGACCGTGCTGACGCTCCGCCCGCAGACGCCCGCCCCGCCCGCCACGCCAGGAGCGCCACCGCGTCCGCCGGAACGTCGCGGGAGTGACCCCGTCGAGGGGTCATTTGAGTTCGGGCTCAATTGAGCGCGAACTCAAATGGCCCGCGCAGGCACTCCTTCTCCGAGCGCCGGGCCCGAGGTCCTGTGGACGGGGTGCACGCACGGTGCAGATCGCGCGGCATCATGCGGGCATGGTGCTGAAGGTGCGGGATGGGGTGCCGATCGTGTGGCGGAGTCCGAGCTCGATGCAGTTCGGGGTCGACGAGCCGCTGGTCGTGCTGGATGAGCTCGGCGAGGGCGTTGAGCGGCTGGTGGCGGCGCTCGTCAGCGGCATCTCGCGGAGCGGGTTGGACATGATGGCGCGCAGCGTCGGGATCACCGCCGAGGGGGCATCGGACCTGGTCGGCCGGTTGGCGCCGGTGCTCGACGGTGGCGCGACGACGGCGGTCAGCCGAGTCGTGGTGAGCGGCTCGGGCCCGCTCGCCGATGAGGCGCGACGGCTGCTCGACACGGAGGGGGTGCTCGCCCCGTCCGACGAGAGTGCGCCCGACCTCGCGGTCATCGTGGCCGGCTGGCTGGTCGGGGCCGAGGATCACGGGAGGTGGTTGCGCCGCGACATCCCGCATGTGCCGGTCGTGGTCGGCGACGCGGGCGTCACGGTCGGGCCGTTCGTCGAACCGGGCAGCGGACCGTGCCTCTACTGCGTGCAACTGACGAAGACGGAAGCCGATCCGGCCTGGCCGGCGATCGCCACCCAGCTCTGGAGCCGCCGGTCACCCGACCTCGGCCGGCTCGCGATCGCGGAGGCGGCGGCGTTCGTTGCACGGCGCGTGCTCGAGCGACTCGCGCAGGGGCCCGCCGCCGCGCAGAGTTGGCGACTCGGCCCGAACGGCGCGGTCAGTTCGCGCGCCTTGGCTCGGCACGCGGCATGCCGCTGCGCAGCTCCTGAAGGAAGCGACTGGGCTCCCGCTGCTGAGCCCGCGATCCCATCCGCGACCAGGAGAGCAGCAGTCGACGCCGTGCCCGCGTGATCCCCACGTAGAAGAGGCGGCGCTCCTCGTCGATGGCGGCGAGCGTTCTGGCGTAGTTGATCGGCAGCAGCCCCTCGCTGAGTCCGACCAGGAACACCGTGTCCCACTCCAGGCCCTTCGCACTGTGCAGGGTCGAGAGCACGACCGCCGAGATCGTGAGTTCGTTGTTGCTCTCCTCGCGGTCGGTGAGTTCGGCCGAAAACCGCTTGACCGAGACCGAGTCCGGCACATCGGCGGCGAAACGGACGATCGCGTCGAGGGCGTCCCAGCTGTCGCGGGGCAACGAGGAGTCTTCGGGCAGCAGGCTCCAGCCGAGTTCGCGCGCCAGGTTGGAGACGATCGCCCTGGCCGGCTCATCGGGCTCCGAATGCACCTGAACCCGCAGAGCCAGCAGGAGCTTGCGCACGGCGGGCAGCTTGAAGAACTTGCTCGCGCCGAGCTGGCGCACCGCGACGCCCTTCTCCTTCAGTGCCGCCTCGAGCGCGACGGCCTGCTCGTTGACGCGGAACAGGATCGCGATCTGCTCGGCCTTCGTGCCAGTGGCGAGCTCCTTGGCGATCGCTCCGGCGACGGCCCGCGCCTCGGCGACGTCGTCGTCGAAGGCGACGACGCCCGGCACCCGCTCGGTCGCCGTGCTGATGGCACGCAGCTCGAGCGCGCCTGGCCGGTCGTGCATCAGCCGGTTCGCCAGCGAGAGCACGGCGGGCGTCGAGCGGTAGTTGCGCTCCAGCTTCACGACGTGCGCCTGCGGGAACTCCCGCTCGAACTGAAGCAGGTAGTCGCTGGTGGCACCGGTGAAGGAGTAGATGGTCTGGCTGGCATCCCCGACCACGCAGACGTCGGTGCGGTCGCCCCGCCAGAGTTCGAGCAGGCGGTGCTGCAGCGGGGAGACGTCCTGGTACTCGTCCACGGTGAAGAAGCGGTACTGCGCTCGGACCGTGGCGAGCACGCGAGGCTCCGAGTCGAGCATCCCCGCCGTGGCCAGCAGCACGTCCTCGAAGTCGAGGCGCCGCCGGTCGTCTTTCAGCTGCTCATAGCGGGTCTGGATGTCCACGACCGCTCCGAGGTCGAGGCCGGTCGGCATGGGGCGGTCCTGCTGCGCGACGGCAGAGGCGTAGCGCTCCAGGCTGAGCTCGCTCGTCTTGCGCCACTCGATCTCGGAGGCGAGGTCGCGCAGGGTGCCACCGCCGAGCTTCAGATGCAGGGCATCCCCCGCCTCGCCGATCAGGCGCGCCTTGTTCTCGACCAGCTTCGGCGATGGGCCGCCGACGACATCCGGCCAGAACTGACCGAGCTGAGCGAGCGCCGCCGAGTGGAAGGTGCGGGTGACGGCACCCTCGGCGCCGAGCTGACGCAGCCGCTCGCGCAGCTCGGCCGCTGCCTTCGTGGTGAAGGTGAGCGCGAGCATGCTGCCCGGCGAGTAGGTGCCGGTGCGCAGGCCGTGCGCGATCCGGTAGGTCAGGGCGCGGGTCTTGCCCGTGCCGGCGCCGGCGAGGATGCAGACCGGACCGAGCAGCGCGACCGCGGCCTCGCGCTGCTCCGGGTCGAGACCCGCGAGCAGTTCGTCGTCGAGGGCGGGGGTCACGGTGTCATCGGGCTCTGTATGAACACAGGAGGGACGGGCGTCACCAGCGGCCGCCGTCCGGCAGCTCCCCGCCGTACCAGTCGTCGATGATCGCGCGGGCGATCGAGGTCGACCCCGGAAGCCGGATGTCGCCGGCCGCGTTGGCTGCGGCGAGCTCCTCGCGGCTGAACCAGCGCACTTCGAGGATCTCCTCGCCGTCCGGCCGGCCCTGCGTCGAACTGCCGGGCGCGACCCGGGCGCGGAATCCGACCATGAGTGACGCGGGGAACGGCCAGGGTTGGCTCCCCATGTAGACCGGGTCGACGACACGCACGCCCGACTCCTCGAACACCTCGCGCAGCACGGCCGCTTCGAGCGACTCCCCCGGTTCGACGAAGCCGGCCAGCAACGAGAAGCGGTTCTTCTCCCAGAGCGCGTTCGAGCCGAGCAGCAGGCGGTCGTCGTCATCCGTGATCCCGACGATGATCGCGGCGTCGGTGCGAGGGAAGAGCTCGGCGCCGGTGTCGGGGTCGCGGCGGGTCCAGCCCGCGGCATCCGGGATGCTGGGGCTCCCCGTCCGCGGCGAGAACCCGTAGCTCGCATGCCAGTTGGCGAGAGCGAGCGCTTCGGTGAAGAGTCCCGCATCCCGGACGCTCAGCTCGGCGCCCAGCAGCCGCAGGTCGCCCCAGCCCGCCGGATGGGCGGCGGCAAGCCCGGCCGCGGTGAGGTCGTCCACTTGCACGGCGATGATCGGGGCGCCGATGGGAAGGTCCGGCTCGTCGTGCCCATCGGGGTCGCCGAGGGCACGCCCCAGGTAGAGCGCGAGCTCGTGGGCCGGGGCCTCCGAGGCCGGCAGCAGGGCGATCGTGCCCGGCGAGGCGAGCAGCGCCTTGCGGTCGTTCAGCACGATCACCCGCGCGGCCGGATCCGCCAGCAGAGCCTCGATCCCGAGCGGCCGCGAGACGTGATCGCGGTCGATCGATGCGCGAGAGAGCGGCAGTCGTGACCCGAAGGAGTCGGTCAAACGGGTACCTCCGGGCGAGTGGCAAAAGGCGTGGCGTGCGGCCGGGCCGGGCATCCGCCGACCTACCCTGTCGTCATGGCCAGATCCCACTTCACTCTAGCGGCGCTCGCGACGTCGGCCGTGGCCGAGCTCGACGTGGCAGGAGTGCAGGCCTTCGGCTCGCTCGGTCACGGCGACTTCGACGCCGCTCTGCTCACCGGTCGCGACGGGCGGCACTGGATCGTGCGGGTCCCGCGCAGTGAGCGTGCTGAGGCGGAGCAGTCCGCCGACCTGATCGCACTGCGCGCCCTGAGCACCGGCGTGCGCAGCCGGCTGCCCTTCGCGGTCTCGACCTTCGCCGGCCAGGTCCCGGTGTCCGGCACCCGCGCCGTCGTCTACGAGTTCGTCTACGGCAGCAAGCCGGCGCTCGCGCAGATCACCCCCGAGCTCGCCGCATCCATCGGCACGGGCATCGCGGCCATCCACGCCCTGCCCACCTCCTTCATCGTCGACGCCGGACTGCCGGGCCACAGCTCGGTCGACGGCCACCGCGCCGCGATCACCCTGATCGATCGCGCGGCGGCGACCGGCCTGGTTCCGGTCGCCCTGCTGCAGCGCTGGGAGGCTGCGAGCGGCGAGTCCGCTCTGTGGCAGTACACCCCGACGGTGATCAACGGCTCCTTCGGCTCGGACTCGGTGCTCGCGGCATCCGATGAGCTCACCGGCGTGCTCGGCTGGCACGGCCTGCGGGTCGGCGACCCGGCGCTCGACCTGCAGTGGCTGCTCGGCGCCACGATGCCCGGCGCGACGGATGCCGCGTTCGATGCCTACAGCGCGGCGCGCGGCCAGATCGATCGCAAGCTGCGTCAGCGTGCGACCCTGCTCTCGGAGCTCGAGGTGGCCCGCTGGCTGCTGCACGGCACCGAGGTGCGGAGCACCGAGATCGTCGACGACGCGGTCGAGATGCTCTCGGCGCTGACCGATGACGTGCAGATCACGCTCGGCAGCACCGTCAGCGACGACACCGTCTCGCTGCGCACGGCCGAGATCGAGGAACTGCTCGACAGCGCCGATCGGATGCGAGCCGAGCGCGCTCGGCGTTAGCCCTCAGCCGGCGCCGCGGGTCGCGGCCGCTTCACGATCTGCACGAAGTGCCGGGGCCGCCGCAGGTTGACCTGCAGGGTGAGCTGGTGGCGGCGTCCGAGGATGACCGCGACGACCAGGCCCGCCACGAGCGGCACCCCGCCCGCCACCAGGAAGGCGAGCTGCGCGCCCAGGTTCTGCGCGATCCATCCGACGATCACGCCGCCCGCCGCCTGTCCGCCGACGTTGACCATGATGTAGAACGACATCACCCGGCCGCGGATCCCGAGGTTGGTCGAGAGCTGCGTGAGAGACTCGGCGGCGGTGGCGAAGGTGACGCGCGTGATGCCGATGCCGATCAGCGCACCGAGGAAGAGCGCGTAGAGCGGCGCCACCCCCGCCACGACGGTGATCGCGCCGTAGAGCACCACGCCGATCACGATGGCGCGCAGCCGCAGCCGTTTGCGGCGGCTGGAGAGCAGCGCTCCGGTCAAAGCGCCGGCCGCCGCGAGGGAGCTGTACAGCCCGTAGCCCGCGGCCCCGGTGCCGTAGGTCGTGTTGGCCGAGGCCGTGAAGAGCACGGGGAGGTTCATCCCGAAAGTCGACACGAAGGCCATCAGCACGATCGGCCAGAAAATGGTCGGCTTGCGGATCACGTAGCGCAGCGCCTCGCGGATCTGCCCGCGCGCCGCCGTCACCCGTGCCGAGCGCATGAGTTCGTGCACCCGCATCAGCAGGAGCACGAGCACCGCGATCGCCGAGGTTCCGGCGTTGATGGCGATGGACCACCCGGACCCGACAACCACGATCAGCACGCCGCTGATCGCGGGACCGAGGAGTCCGCCCAGGTGGAAGATGCTCGCGTTGAGCGTGATCGCGTTGCGGAGCCGGTGCGACCCGACCAGCTCGGTGACGAACGCGGAGCGGGAGGGTGCATCGATCGCCATCGAGCATCCGGTGACCGCGGCGACCACGAAGACCATCCAGGCCTGGGCCACGCCGACCAGCACGAGCGCCGCGAGGATGCCGTTGAAGACCGTTCCGACGGTCTGGGTCATGATCAGGGTGCGATGCCGCGGGTAGCGGTCCGAGATGACGCCGGCCCACGGACCGAGCAGCAGGGTGGGCGCGAACTGGAGGGTGACCGTGAGCCCGACGAGCGCGACGTTGCCGGTCAGCTCGAGGACGAGCCAGTCGATGGCGATCCGCTGCATCCAGCCGCCAACGTTGGCGAACAGCTGGCCGATCACGTAGAGGCGGTAGTTGTACGCCTTCAGGGCGATGAAGGTGTCGCGCCAGCGCGGCGTCTCGGTGAGCACCGGGATCGGCTGCGTGAGGGATGCGGGGTCGACATCGCTCAGCTGCGTCACGTTCCCTAAGGCTACGCGTGCGAGCATCATTCGAAAACGGAATCGAGCCTATAAGTCTCATTCGATTCCCCAATGACTAGGGTCTAAGGCATGTTCGATCCCGCTCTGCTGCGCACCTTCGTCGCCGTCGCCGAGACCCTGAGCTTCACGCGAGCCGCCGAACTACTCCAGCTCAGCCAGCCGACCGTGAGCCAGCAGGTCCGCAAGCTGGAGCTCGCGGCCGGCCGGCAGCTCGTGACCCGCGACACCCGGGTCGTGGCGTTGACCGACAACGGGGATGCCATGCTCGGCTTCGCCCGCAGCATCCTGGCCGCGCATGACGGCGCCGCCGCCTACTTCACCGGTTCGGCGATGCGAGGACGTCTCCGTTTCGGCTCGGCCGACGACCTCGCCCTGACGCAGCTCCCGCAGATCCTGCGCGACTTCAGGCAGCTCTACCCGCAGATCAACCTGGAACTCACGGTCAACCAGAGCGGCGTGCTCGCGCGGCGGCTCAACGCCGGCCAGCTCGACCTCGTGTTCGTCAAGCAGGAGCCCGACCAGCCAGACGGCCGCGTCGTGCGCCGCGAGCGGCTGGTCTGGGTGGCGCACAAGTCGCTCCAGCTGGAGCCGGATCAGCCGGTGCCCCTCATCGTCTACCAGGCGCCATCTCTCTCCCGCGACGCGGCGATCCAATCGCTCGAGAGCGCCGGCCGTACCTGGCGCATCACCTGCAACGTCCGCGAGATCAACGGGGTGCTGGCGGCCCTGCGGGCCGGCATCGGGGTGGCGGTCTTCCCGCAGAATCTGATCCCCGGCGACCTGGTCCCGGTCACCACCTCGTTCGGGCTGCCGATGCTCGGCGAGGTCGACTTCGCACTGCTCGACAACCCGCGCGCGGCGCGCGAACCGGTCGACGCCTTGATCAGCGCGATCATCGCACGGTCATCGCTTGGCGCGAACGCCTGAGCGTCGCGCGCCGCTGTGACTCGCAACATCGGCGTGCTCATGAGCGGCTAGCTCGGAAAAGCCTTCCGCCAGCGCGCCAGCAGGTCCGCCTCGTCGTCGATGTGGTCGGGGCGGATCACCTCGTCGTCGGCCACGAAATAGAACGCCGCCGTGATCCGGCTCGGGTCGACGCTCGCCCACTTCGCGTAGGCCAACCGGTACAGGGCCAGCTGCAACTGCTTGCGCTCCAGGTCGTCGTCATCCTTGGGCGCCTTGCCGGTCTTCCAGTCGACGACCTCGAAGCGCGGCAGGCCGTCGTCGCCGGGCTCGAGCGCGTAGACGGCGTCGATCTTGCAGATCACGATGCGGTCGTCGAACGGCAGGTGGATCTCGCGCTCGACCTCGATGGGGCGGCGCGACGCCCACTCCGAGGCCTCGAAGATCGCCTGGAGGCGCGCCAGGTCGGCCGACTCGACGGCGTCGCCCGCGTCATCCTGTTCGAAGGGATCGGTGTCGAGCTCGTCGGAGCCCATCAACATCGGCCCGCCGCCAGTGCCGTACCGGTTCTCGACCCAGCCGTGGAACAGAGTGCCGAGCCGGGTGGCCTTGAACGGCCGCTCGGGCATCGGCCGCAGCATGGATGAGGCGACGCCGTCAGGGTCGGTGACGTAGTCCTTGAAGCGGGATGCCGACACCCGTGTCGGCAGCGCGACCTCCCCCGCGCCCGCCAGGCGCCGCGTCCGCTCGGTGAGGAGCAGCTCGAGCTCGCGCGCCCACGGCCCCGAGATCGCCGGCTCCGCGCTCCGCACCGCCGTTGCCGCCGCCTCGACGGCGCGACGGCGGCGGCCCAGGGGATCGAGTGGCCAGACGAACATCTCCAGGTCGTCGCCGAGCGGGTTGTCGAGGCTCCGCGGCGCGGCCGGCGGCTCGGCGATCACGCCGGCGGTCGCCAGCTCGCGAAGGAAGGCACTCGGCTCGCGATAGTCCTTCTGCGTCGCCCAGAAGGAACCGCTGAGCAGCAGCTCGTGCCGCGCGCGGGTGACGGCGACATAGCTGAGCCGGCGCTCCTCGTCGTGCACGCGCTGCCCGACCGCCGTCTTGAAGCGCGCGCGATTGTCGAGCAGCTCCTTACGCGTGGTCGCGCCCTGCCAGTCGTACTCGGGCAGATCGGCGGCGTCACCGCGGAACGGCCATGGCAGCTGGCCGAAGGCGAGCCACCCGTTCGTCCCGTCGATCGGCTTCATGGGCAGTTCGTCGGTGACGAGGCGCGGCACCGCCACGAGATCCCACTCGAGACCCTTCGATCCGTGGATCGTGAGGATCTGCACCGTACCCGGCTCGGGATCCTCGGGCCGGGGCGAGAGGTCCTCGCGCTCCTCCGCGGCGCGGAGCCAGGCCAGGAATCCGCTCAGCTCGGAACCCACCCGCGTCGAGAAGTCGTCGAGGGCCAGGTAGCCGTCGATCGCGTCGAACAGGGCCTCCATGGGCGCGCCGCCGAGCGGCCGGTCCTCGTTGGCGACGACCTCGATGTCGAGCCGCAGCTCCTGCTCGACCAGCGAGACCAGGTCCGGCAAGGCGAGCGAGGCGCGGGCGCGCAAGCGCGCGACGACAGCCCCGGCATCGCGGAGGCGCTCCAACCCGAGTTCGGTGAATGCCGCAAGGGCGGTGTGCCCCTCGCGGGCGGTCGCCACGAAGTCGAGCGCGTCGACGATCGAGCCGCCCTCCCCGGCCGTCAGGCTGTCGCGCATCCGCTTCGCCAGTTCGTCGTCGAAGCGCTGCTGCGCGTAGTCGCGATCGCGCAACCACGACGCCAGGCGATTGAGGGCGTGCAGATCCTGCACGCCGATCCGCCAGCGCGACCCCGCCAGCACCCGGATCAACTCGAGCCCGGCCCCCGGATCGTCGAGCACCGACAGCATCGACACCAGATCGGCGATCTCCGGCTCGGCCAGCAGTCCTCCGATGCCGAGCACGTGGTACTTCACCCCGTGCTCGCGCAGCGCGCGCAGGAACACGGGCTGCGTCTTGCGCGCCCGGAACAGCATGGCGGCAGACGGCTTCTCGGTGCCCGTCGTGCCATCGGGGCGGGTCACCGTCTTCTGCCGGTCGGGCGCGGCGATCCGCGCGGCGAACCACACGGCCGCTGCCTCGGCCTCGCTCTCGAGGTCCTCCTCGAAGCGAACCTCGATCGGAACGTCGGTGGCATTCGGCGACGCCGTGAGGGGCTCGACCGGAACTCGCGCGGCCAGTGAAAGCGGAGCGACGAGAGCGTTGGCCGCGGCGAGGATGCGGTGTCCGTTCCGCCAGCTCATCGACAGAGGGAACGCCGGGCCACTCGCCCCGAACTGGCGGGCGAAGTCATCCAGATTCGAGGCCGAGGCGCCGCGCCATCCGTAGATCGACTGGTTGGGGTCACCGACCGCCATCACGGGATGCCCGGCGAACAACTCCTCGAGCAGCCAGGTCTGCACGACCGAGGTGTCCTGGTACTCGTCGAGCAGGACGACGCGGAACCGATCGCGGAGCTCGGCCGCCACGGTCGGCTGCCTGCGCACGATCGTGAGGGCGAGCGCCACCTGGTCGGAGTACTCCACCGCGCTGCGCACCAGCTTCGCCGCCTCGTACTCCCCGACGAGGTCGACCAGCACGTCAAGGGCTCCCACGGCGGAGAGCATCCTGTCGACATCGGCGTAAGCCCCCCGGCCGCCTGGCGGGAGGTCGCGGCGCGCGGCGAACTCCTTCGCGAACGCTCGCACCTCCTCGGACCCGCGCATGTTCTCGGCCATCGCCCGACTCAGCCCGAGCACGGCGTTGGTGACGGGGTCGAGATTGCGGTCGAGTCCTGGCAGCCGCGGATCACGTGATCGCGTCACCGTCGCCCGCGCCAACTGCCACGCACCGGCTTCGCCCAGCACGGCGCCGTCGCCCTCCCGCGCGACCAGGATCGCGTTGTCGCGGAAGATCGAGTTCGCGAAGGAGTTGTAGGTCGAGACGACCGGCGCCTGGAAGGGATCGTGATCGTCGGGAGCCAGCCCGGCGGCGGCCAGCTGCCCGACGCTGTCCCGGATGCGCACCCCGAGTTCTCCCGCCGCCTTGCGCGTGAACGTCAGACCGAGCACCTCACTCGGCTTCACCAGGCCGTTCGCCAGCAGCCAGAGCACGCGATTCGCCATCGTGGCGGTCTTGCCGCTCCCGGCGCCCGCAACGACCAGGGCAGGCGCCAACGGCGCCTCGATGACCGCCTGCTGCTGCGGCGTCGGGTCGGGCTTGCCCACAGCACGGGCCACATCGATCGCGCTGTACCGACTCGGCTGCGGCTGCAGCTGCAGCGGGTTCGACGATTCAATCACTGGACACCGCCCGCACCCGGTGCAGCCGGAGCCGAGGGGTCGTGCCGAACCCGCCGAACTGCTCCAGTTCGAGCTTGCCCTCGAACTCGGCCGCCGCGATCAGAGTCGCCGCCTGACGGATGCGCTCGCGCACCGCCTCGAGGGCCTCGGAATCCAGGGTCGCCTGATGCCCGTCACGGTAGCGCCTGCCGTCCTTGCCCTCGCGCACGTAGAGCAGCTTCGCGCCGCCCGGAGCGTGATCGCCGTGCGCGGCGAGGGGCTCGTCGAACTTCCCCTCGGCGTAGGCGAGCTGGTACGCCCCGAGCTGCGGATGCGCGGCGATCGTCGCCGGCGAGGTGATCGGCCGCCCGGTCTTCAGGTCGACGATCACCACGGAGCCGTCTGCACCGCGCTCGACGCGGTCGATGGAACCATTGACCACGATCTGCGGCCTCGGCGACCCGTCATCTCGAGGCTCGGCGGGCCCGGCCAGCTCGCCGTACTCCAGCGCGAACCGCCCCTCCGCGGCGACCAGCGTCTTGCCGTCGCGCCGGAAGTCGGCCAGGTAATCGGCGAGCGCCTCGGTGAAGCCGCGTGCCAGCTGCTTCTGCCGCTCGGCCAGCCAGGGCGAATCGAAGACGAGCTCGCCCCAACGCGATTCGACGGCGCGCCAGAGGTTGTCGACCACCGGGTCATCGGTGGTCTCCATGGCCCAGTGCAGGATCGTGCCGATCCCAGCCACGACGCCGGAGTCGCCGCCGGCGATGGTCTCCAGGAACCAGTCGAGCGGAGACTCCTCGAGCCGTTCCATCCGCGACGGCGACACCGGGACGGTGCTCCCCTCATACAGCGGTCCGGTCGAGGACAGCGGCTCGAGCCCGTGCCAATCGTCGGGACTCGCCCCCGGAAGCCCGAGCCGTGCGAGTTCGGCCAGCGAGCGCGCCGCTGCGGCGGCATCCGCCCGATTCGAGCGCGGGTCGGCCAGCGTCCGCCGCAGCTCGCCGGTGTAGCCACGCAGCGACAACGGGGTCCGGATGGCCGAGTTGAGCAGCGGCGTGCCGCTCGGCAGCAGGGAGAAGAACACGCTGCTCTGCTCGTCGTCGTTGGCGACGGCGGCCAGCACGACTCGCTCGCGAGCGCGCGAGACCGCGAGCGCGAACATGCGCAGCTCGTCGTCGAGCACGAGCTTGCGGTCGTCGATCGCGCGGTCGGCTGCCGAGCCGTCGATCGCGGATCCCTCATCGGCGGCCCGCACCGCGAGGATCAGGTTCTGCGGCTGCAGCAGGGAACCGCGAGCACGCAGGTTCGGCCAGACGCCGTCCTGCAGGGCGGCCACGACGACCGTGCGGAACTCGAGCCCCACGGCGCCCGATGGGGTCGTGACGAGCACCGCGCCGTCGCTGCGGCTCGGCGAGAGCACGTCCTCGGGCACCTCGGCGTCGAGCACCTCGGCCAGGAATTCCTCGGGGGATGCCCCTGGTCGCCGCTCGGCGAAGCGCTTGGCCGTCGTGAACAGGGCGACGACCGCGTCGAGGTTGCGGTTCGCCTCTGCGGCGACCGGACCGCTGCCAAGCGCCTGATCGTGCCAGGGCTTGGCGAGGCGGCCCCGCTCCCACGCGATCCAGAGCAGATCCTCGATCGTCCCGTCGCTCGTCGCGATCGCGGCGAGGGTCTCGGCGAGGCGCTCGGCCTGCCGGGCCGGACGGCTGTCGATCGTGGCGAGCCGACCCGGAGCGCTCAGCGCCTCGACCAGCAGCGCGTCGCTCGGGCGCGTGCCGTCTCCGGCGAGCTCCTCGGCCCGGAGTGCCAGCCGGAGCCGGCGCAGACCCAGCGCGTCGAGCCCGCCGAACGGCGAGAGCAGCAACTCGGCAGCCAGCTCGCCGGTGAGCGCGGAGCGGCCGATACCGACCTCGACGATGGCGAGCAAGCCGCGAGCCGCCGTCTCGTCGCGCAGGGCGACCCCACCGCTCGCGGTGCGGGTCGGGACCTCGGCGAGCGCGAGCGCGCGGGCGATGCCGGGCGCGTGGGCGCTGCTGCGCACGATGACGGCGAGGTCCTTCCATGGGACGTCGCGGTCGAGGTGCTCCTCGCGCAGCAGCCGGGCGATCGCCGCCCATTCCCGCGCGGGGCTGGTGGCCTCGATCCGCGCGAGCGGCGGGACGCCGCCGGGAAGCACGCCGGACGCGGGGTCCGCCACGCCCGCGGCTCGCTGCGTCCCCGCGGCGGCGGCGCCGATCCGGGCGGTGACCGCGCTCGTCAGCGCGCGCAGCGGGGCGGACGGCCGGTGCACGGTGGGCAGGACGAGCTGCACGAGCTCCGGGTCGCCGAGCACCGCGCTCAACCGGCCGAGGGCGTCGGGCTCGCCGCCTCGGAAGGCATTGGCGGCGACATCCGGATCACCGAACGCGATGATCGCGACACCCCGGCGGGACAGGGCGCGCAGGATGGCGAGCGTCGACTCGGTGGCCTCCTGCAGGTCGTCGACCACGACCAGGCGCAGCCGCGCGACCCGGTCGTCGGGCGATCCGGTGCGGATGGCGGCCTCCGCGAAGCGTGCAAGCTCGGCCGGGTCGAGCTGCTCGGCCCGGCTGGACGCGATGATCCCGAGGTACTCCTGGATGAAGTCGGCGGCCGCGACCCACGCCGGGCGGTCTGTGCTGCGGCCGAGTTCGCGGAGCCGCGCCGGCGTCACGTCGTACTCGGTGGCGCGCGCCATCAGTTCGCGCAACTCGGTGCGGAAGCCACGGAGCCGCCGCACGTCGGGACTCAGGATCTCGGGCCACTCGGGCCGACCGCGCCCTGCGGCGCCGGCGCTCTCGAGCTGCCCCTCGAGGATCGCCGCGATGTCGGCGTCCTGCTCCGCGGCCGTGACGAGCCGCGGCGGAACCGCCCCCGCGGCCCGGGCTGCGGCGCCGACCAGCTCGAACGCCAACGACGAGACCGTGCGAGCCAGCGGGCCGTCGCTGGTGACGCCGATCCGCAGCGCGAGCCGGTCGCGCAGCCGGGTCGCCGCCGCGCGCGACGACGCAAGCACCAGCACCGAGTCGGTCGACCAGCCGCGTCCGCCCTGCTCGATGGGGGCGACTCGCTGGGCGATCAGCTCGACGATCGCGGTGGTCTTGCCCGATCCCGGGGCCCCGATCACCGCAGCGGATGCTGCACCCGGAAGATCGACGACGGCCTGCTGCCCGGCGTCCAGAACGACGGGTTCGGGTGCGGAGGAGCCCGTCCGCTCGAACCGGATCGCACTCATGCGCCCACCGTAGCGGGCGCCGCCGACGACCCCGCCGCCGACGCTCGTTCTGCTGTGGGTGAACCGCCCCGCGACGCTCTCACGGCATCCCGTACTCTCCGTATGTGGACATTCGCATCGGTATCGCCAACAGCCCCCGTGAGCTCAACATCGAGTCGTCGCAGACTCCCGCCGAGGTCGAGAAGATCGTCAACGCGGCGCTGGACTCCGACGCCAAGTTCATCAAGCTGACCGACGAGAAGGGCAAGCTCTACATCGTCCCGGTCGCCTCGTTCTCCTACCTCGAGATGGGTGGCGAGGAGCGCGGCCGCGTCGGCTTCGTCGCCTAGTCCTTTCGTCCAACGCTTCGCAGCCCTGTCTTAGACTGACGCCGTGGAACTCGCCTACGTCACCGTGATCGGCGCCTTCATCGGCCTGGCGCTGCGCTACCTGCTGCCCGGGCGCACGGACTACGGGCTGTTCCTTCTGCCTGCCGTCGGCGGCGCCGTCACGGCAGCCGTCTGGGTCGGGCTGGTCTGGCTCGGCCTGAAGTTCGACGGCGGCTGGATCTGGGTCATCTCCCTGGTCGCCGCGGGTGTCGCGTCGATCGTCGTGGCCCTGGTAGTCGTCCGGGCGCGCAAGGTCGGCGACGAGCGCCGGTTGCACCACCTCTCGGGCGGCCGCGCCTAGCTCGACGGGCTCAGGCCGTCAGGCCGAGCGCGTCCATCCGCCGGGTGTGAGCCGAGATCAGCTCGGTGAACACCGGCTCGATACGCTCCTCGCCCGGCAGCTCGCCGCCGATGGCCAGGGATGACCGCGCCACCAGCATCGTGTCGCCCACCAGGCGACGCCCCCACATCGCGAGGCGCGATGCCAGACGCGAACTCGCATCGATCGAGGCGCGGAGCTCGTCGACCAGCACGTCCTGCCCTTTGTCGATGTCGAGCAGCAGCGTCACCCGCTGCGAGAGCCCATCGGGAAGGCCGGCGGCGAGGCCGGAGAAGAAGTCGGTGAGGAATCCGGCCGTCAGGTAGCAGGTCACCAGGGTCTCTGGCCAGTCGGCACCCTGGGTGCGGCGGCGGAAATCGTCGAGCTGCAGCTTGAACGGATCCATCGCCGCGACCGGATCGATGCCCGCGCCCCGCATCTCGGTGATCAGACCTTCGTGCGCTTCGAGCACCTCGGCGGTCGCCGCGCTCAGGGTGGTCTTCGCCTCGGTCGTCGGAGCGAGCGTGACGGCCCGGCTCAGGTTCTCGAACAGGATCAGGGTCAGGTAGGCGAGCTGCCCGAGGTACACCTGCGTGGACGGCGTCAGGTCGGCGAGTTCCACCCGGGCGACGGCGATCGCCTCCGAGCGGGGGTGGATGTGCGGCGCAGCCGGACGCGGGCGACGAGTACGCCGGAACAGGCGCCGGAACAGACTGGGCACCCCTTCAGACTATCGGCTGCCCGGCTCCGGCCCTCCCGGGCCGGTAGAATGAGAAATCTCTACATCAGACAGGCTTTTAGTGACTTTCACCGAACTCAACATCGACCAGGACATGGTCGACGCTCTCGCTGCGAAGGGGATCATCGAACCCTTCCCGATTCAGAGCCAGACCATCCCTCTCGCCCTCGACGGGCAGGACATCATCGGGCAGGCGAAGACCGGAACGGGCAAGACCTTCGGCTTCGGGCTGCCGCTCATCCAGGCTCTCGGCCTCCACCCGGAGCCCGGCGTCCAGGCGCTCGTCGTCGTGCCCACCCGTGAGCTGTGCGTGCAGGTCGCCGAAGACCTGACGCTCGCGGCATCCAACCGGGACACCAAGATCGTCGCCATCTACGGCGGCAAGGCGTATGAGGGTCAGGTGGAGGCTTTGAAGGACGGCGCTCAGATCGTCGTCGGCACCCCGGGTCGTCTGCTCGACCTCGCCGGCCAGCGGCTGCTGAGCCTCAAGAACGTCAAGGTGATGGTGCTCGACGAGGCCGACAAGATGCTCGACCTTGGCTTCCTGCCCGACGTCGAGAAGCTGTTCGCGCAGACCGAGCCGACTCGCCACACCATGCTCTTCTCGGCGACGATGCCCGGCCCGGTCGTGGCTCTCGCGCGTCGCTTCATGAACAAGCCGATCCACATCCGGGCGACCGATCCGGATGAGGGGCTCACCCAGGCGAACATCAAGCACGTCATCTACCGGGCGCACTCGCTCGACAAAGACGAAGTGATCTCGCGCATCCTGCAGGCCGAGGGCCGCGGCAAGACCGTGATCTTCACCCGCACCAAGCGCGCCGCCGCCAAGCTGGTCGAAGAGCTCAACGACCGCGGCTTCAACGCCGCCGCCGTGCACGGCGACCTGAACCAGGAGCAGCGCGAGCGCGCCATGGCCGCGTTCAAGGCCGGCAAGAAGGACATCCTGATCGCCACGGATGTCGCGGCTCGCGGCATCGACGTCAACGACGTCACCCACGTGATCAACCACACCGTGCCCGACGACCCCGACACCTACCTGCACCGCGCGGGCCGGACGGGGCGCGCGGGCAAGACCGGCATCGCGGTCACCTTCGTGGACTGGGACGATCTGCACAAGTGGGGGCTCATCCACCGCGGCCTGCAGTTCGGCCCGCAGGAGCCGGTCGAGACCTACTCCTCGTCGCCGCACCTGTACACCGATCTCGACATCCCGCAGGGCGTGAAGGGGCGCCTGCGCGCCTCGACCCTCGTGCACGAGCCGCGCGCCCGCACCGCGGGATCGACCGGCGAGCGCCAGGGCTCCGGATCGCGTGACGGCGGATCGCGGCCGCCGCGCCAGCGCAGCGGCGGATCGAGCTCGGGATCGAGTTCGAACTCCGGCTCTGCTCCCCGCACCGAGGGCAACCCCGCGCACCACGAGGCGGGCGGCGGCACGCACGACGGCGCCGCGCCGACCCGCCGTCGTCGCACCCGTCGCCGCACCGGCGGCGCGGGCGGAGCGGCGACGCCTCCGGCCGCCTAGCGCCCAGCGCCTGGCTCCTAGCACCTGGCTCCCAGCTCCTAGCTCCTGGCGCCTCAGCGCCTGAAAGTACGCGTCGGCGGAATTCTCGACGGTGAAAGTACGCGGAATCACGTACTTTCGCGGAGAGAGGGCGCGGAGAGAGGGTCAGCCGCGGAACGGCACCGCGCCCGTCGCGTTGGCGACGATCTTGTCGAAGACCTCGCGCGTCGTCGTGTTCTCGGCGAGGCGGTTGGGCTTGCCATCGCCGTGATAGTCGCTGGACCCGGTGACGACCAGGCCGAACTCGCGAGCTTTCGCCTCCCACTTCTGCGGGCCGCCATGCACGTTGTCGCGGTGGTGCGCCTCGAGGCCGAAGAGGCCGGCATCGACGAGGGCGCGCAGTCGGTCATCCGTCAGCAGCCGCTCGGGGCCGCGTGCCCCCGGATGCGCGATCACCGGCACCCCACCGGCCTCCGCGATCAGCCGCACGCCCACGACCGGTTCGGGCGCCTCATGCGGCTGGTAGTAGCCGCCCCGCCAGTGCAGGATGCTCTGGAACGCCGCGCTGCGATCCGTCACGTAGCCGCGGGCGACCAGCGCGTCGGCGATGTGCGGCCGGCCAACGGTCGCCCCTGGCGTCGTCTGGGCGAGCACGTCGTCCCAGCTCAGCCGCGGGTAGTCCTTGACGATCCGCGACACCATCGTCTCGGCGCGGTGCAAGCGCTCCTCGCGGATCTCGGCCGTGGCCGCGACCAGGCCCGGGTCGGAGGGGTCCACCAGGTAGCCGAGCACGTGCACGCTCGCGAACTGCAGCTGCGTGCTCAACTCGAGGCCCGGCAGCACCGTGATCCCCGTGCCGCGCGCGGCGTCGAACGCCTCGGCCCAGCCGGCGGTGGAGTCGTGGTCGGTGATGGCGATCGTGTCGAGCCCCGCCACCACGGCCGCGCCGATCAGTTGTGCCGGAGTCTCGGTCCCATCGGACACGCTGCTGTGCGCGTGCAGATCGATCGGTCCGGGCATCCTCTCATCGTATGGCCGCGGGCCGGGGAGGCACCGGCTCGGCCTGGATGGCACCGGTTAGGCTCATGGGGCCATGACCCGTCGCATCCTCGCCGCGGCGATCGTCGTGATCGCCGCCGCCGCCCTGCTCATCGCCGCCTGGCCCCAGTTGTTCGGCCTCGAACGCCAGGCCGGAGTCGCGCAGGTGGTGGCGCTGCGGGGTCTCGCCGCACTGGTGGCGGGTGTCGGAGTCGTCGCCTTCCTCCTGATCGCCCTGATCTCGAAGCGGATGCGGCGGCTCGCCGGCACGCTGGCCCTGCTCTTGCTGCTCTTCGCCGGGGTGAGCGCGGCCGTGATCGCCACCCGCGGAACGACCCCCGCCGGATTCCAGACCAAGGCCGCTGCCGACCTCACCGTGCTCAGCTGGAACACGCTCGGCGACGCTCCCGGCGCCGCCGAGATCGCGAAGCTCGCCCTGGCCCAGCACGCCGACATCGTCGCCCTGCCCGAGACCAGTGCCGCCACGGCCGACGCGGTCACGGAGCTGATGACGCAAGCCGGATCGCCGATGCAACGCCTCTCCGTCAGTTTCGACCAGGTGGCGAAGGCGCACACCACCTCCCTGCTGATCAGCACCCAGCTCGGCAGCTATGTCCGTGACGACAGCCACGGCACCACCCTGACGCTCCCGAGCGTGGTCGCCGTGCCGGCCGACGGTGACGGGCCCACGATCGTCGCCGCGCATCCGGTCGCGCCGGTGCCCGGCGAGATGGCCAACTGGCGGCAGGGGCTGAGCTGGGTGGCGGCCCGCTGCACCGGCGACACGATCGTCGCGGGCGACTTCAATTCGACCCTCGACCACTATCAGGGGCTCGGAACCTCGACGGCGGCAGGCGACGGCGACCTGGGTGCCTGCCACGATGGCGCCCGCGCCGAGAAGTCCGCCGGCGTCGGCACCTGGCCGACCTCGCTGCTTGAGCAGCTCGGCGCGCCCATCGATCACGTGATGGCGACCAGTGGCTGGACCTTTGTCGGATTCCGGGTGATCGGCAGCGAGGACGAGGCAGGCAGCGACCACCGCCCGATCGTCGCGCAGCTGCGCCCCGGTCGCTGACCGGGTGGAGAATGGAGCGCATGGCCGACTCCTCCTCCACGCCTCCCGCCGCTGCGACCGCCTCAGGCGCGAGCGCGAACGCCAATCGCTCCACGACGCCCGTGTCGACGACGTTCCGCGACTATCTCTCGACGCAGTGGGCGGATCGCGACGAGGCCCTGCCCGCGCCCCGCGAAGCCGCGGCCTTCGCCGCCGCACGCCGCCTGCGCATCTCGGCGCAGCATCCGGGTGAGCGCCTGATCCTTCCCGCCGGGCCCGCCCGCGTCCGCGCCAACGACACCGACTACGCCTACCGCGCGCACTCCGCGTTCTCCCACCTGACCGGATGGGGCGCCGACGCCGTGCCCGACAGCGTGCTGGTGCTGGAACCGACGGCCGAGGGCCACAACGCGACCCTGTACTTCCGCCCCACCGCCGGACGCGACTCCGACGAGTTCTACGCCAACGCCGCCATCGGCGAGTTCTGGCTCGGGCCCCGGCCATCGCTCGCGCACGTGAGCGCCGATCTGGCCCTGGCCACGAAGCCGCTCGATGAGCTCGAGGACGTGCTCGAGTCGACCGACGCGACGACGCGGATCGTCCGCGAGGCCGACCGCGACCTCACCGACCAGGTGGACGGCCGGCGCCTGCTCAACGCCGAGTTGCCCGATCTTGACGTCGAGGGTGCAGCCGACGGCGACAGCGCCGACACCCTCGACACCGACGGCGACGAGCTGCTCCTGCGCGACCTGAGCGAGTTGCGCCTGGTGAAGGATGCCTGGGAGATCGGTCAGCTGCGCGCCGCGATCGCCGCCACCAAGCAGGGCTTCGACGACGTGATCGCCGACCGCCCCGCCATCGTCGCCCACGCCCGCGGCGAACGCCTGGTGGAGGGGACCTTCAACCGCCGCGCCCGCGCCGAGGGCAACCAGGTCGGCTACGACACCATCGCGGCGAGCGGGCCACACGCGTGCATCCTGCACTGGACGCGCAACGACGGCCGCGTCGTCCCGGGCGACCTCATCCTGATCGATGCCGGCGTCGAGCTCGACAGCCTCTACACCGCCGACATCACGCGCACGCTTCCGATCGACGGGCGCTTCACCGAGGTGCAACGTCGCGTGTACGAAGCGGTGCGGGAGGCGGCGGATGCGGCCTTCGCGATCGTGCGCCCCGGCATCCGGTTCCGCGAGATCCACGCCGCCGCGATGACGGTGATCGCCGAGAAGACCGCGGAGTGGGGCTTCCTCCCGGTCAGCGCCGCAGAGTCGCTCGACCCCGACGCGCAGTACCACCGCCGCTACATGGTGCACGGCACCTCGCACCACCTCGGCATCGACGTGCACGACTGCGCGCAGGCGCGGCGCGAGCTCTATCTCGACGGCATCCTGGAGCCGGGGATGGTGTTCACCATCGAGCCCGGCCTGTACTTCCAGCCCGACGACCTCACCGTCCCTGAGGAGTACCGCGGCATCGGCGTGCGCATCGAGGACAACGTGCTCGTGACCGAGACGGCGGCCGAGAACCTGTCGATCGGCATCCCCCGTATGGCCGACGACGTCGAGAAGTGGCTCGCTCAGGCGTAGCCGGAATCCCACCGCTACTTCGACAGCTTCTCCATGGCGGCCTTCAGCAGTTCCCGCTCGCGCTTGCGCGCCTCGGTGAGCTTCTTCTCCACTTCGCGGCGGGCCTTGACGGCCTCCTTGTAGCGCGGATCGCGCTTCGCCTCCTGCTCGCCCGTCGTCGGCGCGGGCGGGGCCGCGGGCGAGCGTCCGGCCAGATAGCGCTCGACCCCGTCGAGCACGCGCTCCAGACCGAAGACGAAGGGGTCGTCTCCCCGATCAGCGCCGAGACCTCCGGCCCGCAGGATGGATGCGACCGCCGGGAACTGCTCCGGAGTGACCAGTGCGGCGAGCAGCGCGGCATCCCGCGCGCCGGGGGCATCCGCCGCCGCATCCGCGTAGCCGCGTCGCACGGTGCCCTCCCAGCGCGCCTGCGCCTCGACGGCGAGCACCACGCTGGTCTGCTCGTCGGCACTCAAGCCGCTCGGCGCGAGCACCTGCAGGGCGGCGTCGAACCAGGCCAGGTTGTTCGGGGTGATCGGCAGGCTCGTGATCGGGATGTCGAGCAGCCACGGGTGGTCGAGGTACGCCGCCAGCTGCTCCTGAGCCCACGCCCGCAGACCGGCGCGCCAGCCCTCTGACTCGACGACGGACTCCGGCGGCACACCGATCCCGCCCTCCTGCATGAGCAGCACGAGGTCGTCTTTGGCACTCACGTATCGGTACAGCGACATCGGGGTGAAGCCGAGCTCGGCCGCGACCGCGGCCATCGAGACCGCCGCCAGGCCGCCGGCATCCGCCAGCTGCATCGCCACCTCGACGATGCGCTCGATGCTCATCTCGCGTTTCGGCCCGCGCTGCGGGTTGGCGGCGACGCCCCAGGCGAGCGCGACAGCGCGCGGCAGTTCGGTCTCGGTCGAGTCGTCGGCCATCGCCTTCCCTTCCGTTCGGTGCTTGACACAGCCGGATTAACTGTGTATCACTTAAACAGTTTCGTATGCGCCATAAACAGTTTATGGCATATCCCAGCGAAACCCAACCAGGCGAGAGGAAACCATGACCGACATGATCACGCTCCGGGGGATCAGAAAATCCTTCGGCACGCAGAGGGTGCTCGACGAGTTCGACCTGAGCGTCGAACGCGGCACCGTCTTCGCCCTGCTCGGCCCGAACGGGGCGGGCAAGACCACCATCATCAACATCCTGAGCACCCTGATCGCACCCGATCACGGCACCGCGACCGTCAACGGCTTCGATGTCGTGCGCCAGCGCGAGCAGGTGAAACGAAGCATCAGCGTGACCGGCCAGTCCGCCGCGCTCGACGAGGTGCTCACCGGCGAGGAGAACCTCCGCATGATGGCCAGGCTGAGCGGGCTCAGCGCCGCGGAGAGCCGCCGCCGGGCATCCGAACTGCTCGAACGATTCGACCTCGGGTCCGCCGCGCGCAAGAGGGCGAAGACCTACTCCGGCGGGATGCGGCGGCGTCTCGACCTCGCGATCAGCCTGCTGCTCACTCCCCCGGTGGTGTTCCTCGACGAGCCGACCACCGGACTCGACACCCGCAGCAAGTTCGAGCTCTGGGACAGCATCCGCGGCCTCGCCGAACTCGGCACCACCGTGCTGCTCACCACCCAGTACCTCGAGGAGGCCGATCAGCTCGCCGACCGCATCGCCGTGCTGGACGGCGGCCGGATCGTGGCCGAGGGCACGGCAGCCGAACTGAAGGCGCGGATCGGCGGTGAGGTGCTCGCGGTGCACGACGCGCACGGCGACGTGGTGCGCGAGCTCGCCACCGACGGCACACTCGCCGGCCTGCGAGCCGCCATCGCCACTCTCGGCGACGACGACGCCGATTCCGTGTCGCTGCGCCGCCCCAGCCTCGACGACGTGTTCCTCGCCGTCACCGCGGGAGCGATCCGATGACCGCCGTGGCGGCGACGGCCGTCGCCCCCGTCTCGCTGCCCACCACCCTCGGGACCTTCGTGCGGCGCAGCATCCTGCACACGATCCGGACGCCCGATGCGCTGATCATGGCGACGGTCTTCCCGATCATCATGATGCTGCTCTTCACCTACGTGTTCGGCGGGGCCTTCGACCACAGCGGCGGCTATGTCCAGTACGTCGTTCCGGGCATCATCCTGCTCTGCGCTGGATTCGGCGCAGCCGGGGTCGCGGTCGATGTCGCTCAGGACATGACCACCGGCATCATCGACCGCTTCCGCACCATGCCGATCCACGCCTCGGCGGTGATCGCCGGGCACGTCGTGACGAGCCTGATCCGCAACCTGTTCGCCACCGGGGTCGTGATCGGGGTGGCGGTTCTGGTGGGCTTCCGACCGGATGCGACTCCGCTCGAGTGGGTCGCCGCGTTCGGGCTGATCGCCCTCTACATCCTGGCGATCACGGCCCTCTTCGCGGCGATCGGACTGGCGTCATCCAGCCCGGAGGCGGCGAGCGGCTACGGGTTCATCGTGATGTTCGTGCCCTATGTCTCGAGCGCGTTCGTCCCGGTGTCGACCATGCCGGTCTGGCTGCAGGGATTCGCGCAGCACCAGCCGCTCACCCCGATCATCGAGACGATCCGGGGGCTGCTGCGCGGCTCCGCGATCGGCGACCAGGGTTGGATCGCGGTGCTGTGGTGCCTCGGCATCCTGCTGGTGTCGACGGTCATCACCGCCGTGGTGTTCCGGGCGAAGGCCGGTCACCGCTAGCCCGCTCCCCCGCTCCCCGCTTGCCCGCTTTGACGCCGAAAGTACGTGTCCGCCGGTTGCTCAGCCGCGAAAGTACGTGAAACCCCGTACTTTCGCGGCGCGACCGGGCTACTCGGGCAGCGGCGTCGCGATGATCTGATTGGCCTGGGCGATCGAGTCGGCCGGTACCAGCACCTGGTAGTTCGAGGCCAGCACCTGCTTGGTCGAGTCGAAGTCGCGGTTGCGGCGGTTGATCGCGTAGGTCACCAGGCGGAAGAACAAGCCGAAGGCGGCGCCGATCAGGATGGCCGCGACGAACAGGCCGGTGTTGAAACCGACCGTGATGAAGGTGAACAGGAAGCCGAGGAACAGGCCGAACCAGGCGCCACTGAGCGCGCCTTCGAGGGCGGCACGGCTCCAGGAGAGTTTGCGCGTCACGCGCTCGACCGACTTGAGGTCGTTGCCCACGATCGACACCTGGGCGACCGCGAAGTCGGCCTTGGCGAGGTGGTCGACGATCGCCTGCGCCTCGGGATAGGTGTCGTAGGTGCCCAGCACCTCCCCCGTCGGAACGCGCTGAAGGTCCGGCAGCCGGGAAGCCGGCGTGGAGTTGGGGTCGGTCATGGCGCCGAGCCTACCGCTGTGCCCCCTGTCGCGCCGCCGCTCCTGCGGCGCGAGGACGCGGATCGCGCACGAGCACGGTCGCGCCTGGCCCGCGGGGCCGGGCATAGGGTTGTGCCGTGAGCGCCGCGAGAGTCTTCGTCGCCCGATTGGCCGGGTGCTCCGTTTTCGACCCCGCGGGCGACAAGGTCGGCAAGGTGCGCGATGTGCTGGTCGTCTACCGCAGCACGGATGCCCCGACCGTGGTCGGCCTGATCGTCGAGATCCCGGGCAAGCGCCGCGTGTTCTTGAGCATCGGCCGCGTCACCAGCATCGGTGCCGGCCAGATCATCACCACCGGGCTCATCAACCTGCGCCGTTTCGAGCAGCGCGGCGGCGAGGTGCGGGTGATCGCCGAATTGCTCGGGCGCAAGGTGGTGCTGAAGGACAAGTCAGGCGAGGCCACGATCGAGGATGTCGCGATCGAGGAGACCGCTCCCGGTGAGTGGGCTGTCTCCGACCTCTTCCTGCGGCGTCCGCGCGTGGGCGCGTCGCCCTTCGGCAAGGGCCCGACCGTGTTCGCCTCCTGGGATCAGATCCGCGAGAAGAAGACGGGCGGGGAGGCGCAGTCGGCCGAGCAGCTCATCGCGACCTACTCCGACCTGCTGCCGGCCGACCTGGCGAACACCCTGCTCGACCTGCCGGAGGAGCGCCGCCTCGAGGTCGCCGAGGAGCTGCCGGACGGCCGTCTCGCCGACGCTCTCGAGGAGATGAGCGAGGAGGACCAGGTCGAGCTGATCAACCAGCTCGACGACGACCACGCCGCCGACGTGCTCGATCAGATGCAGCCGGATGACGCGGCCGACCTGATCGCGCAGCTCAGCGAGGAGCGCGGCGAGGCTCTGCTCGAGCTGATGGAGCCGGAGGAGGCCGAGGACGTGCGGTTCCTGCTCTCCTACGCGCCCGACACGGCCGGTGGCCTCATGACGACCGAACCGATCATCGTGTCGGCCGACGCGACCGTGGCCGAGGGGCTCGCTCTCATCCGGCGCCACGAACTGGCCCCGGCATTGGGTGCGGCGGTCTGCGTGACGCTGCCGCCCTACGAGCCGCCCACCGGCCGGTTCCTCGGAGTCGTGCACTTCCAGCGGATGCTCCGCTACCCGCCGAACGAGCGGCTCGGCACGCTGCTCGACCCCAGTCTCGAGCCCGTGACGGCCGACACCAGCGCCGCCGAGGTGTCGCGCATCCTGGCCAGCTACAACCTGGTCCAGCTGCCCGTCGTGGATGAGAACCACCGACTCGTCGGGGTGGTGACCATTGACGATGTCCTCGACTATCTGCTGCCGGACGACTGGCGAAGTTCGAGTAGCGACGAGAAACACCAGCCGCGCCCCGAACCCGTAAGCACTTCGACCGCAGCCATTCCGACCAGGAGGAGGGCATCGCATGGCACGCGCAACTAACGGCTCCCGCCGCGAGACCCGACTCGATCACCCCAAGGGCCTTCGCACCAACTTCGCCTCCCGCTTCGGCGGTGGCTCGATCAACAGCGGCGACCGCTTCGGGCGCTTCTCGGAATCGTTCGCACGGGCGATGGGCACCACCTGGTTCTTGTTCGGGCTGACCGTGCTGGTGATCATCTGGCTGATCTGGAACTCGGTGGCGCCGCGCGATGTGCAGTTCGACTCCCACCTGACGAACTTCACGCTGCTGACGCTGATCCTGTCGTTGCAGGCCTCCTATGCGGCGCCCCTCATCCTGCTCGCGCAGAATCGGCAGGACGACCGCGACCGGGTGCAGATCGAGCAGGACCGCCAGCGCGCCGAGCGCAATCTGGCCGACACCGAGTACCTCGCGCGGGAGGTGGTCTCGCTGCGCCTGGCCATGAAGGATGTCGCGACCAAGGACTTCATCCGCGCCGAGCTGCGGGCCCTGCTCGAGGAGCTCGACGCGCCGGCGAAGCCTGCGCCGAAGCCGAGGCCCGCGGCGAAGCCCGCGAAATGAACTCGGACGCGCTGCTCGCGGCGCTCGGCCGGGTGCAGGATCCCGAGATCCGCCGGCCGATCACCGAGCTCGACATGGTGCGATCGGCCACCGTCGCCGACGGTGTCGCGTCGATCGAGCTGAAGCTGACGATCGTGGGATGCCCTGCCGCCGACCGCATCGAGGCCGAGGTGCGCGCCGCGGCGGCCGCCGTCGCGGGGGTCGACCGGGTCGAGCTCGACATCGGAGTGATGACCGTCGCCGAGCGCGAGGCGCTGACGACGCGCCTCCGCGGGACGAAGACGCAGCAGTTCGGCCCCGACTCGCTGACGAAGATCTACGCGATCTCGAGCGGGAAGGGCGGGGTCGGCAAATCCACCGTCACGGCGAATCTGGCGGTCGCGCTCGCCGCACGCGGACTTCGGGTCGGGCTCGTCGACGCCGACGTATTCGGGTTCTCGATCCCGGGCATCCTGGGGATCGCGGGCGCCAAGCCCACCCAGGTCGGCAACATGATCCTGCCCCCGGTCGCGCACGGCGTGAAGGTGATCTCGATCGGGATGTTCGTGGACGGCCAGGCCGCCGTGAGCTGGCGCGGGCCGCTGCTGCACCGCACCATCCAGCAGTTCCTCACCGACGTCTGGTTCGGCGACCTCGACGTGCTGCTGCTTGACCTGCCACCCGGGACCGGCGACATCGCGATCTCCCTTGGCCAGCTGTTGCCGCAGGCGGAGGTGATCGTCGTCACCACGCCGCAGCCCGCCGCCGCCGAGGTCGCGGAGCGCAGCGGGCTGGTCGCGCGGCAGACCGGGCAGACCGTGATCGGCGTCGTGGAGAACATGGCGGGCCTGACCCAGCCCGACGGCACCGTGCTCGAGCTGTTCGGCCGCGGCGGCGGGGACGAGCTCGCGGCCCGCCTCGAGGTGCCCGTGCTGGCGCGGATCCCGCTCAGCGTGGCCCTGCGGGAGGGCGGGGACGCGGGTGAGCCGATCGTGCTGAGCGACCGCGAGGACCCGGCGGCACGCAGCATCCTGGCCATCGCCGAGGCGTTGGCGACACGCGAACGGGGGCTCCCCCGGCGCCCGCTCCCCTTCACGACCTCGCAGTAGTCTCGGGGAATGGAGCGGTTGCACGTCTACGACGCTCCGCGTCCCAGCGCGGAGGGGGTCGGATCGCCCGCCGAGAAGCGGGAGTATCTGGCGCGCGTCGAGGAGGCGGTCGACCTCGTCGAGCGCGGCCGCGAGCTGAGCGCGATCGTGCTGAAGCGCGAGACAAGCGACCGCCGCTTCAACGGCGCGCAGATCATCGTCGTGCAGCTGGAGATCGACGACCCGCTCGACGCGGGCTCTCCCCGTGTCGTGTCCTACGAGCACATCTTCGGACCGGCGACCGCACGGCGCTGGCGGCCCGGCCGCGAGATCCCGATATGGATCGACCCGCGGGATCCTGAACGGATCTACGCGGGTCGGTGAGCCCGAGAGGGCCGAGGCAGAGGCCTAGGCGCGACGGGTGGGGACGCGGCGGTAGCCGTCGCGCAGTGCGACGACGCCGGTCCCGGCGATGGCTGCGACAGCGCCGGCGGCAATGATGATCAGAAAAGCCATGTCCTCATTCCAGCCGACATGACCGTTTAGCACAATCGAATACTTCTGTATCGGCGATGTAGTTCAACTACAGTAATCAGATGGATGTCCGCCGACTGGCCCTGCTGCGAGAACTGTCCGAGCGCGGCAGCGTCACCGCAGTGGCCCAGGCGCTCCACCTGACGCCATCGGCCGTCTCGCAGCAGCTGAAGACGCTGGAGCACGAGGCCGGGGTGCCACTGACCGAGCGCGCCGGCCGCGGCCTGGCGCTGACCACGGCCGGTCACGCCCTCGCCGAGACCGCCAAGGATGTCGCGGTCGCACTCGAGAAGGCCGAGGCCGCCTGGTCGGAGTTCGTCGAGCAGCCGCGCGGCGAGGTCTCGATCACCTTCTTCCCCACGGCCGGCGAGATGCTGCTTCCCGGATTCCTGACGCGGGTCTCCGACGTGCAGGGGCTCAAGATCGTCTGCTCCGACCCCGACCCGGTACTCCGCGACTTCGCGGACCTGACCGCGGACCACGACATCGTCATCGCCGATGCTCCTGGCGTGATGCCCGGCTGGCGCGAGCGCCATCTCGTCACCGTCGAGCTGATGCGGGAGCCGCTCGACATCGTGCTGCCCGAAAGCCACCCCTTGGCCTCGCGCAGCGAGCTCACTCCCGCCGACGTGGTCGACGAGAGATGGATCGGGACGCAGCCGGACTTCCCGTTCGATCGCATCCTGCAACGGATCGAGGTGCTCACCGGCCGGGAGGCCGACATCGTCCAGCGCTTCATCGACAACAGCATCGTCGAGGTACTGGTCGCCGACGGCCACGGGATCGCGATCCTGCCCCGGTTCACGACCCGCGACCGGGAGAACGGCCTGGTCACCCGGCCACTGGTGGGGGTGCGCTCCGAGCGCGGCATCTGGGCGATCATGCGACCGGATCGCGCGGTGCGCCCCTCGGTGCGCCTGGTGGTCGACGCCATCCGCGACGAGGCTGCGGCGTTCCTCGCCGCGCACGCCGGCTAGCCGGGCCCGGTGCCTCAGGTGGCCTCGACGTCGTAGGGCGCCGGACGCCCCTTGCCGAGCTTGCGCTGCCGCTTCTCGTAGGCGGATTCGACATAGCGACTCGTCGCCGGACCGTCGGACTTCGGCTTCTCGCCGGCGAGCGAGGTCGTGGTCGCTGCGGCCGCTCCCCCCGCTGCCGGATCCTCGAGCAGCGCCTCGCGGATGATGCGGCGCGGATCGTACTGGCGCGGATCGAGCTTCTTCCAGTCGACCTCGTCGAACTCCGGGCCCATCTCCTCGCGCATGCGGTCCTTGGCCCCGTCGGCCATGGTGCGCAGCGAGCGGACGATGCGCGCGAGTTGCGCCGCGTATCCGGGAAGGCGGTCGGGGCCGATCAGGAAGACAGCGATCACCGCGATGATGATCAGCTTGTCTGGCGTCAACCCGAAGGACACAGGGCAATGGTACCGGCGCGCACTGAGCCCCGGCCTAGAGTGCAACTGTGGCCGACAAGGAACTCAGCTGGAAGTACGCGGAGGACTTCGTCGTCGAACCGCCGGCGATCGTCACCGCGCGCCAGCATTCCCTTGAGCTCGGCATCGACCCCGTCTCGCCCGCCACCGGTGCGCAGCTCGCCGTGCTCTCGGCCGCCAGCTCGACGCACTCGATCCTCGAGATCGGCACCGGCGCCGGGGTCAGCGGGCTCTGGCTGCTCGCCGGGGCTCCGGATGCCGTCCTCACCTCGATCGACCTGGAACTCGATCACCAGCAGCACGCCCGTTCGGCGTTCGCGGCCGGGGGCGTCCCGGCCAACCGGATCCGGCTCATCACGGGACGCGCATCCGAGGTGCTCCCCCGCATGAACGACGGTGCATACGACCTGGTCTTCGTCGACGCCGACGAGGGCTCGGTGCTCGACTACGTGGAGCACGCCCTGCGGATCGCGCGGCGCGGCGGCCTGGTGCTCGTCGCCCACGCGCTCTGGCGCGGACGGGTCGCCGATCCCGCCCGGCGCGACGATACCGCCGAGGATTACCGGGCACTGCTCACGACCATCGCGGAGTCATCCGCCGTCATCTCAGCGGTGAGCGCGGCGGGAGACGGGCTGCTTCAGCTCGTCAAGACTGCTGACTAGAACCGACGACCGAGGCGGTCGTCAGTTCTGGCGTCGCGGCGAAGCCCAGAAAAGGGCTTCCCTTCCAGCTCCCGCGCGCTAGGCCGACGCGGCGACGACCTCCGCGAGCGCGTCGTGCAGCTCTTTGGCTTCGGCGTCGTTGACCGACACGACGAGGCGGCCGCCACCCTCGAGCGGCACGCGCACGATGATCAGGCGACCTTCTTTAACAGCCTCCATCGGTCCGTCTCCGGTCCTCGGCTTCATGGCTGCCATGTGGTGTCCCCTTTCGATGGATACCGGTCCATTATCCCGTATTGGCGAAGAGTCGGGGAACCACGGTCGTTCTGCCAGGCGCCTCGGGGGTTCTGCGCGCTACGGCGGAGTCCAATCCGAGCCGTTCACCCACCAGCAGATCGCCACCCAGCCGACCTGCCCGGCGATCCCGAGCACGACGAGACCGATCCGATACCAGAGCGCCTTCGGAATCGCGATGACGCCGAGCGCCGGGGCGAACGGCATGAAGAGCCGGAAGGTGCTCGATTGCGGGAAGAAGACGGCGAGCAGATAGACCGCATACCCGGCCAGCCAGAGGCGCAGGTCGACGCCGAGCCGGCGGACGGCGGGCGTGAAGAGCAGCACCGCGAACAGCGCCACCACGATGACCAAGACGATCGGCCCGATCACGTCGGCGGCCGGGAACTGGATCCAGCGGAACCACCATTGCGCGCCCTGAACCCAGGGCGCGAACGGCAGCAGGTCCTGATAGCCGATGTAGCCGACGCGCCAGGCCAGCTCCGTGTCGGTGTAGGCGGACGGGACGCCGGTGGCGATCCAGGCCACCAGCGACCAGGCGACACCGAAGAACGCGCTGGAGAGCCCGACGACGATCACCGCGATCCGCTCCCGCCAGGGGAACGGATCCCGCCGCCGGACGACGAAACGGTAGACGAGGTGCAGCAGCAGCATGACGGCGAAGGCGAGACCGCTGGGGCGCGTGAGCGCCGCGATCCCGATCACCGGGATCATCAAGTAGTAGCGCCGGTCCTGAAACAGCAGCAGCGCCATGAACAGGAAGAACAGCTGCATCGACTCCGCATAGCCCACCTGCAGGATCGGCGACAGCGGCGCGGTGCAGAACAGCACGACCGCGAACATCGCCGTGCCATCCGGCAGCACGCGGGCCATCAGCTTGAAGAAGAGCAGGGCGGCACCGAGCGCGAACCCGACCGAGACGATCACGCTCGCGTAGTCGAAGGGGATGCCGAGCAGCAGGAAGCCGCGCACGACGGCCGGATAGCCGGGCAGGAACGCCCAGGCGTTCTGCGCGACATGCCCGTCGCTGCCGAGCGGCAGCTGCGCGGGGTACCCGGCGATCGACACGATGCGGTACCAGTCGGAGTCCCAGATGGCGGCGAACGAGAAGTAGCCCGGCTTCGCGCCGCCCCAGTAGGTGGGGCCCTGGTTCGCGGCGAACGCGAGCATGATGATCGTCGTCACGATCCGCGACAGGGCGAAGACGATCACGACCTTCAGCCACCATGGCGTCAGGCGGTAGCGGACTACGAGCCGCGAAGCCATGCGCGGAGCCCCGCCTCGACTCGCTCGATCTGCTCGACCGGCACGCGCTCGTCATCGGCGTGCGCCAGCGACGGATCGCCGGGGCCGTAGTTGACGGCCGGGATGCCCAGTGCCGCGAAGCGGGCGACATCCGTCCAGCCGTACTTGGGGCGCGCCTCGCCGCCGACCGCCGCGACGAACGCCTGCGCGAGCGGGTCGTCGAGCCCGGGTCGCGCGCCCTCGGCGATGTCGGTGATCTCGACCTGGAATCCGGGGAACAGCCCCCGCACGACCGCCTCGGCCTCCGCAGCGTCGCGGCTCGGGGCGAAGCGGTAGTTGACGCTGACGACACCCTCATCGGGGATGACGTTGCCGGCGACGCCGCCCGAGATCCCGACCGCGTTGAGCCCTTCCCGGTACACCAGGCCGTCGACCTCGAGCGACTCGGGTTGGTAGGCCGCGAGGGTGGCGAGCACGGGGGCGAGTGCGTGGATCGCGTTCTCGCCCATCCAGGCGCGGGCCGAGTGCGCGCGGGTTCCGCGAGTGCGGATGTCGGCGCGCAGCGTCCCGTTGCAGCCGCCCTCGACCTCGCCCCCGGTCGGCTCGCCGAGGATCGCGAAGTCGGCGGCAAGCAGTTCGGGGCGGTTCCGGGCGAGCCGCCCGAGCCCGTTCAGGCTCGAGGCGACCTCCTCGTGGTCGTAGAACACCCAGGTGACGTCGACGACCGGGTCGAGCACGGATGCCGCGAGCGCGAGCATCACGGCGCAGCCGCCCTTCATGTCCACCGAGCCCCGACCCCAGAGCACATCCCCGTCAGCACCGCTCACTATCAGAGATGGCAGGTTGCCGTTGACCGGCACGGTGTCGAGGTGGCCGGCGATGACGACGCGGCGGCCGCGGCCGAGCCGGGTGCGCGCCACGATCGCGTCGCCGTCACGCAGGAGCTCGAGGCCGGGCACGGCACGCAGCGCCGCCTCGACGGCATCCGCGATGGGCTTCTCGTCGCCGGAGACCGATTCGATGTCGACCAGTGAGCGCGTCAGCTCGACGGCGGAGGCGGTGAGGTCGAGCGCGGGCACCGTGTCAGCCTACGGTCCCGATACCCTGAGGAGCATGACCGCCGCCTGGGGCCACGGGCTCGCCACCACCGCCGTCTCGGCGGCCGGCGACGGCACCGTGCTCGACACCTGGTTCCCCGCTCCGCAGCTGGGCGCCGCGACGGGCGGCGCGGTCCCCGACGAACTCATGGCCGAGGTGGGGCCGGATGCGCGCCGCGAGGTCACGGTCGATGCGGTGACCATCGCGATCGACACCGATGACGCCCCGGCCTCCACCCCCGACGCCTACCTGCGCCTGCACCTGCTCAGCCATCTGCTGGTCGCGCCGAACACGATCAACCTCGACGGGATCTTCGCCCACCTGCCGATCGTCGCCTGGACCACCGCCGGGCCCATGCTGCCCGAGGCCTTCGCCCGGCTGCGCCCCGCGCTGCAGCGCGCCGGAATCTCGGCTCACGGCATCGACAAGTTCCCGCGGCTGCTCGACTACGTGGTGCCCGACCGGGTGCGCATCGCGGACGCCTCGCGCGTGCGGCTCGGCGCCCACCTCTCGCCAGGCACCACCGTGATGCACGAGGGCTTCGTGAACTTCAACGCGGGAACGCTCGGGGCGTCCATGATCGAGGGCCGCGTCTCGCAGGGCGTCGTCGTCGGCGACGGCTCGGACGTCGGTGGCGGCGCATCCATCATGGGCACACTGTCGGGCGGCGGCACGGAGCGCGTCGCCATCGGCGAGCGCGCGCTGCTCGGCGCCAACTCCGGTGTCGGCATCTCGATCGGCGACGACTCCGTCGTCGAGGCCGGCCTCTACGTGACCGCAGGCACCAAGGTGACGCTGCTGGTCCCCGATACCGAACCCCGCGCCATCAAGGCCGTCGAGCTGAGCGGGGTCGCCGGCCTGCTGTTCCGCCGCAACTCGCTCACGGGCGGCGTCGAGGCGCTTCCGCGCTCGGGCGGCGCCGTGGAGCTCAACCCGCAGTTGCACGCCTAGAAGCCGAGCCTGCCAGCGACCGAGCCGAGCTACGCCCGGCCGCGCCCCAGCCGGTCGAGGTCATCGGCCAGCCCCTGCAGTTCCGCGTTGCGGTCCATCGCGCTGAGCGGCGCGCTGGCGGCCGGATCCTGGAATGCCCGCGCACCCCGTGCGACCGACACCGCGAACTCGTCGAGGAACGCGCTGTGGGCTCGTTCGGCGATCTCACCCACCACAGCCGGATCGGTGGCCAGTTCGGCCAGACGCGCGGCCAGACCGGCGGACACCGAAGCCCGTCGGTCGAGGGTCTTCGCGTCGCGAGCACGGAAGTCGCCGGGACCCTCCGCGACCCCGGGTCGCTCCTTCGCGTCCCTGCGCAGTCGGCGCACTCGCTGGGCGTCCTTCTCCTTCTCGACCGCGAGCTTGAGGATCTCGTTGGTCACGCGCAACCGGACCCGCTCCTCGTCGTAGTCCTTGCCCTCGCGCAGCGAGCGAACGATCAGCCGGTTCGTCACGGCCAGGCGCACCGCCGCCAGGGCCACGAGCACACCGTCGTCGATCTGCGCGTCGATGCTCGGGGGCGGCGTCGGAATCGGGTCGGTGTAGGTGCCGACGTTGACGCGCCGACGACGTCGGAACCACCTCATCGGCAGCACCTCACGCGCGAGCCGATGGCCGGTCCTAACGGCCGGCGGGCCAGCGGCGCTCGGCCGGGCCGACGTAGAGCTGCTGGGGGCGGCCGATCTTCGTGGCCGGGTCGTCGTTCGCCTCGCGCCACTGGGCGAGCCAGCCGGGCAGGCGGCCGATGGCGAACAGCACGGTGAACATCCGCGGCGGGAAGCCCATCGCCTTGTAGATCACGCCGGTGTAGAAATCGACGTTCGGGTAGAGCTTGCGCTCCACGAAGTAGTCGTCGGCCAGGGCCGCCTGCTCGAGCTCTTTGGCGATGTCGAGGAGCGGATCGTTCACGCCGAGGTCGGAGAGCACCTCATCCGCGCTCTCTTTGACCAGCAGAGCGCGCGGGTCGAAGTTCTTGTAGACCCGGTGCCCGAAGCCCATGAGCTTGACGCCCTGCTCCTTGTTCTTCACCCGCTCGACGAACTTCGAGACGCTCTCGCCCGAGTCGCGGATCTCGCCGAGCATCTTGAGCACGGCCTCGTTCGCGCCGCCATGCAGCGGCCCGGACAACGCCTGGATGCCCGCCGAGATCGACGCGAACATGTTGGCCTCCGTCGATCCGACGAGCCGCACCGTCGAGGTGGAGGCGTTCTGCTCGTGGTCCTCGTGCAGGATCAGCAGCCGATCGAGTGCCGTGACCAGCACCGGATTGACGTCGTAGATCTCGGCCAGGTTGCCGAAGTTCAGCTTGAGGAAGTTCTCCACGAAGCTGAGCGAGTTGTCGGGGTAGAGGAAGGCCTGACCGACCGCCTTCTTGTGCGCGTACGCCGCGATCACGGGCAGCTTCGCCAGCAGCCGGATGGTGTTGAGCTCGACCATCTCGGGATCGTGCGGGTCGAGCGAATCCTCGTAGTAGGTCGAGAGGGCCGACACCGCCGACGACAGCACCGACATCGGGTGCGCGGTGTGCGGCAGCGCCGAGAAGAAGCGCTTGAGGTCTTCGTGCAGCAGCGTGTGACGGCGCACCTTCTCCTCGAATGCGGCCAGTTCACTCGCCGTCGGCAGCTCGCCGTAGATCAGCAGCCAGGCAACCTCGAGGTAGGTCGAGTTGCGCGCGAGATCCTCGATCGGATAGCCGCGGTAGCGCAGGATCCCGGCATCGCCATCGATGTAGGTGATCGCGCTCTGGGTCGATGCGGTGTTGACGAAACCGTTGTCGAGGGTGGTCAGGCCGGTCTTCTTCGTGAAACTGCCGAAGTCGATCGCGTCCTTGCCGTCGACCGCGGGCAGCACGGCGAACTCTGACGTCGCCCCCTTGTGGGAGAACGTGACCGTGTCGGGATCGCCGAGAGAATCGCTCACGACTACAGCCTATTCGGTGCGCGGCGCCACTGCCGCACCCTCCAAAGCCCCTCGTCAGCCTTGGGAGAGTTCGGCCAAACGTCCGGCCGCGGCGGTCACCCGCTCGTCGCTCGCGGTGAGGGCGAATCGCACGTGCCGGGCGCCCGCCTCCCCGTAGAACGGGCCGGGAGCGACCAGGATGCCGAGTTCGGCGAGCGCCGCGACCGTCTCCCAGGCGTCCTCATCGCGGGTCGCCCAGAGGTAGAGGCCCGCGCGGCTTCCGTCGACCCGGAATCCTGCGCCCTCGAGCGCGGCCAGCAGGGTGCTGCGCCGCGCGCGGTAGAGCTTGCGCTGGGCCGCGACGTGCGTGTCGTCGCTGAGGGCCACGATCATCGCCTGCTGCACGGGCGCCGGCGGGATGAGCCCTGCGTGCTTGCGCACCTCCAGCAGCTCGGCGATCAGATCGGCGCACCCCGCGACGAAGGCGGCGCGGTACCCGGCCAGGTTGGACTGCTTGCTCAACGAGTAGACCGAGAGCACGAGGCGGCGGCTGTCGCCGATCACCCGCGGGTCGAGGATCGTCGGCGTGGACTCGGCCGTGCCGCCCGCGCCCTCGCCCCAGTTGAGCTCGGCGTAGCACTCGTCGTTCACGATCACCGCGCCGAGCTCCCGGGCGCGGGCCACCGCGGCCGCGAGCCGTTCGATGGAGTCCACGTGCCCGTCGGGGTTGCCGGGGCTGTTGAGCCAGACCAGGCGCGTCTCGGCGGGCCACTCGGCCGGATCGTCCGAGGCCAGCGCCGTGGCCCCGACGAGAGCGGCACCGATCGCGTAGGTCGGGTACGCGACGGTCGGATGCACGACGACGTCGCCGGGGCGCAGACCGAGCAGCCACGGCATCCCCGCCACCAGCTCCTTGGAGCCGATCGTCGGCAGCACGTTGCCGACCCCGAGGGTCACACCGCGCCGGCGCGCGTACCACTCGACGATGGCCTCCCGGAGGCGCGGCGACCCGGCGGTCGCCGGGTAGGAGTGCGCGTCGGTGGCGGCGGCCAGCGCGTCGCGGATCAGCTGCGGCGTCGGATCGACGGGTGATCCGACCGAGAGATCGACGATGCCGTCCGGATGCTGCCGCGCACGATCCCCGAAGGGCTCGAGGGCATCCCACGGGAAGTCCGGCAAGGCGAGGGGCACCCGCTCGGCCACTACTCCCCCTGAGGCGGGAGCGCCGAGACCACCGGGTGGTCGCCGGCGATCACGCCGACCTTCGCAGCGCCGCCTGGCGACCCCACCTCGGCGAAGAACTCGACGTTGGCCTTGTAGTAGTCCGACCACTTGTCGGGCAGATCGTCTTCGTAGTAGATCGCCTCGACCGGGCAGACCGGCTCGCAGGCTCCGCAGTCCACGCACTCGTCAGGGTGGATGTAGAGCATGCGGTCGCCCTCGTAGATGCAGTCGACGGGGCATTCGTCGATGCAGGCACGGTCTTTGACATCCACGCAGGGAAGGGCGATGACGTAGGTCACGGAGTAAGTCTATGAGCGCGGAGAGGCACCAGGAGCACGACGGCCGCGACCACGGGCACGCCGACCGTCCATAGCCACCCGGCCGGACCGTCGAGAGCAAGCACCACGCCGCCCGCTCCCGGAAAGCAGAGCGCCGTGAGAGCGCCGAGAACGCCAAGGGCAGCTGCCGCTCCGACGATCCTGCTGTCGAAGACCAGCCGGAACCCGGCGACGAGGGCGACGACGATGACCAGCCCCGTGATCCCCGCCCAGGGGAAGGCCAGGGCGTGCGTGAAGGTGGTGATCACACCGACGACGATGCCCACGAGCAGGGCGAAGACCGAGCTGAGCACCGTTGCGCCGGCCCCGAGCGATTCGGGCTCCGAGCCAGATTCGGGCTGGGTCGCGATGTCATCCATGGGCGGGCCTCCGGTGGACAAGACTAGCCCGCCGTGGTTAGGGTGGGATAAGTAAGGCAAGCCTCACCAAATCTCGGCTGCCGACCTCCCTCTCAAGAATCCGGATTCCCGCGTGCTCGCAACCCTCGTGATCGGCCTGCGCGAAGGCCTCGAGGCCGCGCTGATCGTCGGGATCATCGCCGCCTTCCTCCGGCGCAACGGCAAGTCGCTGGTGCCGATGTGGATCGGCGTCATCGCCGCGCTGATCGCCAGCGTGGCGGTCGGCATCGTGCTGACCGTCGTGGAGTCGGCGCTGCCGCAGTCCGCCCAGGAGGGCATGGAGTCGATCATCGGCGTCGTGGCCATCGGCTTCGTCACCAGCATGATCATCTGGATGCAGCACCACGCCCGCGGGATGCGCCGCGAGCTGGAGGCCGAGGCGACTCATGCCCTGCACGAGGGAACCGCGTGGGCCCTCGCGGGCATGGCCTTCCTGGCCGTCCTCAAGGAGGGGTTCGAGACCAGCGTCTTCCTGCTCGCCACCTTCCAGGCCGCGACGGATGCCGGTCTCGCCGGGCTCGGCGCCGTGCTGGGCATCGCGGCGGCCGTGGTGATCGGCATCGGCATCTATGCCGGCGGCATCCGGATCGACCTTGGCAGGTTCTTCCGCTACACCGGGATCTTCCTGCTCCTGGTCGCCGCGGGCCTGGTGATCAGCGCGCTGCGCACCGCCCACGAGGCCGGCTGGCTCGAGGCCGGGCAGCAGCGGACCGTCGACCTGTCGTGGTTGGCCCCGGCCGGGTCCGTGCAGGCGGCGCTCATCACGGGCGTGCTCGGGATCCCGGCCGACCCGCGGCTGATCGAGGTCGTCGGCTGGTTCGCCTACCTGATCCCGATGGCGCTCTTCCTGTTCTGGCCCCTGCGGCACCGGCCGAGCGCACGGGCCGTCCCCCGTCTGCAGTTGGGGGTCGCCGCCGGTCTGGCCGTGATCGCCATCGCCCTTGCCGTGGTCGCACCGCTCGTGCTCCGGCCCACCGGCGCCGAGCTCGCCCTCGACGGCGGCGGCGCCGCCCGACTGGATCGCGCCGCCTCGACGCTGACCGTCGACCGCGAGGCCATCCCCCTCACCGCGCCTCGGCAGACGAGTGCCGGCACGACGAGCTGGACGGTCGACCGGGTGACCGCCTCCGACGGACCGGCGACTCTCACCCTCGCCGGGCTGACGACCGCCGCGGGAGGAACAGTCCCCGTCGGCCTCGACCCCCAGCGGGCGCCCGGCCCCTTCGAGGCGCGATGGAGCGTCTCGACCAAGCGCACCGTGATCGCGGACGGCGCGGCGCTTCTCGATGCCCACCAGGCTCAGACCAGGATCGTGACCATCTCGGGTGGCGGACTCAGCTCGCCGCGCACCTTCACCGTGAGCGGTGGCTCCGATTGGAGCGCCTCCGACGCGGCGGTCACGGCCGCGTCCGCCGCCGGCCGCGCGGCGGGCACCGAGGCACGCCTCTGGGGACTCCAGGTTCCCGCAGCTCTGCTGATCGCCGCGGTCGTCCTCGGCCTCCTGGCGATCCGCTCGATCCGGCGCGCACGCGACGCGTCCGAGACGACGTCGGCCTCCCTTCCGACCACAGCACAGAACAGGACTCACAGCTATGCGACCCACTAGACCCCTTGGCCTGATCGGCGCGGGAGCCGCGATCATCGCGCTCGCCCTCGCCGGATGCTCGGCGGGCAGTTCGCCCGCCGGTTCCGCCGGAGGCGCGGCGCAGGTCAAGGTCGTGCTCACCTCGGACGGCACGAACGACGTGTGCACGCTGAGCGAGAGCAGCGTGGCCGCCGGGCCCGTGACCTTCACGGTGAGCAACGTCAGCTCGACCGCCATCACGGAGGTCGAGCTGCTGAGCGACCAGCGCATCATCGGCGAGAAGGAGAACCTGGCCCCCGGGCTCAAGGCCTCGAGCTTCACGCTGACGCTCGGTGGCGGCAGCTATCAGCTGTACTGCCCCGGCGCCCAGACCGAGATGACGAAGCTGACCGTGACCGGCAAGGCGGCCGCGGCGCCCACCGGCAGCACGGCGGCGATCCTCAAGCAGGGGACGGACGGCTACGCCGGCTATGTCGCGGGCGTGCTTGCCGACATGGTGACCGCGGTCGGCACCCTCAAGGACGCCGTCGACGCGGGCGACCTGGCCGCGGCGAAGAACGCCTACGCGCTCGCCCGTCCGTTCTACGAGAAGGTGGAGTCCGACGTTGACGGCTTCGTGCTGCCAGGCGGTGTCGCGACCGACAACTCGAAGAACCTTGACTACCTGATCGACATGCGCGAATCCAACCTCGATCCGGCGGTCGGCTGGCACGGTTTCCACGCCATCGAACGCGATCTGTACACCACGGGCATCACGGACGACACCAAGACCCTCGCGACCGAATTGCAGACGAACGTGACCGAACTGGCGACACTGGCGAAGGGCCTCAGCTACAAGCCGGAGGACCTCGCCAACGGAGCGGCGGACCTGCTCGACGAGGTGCAGGCCAACAAGATCACCGGCGAGGAGGAGGCGTACAGCCACATCGACATTCTCGACTTCGCCGCGAACGTGGAGGGCGCCGAGCAGGCGTTCGCGTACCTCGAGCCGGGGCTCAAGAAGATCGACCCGAGCCTGACCTCGCAGGTCGCCGCGCAGTTCACCAAGGTGGATGCCGCGCTTGACGGTTACCGCGATCCGGCCCAGCCGGGCGGGTACCTGCTGTACACCGACGCCCTGAAGGCCTCGGATGCCACCAAGCTCAGCCAGATCGTCCAGGCGCTTCAGGCTCCGCTCTCGAAGATCGCCGAGAAGGTCGCCACCGCCTCGTGACGAACGACCACGATGGCAAGGCCGCCGGTCCGTCCCGCCGAGCTCTCCTGCTCGGCGCGGCGGGCGGCGGTCTCGTCGTCGGCGCCGCCGCCGGGGTCGGCGGCTCACTCGCGGTGCGCGCCATCCAGTCGGCGGATGAGGAGACGATCGACCTCACCCGGAGCTTCGCCTTCTACGACCAGGCGCACCAGGCCGGGATCCAGACGCCGCCCCAGCGCTACTCGGTCTACATGACCTTCGACATGGCCTCCGAATCGCGGCAGGACCTGCAGGTGCTGCTCGCCCGCTGGTCGGGCGCGATCGCCCAGCTCATGGCGGGGCGCACGATCGGCGCCGTCGAACCCGCCCGGCCGGACGCCGTCGCGCCCGATACCGGCGAGGCCCTGGATCTCGCCCCCGCGGGACTGACCGTGACGGTGGGCTTCGGTCCGGGCCTGTTCGACCGGCGTTTCGGGCTGGGAGCCAAGAAGCCCCCGCTGCTCGCGGCGCTTCCCGACCTCCCGAGCGACCACCTGCAGGCCGCGCTCTCCGGCGGCGACCTGAGTGTGCAGGCCTGCGCCGACGACCCGCAAGTGGCGTACCACGCGGTGCGGGACCTCGCGCGAATGGCGCAACCCACGGCATCCACCCGCTGGACGGTGATCGGATTCGGGCGGGCATCGGCCGGAAGCGGGCAGAAGACCCCGCGGAACCTGATGGGCTTCAAGGACGGCACGCGCAACATCACCGAAGCCGCCGACTTCGAGCGTTATGTCTGGGCGAACGACGGCCCGGCGTGGGCGCGGGGCGGCAGCTACCAGGTGGTCCGCAAGATCCAGATGAACATCGAGAACTGGGACGCCGACAACATCGGCGATCAGCACACGGTCTTCGGCCGCACCAAGGTCGAGGGCGCCCCCCTGACCGGGACCCACGAGCACGACACCCCGGACTTCGCGAAGACGGCGGACGGCGTCCCGGTGATCTCGCCGACCGCGCATATCGCCCTCGCCGCCCACGAGAACAACGACGGAATCCGGATCCTGCGCCGCGGATACAACTACACCGACGGGATCAACCAGTTCGGCCTTCTCGACGCTGGGCTGTTCTTTGTCGCGTACATGAAGGACCCGGCCAGCTTCGTGGCACTGCAGCGCAAGCTGGGCGCATCCGACCGGCTGAACGAGTACATCTCGCACATCGGTTCGGGCATCTTCTTCACCCCGCCTGCCCCGAAGCGCGGTTCCTACCTGGGCGAGAAGCTCTTCTGAGCCCGTCCGAGAACGCGTTCTGCTAGTTCTTGTCGACCTGGTAGCCGACCGCGTTCTGGTATTTGGCGTCGGATCCCGCCGTCACGGTCACCGTGAACTGATCGTTGGTGAAGACCCCGCCCGCGCTGCCGTTGATGCTCTGATCGGCTGAGGGGGTGAATCCGGCGTCCTGGAGCGCGCTCGCCGCGTCGCCATAGCTCGAGATCGGGTCGGAGGTCTTGATCCACACGACCCAGCCGGCGTTCGTCGTCGACGCCGTCAGGATGTCGCCATCGATCAGGGGGACGCTCGGCGGGAAGTCGCCTGGCATCACCGTCGTCGCGTTGATCGCGTCGGTCGGATTCACGGTCGGAGTCGCGGCGCCCGATGCGCAGCCGGCGAGAAGCAGCAGGGAGGCCGCCGAGACGGCGAGCGCGGGGACCACGGAACGGATGGACATGCGGGCCTCTGATCACGATCAGCGAATAACTGAGGAAATGGTACGTGACCGTTCCAGAGGGGACGCTGTGCCGACCCCGGGACAGTCCAGAAGGATCAGCCGTTCGAGGAGTCGCTGGACAGCGTGACGGTGTAGTTCGCCACGAAGCCGGTCTTGTCGTCCGCCTTGCTGACGAGGATCGCGACGTTGTACTTGTCCTTGGTGAAGACACCGGCGGCACCATCGGCGGTCTCTCCGCCTGCGCCCTCCGGCTCGGTGAAGCCCGCGCCCTTCAGCTCCTTCTCGATCTCACCGAAGGCGTCGACGCCCGACACCTTGATCGTGACGTTCCAGGCCTTGTTGTCGCCGCTGCCCAGCGACAGGCCGCTGACGACATCGCCCTTGATGACCGGGACGTCGGAGGTCGGGAAGTCGCTCGGGAGCTTGCCCGATCCGACCGAGCCGACGCCCGGGATGGAGATCCCGCCACCGGTGGACTGAGTGCCCGGCAGGTGCAGCAGGCTGCAGCCCGAGAGCAGGAGCGGAGCCGCGATGGCGAGGGAGCCCGCCACGGCGATCAAGGGAAGGCGACGACGACGGGTGATGGTCATGGGTTCCTCGTTCTCTCGGGCCGGCTGGATGCGCGCCCAGTGTATTGGCGACCCCGAAGGCCCACAATGCGGGTATCCGCGCATTGTTTGCGACGGACACTGTTCCGACGAACGAGGACCCGTCGGAGGTTGACAGCTCAGACCGAAGCGTCCTGGCGCTTGAGCCGCGAGGTGCGGCGGGCGCGCGCCGCCTGATCGAGTTCCACCTTGCGGATGCGGACCACCTCGGGCGTGACCTCGACGCACTCGTCTTCGCGGGCGAACTCGAGGCACTCCTCGAGCGTGAGGCGCCGCGAGGGGGTCATCCGCTCGAAGTTGTCGGCCGTCGACTGCCGCATGTTGGTGAGCTGCTTCTCTTTGGTGATGTTCACGTCGAGGTCGTCGGCGCGCGAGTTCTCGCCGACGATCATGCCCTCGTAGACCTCCTGCGTCGGTTCGACGAAGAACGACATGCGTTCCTGCAGAGCGACCATGGCGAACGGCGTCGCCACCCCGGCGCGGTCGGCCACGATCGAGCCGTTGACGCGGGTGGTGATGGTGCCGGCCCATGGCTCGTACCCGTACGAGATGGCGTTGGCGATGCCGGCGCCCCGCGTGATGGTCAGGAACTCGGTGCGGAAGCCGATCAACCCGCGCGAGGGGACGATGAACTCCATGCGCACCCAGCCGGTGCCGTGGTTCGTCATGCCCTCCATGCGGCCCTTGCGCGCAGCCAGGAGCTGCGTGATGGCGCCGAGGTACTCCTCGGGGGTATCGACGGTGAGGTGCTCGAAGGGCTCGTGAACCTTGCCGTCGATCTGCTTCACCACCACCTGTGGCTTACCGACGGTAAGCTCGAATCCCTCGCGGCGCATGTTCTCGACCAGGATGGCGAGCGCCAGCTCGCCGCGGCCCTGCACCTCCCACGCGTCGGGGCGGCCGATGTCGACGACCTTGAGCGAGACGTTGCCGACCAGTTCGCGGTCGAGGCGGTCCTTGACCAGGCGCGCGGTGAGCTTGTGGCCCTTGATCTTGCCGACGATCGGCGAGGTGTTGGTGCCGATGGTCATCGAGATCGCCGGGTCGTCGACCGTGATCGCGGGCAGCGGACGCACGTCGTCGGGGTCGGCGATCGTCTCGCCGATGGTGATCTCCTCGATACCCGCGATGGCGACGATGTCGCCCGCATGAGCCTCCTCGGCGGGGTAGCGCTCGAGGGCACGGGTCTTGAGCAGTTCGGTGATGCGCACGTTCGAGTGCGAGCCGTCGTGGCGCACCCAGGCGACCGTCTGGCCCTTCTTGAGCGTGCCTGAGAAGACGCGGAGCAGGGCGATGCGACCGAGGAACGGCGAGGCGTCGAGGTTGGTGACCCAGGCCTGCAGCGGGGCCTCGTCGTCGTACGACGGCGCCGGGACGTGCTTGAGGATCGCGTCGAAGAGAGGCTCGAGATCGTCGTTGTCGGGCAGGGTGCCGTTCTCCGGCTTGTTCCAGCTTGCGGCGCCGTTGCGACCCGATGCGTAGACCACGGGAACATCGAGCAGTGCGTCGATGTCCAGGTCGGGCACGTCGTCGACGAGGTCGCTCGCGAGGCCGAGGAGAAGATCGTGGCTCTCTTCGACGACCTCGTCGATGCGGGCATCCGGCCGGTCGGTCTTGTTGACGAGAAGGATGACGGGCAGCTTGGCTTCGAGCGCCTTGCGCAGCACGAACCGGGTCTGCGGCAGCGGGCCCTCACTGGCATCCACGAGCAGGACGACACCGTCGACCATGCTCAGTCCGCGCTCGACCTCGCCGCCGAAGTCGGCGTGGCCGGGGGTGTCGATCACATTGATCGTGACCGGGCCTTCGGTGGCGTGAACGCCCTTGTAAGTCACCGCGGTGTTCTTCGCGAGGATCGTGATGCCCTTTTCGCGCTCGAGGTCGTTGCTGTCCATCGCGCGCTCATCGACGTGGGCGTGCTCGCCGAAGGAGTTCGTCTGCCGGAGCATCGCGTCGACGAGGGTCGTCTTGCCGTGGTCGACATGAGCGACGATCGCGACGTTGCGCAGATCGGAACGGGCGGCAATTGCCATGGGAATACCTCGAGAAGTAGGAAGGGGGCCGAAAGACCGGCAGAGTGAGTGGCAACTCCGCACCGGGCCGCCGACCCTTTATTCTAGCCGACCGAGGGGCGGACGGCCGGTTTCCAGGCCCAGGCGTCCCAGAACACGGATGCCGCGAGGGGCGAACGGGTCACCCCGCTGACCCGCCGGTCCACGGCCGTCAGGGTCGGGTAGGCGTACAGCGGCACGCCGTAGGCGGAGGCCCAGATCCGGGCGTCGAGCTTGGTCAGCATGGCTGTCTGCTGCTCCGGATCGTCGGTGGCAGCGAGCTGGTCGATCAGCGCATCGGAGGCCGGATCCCGGTAGTGGTTGTAGTTGGCCAGGGCGGTGTCGCTGCGGAAGACCGAGGCCTGGGCGGTCGTCCCCAGGCGCGTGGTGTCCCAGGCGAACAGCGCCGCGTCGTAGCTGCCGGGAGTGCCGAGGAGCCCCTCCCAATCAGAGCTCGAACAATCGGTCACGACGAACCCGGCTCGCGCGGCGCTCTGCTGGATCACCTGGAACTCGCTGACCCGGCGCGGATTGGACGGGTCGTACAGCACGCACACCTGCGGACTCGCCACTCCGGCCTGCGCGAGCAGCTTCTGCGCGGCGGCGACGTCGGTCAACGCAGAGGCGGCCGAACCGTTCTTCGCGATCGATGCCGCGTAGCCGGGCGCACCCGGCCGCATGACGAAGGAGTCGAGCAGCTTCGCGCGCGTGCCCCCGCCGAACTGCGTCGCGAGCTGCCTCCGCGGCACCACGTCGAGAAAGGCCTGCCGCACACGCTGATCGTCGAAGGTGCCGTTCCTGCTGCTCGAGAACTGAAGGTCGAGGTGCTCGTAGCGCGCCTCGGTGCCGGTCGTGAGCGTGAGCCCCCTCACGGATGCCAGGGCTTTCGTCGTCGCAGCGCTCGGCTCCGGCGTCGCGATGTCGACATCGCCCGCTGCGAGCAGTTTCGCGGTCTCCAGCGGATCCGGCGAGACCCGGAGGGTCACGGTCTCGAAGCTCGGCCGCCGGTTCCCCGAGTACTTCGGATTCGCGCGCAACACCACCCGCGTCGTCGAGATCGTCAAGATCGAGTACGGGCCGCTCGAGACCAGCAGGCGCCGGTCCTTCGGAGTGGAGGACAGGTCGTAGGCCCCGTCCCAGACCGCGGCGAGGTCGTGCAGATCGGAGCGGTCGTTCTTCTGGATCGCCCTGAGCACGGTGGTCTTGGCAGCGGTCGGGTCGGCGGCCGGGCTGTGCAGAGCCAGCTGCCCGAGCACGTGCGCCGGGATGCCCGGCTGGAGCACCGTGCTCCAGTTCGGGATGGCGCTGCCGAAGACCACCGTGATCGATCGCCCGTCGGAGCCCACGACCGGCGTCGTGGTCGCCTTCTCCAGGCCGGAGCCGATACTGCCGTCGAAGAAGACGACGCCCTTCGGGAACGCACCCGTGTACGTGCCGGTGGTGGCATCCACATACGCACTGTCATCGAACTTCGGGGTGTTGAGCGTTCCCGAATCCGCCGCCCAGGCGAGCATCAGATCGGACGCGTCGATCGGGGTTCCGTCGGACCAGGTCACGCCGGAGTTCACCGTGTAGGTCACGGTGAGGGGGCTGCGGCTCACCACCCGTGCCGTCCCGAACGAGGTGTCGGCCACCGTCGCCCCGCTCGGATCGGTGTAGCCGAACCCGGTCGAGGTCAGCAGGGCGATGTCGGCGTTGGTCTGCGAGCCGCGGCCGTAGGAGGTATCCGGGTTCGCCGAGGTGAACGGATCCGTCACCGCGACCGCGACGGAGCTCCCGGCAACGAGCGGCGAGGAGCTGCATCCTGTGAGCGCCGCCACCGCGAGCATCGCCAGGAGTGACACGGTCGCCGGGACGGCGAAGCGGCGGCGTCTCACTCCTGCCACCCTACGCGAGCGGCTAGATCCCGATCAGGATCTCGATCACGACGGCGATCGCGAGCACCCCGCCGATGACGATCGGGACGACGTCCCAGCGAACCGTGACGGGAGCGTCGTCCGGCGCAGCCCCTCGGCGGAAGCCCTCGAGCAGATCGGCCTCCCGGTGGAATGTCTCGACCGGCCGCGTCTTCCGATCGAAATTGCCCATGATGTTGCCGGTGCGGCGCGGCGCGGGTGCCCCGAAAGCACTGACCGGCTTTCCGGCATCGAGGTCGAAGATCAGGCTGATCCCCTGCCGAACGCTGGTGACATGGGCCCACGGCAGCACGTGCGTCCGACCGAAGTTGACGACGACCGCCCGGGAGGCGTCGTAGTGGACCGCCGGACGGAACAGGACGAACCAGAGGATCCAGGCCAGGAGCAGCGACGGCGCAAGCGCGAACCCGAAGAGCCGCCAGTCCGCTCCGAACAACGGCACCCCGACCACCACGGCCAGCGCCACCACGCCGATCCAGAACGGGATCACCGCCGACGCCGACCGCATCACGTACCCGCTCGCGCGAGCCTTCCGCGGCATCGGCTCAGGGCTCGGGGAAGTGGCAGGCCACCTCGTCGACGGGAGTGGCGACGGTCGTCCCGGCGATCGCGGTCGAGCCGCCCGCCGGCGCGGCCGCTCCCGGCCGCACGCCGATGCTCACGTCCACCTTGCGCAGCAGGGGCTCCGTCGTCGCGCAGATGTCCTGGGCCTTCCAGCAGCGTGTGCGGAAGTGGCATCCCGACGGCGGGTTGATCGGCGACGGCACGTCGCCCACCAGGCGGATGCGCTCGCGCCGGCCGCCGATGGCCGCCTGCCCGACGTCCGGCGCCGCGGAGAGCAGCGCCTTCGTGTACGGGTGCCGCGGGTTGGCGTACAGCTCCTCGCGCGGCGCCTTCTCGACGATCTTGCCGAGGTACATGACCGCGATCTCGGGGCAGAAGTAGCGGACGATCGCCAGGTCGTGCGCGATGAACAGGAACGAGATGTTGAACTCGCGCTGCAGGTCCTGCATCAGGTTGATGACCTGCGCCTGGATGGACACATCCAGCGCCGACACCGGCTCGTCGGCCACCAGCAGCTTCGGCTGCAGGGTGAGGGCGCGTGCGATGCCGATGCGCTGGCGCTGTCCGCCCGAGAACTCGTGCGGGTAGCGGTTGTAGTGCTCCGGGTTGAGGCCGACGATCTCGAGCATCTCCTGCACCCGTGCGAGGCGCTTGCTCGCCGGCACCAGCTTGTGGATCGCGAGCGGGGCGCCGACGATCTCGCCGACCGTCTGACGCGGGTTCAACGAGGTGTACGGGTCCTGGAAGATCATCTGGATGTCGCGACGCAGCGGCTTGAGAGCGCGCGGCGGTGCCTGCGCGATGTCGTGCCCTTCGAAGATGATCTGGCCGCTCGTGGGCTTCTGGAGCCGGGTGACCAGGCGGCCCGTTGTGGTCTTGCCACAACCGGATTCGCCCACGAGTCCGAGTGCCTGGCCGGCCTCGAGGTCGAACGAGATGCCGTCGACGGCCTGCACATGGCCGACCGTGCGCGCGACGACGCCGCGCGACTTCACCGGGAAGTGCATGACGAGGTCTTTGACCTGCAGGAGCGGCGCGGCCATCAGTGACCCCCTGCCAGGACGGCGTCGTAGCTGTCGAGTTCGTCGTCCTCCAGGTGGCAGCGCTTGAGGTGCCCCTCGTCGACCGGGCGCAACTCGGGCAGCTCGGTCGCACAGCGATTGCCCGGGACGAAGCGCGAATACTCGCAGCGCGCGAAGAACGGGCAGCCGACCGGCGGGTTCAGCAGGCTCGGCGGGTTGCCCGGGATCGGACGCAGGGGCCGATCGAGCGGGCCACTGACATCCGGGATCGACTGGATGAGACCCCAGGTGTACGGCATCGCCGGCTTGGTCAGGAGCTCGCGCGCCGAGCCGTACTCGACCGCCCGGCCGGCGTACATGACCAGCACGTCATCCGCGATCTCGGCGATGACGCCGAGGTCGTGGGTGATCATGATGAGCGCGGTGTTGAACTCGCGCTGCAGGTCCTGCAGGAGGTCGAGGATCTGCGCCTGCACGGTGACATCGAGGGCCGTCGTCGGCTCGTCCGCGATCAGCAGGATCGGGTCGTTGATCAGGGCCATCGCGATCATCACGCGCTGCCGCATTCCGCCCGAGAACTGGTGCGGGTAGTCATCGACACGCCGATCGGGCTGGGGGATGCCCACGCGCGCGAGCATCTCGATCGTCCGGGCGCGCGCCACCCGCTTCGGCACGGAGTTGTGCGCGAGGTAGGCCTCGGAGATCTGGTCGCCGACCCGGTAGTACGGGTGCAACGCCGACAGCGGGTCCTGGAAGATCATCGCGACGTCCTTGCCGCGCTTGGCCCGCATCTCGTCGTCGCTGATGCCCAGCAACTCCGTTCCATCGAACCAGATCTGGCCGCTGACCATCGCGCTCGTGTTGCGGTGGAGTCCGAGGATGGCGGACGACGACACCGACTTGCCGGAGCCGGATTCGCCCACGATGCCCAGGGTCTTGCCGCGTTCCAGGGTGTAGGAGAGTCCGTCGGTGGCGCGCACGATGCCGTCGGAGGTCGGGAAGAGGACGGCGAGATTCTCGACGGAGAGGAATGGTCTGCTCATGAGTGTTTTCTGCCCTATCGGAGCCGCACGCGCGGATCGACGTAGGCGTAGAGGATATCGACGACGATGTTCGCGACGATGACAGCGGATCCGGCCACGATGACCAGGCCGATCAGCACGGGGAGGTCGGAGTTCTGGTTCGAGGTCACCGCGAGGAAGCCGAGACCCTGGTAGGTGAAGACCGCCTCGGTGATCACCGCGCCGGCCAGTAGCGCTGCGAAGTCCAGTCCGGCCATCGACAGCAGCGGGGTGAGCGCAGCACGGAGTCCGTGTTTGAAGAGCACCACGCGTTCCGAGAGGCCCTTCGCGCGAGCCGTTCGGATGTAGTCCTCCGAGAGCGACTCGAGCACGAAGGCGCGGGTGATGCGCACATACGCCGCCATGTAGAACAGCGCGAGCGTGAGCGCGGGCAACGTCAGGCTGACCAGCCAGTTGAGCACGCCGCCGTCGGCGATGGAGACGTATCGCGGATAGGGCACCAGCTTCCATCTGATCGCCACGAATTGCAGCAGGAAGGTGCCGATGAAGAAGGTGGGTAACGCATAGACCACCAAGGTCACCCCGACGATGACGCGATCCAGCCATTTGCCCTTGAATACCGCCGCGATCACCCCGAAGAGGACGCCGAAGATGATCCAGATGATGAACGCGTAGATGGCGAGCGAGATGGTGATCGGCGCGAACTTGAGAATGAGGTTGTTCACGGTCGACGCATTGTGCTGGGAGTACCCGAGGCACGGGGCCGCGCAGTGGATGACGAGGTCGGGGTTGCTCTTCGCGAGCTCCTCGCGGTACTTGTCGTCGACCGGGTAGTCACGGCCGACGACGAGGCCCTTCACGAACTGCCCGAATTGATAGCTGACCGGCTGGTCGTAACCGTAGACCTGGGTGACGTTCTTCAGCTTGTCGGGCGTGCAGTACTTGCCGCAGATGTCGCGTGCCGGGTTGCCGGCGGCGAAGAACAGCACGAAGACCACGAGGACCATCGCCAGCAGAAGGACGATGCCGACGAGGATGCGGCGAATGGCGTAGGCGATCACGTGGGGGTTTCTTGTTTCTCTAAGTCAGTGAATGGGGTGGGCGCCCCGAAGGGCGCCCACCCTTGTATCAGATGGAGCTACTTACTTCTTGACGTAGATCCCGCCAAGGTCCGGGTAGTAGCTGGAGGCGACGTCCGGAAGGAATCCGCCGATCTTCGACCCGTAGATGAAGTAGTTCAACTGGTTCGCGAGAGGCACGTACGCGCCGTCGGCGGCAGCAGCCTCGTTCGCCTGGTTGAGCAGCTTCTCCTGCTCGGTGATGTCAGTCGACGAGTTCGCCTGCTTGATCAGACCGTCCACCTTCGAGTTGCTGTAGAACCCGTAGTTGAAGCCGACGCCGAACGTGGCGCCCTTCGGGTTCGACTGGATGATCGGCGGAACGACCGCGAACAGCGACGGCCAGTCAGCAGCCCAACCGGCGTAGAACACGTCGATCGGCTTCGGGTCGGATCCGACCTGCGCGTAGTAGCCGGGCTTGGCGTCCTTCGCGATCGGGTCGAGCGTCACCTTGAAGCCGGCCTTCTCCCAGCTCTGCTGGAGGACGGCCGCGACCTGCTCGATCACCGTCGAGCTGTCCGAGAACGCGAAGCGGATCTCCGGGGTCTTGCCGTCGAGCAGCTTCTTGGCCGCAGCGGCGTCACCGTCGGGGTTGATCTTGTTCAGCGCCGTGTCCTGGAACCCGGGGATGGCCGACGACACGATGGTGCCGTTGGCGACGCCCCACTTCGAACCACCGTTCGCCTTGATGACGCCGGCCTTGTCGGTGGCAGTGATCAGGGCGGTACGGACCGTGGGGTCCGTCAGGGTGTTCGAGTTGATCTCGAGGAATCGGGTGTACGGCGAGGTGCTCGTCTCGACCCGGTTCTTGAGGTCATCCGTGACCTCGGAGTACTTGTCCGAGGGGATGTTGAGCGGCGTGAACGCGGCCTGGTCGGAACCCGAGTCGGCGATGAGCCGCTCGGTGATCGTCTCGGGGCTGTCGACGAACTCGAACTTGATGGTGTCCGGGAGGGCCTTGCGGGCTTCCAGGCTGTCCGTCGACGCGTCGTACTGGTCGTTGCGCACGAAGGTGCCACCCGAGTTCTGGTCGAAGGTGGTGCCGTCCAGCTTGTACGGGCCGTCGGAGTTGACCGTGAACAGGTTCGCGGCGCCCTTGTCGAACGACTTCTCGTACGGGTCGGTGGAGAACAGAGCAGCGGTCGCCGACGGGAAGTCGGCCCACGCGTTCTGGAAGTGGTACGTGATCGTGTCACCCTCGCAGGACGCGGCCTTGTCGAAGTGCGCCTGCGCCTCCGGGGTTCCGGTCAGGGGGCCGGTGTACGCCGTCGCCAGGTCGTAGCTCGGGTCGGACGGGTCGATCAGGTTGTAGCTGCCGTCGCCGAAGTAGGTGAGACCGACGCCGCCACCGCCCGCGACCAGCGACGCGTCATAGGAGCGCGACAGGCCGTACTGCAGGTCGGCGCAGGTGATCGCCGTGCCGTCCTGCCACTTGACACCCTTCTTCAGGGTGAAGCTCCAGGTCTTGCCGTTGTCCTTGGTCGTCCCGGTGTCGGTGGCGAGGTCCGCCACCACCTTCGGGTTCTTGTCCGCCGTGATCGGGAACGCGGTCAGGCCGCGGTAGACGATGCGGCGGAAGTTGGCGATCTCGGTTCCGAGGTAGACGCCCACCGGGTCGGTGGCTTCGTACTCTCCCGAGACGTCGAGCAGGGTGACGGTGCCACCCTTCTGGCCCGACGAGGCCGGCGGCGGGGTTGCTCCGCCGCTCGAGCATGCTGCGAGCGCGGCCGCGAGGACGCCGGTAACGGCGATCACTCCGACACGCGACAACAACTTTTTGGTCATTGCCAGGTTCTCCTTGGTGTTGGTTTGACGTGCTGTGCGCGCGTCCGATCCGCGACGGTGCGTCGCGGAGGCTGAGGTTGACGGGAGCCCGCCGGTCATCGGCTCGCCCTCGGGTCGAGGGCGTCACGCAGCCCGTCGCCGAGCAGGTTGAACGAGACGACGATGAGCACGAGCAGGAAGGCGGGCGCGATGAAGAAGAGGAAGTCGCCCGAGGCGTATCCCAGCGATCCCTTGAGGATGTTGCCCAACGTCGGGGTCGGCGGAAGGATCGAAATGCCCAGGTACGAGAGAGCGGCCTCGGCCGACACATAGGCCGGCAGGATCAGGGTGAACTGCACGAGGATCGGCGCCCACAGGTTGGGCAGCACCTCCTTGAAGTACAGCCGCCCGTTGCTGGCGCCGAGCAGTCGCGCCGCGTCGATGAACTCGCGCTCGCGCAGGCTCAGAACCTGACCGCGGATGATGCGGGTCACCGAGGGCCAGCCGAAAATACCCAGCACGAAGATCACGTAGGTGGCCTGGGCCGGGTCGCCGGCGGGGATCTTCAAAGTTCCGGTGAGCCAGCCGATCAGCACGCCGGACAGGGCCAGCAGCATCAGGGTCTGTGGGAAGCAGAGCACGAGGTCGACCAGGCGGCCGATGATCGTGTCAGCCCACCGGCGGCTCATCCCGGCGACGATGCCGAGAATGACGCCCACGACCACCGAGAACACCGCGGCGGCCGCCGAGATGAAGAGCGAGAGGGCGAGTCCCAGCCAGATCCGGCTGAGGGTGTCGCGCCCGATGCCCGGCTCGATGCCGAGCGGGTGCGCCCAGCTGATGCCGCCGATCCCGCCGATCGGGAGCCCGTCGTCGTTGATGAGGTTCTGGTGGGTCGTGTACGGGTCGAGGACTCCCGCGGCGACCAGGAACGGAGCCAGGATGGCGAGCACGATGTAGATCGCGACGATGACGCCACCGACCAAGGTCTTGCGGTCCGATCGGAACCGGTTCCAGGCCAGCGCCCCAGGAGTGCGGCTGCGCACCGCGACGCTGCCGGCGCCGACCAGGCGCTCCGGGAGCAACTCGTCAGCGGTATCGAGAGCGGGGTCGGAGGTGGTGACCTGAGCGGCGAACTCTCCGGGGGGCAGCTGTGACATTCCCGCTCCTAGCGCGATCCCGCGAGAAGCAGTGTCGTCGAGGCCTTCATCGGTACAGAGTTCCTCTCAGAGACGGTCACGCGTCATCGACGCAACACCAGCAGTACACACAGACCCTAATAGGGGGACAGTGCTCTCCAAAACCATGGACGCAATCGTTACACGGCGGAAACGAGGTGGACGGATTCTTGCGCAGGCGCCGGATTATCCGCACGGATTCCGCTCCATTGTGCGGATTCCTGCGCAGCTCTCGGCGCGCGTGCAGCGATCTCCGATCTTCCTCATCACCGACTGATGCCGATCGGGGCAGCGTAACATCGCCACCGTGGCCCGCCCCGGTACGTCGACACCCACCAGCGCCGGGCTCCTCGTGTTCGACGGCGACTGCGCCTTCTGCACCACCTGGGTCAACCGGCTCGAGGCCGTCCTTCCGCGCTTTCCTCCGACCACCCCGTACCAGTGGGCCGATCTCGACGCCCTCGGCCTCACCCCCCACGACGTCCAGGACTTCGCCTGGTACCTGACCCCGAAGCACCAGTACGCCGGGCACCTGGCGTTCTCCGCCCTGCTCCGCAGCCAGCCTCGAGTCGGCCTGCGATTCGCCGGCTGGATCCTGGCCACTCCCCCGTTCTCCTGGGCGGCAGCCCTCGGCTACTCGTTCATCGCGCGCTACCGGCACCTGCTGCCGGGCGGTACGCCCGCCTGCGCGTTGCCACGTGACTGAGGCGCCGGCGGCAGGCCCCACCCCTGACCGGTACTCCCGCGGTCGTATCTGGTGGGAGATCGCGCTGGTGCTGGGTGTCTCCCTCGGCCAGTCCGCCATCTACGCGATCGTCTCGCTGGCCGACAGCCTGACGCAGACCACTCCCCTCTCGCAGCAGACCACCACCCTCAACCCCAGCCTCAGCAACCGCGAGGTCTTCGACTTCATCTACAACCTGCTCGCGCTCGTCTTCGACGTGCTGCCGGTCGCGCTGGTCTGCTACCTGCTGTGGAGCCGAGCACGTCCGCACCTGAGTCGTCTCGGAATCGACGCGCGACGACCACTGGGGGATGCCGCATGGGGGCTGCTGCTGGCGTTGGCGATCGGCATCCCTGGCATCGCGCTGTATCTGGGCGGCAAGGCGGTCGGCGTGGGCCTCACAGTGGATGCCGCTGGGCTGAACGCGCACTGGTGGACCATCCCCGTGCTGCTCCTGTCCGCCCTGCGCGCCGGCCTCCAGGAGGAGGTCATCGTGCTCGGCTACCTCTTCGAGAGGCTGGGGCAGCTGGGCTGGGGCCGCTGGCGGATCATCGTGGCGGCAGCCCTGTTCCGCGGCAGCTATCACCTGTACCAAGGCTTCGGCGCCTTCGTCGGCAACTTCCTGATGGGGATGCTGTTCGGCTTCCTCTACTCCCGCAGCAAACGCGTTCTGCCCTTCGTGATCGCGCACTTCATCATCGACGCGGCCATCTTCGTGGGGTACCCCTGGGCGGTGGCGACCTTCCCGGCGCTGTTCGGGGTGGGGACGGGATGAGTCGGCTCAGGGCGCGACTGGCGCATGTCGACCCGCGCTGGAGGCCGATCCTGTGGTCACGGCCGCGACCGCCTTCGTGGTCATGCGGTCGCACCATTTCCGCCGATGGGTCGAGAGCCGGACTCGCGGGCGTGGCGAAGTAGACAGGTCGTGCGTTGGCGCCATCCGCGCCGCTTAGAATGAACGCCATGGGGGCACCTGAGGTCGGCGAGCGCGCGCCGGAGTTCACACTGCCGGGCATCCGGATGGAGAACGGCCGATTCGATCACGAGCAGTTCTCGCTGGGTGGCGACCGCCGCACCGGACCACTCGTTCTCGCCTTCTATCCGCTCGATCAGAGCAAGGTCTGCACCGAGCAGATGTGCAGCTATCAGGACGACTTCGCGGGCTTCGAGGGCCTCGGCGCCGAGGTGTGGGGAATCAGCCTGCAGGGCGTCGAGAGTCACGCCGAGTTCGCCGAGAAGAACGGTCTCACCTTCCCGCTGCTCGCCGATCACCGCGACGGGGTCGCGAAGGAGTACGGCGTACAGCTCGGACCGTCGCTGCGGCGCTCGGTGTTCATCATCGATCAGGATGGCATCATCCGCTGGAAGCACGTGGCACTGCTCGGCTTCACCTACCGCCGCGCGTCCGAGATCAAGGACCAGATCCTGCGACTCTTCCCCGCCCCGACGGGCTCGGCGTTCGCCTTCGCCCCTCCCGTCTAGCGAGATCCGCGAGAGTACATTTCGGGCGTGCTCTCAGCGATGAAAGTACGTGAAACCCCGTACTTTCGCGGAGGGGGACTAGGCGAACGCCGAAATCGGCGGACACTCGCAGAACAGGTTGCGGTCGCCGTAGGCCTGGTCGATGCGACGGACGGGCGGCCAGTACTTGCGGTGCTGCAGTCCCGCCACCGGATAGACCGCCTGCTCGCGCGTGTAGGCGTGCGTCCACTCGCCCATGATCGCGGCGGCGGCCGTGTGCGGCGCGTGCACCAGGGGGTTGTCGTCGGCCGGCCACACCCCGGATGCCACGGCATCCGCCTCGGCCTTGATGGCGATCATCGCCTCGATGAAGCGGTCGAGCTCTGCGAGGTCTTCGGACTCGGTCGGCTCGACCATCAGCGTGCCCGCGACCGGGAACGACATGGTCGGGGCGTGGAAGCCGTAGTCGATCAGGCGCTTGGCCACGTCATCCACGGTCACGCCGGTCGCCTCGCGCAACGGGCGCAGGTCGAGGATGCACTCATGCGCGACGAGGCCGTTGTCCCCCGCGTAGAGCACCGGAAAGTGCTCGCGAAGCCGGATCGCGATGTAGTTCGCCGAGAGGACGGCGGCTCCGGTCGCCCGGCGTAGGCCGTCGGCTCCCATCATCCGCACGTAGGCCCAGCTGATGGGCAGGATCGAGGGCGACCCGTACGGCGCCGCTGACACCGGGGCTCCGAGGTGCTCGTACTCCCCCGCCGCTCCCGTGTCCAGGTCGAAGGCGGGATGCTGCACACTCTGCGCCAGCGGATGCCCGGGCAGATACGGCGCGAGGTGGGCCTTCGCGGCGACCGGGCCGACACCCGGACCGCCCCCGCCGTGCGGGATGCAGAAGGTCTTGTGCAGGTTGAGGTGGCTGACATCCCCGCCGAAATCCCCGAACCGCGAGTAGCCCAGCAGCGCATTGAGGTTGGCGCCGTCGACGTAGACCTGGCCGCCCGCCTCGTGCACGGCATCCGTGATCGCGCGGATCTCGTGCTCGTACACGCCGTGGGTGCTGGGGTAGGTCACCATCAACGCGGCGAGATCGGAGGCGTGCTCGGCGATCTTCGCGTGCAGGTCGTCGAGGTCCACGTTGCCGAGCTCGTTGGTGGCCACCACGACGACCTTCATGCCGGCCAGCACGGCGCTCGCGGCGTTGGTGCCGTGCGCGCTCGACGGGATCAGGCAGGTCGTGCGGTTGAGGTCGCCGTTCGCGCGGTGGTAGCCGCGGATCGCGAGCAGGCCGGCGAGCTCGCCCTGGCTGCCCGCGTTGGGTTGCAGCGAGACGGTGTCGTACCCGGTGACCTCGGCCAGCCAGGTCTCGAGGTGCGAGATCAGCACCAGGTAGCCCTCGACATCCGCGCCGGGAGCGAAGGGGTGGATGTTCGCGAACTCGGGCCAGGTGACCGCGGCCATCTCGGTCGCGGCGTTCAGCTTCATGGTGCACGAGCCGAGCGGGATCATCCCGCGGTCGAGCGCGTAGTCCTTGTCGGCGAGGTACTTCAGGTAGCGCATCATCCCGGTCTCGCTGTGATGCGTGGTGAAGACCGGGTGGGTGAGGAAGGCGCCGGTGCGGCGCAGATCGCTCGGGATCGCCGCATCCGCGAAGGCTCGGCCCCCCGAGATGCCGAAGACCACATCCAAGTCGGCCTCGATCGGCGGCAGGGCGCCGCTGGTGGTGCGCTCGGCGCTGACCTCGTCGAAGCTCAGCGAGACCCGATCGCGGTCGATGGCGTGCAGCAGGATGCCGCGCTCCCGAGCCGCGCTCACCACTTCCGCCGCGCGTCCCGGCACGTGCACGGTGAGCGTGTCGAAGAAGTCGTCGTGCTCGACGGGGACGTCGGCCGCCCGCAGTTTCGCGGCATACCCCGCGGCCTGCTGCGCGACCTCGCGCGCGATCCGAGTGAGCCCGCCGGGGCCGTGGTAGACCGCGTACATCGACGCCATGACGGCCAGCAGCACCTGCGCCGTGCAGATGTTGCTCGTCGCCTTCTCGCGGCGGATGTGCTGCTCCCGGGTCTGCAGGCTGAGCCGGTAGGCAGGGTAGCCGTCGGCGTCGACGGAGACGCCGACCAGCCGGCCGGGGAGCTGGCGTTCCAGTCCCTCGCGCACGGCCAGGTAACCCGCGTGCGGGCCGCCGAACCCCATCGGGACGCCGAAGCGCTGGGTGGTTCCAACGGCGACATCGGCGCCGAACTCTCCCGGCGCGCTCACCAAGGTGAGCGCGAGCAGATCCGCGGCGACGACGGCCAAACCGCCGTGCTCGTGGACGCGAGTCACGATGGCTGCCGGGTTCCAGAGCCGCCCCGAAGCTCCGGGGTACTGGATCGCCACGCCGAACGACGCGGGCAGCTCGGCCGGGTCGGTCGTCGCGAGCGGCAGCTCCACCAGCTCGATCCCGACCGCCTCGGCGCGACCGCGCAGCAGGGCCTTGGTCTGCGGGAACAGATCGCTGTCGACGACGAAGACGTGGGAGTCCGCGCCGGACGCGCGGCGCGCCAGCAGCATCCCCTCGACCACGGCAGTGCCCTCGTCGAGCATCGACGCGGTCGCCGTGTGCATCCCGGTCAGGTCGGTGACCATGGTCTGGAAGTTGATCAGCGCCTCGAGTCGGCCCTGCGAGATCTCGGGCTGGTAGGGCGTGTAGGCCGTGTACCAGCTCGGGTTCTCGAGCACGTTGCGCTGGATGACGGCGGGCGTGATCGTGTCGTAATAGCCGAGGCCGATCAGGGAGCGCCGCACGGTGTTGTGCGCGGCGAGAGCCCGCAGTTCCGCCAGCGCTTCGCGCTCGGTGGCCGGCGCGGGGATCGAGGTGGGGCCGCCCTCGGTGAGGCGGATCGCGGGGGGAACCGCGGCATCCATCAGGGCATCGACGCTGTCGTACCCGACCGCTTGGAGCATGGCGAGTTGCGCGACGGAATCCGTGCCGATGTGACGATCGGCGAATTGGTCGGTCATGAAGAGGGAGACGTCCTTGGTGTTAGTCGGTGAGGGCCGCGTACTCGGCGGCCGTCAGCATCGTGGGCAGCTCAGTGAAACGCACCTTGATCATCCAGGCGCCGCCGAAGGGATCGGCGTTCACCAGATCGGGCTGGTCGACGACGGCCTGGTTGATCTCGATGACCTCGCCGGCCACCGGAGCGAACAGTTCGCCGACCGACTTGGTGGATTCGATCTCGCCGACCACCGTGGCCGCGCTGACGGTCGAACCGACCTTCGGCAGGTCGACGTAGACGACGTCGCCGAGCTTCTCGGCCGCGTATGCGGTGATGCCGACGGTCGCGACGTCGCCGTCTATCGCGACCCACTCATGATCGGCGGTGAAGTGCAATCCGGAGTTGGGCAGGTCGGCGGCAGGCTCGGTCACGGCTACTTCTCTCTCTTGTAGAAGGGCAGGGCGACGATGGATGCCGGCACGCGCGTGCCGCGGACATCCAGATGCAGCTCGGTGCCGACGGCCGCGAAGTCGGGATCGACGTAGGCCATCGCAACGGGGATCCCGAGAGTCGGTGACAGCGCGCCCGAGGTCACCTCGCCGATCACCTCGGCGCCGTCGGGCACGACGATCGAGTAGCCGGCACGGCCGGCGCGCTTGCCCTCCGCGGTGAGGCCGACCAGCACGCGGGCGTCGGCGGGCGGCCCCTCCTCGATGGCGGCGCGGCCGACGAAGTCACCCTCCTTGGAGAGCGCCACCACCTTGCCCAGCCCGGCCTGCTCGGGCAGGATCTGCGCGGTCAGCTCGTGACCGTAGAGGGCCATGCCGGCCTCGAGCCGCAGGGTGTCGCGCGCGGCCAGGCCGGCCGGCACCAGGCCGGAGCCGCCGCCGGTCTCGATCAGCGCCTCCCAGAGACGTGGCGCCGCTTCCGGGGCGAGGTAGAACTCGAAGCCGTCTTCGCCGGTGTAGCCGGTGCGGGCGACGAGCAGGTTGTGGCCCAGATACTCGGTCGCGGCCGAGTGGTAGTACTTCAGTCCGTCGATGATCGTCGCGTCGAAGCCGTCGAGCTCGCGAAGGATGTCGGCGCTGAGCGGGCCCTGGAGCGCGATGAGCGCGATGTCGTCGGACTCGTCCTCGACCAGGCAGTCGAAGATCGAGCAGCGGTCGCGCAGTTCTTCGGCGACGAGCTCGCGATTCGCCGCGTTGGCGACCACGAGATAGCGGTCGGCGCCGGTCCGGTAGACGACCAGGTCGTCCAGGATGCCGCCGTCGCGGGCCAGCAGCAGCGAGTACTTCGCCTGGCCATCGGCGATCGCGCTCAGCTTGCCGGCCAGTGCGTAGTCCAGCGCCTGCGGAGCCTCAGCCCCGACCACGACGATCTCGCCCATGTGGCTGAGGTCGAACAACCCCGCTGCCGTGCGCACCGCGTGGTGCTCGGCCAGATCCGAGCTGTACCGCACGGGCATCTGCCAGCCCGCGAAGTCGGTGAACAGGGCGCCGGCCTCCACGTGGAGCTCGTGCAGCGGGCTGAGTAGCTCGTCGAAGGAGGCGTCAGCGGCCTCGGGCGTGCCGTCGGCCGGCTGGGTCGAGGGCAGCGGGTGTTGACGATTCGGTTCGAGGGTGTCGGACATCGGCGAGTTCTCTCCTGGGCGCACGGGCTGCGGGTGGAACTCCCCCTCTGTCATGGTGCCTGAGAGCTTCGCGCGCGAGACGCTTTCACCGTGGGCGGGCATCCGGCGGTTCGCCCGGACGCCTCTTTTCAGAGTGGCCTGTCGATGCGGTACAGGGACCTGAGAGATTGGCGGGGAGGCTTGCTCCTTCGGTGCCGGGTGATCGCCTTGGCGACTCCTCGGCTCTCCCGCATCGTGTGCGGCCCGATGTTCGGTTGTGGGTGGTGCTGCGCCGCCAGCCTAGCAACCGGGCCGTCCTCATGAGCAGAGCCGGATGCGTGACGCCTTTGGTCGGGCCAGCTCAATCGGTCAGCCCCAGTCCGTAGATCACGGCAGAGGTGACGGTGACCGCAAGCAGCAGCAGGCCGACGATCGTGCCGAGCAGCCCGCGGATCGCGTTGCCCCGGCTGCCACGCCGGCGGTAGCCGTAGGCGCTCATCATGGTGCCGACGATCCACGGGATGCCGCCGAGCAACGTCCCCAGGACGTCGTACATGTAGCGCCCGCGTTCGCCGGTGGGGACGCGCAGCGCGATCCCGACGCCGCTGAATCCGATCCAGAGGCCGAGGGCGACAGCGACCAGCACAGGTCCGACGATCGTGGTGACCGAGGAGCCCTTGAGCGGGACGCGCCGCTGGCTGGCGATGATGGCCCCGGTCGTGGCGACCAGGAATCCAGCGACGATGTCCAGCTCGATGAGGATGGCGTAGATCTGCTCAACCGGCGCGTTCGAGGGGAAGTCGGCCAGACCCCACCACTGCGCGATCAGTCCCACCGCGAACAGGACGGCGGTCGTGCCGAGCAGGGCAACGCTGCGGGCTGGGCCCACGCCGGACGCCGGGGCGGCAGGTGTCGACACGGGGTCAGTCCGGCACGGCGGCGACGGCGACCCGTCGCCGGAACCCGCTGTGGCCGCGGATCGTCACGATGCCCACCGTGATCACCCACGCGATCCAGGGGAAGGTCGCCGTGGCCGTGACGCCGATGCCTCCCGACGAGAACCAGAACCGGTCGCTCGTGCCGCCGAAGATGGTGGCGAGGCCGAAGATCTGGAGCCCGGCGACGATCCAGGCAACCACGCCGGTCCACCGCGGCAGCGCGTGCGAGGCCAGCACGGTGTAGGCGGACGATCCCGAGATCACGGCGAGCAGCACGCAGCCCGTCGCCCCGAACATCACGGCATGCCCCTCCGTCAGCGCGCGGATTGCCGAGGCATCCGGAGTCAGGCCCACCACGTCGAGCGCGGAGCCGGCCTCCATCGCGTCGCCGACCATGGTGATCGCCACGAAGACGAGGCCGGCGCCGAAGGTGATGTCGGCGATCCACTGCAGGTCGTGCCGGGAGTGGGTGATGATCTGCCGGAAGCCGGCGAGGAACACGATGATGTTCGCCATCAGAACGGTGTCGATCAGCACGATCGTGAGCATTCCGATGTGGTGCGCCACGACGAAGTCGATGAGGTCGCTCTTCTGATCGAGCTCCGGCCGCGGCCCGATGATCTGGTGCAGCACGAACTCGGTGCTCAGCAGCACCGCGACCCCGATCGCCGCGATGCCGGTCCAGCGCTTGACGTCGGGCGAATTCCGCACCGGCGGCCCTGGCATGGTCACGGCCGGCGCCTCATGCCCGCTCGGTGAAGGCGAGCTCGTCGTAGCGGAGGAAGGTGACGCCGATCAGCGCGCGGCACGGTCAGCCGTTGTCACGGATCCAGTGCCAGTCCTCCTGGCTGAGGTCGTATCGGTCGGGCTCTTCCTGACCGACGCCCGGGGTGAACTCGCCCTCGGGCTCGCCGCCCGCCGCGATCACCGCGTCGAGCACCTCGTCGGTGAGGGCTTCGTTGTGGTGATGCTTCAGCCAGTGCTGGGTGTCGGCGTCGAGATGGGGCCACCAGGATGCTGCGCTCATGCCCCTCAGCGTAGCGACAGCGCCCGACGCCACCTGCTCCGACCGCGCGCGGTTCAGACCCCGCCGCCGAAGTACACCTGCACTTCGGTGATGAGTCCGGTGTCATCCACGGTGAGGGCTTCCATGTTGCGGAAGCGGCCGCCCGCATCGGCGAGCTCGTACTCGTAACGCACCAGAACGGTGTCGCCGACCTCGGCGGTCTCCATCATGATCTGCGACGCGAAGTGCCCGATGGTCGGAAAGCAGACCTCGAAGTACGTCTCCCGGTCGAGATGATCGTCCTGCGGGCTGGTGAATCGGAAGCGCTCCGTCACCATCGCCCGGGCCGCGGCCTCGTTCTGAGCCTGGAATGCCGCGAAGAAGTCCAGGGCCCGTGCCGTCTTCATTGTCGTCATCCCCCCATCCGACGCCTCTCCGTGCGGGGCGTCAAGGACGGAGGCTCAGGCGCCATCGGGCGGGTGCCCCAGCAACTCGACCCGCTCGGCCAGATAATCAGCGAACGGCGTCAGGGAGTCGGCGGAGCGGCCGGCGTTCCAGCTGACGATCAACGCTCCGTCGCGCACCACGAGCGGGCCGACCGATCCGAGCGAACCGTCCAACGGCAGCGGCACCGCGTCGTAGTCGATCGCCTGCCCGGCCGCGAAGCCCGATCGGCGTGCGGCCTCGCGCACCTCGCGCCGTTCCTCACCCGAGACCGAGGTGAAGTTCGGATGTCGCGGGTCCCGCGCCCGCGTCACAGCTCCGGTGGCGAACAGGCGCCCGCCGCCGTCCCCGTCCGGCGCGAGCAGAAGCACCCCGAGCCGCCACACCCGGCCGATCGTCGTGAAGCGCGGCGCGCGGGTGATCGGCCCGATCCGGCGCGGGATGCGCAACTCGGCGAGCGTCTCGGTGCGCGCCCCGGCCGCCGTGAGGCGGTCGACCGCGACGGCGATGATGGTGCGAGCAGCGGATGCCGCGGCATCCGTCATGGCGTCGCCGTGGGGGTGCGCCCAGGTCGCCGGCGACGCGGCGGCTTCTCGTGGCCGAGCATCCGCTCGGACTGGACGAACCGCGTCACCAGATAGGCGACGCAGAGCAGCGGGCAGAGCACGATGAGCACCCAGAAGATCCAGACGGGCCAGTCCCAGGTCTCGACGAGCTCCCAGGTCTCCTTCACGCCGAGCAGGGAGGCGCCACCCGCGACAATCAGCCAGCCGTTCGCCTTGTTGAAGAACGAGACCGCCTGCTCGGTGATGTGCGGGTCGAGGGCCTTCAGCACATCCTGCTGATGCCGGCGGTTGCGCGCCTGCTGCTTGAACCAGGCGACGGGCGGCAGCAGCCACCACCAGAGGGAGAAGCCCTCCGGCTTCGGGATCGCCTTGTCGGCGGCCTCCCAGCTCGCCTGGTCGACCTCCTCCGCGCCCAGCTCGAGGTAGGCCTGGAAGAGCGGTCCCGCGAAGAGCAGCCACGCCCCCAGGAAGGCGACGATCGCGATGGCGTGCGACATGGCGAAAGCCTGTCATATCGGCATTCTGTGAGTTCCCTCCACCCACTAGGCTCGCAGCAATACCGGCACAACGAGGGGAATCACCGTGTCAGATGCGCCCAAGAAGAAGGTCGTCCGGGTCGATGAGACGCCGACGGAGAAAGCGGCCGAAGCCGCCGAGACCACCGGGGCGACCTGGAAGCCGACTCCCGAGGCGAAGAAGCAGTCCACCACCCGCCGCATCATCGCGATCGTGTTGTGGGTGCTGGCGATCGGCACCGAAGCGTTCACCATCTTCTGGGTGCTCAAGCAGAATCCGATCAACATGGTGCTGCTGATCATCTTGCTGGTCGTCATCGCCGCGCTGGCCATCGGGGGCTCACTGCTCTGGAGGCAGGCCAACCGGCTGGATCCCGCCTCGAAGTCCGACAAGGTCCGCTTCTTCGTGCAGAACCAGCTCGGCGTCATCATCTCTGCTCTGGCCTTTATTCCGCTCATCATCCTGATCTTCACCAACAAGAACATGTCGGGCGGGCAGAAGGCCCTCGCGGGCGTCATCGCGATTGTGCTGCTTGGCGCTTCCGGCACGATCGGGGCCAGCGTCAACCCGCCGTCGACCGAGCAGTACACGACTGAGACCCAGCAGGTCGTCACGGCGACCGGTGGCCAGGATCTGGTCTATTGGACGAAGTCCGGCAAGGTCTTCCACCTCTGTGCCGACGCCTCCGCCGTGAACCTTCAGTCGAAGGACAACCAGATCTACTCGGGAACCGTCGCCGAGGCTCACGCCGCGGGCAAGTCGCGCTTGACGCTGCAGGTCGACCAGGAGCGCAAGCAATGCGGATTCGATCCCACGACGGGCGCGACGCCGACACCGTAGCTGCGGTCAGGGCTTCTCGGGTGCGGCGGCCCGCCGCCGCGGACGCATGCCCACGAACTCGAACACGACGCCAAGCACGATCACGATCGCGATGGCGACGGCGGCACCGATGAGCGGATTGGACGCGAAGGCCTGACCGGCAAGCACCGCGACCGTCACGTGGTACGCGGTGTACACGGTGGATGCCGCGAACGAGATCGGCAGGTAGCGGCGCAGCTGCAATCCCCCGGCGCCGGCCGTCATCGTGACGGCCACGCGCGCGAAGGGGACGAACTTGGCGATCATGAGGAACAGGGTCGGACGCGTGACCAGACCCGCGGCCGCCCACTGGAACGCACGCTCGACGCGCGGGCGCCGCATCCATCCGAAGCGACGCAGACCGATCGTTCGGCCGATCGCGAAGGCGATGCCGTCACCGATCATGGTGGCGGCGACCGCGACGAGCAGCACGATCCAGACGTTCGGGCCGTGACCCGTCGCGCCCAGGGCGGACAGGGTCACGACCGCGGTCTCGCCCGGCACGAAGGGGAAGAACCCGTCGATGATCAGGATGCCGGCCATGATCGCGTAGGCCCAGGGCGTCGCCGCGAGGGCGTCGAGCGTCGCGGTGATCTGATCCATGGAGGAGAACGCTACTCAGCCCGGACCAAGCAGAAGCAAAGGGAGGGCGAACGGTCAGCCGTCGACGAATGTCGCCAGTGGGAGGTCCGGATCGACGAGGTAGGTGGAGAGCATCATGCCGGTATCGGGTCCGAGGTCGAGCGCGTTGTGCGGAGTGCCGGGCGGCATGAGGAAGGGATCACCGGCGTTCAACGTGAGACTCGGCTTCCCGTGGATCTTCATCTCGACCGTGCCGGCGAGGATGTAGCCGACCTCCTCGCCGGGGTGGATATGCCAGCCCGACTCGACACCCACCGGGATCTCGGTGAGCACCTGCACGATGTCGCGGCCGGGGATCGACGACGGCTGGTGCTGCAGCTCGGTGCGCTTCAGCTTGCCGGCGAGCGCGTCGTCGCTCACTTCGTGACGACCTTCAGCGCCGTCAGGATGACGTCGGCCACCGGCTGCGGCTGGGCGACGAAGACCAGGTGCGATCCGTCGAGTTCGGTGAGCTGCGATCCCGCGCGCTGCGCGTGGGCGCGGGTGAGGTCGGCGCCGGCCGCCTTGTCGCCGGTGCCGACGACGGCCCAGCTCGGCAGCGTCTTCCAGGCCGGAACTCCGGTCGCGTCGTCGAACGCCGCGGCCGCGATGGGACGTTGCGAGGCTCCGAGCACGGCGGACTGCGCTGCCGGGAGATCGGCCGCGAACACCTCGTGGAACTTCGCGGGGTCGACGTAGAGCTCGACAGCCGGCTCGCTACCCGACCCGGTGGGGAACTGACGCGGCAGCAGAGCCGTGCTCAGGATGGCGTCCGCCGACGTCGCCGTCACGTCGCCCAGCTTCTCGCCCTCGTCGGGCGCGAACGCGGAGATGTAGACCAGACCGACGACGTTGCTCGCCGCCGTACCCGCATTGGTGATCACCGCGCCGCCGTACGAATGCCCGACAGCGAGCACCGGTCCGTCGATCTGCGAGATCACGCTCGCGATGTAGGCCGAGTCGCTGGTGACGCCGCGCAATGGATTGGCGGGAGCCAGCACGGTCACGCGTGCGGCCTGCAGGATGGCGGTGACGCCGGCCCAGCTGCCGGCATCGGCGAACGCACCGTGCACGAGGACGACGGTGGGGGATGTAGCCATGATCGGTCCTGACTTCCTTCGAGGGCATGTGGGCGGGCCCGTCGAGCCTCCGACGAGGGTTGACCACGATCATGCTCCGAACCCGCGCCGTACGGGGTGAAATCTTGGCGCCGCGACTCCGGAACCTTCTGGCCCGGCCCGGCGATCCTCAGACGGTGCTCAGCAGTTGCCGCGACTCGGCGACGTAGCGGTCCTGGTATGCCGGGTCGCTGACCTGCCGGGATCCGGACATCGGGTTGCCCTTCTCGTCGTAGTAGATACCGCTTGCGCTCGAGCGATCGGTGGTGACCCCGGTGATCATCTTCGCGGCGCGGCCCGCCGTGGTGAAGTACGGGAACAGGGCGAGCACCGGCGACAGCACCTTGGCGGTGACTTGCACGGCGCGGCTGGAGTCGCGCGACAGGTTGGTGCCGGGCGTGACTCCCGGCTCGATCGCGCGAAAGTGCAGCCGGGGAAACTCGCGCGCGAACGAGAGCACGGTGGCCAGTCCGCCCTGTTTCGAGGTCGGGTAGGCGTTGAGGTTGTAGGTCGCGGCCTCGCCCGGCGACATCCATTCGCCTCGCGCGGCCGCCTCGGCGGAGATGTAGCGCGAACCGCGATAGCCGACGCGGACCGCGATCTTGCGATCCGGGTCCTCAACCGCCGAAACGATGAAAACGACGTTGGCGCCGTCGGGCAGATGCGGGATGAGCGCCTCGGTGAACGCGAAGGGCCCGAGGTGATTGGTCGCGAAGGCGAGGTCCCAGCCCTGGGCGGACGTCGACGGCTCGTTCGGTGAGATCCCGGCGTTGTTGAGCAGGCCGGCGATCGGAATGTCCATCGCGATGATCTCGTCGGCCGCCCTGCGCACGCTCGCGATATCGGAGAAATCGGCCACGACCGTGAGCGCGGTGCCCCCGCCCGTCTCGATCTCGCCTTTGACACCGTCGAGCTTGCTCTGGTCACGCCCGACCAGCACGACGGTGCCGTGCTTCGCCAGCCTCAGAGCCGTGCGGTGCCCGATGCCCGAGGTCGGGCCCGTGATGATCCATGCGTCAGTCATGTCTGTTCCTCACTGGTTGGTTCCGGCGAGCACGCGCCACAGCGCGTCAAAGCCGTCGATGCGGTGCGCCGCGGCCTGGCCCGGCTCGCGGATGATGGAGTCGATCGTCGCCTCGGCGATCGCGGTGAGCAGGGTGACCACGAAGCTCAGCGGGGCGTCGCGAAGCGCACCCTCTCGTCGACTCTGATCGAGCAGTTCGGCAATACCGCTCATGGCTGAGCTGGCGCTTCGATGACTGTCGGCCGTCACGTCCTCAGACACGTCGAGCTGAGCGAGCGCCCGTCGCTTCTGCGGATGCGCGATCGCCCAGTCCAGCCAGTGATCCCACATGTGCAGTGATTTGGTGCGAATGCCCGCATCGACGGGGATACCGTCCAGAGCCGCCGCCGCCATCTCGATCTTCAGGGCGAGATACAGCTCGTTCACGAGTGTCGACTTGGTGTCGAAATAGAGGAACAGCGAGCCGTTGGACACCCCGGCCTCTCGCGCGATCGTCGCCGTCGCGGCAGTCAGCCCCTGCGCGGCGATGATCCGCGTCGCGGCGGACAGGATCGCGGTGCGTCGTTCGTCGCTTCGAGGTCTGGCCATGCGCTCACTCTATAAAAGAGTGTTCAGTCAGTCAATAATCAGTTGGCTCGCGCCCAGCGTTGAAGGATTCGTGCGGCGGCGACATGGTCGATTGCGCCCGTCGACACCGCGATGACCAGGTCGTAGGCCTCGTCGTCGGGAGCATCGAGCGTGGTGTCATTCAGTTCGAGGAAGACGACCGCGGCGAGCCACCCGATCCGCTTGTTCCCGTCCATGAGGGCGTGATTGCGCGTCAGGGATTCGAGCAGTACCGCCGCCTTATCGACCAGATCGGGATACGCCTCCTGGCCGTAGAGCGTGGTCTGCGGACGCCGCGCCGCCGCTTCCAGCAGCCCCACGTCGCGCACGACCAGCTCGCCGACGTCGGCGGCAAGCTGGAGCAGATCCTCGAGCTGCAGGTATTCGACCGTCACTGCGCCAGGCGGTCGAGCAGTGCGGCATAGCGCTCGCGCCCGGATGCCGATGCCTGGCGTACCCGAGCCTCATGACCCCGGCGCGCTGCGGCGTCGGTGATCGCGCGGAGCGCCGCCTCCTGCTTGCTGACGCCGTCGGCCTCGGCGAGCGCAGCCAGCGCGCGCTCCTGCTGCTCGTTGAGACGAAGGGTCATGGCCACGGAGACAATGGTATCACTCTGGTATCAACTGTGATTCCGGTGCGTCGCCTAGACGTTGAAACGGAACTCCACCACGTCGCCGTCGTGCATCACGTAGTCCTTGCCCTCGATGCGGGCCTTGCCCTTTGCGCGGGCCTCGGCGATCGAGCCGGTCTCGACCAGGTCGTCGAACGAGACGATCTCGGCCTTGATGAAGCCCCGCTCGAAATCGGTGTGGATGACGCCCGCCGCCTGCGGCGCCTTGTCGCCCTGGTGGATCGTCCAGGCCCGCGACTCCTTCGGACCGGCCGTGAGGTAGGTCTGCAGGCCGAGCGTGTCGAAGCCGATGCGGGTGAGCTGGTCCAGGCCGCTCTCGGCCTGGCCGGTGGATTCCAGCAGTTCGGCGGCGTCGGCCGCGTCGAGGTCCTTGAGCTCCGACTCGATCTTGGCGTCGAGGAACACGGCGTGAGCGGGGGCGACCAGAGCGGCCAGCTCGGCCATGCGCGCGGCATCCCGCAGCACCGACTCGTCGACGTTGAAGACGTAGATGATCGGCTTCGCGCTGAGCAGTCCAAGTTCTTTGAGCAAAGCGAGATCGATCTTCTTGTCGCCGACCAGCGGCGTACCCGCGTTGAGCGCGGTCTGCGCCGCGATCGCCGCCTCGAGCACGGCGGGCTCGGCCTTCTTGCCACGCACCTCCTTCTCGATGCGCGGGATCGCCTTCTCGAGCGTCTGCAGGTCGGCGAGCGCGAGCTCGGTGGTGATGGTCTCCAGATCGGATGCCGGGTTCACCTCGCCCGCGACGTGGACAACGTCCGAGTCGGCGAAGCCGCGCACGACCTCGGCGATCGCGTCGGCCTCGCGGATGTTCGCGAGGAACTGGTTGCCAAGCCCCTCCCCCTCGCTCGCGCCCTTCACGATGCCGGCGATGTCGACGAACGAGACCGTCGCGGGCACGATCCGCTCGCTCGAGAAGAGCTCGCTCAGCTTGTCGAGCCGCGCGTCGGGCAGGTTCACGACGCCGACGTTCGGCTCGATCGTGGCGAAGGGGTAGTTCGCCGCGAGCACGTCATTCTTGGTGAGCGCGTTGAAGAGGGTGGACTTGCCGACGTTGGGCAGGCCGACGATGCCGATGGTGAGAGCCACGCGCCGAGTTTAGTTGGCCGAACGTGGCGCGCCTTTCTCCGCTGTCGGACCCAGGTGCGAGAGTCGAAGACGTGCCGCTCGACTTCACCGCCATCGACTTCGAGACGGCCAACGGCTCCGCCGCCAGCGCCTGCTCGGTCGGGCTGGTGAAGGTGCGCGACGGGCAGGTCGTCGATCGCATCGGGTGGTTCATCCAGCCGCCCTTCGGTCACGACCACTTCGTCGACTGGAACATCCGCATCCACGGGATCACGCCCGAGATGGTCGTCGGCGCCCCGAGCTGGACCGAGCAGCTGGTCGACCTGGTCGCCTTCGCGGGAGACGACATCCTGGTGGCCCACAACGCCGGCTTCGACATGAGCGTCATCAAGACGGCCTGCGCGGCGACCGGGATCGCCACGCCCGCCTACTCCTACATGTGCAGCCTGCAGGTGGCCCGCAAGACCTACACCCTGGACTCCTACCGCCTGCCGGTCGCCGCGATGGCCGCCGGCTTCGAGGACTTCGCGCACCACGACGCGGTCGCCGACTCGGAGGCCTGCGCCGCGATCATGATCCACGCGGCGGACCGCTGGGGCGCGATCGACCTGCCCGAGCTGGCCTCCCTGGTCGGCGTGCGGGTGAGCACGACCGTTCCGATCATCGCGGCCGCGGCCAGCTGACCTGGCGGTTCCGCTTCTCTCCCACGGCTGGCACCAAGGAAGCCGGACATAGTCTGACCGGATGCCGGATCCCGACGTCTGGGACGTCATCGTCATCGGAGCAGGCCCCGCCGGCTCGAGCACCGCGCGCATCGCGGCCGAGTCGGGAGCGCGCGTGCTCCTGCTCGACCGCGCGCGTTTCCCTCGGTACAAGACCTGCGGTGGTGGCATCACCGGCTTCTCGCTGCGGGCGATGCCGGATGCGGCGCGCGCGACGTTCGAGGCCGAGATCACCGACTTCGGGTTGAGTCGCAAGGGCGCCGACCGGGTGATGCTGCACGCCGACGAGCCGTTCCTCGGGATGGTGCAACGCGAGAGCTTCGATCAGGTGCTGGTGGATGAGGCGGTGTCGGCCGGCGCCGTCTTCCGGGACGGCGTCACGGTGCGCGGCCTCGAGGAGTCGGACGGGGTGGTGACGGTCCGGCTCGAGGATTCCACGTTGCACGCCCGCGTGGTCGTCGGCGCCGACGGCTCGAGCGGCCGCACCGCCGGTTACGTGGGCGTGGAGTTCGCCGGCACCGATCTCGGTCTTGAGATCGAGCTGGCCGCACCGGATCACGAGTGGGCCGCGACCGCGCTCTTCGACTGGGGTGCCGATCGTGGGGCCTATGCCTGGCTCTTCCCGAAACGCGACACTCTCACGATCGGCGTTATCCAGCGCACCGGCCTGCCGAACGCCACGCGCGCGTATCTCGAGCTCTGGCTCCAGCAGCTCGGGCTCGCGAGTGCGACGCGCGTGCGCGAATCCGGCCATCTGACCCGCTGGCGCTCCCGCCGCTCGCCGCTGCGGCGCGGGTCGGTACTGGTCGCCGGCGAGGCCGCCGGCCTGCTCGAGCCGTGGACCCGGGAGGGCATCTCGTTCGCGCTGCGCTCGGGCGTGATGGCGGGGGCTGCCGCCGCGTCGGCGGCGAGCGCGCACGATCTGCTCTCGCGGAATACCGCGCTCGACGGCTACGTCGCGGCCGTGACGCGCGACCTGGCGCCCCAGATCCAATCGGGCGCCGCCATGCTGACGGTGCTCGAACGCAGCCCGGCTCTCCTGCATCGGGTGCTCGCCCACACGACGGTCGGGCGGCGGACCTTCCTCGCCCTCTGTCGCGGCTCCGTGCGCATCGGGGCGCTCGTCGACAACCCGCTGATCCGTGCGGGGGCGGCGGTGTTGAATCCCGGGCGTGTGGTCAGCCCAGCCCGAGCACCGCGGGGAGCTGCGCCAGCGTCGTGATCTGGGCATCGGGAGTCGCAGCATCCGCCGGCCGTACCTCGCCGGTGCGGTTCAGCCAGACGGTGGCGATGCCGGCCGCCTGAGCGCCCGCGACGTCGGCGCGCAAGCTGTCGCCGACGTGCACGACATCGCCGGCCGGGAGCCCGAGCTCCTCGAGCGCGATGCCGAAGATGCGCGGGTCGGGCTTGGCCACGCCGTGCTCGCCCGTCACGGCGACCACCGCGAAACGCTCTGCCCCGATGAGGGCGATCTTGCCGCGCTGCGCCGACGACGAGCCGTTGGTCACCACGCCGAGCGGGATGCCCGCCACGGCGAGCGCATCCAGCGCCGGCAGCACATCGTCGTAGGGCCGGGTCGCGGCGGCGAGCGCCGCCACGTGCTCGTGCGCCGCCTCGGAGGCGTAACGCTCGGGGTCGGCGACCCCGAGTTCGCCGAGCGCCGCGGTCCACACGGCCGTGCTCAGGCCGAGGTCGTCGAGTTCGCCGCGGATCCACTTCGGCTCATGCTCGGTCCAGCTGCTCTGCCAGGCCACGCCGTTCGCCTGCGCCAGCACCATCGGGTCGAGCCCCAGTTCCGGATGCCGCGCCGCGAACGCCGCACTCACCGCGACCGTCGACGTCGCCAACCCCGATCCATCGATGAGGGTCTCGTCGAGATCGAGCAGCACGGCGCGGGGCGGATTCGGCAGGGCCATCGTTCCAGGCTAGGTGTTGCTCGGGAACCCGAGGTTGATCCCACCGTGGCTCGGGTCGAGCCAGCGACTGGTGATCGCCTTCTCACGGGTGAAGAAGCGCACCGCCTCGGAACCGTAGGCCTTGGTGTCGCCGAACAGCGAATCCTTCCAGCCGCCGAACGAGAAGTAGCCGACCGGCACCGGGATCGGCACATTGATGCCGATCATGCCGACCGTGACCTCGTGCTGGAAGCGCCGGGCGGCCCCGCCGTCGTTCGTGAAGATCGCGGTGCCGTTGCCGAACCTGCTGGCGTTGATGAGGGCGACGCCCTCCTCGTAGCTGGCCACGCGGACGATCGAGAGCACCGGCCCGAAGATCTCCTCGGTGTAGACCCGCGACGTGGTCGGCACCTTGTCGATCAGGGTCGGGCCGAGCCAGAACCCCTCGGCCGCGCCATCCGCCTTCACGCCACGGCCGTCGACGACCACGGTCGCGCCGTCCTGCTCGGCCAGGTCGAGATAGCCGGCGACCTTGTCGCGATGCTCCTTGGTGATGAGCGGGCCCATGTCGCAGCCGCGCGTGCCGTCGCCGACCGTGAGGCCGGCCATCCGACTCGTGATCTTCTCGATGAGGGAGTCGGCCACCGGCTCGACGGCGACCACGACCGAGATCGCCATGCAGCGCTCGCCGGCCGAACCGAAGCCCGCGTTCACGGCGGAGTCCGCCACCAGGTCGAGGTCGGCGTCCGGCAGCACCAGCATGTGGTTCTTCGCGCCGCCGAGGGCCTGCACGCGCTTGCCCGCCTTGGTGCCGTTCTCGTAGACGTAGCGGGCGATCGGGGTGGAGCCGACGAAGCTGATGGAGGCGACATCCGGATGCTGCAACAGCGCGTCGACCGACTCCTTGTCGCCGTGCACCACGTTGAAGACGCCGTCAGGAAGGCCGGCATCCTTCCACCGCTCGGCGAGCCAGATCGCCGCGGAGGGATCCTTCTCGCTGGGCTTCAGCACCACGGAGTTGCCGGTCGCGATCGCGACCGGGAAGAACCAGAGCGGCACCATCGCCGGGAAGTTGAAGGGCGAGATGATGCCGACGACGCCGAGCGGCTGCTTGAGCGAGTAGACGTCGACACCGGTCGAGACGTTCTCGCTGTACTCGCCCTTGGCCAGATGGGCGATGTTGCACGCGAACTCCACGACCTCGAGCCCGCGGGCCACCTCGCCCAGAGCGTCGGAGGTCACCTTGCCGTGCTCGTTGGTCAGGATGGCGGCGAGCTCGTCTTTGCGCGCGTTGACGATCTCGCGGAACGCGAACATCACCTGCTGGCGCTTGGCCCACGAGGCGTCGGCCCACGCCGGGAAGGCGGCCTTGGCCGCCTGCACCGCGCTGTCGACGTCGGCGGTGGTGCCGAGCCGCACCTCGCGCTGCACGACGCCCTTCGCGGGGTTGTAGATGGGAGAGGTGCGCGTCGACGCGCCCGCGAACGCGGCGCCGCCGACCCAGTGCTCGAGGATGTCCGTGGCCATGGCTTCACCCTATGCCTGAGACATTTTCCGAACATTTCTGGCGGCCGGGACGGGTCGCGAGCGGGTCGCAGCGGGGGGATGTCCGAGCCTGCTGGGACACTCGCAACATGGATCCCATCGTCGCTCTTCTGGTCGGCCTCGCCGTCGGCGTCGTTCTCGGCGCCCTCATCGGCGTACTCGTCGCCCGCGCCCGCCGGGCCACGACCGCCGTGGATGCCGACCCCGCCGTGCTCGAGGCGCGTCACGCCGTCGTCGTGGCGGAGTTGCGCTCGCAGGAATCCGCCGCCCGCGCCGAGGTGAGCGCCCAGCTCGCCGCCGCCGAGGCGTCCATGGCGGGATTGCGCGATCAGCTGGGAGCGGCGCAGAACCAGTACCGCGACCTGATGGAGCGCGAACGCCTCGACGCCCTCAAGCGGGCCGAGGCGGAGCGCGACGAGAGCAAGGTGCTCCAGGCCCTCGCACCGGTCAAGGAGACCTTGAGCAGCATGCAGCAGAAGGTCACCGAGCTCGAGACGCAGCGCTCGCAACAGCACGGCGAGCTGTCGCAGCAGCTGAAGAGCGCCACCGAGTCCGAGGAGCGCCTGCGCGCAACCGCCGAGTCACTCGCCTCCGCCCTGCGCAACAACGCGACGCGCGGGGTCTGGGGCGAGACGCAGCTGCGCACCCTCGTCGAGTCTGCCGGACTGATCAACCGCGTCGATTTCACGATGCAGTCCACGATCGAGGCCGAGAGCGGCACGCGCCGGCCCGATATGGTGATCAACCTGCCGGGCGGCAAGTCCATCCCCGTGGATGCCAAGGTCCCCTACAACTCCTATATCGACGCGAGCGCGATCCCGGCGACGGCCGGCGGCGAGCAGGAGCTCCGGCGCTCCCAGCTGCTGGCCCAGCACGCCAAGCAGGTGAAGAACCACGTGGATGCGCTCGCGAGCAAGACCTACTGGACCGGACTCGACGCGAGCCCCGACTTCACGATCGCGTTCATCCCGAACGAGCCGCTGCTGGCCGCCGCGATGGAGGCGGACCCGAACCTCATGGAGTACGCCTTCTCGAAGCGCATCATCCTGGCCAACCCGGTGACCCTGTGGGCGCTGCTCAAGACGATCGCCTTCACCTGGCAGCAGGACGTGCTGACCGAGGATGCGAAGAAGCTCTTCGACCTCGGCAAGGAGCTCTACTCGCGGCTCGCCACGCTGTCGGAGCACGCGGACAAGCTGCGCGGCGCGATCGAGTCGACCGTCAAGAACTACAACCAGTTCGCCAGCTCCCTCGAGCAGCGCGTGCTGGTGACGGCCCGCAAGCTCGATGGGCTCGACGAGTCCAAGGTGATCGGCGAGCCCGCGCTGATCGACCAGACGCCCAAGGCCCTGAGCCAGCCGGAACTGGTGCAGCAGGAGCTGGAATCGCTCGACGAGACCGGGATCGCGCGTCCGGAGCTCGACCTGGGCCTGGTGACTCCGCCGGTCTCGAAGCTGCCCAAGCCCAAGACCGCCTAGCGCCTACAGGCCCTCCAGGGGATCGGCGGCGCCGTCCTCTTCGCCGAGCTCATCACGCACGATCTGCGCGGCTGTCGGCGGCGCGCCCACCAGCGCGGGCTCGCGGAGCGCGGCATCCGCCTCGTCGTCGATCGGCGCCGCGAACTGCGCCTCGTAGAGGCGGGCGTATGCGCCCTTCTTGGCGAGCAGCTGGTCGTGGGTGCCCTGCTCGACGATCGCGCCGTTCTCCATCACCAGGATGAGATCGGCGTCGCGGATGGTCGACAGCCGGTGCGCGATGACGAAGCTGGTGCGGTCCTTGCGGAGCGCGCTCATCGCGCGCTGCACGAGAAGCTCGGTCCGGGTGTCGACGGAGCTGGTGGCCTCGTCAAGGATGAGCACGCTCGGCCGTGCCAGGAACGCCCTGGCGATGGTGATGAGCTGCTTCTCGCCGGCACTGACGTTGCCGCCCTCGTCGTCGAGTTTCGTCTCGTAGCCGTCTGGCAGGGAATGCACGAAGCGGTCGACGTACGCCGCCTCGGCCGCGGCCACGATCTCCTCGTCGGTGGCACCGGGCCGGCCGTAGGCGATGTTGTCGTGGATCGACCCCTGGAACAGCCAGGTGTCCTGCAGCACCATGCCGGTGCGCGAGCGCAGATCGGCGCGGGTCATCTCGGCGATGTCCACGCCGTCGACCGTGATCCGGCCTCCGTCGAGCTCGTAGAACCGCATGATCAGGTTGACCAGGGTCGTCTTGCCGGCGCCGGTCGGGCCGACGACGGCGATCGTCTGTCCGGGTTGGGCCACGAGCGACAGGTCCGTGATCAACGGCTTCTCGGGGTCGTACGAGAACGAGACGTGCTCGAACTCGAGCCGGCCGGTGTGCGTCGTCGGCGACTGGGCGGGGTCCGCATCCGGTGTCTGCTCGGGCGCGTCGAGCAGCTCGAACACGCGCTCGGCACTGGCCACACCCGACTGCAACAGGTTCGCCATGGAGGCGAGCTGCGAGAGCGGCTGGGTGAACTGGCGCGAGTACTGGATGAACGCCTGCACGTCACCGATGCTCAGGCCTCCCGCCGCGACCATCAGGCCGCCGACGACGGCGATCGCCACGTAGATCAGGTTCCCGATGAACATCGCGGCCGGCATGATCAGTCCGCTGACGAACTGGGCGCCGAAGCTGGCCTTGAAGAGCTCCTCGTTCTTGTCGGAGAAGCGCTTCTCGACCTCCTGGTGACGCCCGAAGACCTTCACCAGCGCGTGGCCGGTGTAGCCCTCCTCGATCTGCGCGTTCAGCGTCCCGGTGTGCTTCCACTGGGCGACGAACTGCTTCTGCGAGCGCTTGCCGATCACCGCGGTGACCCCGATGGTCAGCGGGACCGTGACGAGCGCGACGACGGCGAGCAGCGGCGAGATGAGGAACATCGCGATGAGCACGCCGATCACGGTCAGCGCCGAGATGACGAGCTGACCCATGGTCTGCTGCAGGCTCTGCGAGATGTTGTCGATGTCGTTCGTGACGCGGCTGAGCAGCTCGCCGCGCGGCGTCTTGTCGAAGTAGGTCAGCGGCAGCCGGTGGATCTTCGCCTCGACGTCCTGCCGCAGCCGGAACACGGTGCGCTGCGTGACGCCGTTGAGCAGGTACCCCTGCAGCCAGCTGAACACCGACGCGAACACGTAGAGCAGCAGCACGCCGCCGAGCACCACCTCCAGCTGAGCGAAGTCGATGCCATGACCCGGATGCAGGTCCACCGAGTTGAGCACGCCGGCGAGCTGATCCTGCCCCTTGGCCTTCAGGCCCGCGATGATCTGCGCCTTGGTGACGCCCTCGGGGAACTGCTTGGAGAAGTACCCGGCGAAGATGATGTTGGTGGCCTGGCCGAGGATCTTCGGGCCCAGCACGCTGAGCGTCACGCTGGCGACGCCGAGCAGCAGCACGACGACGAGCATCGCGCGCTCCGGGGCCAGCCGTCGCATGAGCCGTTTGGCGGATGCGCCGAAGCTCTTGGCCTTCTCGGCCGGCATGCCCATCATCCCCATCGGGCCGCCGCCACCGGGCCCGCGCCGGGCCGGCGGGCGGAACTCGGCGGAGTCCTCGTTCTTCTGGGCTTCGCCCTTCTGCTCGCTCACGCTGCCTCCTCGATCGAGAGCTGACTTGCGACGATCTCGGCGTACTCCTCGGAGGACGTCAGGAGTTCGGCGTGCGTGCCGATCCCGACCACCGCGCCGTCCTCGAGCACCACGATCTGGTCGGCGCCGATGATCGTCGAGACCCGCTGCGCCACCACGATCCGGGTCGCGTCGCCCACCTCACGGTCGAGCGCGTCCCGAAGGCGGGCGTCGGTCGCGGTGTCGAGCGCCGAGAAGGAGTCATCGAAGACGTAGATCTCCGGCCGTTTCACCAGGGCTCTCGCGATCGCCAACCGTTGCCTCTGACCGCCGGAGACGTTCGTGCCGCCCTGGGCGATCGGGGCATCCAGCTTCTCGGGCATCTTCTCGACGAAGTCGCGCGCTTGCGCGATCTCGAGTGCCGTCCAGAGCTCTTCGTCGGTCGCGTCGGGCTTGCCGTAGCGCAGGTTCGAGGCGATCGTGCCCGAGAACAGGTACGCACGCTGCGGGATCAACCCGATGCGGCTCCACAGCAGTTCGGGATCGACCTCGCGCACGTCGACGCCGTCGACGAGCACGGAACCGCCGGTGACATCGAACAGCCGCGGAAGCAGGCTGATCAAGGTCGTCTTGCCGGCACCGGTCGATCCGATGATCGCCGTGACGGTGCCCGGCTTGGCCGTGAACGTCACCTCATGCAGCACCGGCTTCTCGGCGCCCGGGTAGCTGAACGTGGCACCGCGCAGCTCGACCTGGCGCTCGCTGCTGAGGGTCGTGACCGGCACGGCGGGCGCCTCGACGGACGGTTCCGTGTTCAGCACCTGCGCGATCCGGTCACCCGAGACGGCCGCACGCGGCAGGATCACCGCCATGAAGGTCGCCATCATGACGGCCATCAGGATCTGGGCGAGGTAGAGCAGGAAAGCCGTCAGCGAGCCGATCTGCAGATCGCCGTCGTCGACCCGGATCGCGCCGAACCACAGCACGGCCACGCTGGAGACGTTCAGCACCAGCATCACGAACGGGAACATCAGCGCGAACAACCGGCCGGCGCGCAACGCGGTGTCGGTCACGGCCGCGTTGGCCTCGGAGAACCGGTCCATCTCGACGGGCTCGCGCACGAAGGCGCGGATGACGCGGATGCCGGTGAGCTGCTCCCGCAGCACGCGGTTGACCGAGTCGATGCGTCCCTGCATCTTGCGGAACTGCGGCACCATCCGGGTGATGATCAGCCCGACGCCGATCAGCAGGACCGGAACGGCGACGACCAGGATCCACGACAGCGTCACGTCCTCGCGCAGCGCGAAGATGATCCCGCCGATCGACAGGATCGGAGCCGAAACCAGCAGCGTGCAGCTCATCAGCACGAGCATCTGCACCTGCTGCACATCGTTGGTGGTGCGGGTGATCAGCGACGGGGCGCCGAAGTGCGCCACCTCGCGCTCGGAGAACTCCCCGACGCGGTGGAAGATCGCGCCGCGCAGATCGCGCCCAAGCGACATCGCGGTGCGCGCGCCGAAGTAGACGGCGATCACCGAGCAGACGATCTGTCCCAGGGTGATCAGCAGCATCAACCCGCCAACGCGGAGGATGTAGCCGGTGTCCCCCTTGGCCACGCCGTTGTTGATGATGTCGCCGTTGAGGTTCGGCAGCGACAGCGATGCGATCGACGAACCCAGCTGGAAGACGACGACGCCGAGCAGCAGCATCCGGTACGGACGCAGGTATTTCACGAGCAGACGACCGAGCATGGTCAGTCCTTCTTTCCGGGCGGTGGTGGCGGCTGCGGCAGGACGCCGCGGGTGATGAGAGTGACGAGTTCGTCCACGTCGAACTGCCGTGGCACGTTGAAGGGAGGGATCGCGGTCGCGAAGGCGAGCAGGCGCACGTAGAGACCGAAGACGTCCGGGGCTACGGTCAACTCGCCGGGGCGGAAGACCTGGCCCAGGATCGCCAGCCATTCCTGATCATCCGGCGCTCGCCGAGCTCCCGGGGGCGGTCCGCCCTCCATGCGCAGCGTCGACATGAAGCCGACCACCCCGTGGAAGCGGTCCCGCAGGGTCTGCACGACCTGGCTGATCTTGTCGACGGTCGGCTCGTCGGGGTCGATCGCCCGCAAGGCGTCACGGAACGGCTGCGGATCGAAGAAGCGGTCGATGGCCGCCGAGATCAGGGTGTCCTTGTCGCCGAACGCTCGGAAGATCGTGCCCTCGGCGACGCCGGCCGCTTCCGCTATCTGGCGGCTGGAGACGTCGCGCCCGTGCTCCTTGAGCAGGGGCACGACCGCATCGAGGATCGAGGATCGGCGCTCCTCCGGCGACATCGGATGGGCGCGGGTGCGCACCACGACGAAGTCGGCGGGGAGGTTGGTCACCCGCACATGCTAAGTGAGTGAGCACTCACTCCGCAACTACTCCCCGTACTTCTCCCCGAGCCATTTCTCGGCCTGGTGATCGGCGATGATGCGGCGGATCGTGCCCGAGCGCGCACGCAGAACGATGCTCTCGGTGCGGATGATCGGTCCCTTGCGGCGGACTCCGCTGACCAGCTGGCCGTCGGTGACGCCGGTGGCGACGAAGAAGGTGTTGTCGCCCTTCACGAGCTCGTCGGCGGTGTAGACGTGGTCGAACAGGAGCCCGGCATCCAGGCCCTTCTGCGTCTCCTCGTCGGTCTTCGGGGCGAGCACGGTTTGGATCAGCCCACCTAGGGCCTTGATCGCGCACGCGGTCGCGACCCCCTCGGGGCTGCCGCCGATCCCGACGCACATGTCGAGCCGGCCCTCGTAGCTGGCCGCGTTGATCCCTCCCGCGACGTCGCCGTCGAGCAGCAGGCGGGTGCCAGCCCCCGCGGCTCGGATGTCGGCGATGAGCTGTTCGTGGCGAGGACGATCCAGCACCCCGATGTACATCTCGCCGACCTCCTTGCCCTTCGCCTTCGCGAGAGCCCGGAGGTTCTCGGCGATCGGCTTGCGGATGTCGACGACGCCGATCCCCTCCGGCCCGGTCACGATCTTGTTCATGTAGAACACCGTGTGCGCGTCGAGCATCGCGCCGCGGTCGGCGGCCGCGATCATCGAGATCGCGTTCTGCCGTCCCGCCGCGGTGAGGGAGGTGCCGTCGATCGGGTCGACCGCGATGTCGCACTCCGGGCCGCGCCCGTTGCCGACGACCTCGCCGTTGTAGAGCATGGGCGCCTTGTCCTTCTCGCCCTCGCCAATCACGACGGTGCCCTTGAAGTTGACCGTTCCGAGGAACTTGCGCATCGCATCCACTGCTGCGCCATCGGCGGCGTTCTTGTCGCCGCGGCCGATGAACGGAACGGCGCGGATGGCGGCGGCCTCCGTCGCACGGACGAGTTCGAGCGCGAGGTTGCGGTCGGGGTGGAGGAAGAGGGTGCCGGTTTCGGGGCTCACCATGGGGAACTGCATCCTGTCGATCGAGATTCTGAAAAGGCGACGAAATGGATGCGCCAAGGTGGCGGTAGCGCACCCCCGAGCCTACCGGCCCACCGCGGGACGCCGGCCGCTCAGTAGACTCGACACTCGGATCATCGCCCCTTGCCCCCAGCCTTCGAGGAGTTCGTCATGCCCGTCGCCACACCGGATCAGTACGCGGAGATGCTCGACACCGCCAAAGCCACGGGCTTCGCGTTCCCGGCTGTGAACGTCTCGTCGTCGTCGACGATCAACGCCGTTCTGCAGGGTCTCACCGAGGCCGGGTCGGACGGGATCATCCAGGTCACGACCGGCGGTGCCGACTACTTCGCCGGGCAGACCGTCAAGGCGCGCGCCACCGGCGCACTCGCCTTCGCCGCCTTCGTGACCGAAGTGGCGAAGAGCTACCCGATCACGGTCGCCCTGCACACGGACCACTGCCCGCAGGACGCCCTGGCCGGCTTCGTTGAGCCGCTCATCGCGGCGTCCGAGGAGCGGGTGAAGGCCGGCGGCAACCCGATCTTCCAATCCCACATGTTCGACGGCTCGGCCATTCCGATGGCCGACAACCTGGCGCAGGCGAAGCTGCTGCTCCCCCGCCTGCAGGCGATCCACGCGATCCTCGAGGTGGAGATCGGCGTCGTCGGCGGCGAGGAGGACGGCGTCAGCCACGAGATCAACGAGCACCTCTACACGACACTCGCGGATGCCATCCAGACCGTCGAGGCGTTGGGCCTCGGCGAGCAGGGCCGCTACATGGCCGCCCTCACCTTCGGCAACGTGCACGGGGTCTACAAGCCGGGCAACGTCGTGCTCAAGCCGGAGCTGCTCGGCGAGATCCAGAAGGGCATCGCCGAGAAGTTCGGGACCGGCGCCAAGCCGCTCGACCTCGTCTTCCACGGCGGATCCGGATCATCGGATGCCGAGATCGCCGAGGCGGTCAGCAACGGCGTCGTGAAGATGAACATCGACACCGACACGCAGTACGCGTACACCCGCTCCATCGCCGGGACGATGTTCACCAACTACGACGGCGTGCTCAAGGTGGACGGCGAGGTCGGCAACAAGAAGATCTACGACCCGCGCGCCTGGGGCAAGATCGCCGAGACCGCGATGGCGGCGCGCGTCGTCGAGGCCACGCAGCAGCTCGGCTCGATCGGGCACTCGATCAGCTCGAAGTAGCGCGCGGTCACTCCGCGACGGTGAAGCTCAGGGACTTCGCGTCCCAGTGCAGGTCTTCGACGGCGGTCCGCAGCGTCAAGGCGTAGGGCGCGAGGTGCATGATCCGGCGGCCCTCCGGCAGCTCGACGTCCATGCTGAGGGCGACGACGGTCGCCCCATCCGGCCGCCCGCGCAGCTCGATCAGCATCGATGTCGAGTCGGCGCCCGGGGTGTCGAGAACCGCACGCAGCAGGGCTCGCAGAGCGGTGCGCTGTGAGGCGAGCATCCGTCCGGCGCGGTGCTCGGGGTCGATGACGACCAGCCGGGAGTCCTCGGCGACCGAGTCCAGCCAGCTCAGGTTGGACTGCGTGACGAGGTCGTCCCGCAGCCGTCGTGCGAGCTGGCCGGCGAGAGCGCGGTCAGCGTCGGTGACCCGTCCGGCGTCGGCGATGCCGTTCAGGAAGGGCACGGCACGGGCGCTGAGCCGTGCGAGTCGCAGGCGTTCGATCTGCTCGGCGCCGGCATCCGGCGGCCCGAGAGGGAGCACCATGCGTGAGCGCTGCTCGATGACCGGCATCATCCGGCTCACCAGCACGAACGAGAAGGTGACCGCTCCGACGACGCCGCACACGACCGGGGCCGCGATGATCACCATCGACGACAGCGGACCCCACACCGAGATGTCCGGATCGATGAACCAGAACGCGAGCACGGTCGCGATCACCGTGGACACCGCGCCCAGCAGGAGCACCTTGCGCGCGCTCAGATAGGGGGCGAGGCTCGCGATCGAGAGCGCGAACCCGAACGGCGCCCACCACAGCTCGATCGAGAGCTCGGTGTCGGCGTAGCCGATCGCCGAGACGATGAAGCCGGATGCCCCGATCACCACCGTGATGATGCCGGCCACCCAGCCCAGCTCAGGTCGCAGCGGGCGGGTCATGACGTAGACGAACAGGCACGCCCCCACGCAGAGGGCGACGGCGATCGGCTGCAGCCAGGGCGCGGAGGTGGTGAACCAGGTCGGGATGCGGAAGGCCGCGTAGAGCGTGGCGAGCAGCGCGAAGACCAGGGGCACGACGCGCCCGGTGAACCAGGTCAGCGGATCGAGCTCCTGCGCGGAGACGGCGAGATAGCGACGATCCATCAGCTCAGATCCTGATGATGAGGCGCCTCGTGCTCGCGCAGGATGGACTGCACCGGCGCTGACATCATGATCGAGGTGCCGGCGCCGGGCGAACTCCAGACCTGAACGGTGCCGCCGACGGCGGCGATCCGGTCGGTGATCGAGGCCCGGAGGCCGAGCCGATCGGCGGCGACCGCCTGGGGATCGAAGCCGACGCCCTCGTCGGTCACCATGATCGTCAACTCGTCGGGCGTGTAGACGAGTTCGACCTCGGCGACCGCCGCACCCGAGTGCCTGGCGACGTTCTCGAGCGCCGCCGCGAGCGCGTCGAGCAGCGCGGTCGCCGTCGCGGGGGCGAGCCGGTAGATCCCGTCGCCCGATCCCGTGACGTGCACGCTGAGACCGCGCCACTGGAAGCCGCTGATCAGCCGCATGATGTCGTTGCGGAGCGAGTTGTCCTGCTCGTCGACCAGCGTGAGCTCCGACGAGGCGTGCAACCACTCGCCGCTGCCCAGCGTCTCGATGTCCTGCCGGAGCCGCTGGACGACCCGGGCGTCGATCGTCGCGGGAGCGTTCATGATGATCGAGAGATCGTTCAGCAGGGTGTCGTGCACGGCAGCGGTCGTGCGCCGCGCCAGATCCTCGCCGCGCTCCAGCCGGGCGTTCTCAGCCTCCAGCTCGTCGATGTTCGGCACCCGGCGGCGTTGGACCACCTGCACTCCCCAGAGAGTCAGGTAGGCAGCGAGGGAGATGACGAGCACGAGAAGGGGTCCGTAGCCGGGGCGGAACGGGACGTTGGCGAGCACCGCTACGAGCAGGGTCGATCCGGACGAGACCGTGAACCCGAGGACCGACCACGCGATCCCGGCCAGCGGCGAGCGCGCGGCGAGTCCGACGAGCACGAGGGCCACGGCTGGCCGGTTCAGGAGATAGATCTGGGTGTCGATCGCCTGCGGCAGCGCCGCGATCAGCATCAGCTCGTAGGAGGTGCTCGCGACGAATCCGACCACCAGGTAGGCCGCGATCGCCCAGACGCGCTCGCGCCACACCACGAAGCCGAGGCTGACGAGCATGAGCATGAGCAGACCGAGCGGGAGGTACGCGGCGTCGGGACGTCCGGCACGGATCGTGGTCTCGATCAGGACCGGAATGGCGAGCACGAGCGTCGCCGCCCCGATCGCCCAGCCGAGGGAGGCGACCGCGCCCGTGATGATGCTGGACGCCACGTCCCGGGGCAGCACGCGGACCCGCACGATGCCTCCCTCCGGCCAGTGCCGACCTCCCGGTCGGCCCCTGTCAGTGATTGTGCAGCACGTCAGCGAGCGCGGGCGTGTTCGCCACGACCACGGTCATGATCACGATCGTGCCGACCAAGAACACACCCGCCGCGGCGACCGGCACCCAGATCGAGCGGCGACCGAGGCGGATCAAGCGGAGCGACAGCCACGCGGCGGCGATCAGCACCAGGAGGGAGAAGACCAGCAGCACGATTCCCGCCACGCGCGCCGTCGTCCCGAACGCGATCGTGCCGTAACCGGCGGCTTCCAGGCCTTGCGACAGCGCAGGGCCGAGGTCGAGATAGCTCGGGATCGAGGTCACCGTGTTCCAGATGCCGACGACCAGAAGCAGCACGGTGATGAGGTTGTTGGCTTGGCGCGGGCGGGTCGAAGGAATCGGGGCAGCCGATCCGCCGCCCGCGGTGGAGAGGGCGCGATCGGCAATGGCAGGAACCGGCTCGGCAGCAACGTTCGGCAGCGGACCGCGCGCCGCCAGCACCTCCTCCGGCGTCGCGTATTCGCCGTATTGCGGCTTCGCCGGTCGCGCGGCCTCCGGCTCGCTCACTCGGATCGCCTCCCGCCCAGCGCCCGGTCGTCGCCGCGCAGTTCCTTGGGGAGCGAGAACATGAGGTCCTCCTCCGCGGTGGTGACCTCCTGCACGGTGCCGTAGCCGGCATCCGCGAGATCGGCGAGCACCTCCTGCACGAGCACCTCCGGCACCGATGCCCCGCTGGTGACGCCGATCGAGGCGACACCTTCCAGCCAGTCCTGCTGGATCTCGCTGGCGTAGTCGACGCGGAAGGCCGCCTTCGCCCCGTGCTCCAACGCGACCTCGACGAGGCGCACGCTGTTGCTGCTGTTGGCGGAGCCGACGACGATCACAAGGTCGGCATCCTGGGCCACCTTCTTGATGGCGACCTGGCGGTTCTGGGTGGCGTAGCAGATGTCGTCGCTCGGCGGATCCTGCAACTGCGGAAACCGCTCGCGCAAGCGGCGCACGGTCTCCATGGTCTCGTCGACGCTGAGGGTGGTCTGCGAGATCCAGACCAGCTCGACCGCGCCCGAGAAGACGGTCGCCGGCAGCTCGAGCGTGGCAACGGCATCCGGGCTCGTGACCAGTGTCGTCTGCTCGGGCGCGTGCCCCAGGGTGCCGTCGACCTCCTCGTGGCCGGCGTGGCCGATCAGCAGGATGTGCTTGCCCTGACCCGCGAACCGGGTCGCCTCGCGGTGCACCTTCGTGACGAGCGGGCAGGTGGCGTCGATCGCCTGCAGCTCGCGCGCCGCCGCGGCCGCGACGACGGCAGGGCTCACGCCGTGCGCACTGAACACCAGGTGCGACCCTTCGGGCACCTCATCCACCTCGTCGACGAAGATCGCGCCGCGCTTCTCGAGCTCGCTCACGACGTGCACGTTGTGCACGATCTGCTTGCGCACGTAGACCGGTGAACCGAAGTGGTCGAGCGCCTTCTCGACCGCGATCACAGCCCGGTCGACGCCGGCACAGTAGCCGCGGGGCGCGGCGAGCAACACGTGCTTCTGTGCGCCGTCGCGGCCAACCGGACGGTCGACGAGCCGGCCGCGGACCGGCGCCGGTCGCGGCAGGTCCACGCTCACGCCGAGCGCGCCGTTCGTGATTCCGGCCACGGGCTCGATTCTACGGGCCGGGGCCGAACGGGGCCGGGCGCCGTCAGGCGGGCGCCGCGTTCGCCGCAGCGACGAAGACGGGAAGCACGCCCGACCAGCCGCCCATGTTCTGGTCGCGCCAGTCCGCGCCACCGGCTCCCAGCCTCTCCCAGCCCGAGTGGACGATCTCGACGCGAGTGCGGTCGGGCGCCACTCCGACAAAGCGGATGTCGACGTCCGTGGCGTCGGAACGGTCGCGCCGGATGTGCCACAGATAGCCGAGCCGGGTGGGCGGCTCCCACGTCGTGACCTCACCCCACTCGAGCTCGACGCCCGCGGCGCTGCGTTCGTAGAGGCGACCGCCTAGGCGCGGCTCGATGACCACCTCGGTCGTCGTGTCGGATGACGCGCGGTGCTCGCCTGGCCACCAGCTCGCGATGCGCGATGTCCAGACATCGAAGGCGTGCTCGACCGAGCAGGCGACATCCACACTCACCCGTAGCGGCTCGACGGCCTCGTTCATCGCTTCTCCCGCCGCGACGCCGGCTGCGCCGTGTTCTCGGCCAGCATCCTGAAGCGGGATGCGGCTTCCCCCCATACGCGTGCGAGATACTCCTCCACGGCCTCGAGCCCCTTCTCCTGCAGCCGGAAGATGCGCCGCGTTCCGCGCCGTTCCTCGGTCACCAGACCGGATTCCGCGAGCAGCCGCAGGTGCCGCGACACCGCGGGCCGGCTGATCGGCAGCTCCGCGACGAGCTCGTTGACGGCGCGCTCGTGCTCGCCGAGCAGCCGCAGGATCTCACGCCGGTTGCCGTCGGCGAGCGCGCCGAACGGATCGCCGGCCAGTGTCGCCGCAGTCGCACGGTCAGCCACCGATCGGGGCTCCTGACTCCGCGCGCTTCGCGATCCCGGCCGCGAACTGGTCGAAGGACGGCTGCAGGTCGGGCATCGATTTGGAGATCATGCCGAGCATCGGGCCCGTGTACTCCTCGCGCATGTGGAACAGTGTGCCACCCGAACTCGGCGTGAGACAGTAGGTGCGCACGCCACGGAACAGGCCGAGCGGCATCCCGCCCGTGAACACCAGGGTGCGCGGCGCGTCGAAGCTGGTGACCTTCACCGGGAAGGCGCGTCCCGGTGCCGCGTTCGAGCGAACGGTGATCTTCGACCCGAGCGTGATCGCGCCCTCGACGCCCTCGACGCCGGAGTCCCAGCTCGGCCACGCGGTGCCGTCGATCAGGACGGCCCACACGGCGGCGGGCGTCGCGGCGATCTGGGACTGTGATTCGTAGGACAGCATGTGAGGTCCTCCATGAGTAACCGTCTTGTTACGGTAACGCACACGTTACTGTAATGGCCCGACAACGCAATGAACTGAGGAGGACGGCGAGCCCGTCGTTACTCGCTCCGCTCGCGTCCGTGGCATCCCGTACCCTGACCTCGTGACCGACACCAGCGCCGACGCCACGGCCGCGGCCGCCGACGGCAGCGCGCCGTCGACGCCCGATGCCCCGTGGCCGGTCGCCGTGCTCAGCGGCAAGGTCAAGGGCTACATCGACCGGCTCGGCACGGTCTGGGCCGAGGGCGAGATCACCCAGTGGGGCGTCTCGGGCGGCAACGTCTACGGCAAGCTCAAAGACCTGCACCAGGACGTGACGCTGAGCTTCAACGTCTGGTCATCGACCCGCGCCAAGTTCAGCGAGGAGTTCGCCCAGGGCGACCGGGTGATCGCCCTGCTCAAGCCGAACTTCTGGCCCAAGGGCGGCACCCTCACGATGCAGGTCTACGAGCTGCGCCATGTCGGCCTCGGCGATCTGCTCGAGCGGCTCGAGCGGCTGCGGCGCCAGCTGGCCGAGGAGGGGCTGTTCGACCTCGACCGCAAGGTGCGGCTGCCGTTCCTGCCTGGCCGCATCGGGCTCATCACCGGCAAGGACTCGGATGCCGAGAAAGACGTGCTGCGCAACGCCCAATTGCGCTGGCCCGAGGTGCGGCTCCGCGTGCGGCACGCGGCCGTGCAAGGCGACCGGGCAGCGGCCGATGTCTCGGCGGCGATCCGCGAGCTGGACGCCGATCCCGATGTCGACGTGATCATCGTCGCGCGCGGTGGCGGCGACTTCCAGAACCTGCTCGCCTTCAGCGACGAGGGGTTGGTGCGCACGGCGGCCGCCTGCGTCACTCCGCTGGTGAGCGCGATCGGCCATGAGGCGGATCGGCCGCTGCTCGACGAGGTCGCCGACCTGCGCGCATCCACCCCGACGGATGCCGCGAAACGCGTGGTCCCCGACGTCGCCGACGAGCTGGCCCGGGTGCAGCAGGCGCGCGGCCGGATGGCCATGCGCGTGACCGCGCTGGTGACGGCAGAGATCGACCGGATCGGCCACGTGCGCTCCCGTCCTGCGCTGGCCGACCCGAGCTGGCTGGTCGACACCCGCGCCGAAGAGCTGACCCGCTGGGTCGCCCGCGGCACCGAACTGATCGACTACCGCCTGGAACGGGCCGGCCTCCAGATCGCCGACCTCACGGGCCAACTGCGGGCCCTCTCCCCGAAGCGCACCCTCGAGCGCGGCTACGCGATCGCCCAGAGGGCCGACGGCTCGATCCTGCGCGCGGCCGAGGCCGTCGCGGGGGACGCGCTACGACTCACCCTGGCCGACGGGTCGGTCGCGGCGACCGTGGATGCCGCGTCGCCGGGCTCGTCCACGAGCTGACCATCCCCTGCGACTGACGGCCGGGTAAGCCTGACGGGAGCCACGGGTAGACTCTGCCCGTGGCCGAATCCGCCAAGACCTCCCCCTCTGACGACATCGCCGAACTGAGCTACGAACAGGCACGCGACGAACTCGTGCGCGTGGTCGGCGAACTCGAGCAGGGCAGCGCGACCCTCGAGGAATCCCTGGCCCTCTGGGAGCGCGGCGAGGCTCTCGCCCGGCGTTGCGAGGAGTGGCTGCTCGGTGCCAAAGAGCGCCTGGACGCCGCCCGCGCCGCGGCGACTCGCACCGCGGCCGACCCGTCATGAGCGGCCGCTCGTGAGCGACCGCAACCCTCCGACCCACGACGAGAATGGCCGTCCGATCGTCGCCGAGCTCGGCCGCGCCGAGACCCCGCAGGAGGTCGCCGACCGCAAGGCGACCGCCAGCGCGAACCACCGCAGCAACCAGACCCTGCTCAACCTGATCATCGCGCTGGTCGCCTCCCTCCTGGTCGTGTTCGTGATCGTCGTGATCGTGGTCAGGCCCGACCAGGGTGGGGCGCCGAAGACGGTCGACTGGACCTCCGTGGGAGCGGATGCGCAGCAGTCGGTGTCGACGAGGCTGGTCATCCCGAAGCTGCCGAAGACCTGGTCGGCGAACCGCGCCGAGCTCAATACCACGAGCGACACGAGCGACGGCATCGAGAACTGGCAGATCGGCTTCCTGACCCCGAGCACCCAGTACATCGGCATGACACAGGGCATCAAGGCCGACGCCACCTGGGTCTCGAGTCAGCTCGACGACAAGAAGTCGACCGGCGACGCCTCCTTCGGCGATTTCCGCTGGCAGGTCTACGACCACCGCACCGACAACGATCCCGGCAACCTCGCCTACGCGCTCGTCACGACGGTCGGCGACAGCACGGTGGTGCTGGCGGGCACCGGCTCCGACGCCGAGTTCGCGACGCTCGCGACCGAGATCTCCGGGGAACTCGGATGACGGGGGCTCCGGCCGCGGTCTGGGCCGACATGGCGCGCGGCAACGAGCGGTTCGTCGCCGGGGAGCCGCTGCATCCGCGGCAGGACGTGGAGCGCCGCGAGGAGCTCGCCGCCGCCCAGCACCCCAGTGCCGCGCTCTTCGGTTGCAGCGACTCACGGCTCGCCGCCGAGATCATCTTCGACAAGGGCCTCGGCGACCTGTTCGTGGTGCGCAACGCCGGCCAGGTCATCTCGGACTCGGTGATCGGCTCGCTGGAGTACGCCGTCGCCGTGCTGAGCGTTCCGCTGATCATCGTGCTCGGCCACGACCAGTGCGGCGCCGTGCGGGCCGCGATCGACTCCGCGCAGCCGGATGCCGCGCCCCTCCCCCCGCACATCGCCCAGCTCATCGCCCCGATCGGCCCGGCCGTGCAACGGGTCACGGCCGCGGAACTCGTCGCTGGAGAGCTCGCCGACGACGGCCTCCCCGACATCTCGGAGGTCGTGCGCGAGCACCTGCGCGACACCGTGGCCGAGCTGCTCGAACGCTCAGAGCTCATCAGCGACGCGGTCGCCGCGGGTACGCTGGCAGTCGTCGGGGCGAACTACCGCCTGGCCGAAGGCCGCGTGGTCCCCGACGTCATGATCGGCTCCCTCGCCACCAGCTGACCAGACCACCCCATCAGTCAGACCGCAGGAAGGCACGTCGACGTGAGCAGCGCCCCGCAGGAATTCCGCATCGAGCACGACACCATGGGCGAGGTGAAGGTCCCGAAGGACGCCCTGTACGGCGCCCAGACCCAGCGCGCCGTCGAGAACTTCCCGATCTCGGGAGCAGGCCTCGAGCCGGGCCAGATCGTCGCCCTCGCGCGGATCAAGCGCGCCGCCGCCCTGGTCAACAAGGAACTCGGCACGGTCTCGCCCGACATCGCCGACGCGATCGTCTGGGCCGCCGATCAGGTCATCGCGGGGTCGCACTTCGACCAGTTCCCGATCGACGTCTACCAGACCGGATCCGGCACCAGCTCGAACATGAACATCAACGAGGTGCTCGCCAGCCTCGCCACCGAGAAGCTCGGATCGCCGGTGCACCCGAACGACCACGTCAACGCCTCGCAGTCGAGCAACGACGTGTTCCCCACCTCGGTGCACGTGGCCGTGACCGGCGCCCTGATCAACGACCTGATCCCGTCGCTCGACCACCTGGCGGTCTCGCTGGAGAAGAAGGCGAAGGAGTGGGCGGGCGTCGTGAAGTCGGGCCGCACCCACCTCATGGACGCCACCCCCGTCACCCTCGGTCAGGAGTTCGGCGGCTACGCCCGGCAGATCCGGCTCGCGATCGAGCGGGTGCAGGCCGCTCTGCCGCACGTGGCCGAGGTCCCGCTCGGAGGCACTGCCGTCGGGACCGGGATCAACACCCCCGCCGGGTTCTCGCAGAAGGTCATCGCGATCCTCGCCGAGTCCACCCGGCTGCCGATCACCGAGGCGCTCGACCACTTCGAGGCGCAGGGCGCCCGCGACGGGCTGGTCGAGGCATCCGGTGCCCTGCGTGTTCTCGCCGTCTCGCTCATCAAGATCAGCAACGACCTGCGCTGGATGGGGTCGGGACCGAACACGGGCCTCAACGAGATCCACATCCCCGACCTCCAGCCCGGGTCGTCGATCATGCCGGGCAAGGTCAACCCGGTCGTGCCGGAGGCCGCGATCATGGTGGCCGCACGCGTGATGGGCAACGACTCGACGATCGCCTGGGCGGGCGCCAGCGGCAACTTCGAGCTCAACGTCGCGATCCCGGTGATGGGCACGGCTCTGCTCGAGTCGATCCGCCTGCTGTCGAACGTGGCGCGGCTGCTGGCCGACACCACGATCGACGGCCTGCACGCCAACGTCGAGCGCGCTCGCGCCATGGCCGAATCGTCGCCCTCCATCGTGACGCCGCTCAACAAGTTCATCGGCTACGAGAACGCGGCCAAGATCGCCAAGCACGCCGTGGCCGAGGGGATGACGATCCGCGAGTCGGTCATCGACCTCGGCTTCGTCGAGCGCGGCGAGCTGACGCTCGAGCAACTGGACAAGGCGCTCGACGTGCTGTCGATGACGCACCCCGGCTGACGCCGCTCGGAGCGAAGGCCATTTCTGGCCTGCGCGCGGGTCAGCCCCGAGTGCCGTCTCGGCGCTCGGTCAACCAGTGAGCGCTGAAACCAGCAGGGCGCCGACCCATCCGGCCAGCAGGTACGGACCAAACGCGATCCTCCCGCCGCGGCCGCTTCGGATGAGCACGATCAGCGCCACGATGCCGCCGAGCAGGAAGGCCATCAGCGGCGAGGCGATCGCGATCGCCGGCGTCGGGCTGGCGAGGCCGAGCGCCGCCACGAGCTTCACGTCGCCCATGCCCATGCCGCCGAACAGGGCGAGCACGAACAGCACCCCGGCGTAGATCGCTCCGGCGAGCAGCGGGGTCAGAGACACGCGCCCGAGAACGAGCCAGCTCAGCAGGAGCCCGACTCCGCCGGCGGCGATGGCGGGGACCACCATCCGGTTCGGCAGCCGATGCTCGGCGAGGTCGACCCGCACCAATGCCGGGGCCACCGCCGCGACGGCGAGTGCGGGGACCATGGCGGGGACCGGTCCGAGCGCAAGCCACGCGATCGCGGCCAGCCCGAGCGACACCAGCACCTCGACGACCCGCACGCGCCGAACGTAGCGCGCGGCATCCGCTCGCGCGACCGCGTGTGCACACCCGGCGCCGGCGGCCGCTCGGGCTGGACAGGCCGGGAACCCGCTCGCGCTTCCCCGGCGGCGGGTTCCCGGCCCTCAGGACGTGCGCCTCTGCGCTACGCCAGCTCGTTGCCCTCGAGCAACTCGGTCACCAGGGCGGCGATCGCAGAGCGCTCGGAGCGGGTCAGGGTGATGTGCGCGAACAGGGGGTGGCCCTTCAGCGTCTCGATCACCGAGGCGACGCCGTCGTGTCGACCGACCCGGAGGTTGTCGCGCTGGGCGACGTCGTGGGTGAGCACGACGCGGGAGTTGGTCCCGATCCGGCTGAGGACGGTCAGCAGCACGTTCCGCTCCAGCGACTGGGCCTCGTCGACGATCACGAAGGCGTCGTGCAGCGAGCGACCGCGGATGTGGGTGAGCGGAAGCACCTCGAGGATGCCGCGCTCCACGATCTCCTCGAGCACGTTCTCGCTGACCAGGGCTCCGAGGGTGTCGAAGACCGCCTGGCCCCATGGACTCATCTTCTCGTCCTTGTCACCGGGCAGGTAGCCGAGCTCCTGGCCGCCCACCGCGTACAGCGGGCGGAACACCATGATCTTGCGGTGCTGCTGCTTCTCGAGCACGGCCTCCAGGCCGGCGCACAGGGCGAGGGCGCTCTTGCCGGTGCCGGCGCGGCCGCCGAGCGACACGATCCCGACCTCTGGGTCGAGCAGCAGGTCGATCGCGAGCCGCTGCTCCGCGCTGCGGCCGTGCAGGCCGAACACGTCACGGTCACCGCGCACCACCTTGAACTCGCCCTTGGCGCTGACCCGGCCAAGAGCCGACCCGCGGTCGGAGCGGATGACGAGGCTCGTGTTGATCGGAAGGTCCGCGACCTGGCGCGACGAGATGGTCTCGTCGTCGTAGAGGGCCGTCATCTGCTCGCTGGAGAGGTCGATCTCGGCGATCCCGGTGTAGCCGGAGTCCACGGCGAGTTCGGCGCGGTACTCCTGGGCGGCCAGGCCGACCGACGCTGCCTTGACGCGCAGCGGGAGATCCTTGGACACCACCACGACATCCAGGCCGTCGTTGCTGAGATTCATCGCCACCGCGAGGATGCGCGAGTCGTTGTCGCCCAGCTGGAGCCCCGAGGGCAGTACCGACTGGTTCGAGTGGTTCAGCTCGACACGCAGCGATCCGCCGCCTTCTCCGACCGCGATCGGAAAGTCGAGGCGCTCGTGCTGCACGCGCAGTTCGTCCAGGTTCCGGAGGGCCTGACGGGCGAAGTACCCGATCTCCGGGTCGTTGCGTTTGGCCTCCAGCTCGCTGACCACGACGACCGGGAGGACGACCGCGTGCTCGGCGAATCGGAAGATCGCCTTCGGGTCGCTCAGCAGCACGGAGGTGTCGAGCACGTAGGTGCGCTCCCCCTGCTTCTGCCTCGTGGTGCTGGTGGACTTCTGCAGGGGTTCGTTGAGCGCTGGCACTACCACTCCATCCCCGAGCGGCACAGGTGCAACCCGGATCCAGTTGGCGGAACGGCCGGGTGGTGTAACGGGCGAACTTATGTGGCCGCTCCGATCGGACGCCGTGCCCGATGTCTCGAAGCTAAGCCCGGGCCGGTGGCCGTCGGGTTCCGACACGCGCGGCGCACGTTACGGGCAGGTGAAAACGCGGCACCAGTGCGGGGGTCAGACGCTGGTCGCCGTTCCGAACGAGACGAACGCCGACCTCAGCATGCCGAACGTCTCCTCCTCGGTCGACGCGTGAGCACTCAGGCGCACCTTGTCGTGGCGGACTGTGGCGCTCACCCCGTGGTTGTGCAACGACGCGGCCAGCACGGTGAGCTGATCGGGCGATGGCTCGAGCACGACGATGCCGGCCCGCTCCGGCTCGGCGCGCGGCGACGCGACCGGGATGGCGAACTCGTCGGCCAGGTCGATGATCCGCGAGACGCGCTCGGCGATCCTCGCGTTGACGGCCGGCACGCCGACCGACGCCAGCTCCTCGAGCGCGGCCGCGAAGCGCGCCTGCGCCATCGGATCCGGGTTGCTCACCTGGAACGCCGCGACCGAGCGGCTCGGCTCGGGCACCTCGTCCATCGGAGTGCCGACGACGTCGGTCCCGCTGAACCCGGACCAGACCGGGATCAGCTGCTCGCGGGCGCGATCGCTGAGCGCGAGGAATCCGGTGCCCCAGCCGGCGCGCGGCCACTTCTGCCCGCCCGCGACCACGGCGTCGGCCAGGTGCCACGGGGCGTCGACGACGCCGAAGCACTGCGTGGCATCCACGATCAGAAGCCGGTCGCCGATGACCTGGCGGATGCCCTCCAGGTCGGCGAGATAGCCGGTGCGGAAGTCGACCAGGCTGACGCCAACCGCGACGATCGAACTGCTCAGCTGGTCGCGGAGGTTGCCCGGCGTGATGCGGCCGTGGTCGGTCTCGAGCCAGTTGGGCGTGAGAACGCCGAGCGACTGCGCGGCGCGCACGGCGGCGAAGGTGAGGCTGGGGAACTCGGACGCCGAGATCCCGACGCCGCCGGTCAGGCCGAACATGACGTGCATGAGGCCTTGGCTGGTGTTCGGCTGGAAGACGACCTGCTCGTGACGGAAGCCGGTGAGCGCGGCCACGGCCGACTGCACGCGGGTCTCCTGGTCCATCACGACGTCGAGCGATCCGAAGCGCGCGCGGGCCAGGGCCGAGTACTGGGCCGCGAGCTCCTCCTGCACGGCCTGACCGACCGGCCCGACGCGGGCGAAGTCGAGATAGCCTGGCTCCTCCTCGAAGCGCGCCGCGTAGTCGTCGATCGAGAGCGTGGCGGATGTCATGCGCCCATCATTGCCCGTACCGGCGGTCCCTCGTCGCATAGTTGCGCAGAGCCCGGAGGAAGTCGACCTCGCGCAGATCGGGGCCAAGGGCGTCCACGAAGTAGAACTCGCTGTGCGCGCTCTGCCAGAGCATGAAGTCGCTGAGCCGCTGCTCGCCCGAGGTGCGGATGATGAGGTCGGGGTCGGGCTGGCCCTGGGTGTAGAGGTGCTCCGCGATGAGCTCAGGCGTCAGGATCTCGGCCAGGTCGTCGATCGTGCCGCCCCCCTTGCCGTGGCTGCGCACGATGCTGCGCATGGCATCCGCGATCTCGCGCCGGCCGCCGTAGCCGACCGCCAGGTTGATGTGCAGGCCGGTGTTGCCGGCGGTCGTGCGCTGCGCCTCCTGCAGACGGCCGACGAGCCCGACGGGCAGCGCGTCAGTGGTGCCGACGTGCTGGATGCGCCAGTTGCCCTCGGCGGCGAGATCGGTGGCGAGATCGCCGATGATGTCGAAAAGCTGCTCGAGCTCCTCCGTCGGGCGCCCGACCAGATTGTCGGCGGACAGCAGGTAGATCGTGACCACGCGGATGCCAAGCGCATCGCACCAGCCGAGGAACTCGCGCATCTTCTCGGCGCCAGCGCGGTGCCCGTGAGCCGCCGTCTCGAGGGCCCGCTCGCGGGCCCAGCGGCGGTTGCCGTCGATGATCATCGCGACGTGGTGCGGAATCGGAGCATTCGCCAGCTGACGCCGGAGTCGGGCCTGGTAGAGCCCGTAGAGCGGACCGGGCCGACGCGTGCTGATCCGTTCCGCCACCCGATCAGATTAGTCCTCCATGGTGCACCCCTAAGATCAGGCCATGGCTGCTCCCGACGTCGATGAGACCGACGACGGCGGCGTCGCGATCGGCAACATCCCGCTGCTCGAAGACGAACTCGAGCACGCGCCCTACGACGTCAAGCCCACCTGGCGCGGCTGGATTCACGCGGGGATGTTCCCGCTCGCCATCGCCGCCGGCATCGTGCTGATCTGCCTCGCCGAAGGCGCCCCGGCGAAGGTCAGCTCAGCGGTCTTCATGCTGACCTCGGTGCTGCTGTTCGGCATCTCGGCCGTGTACCACCGCTTCAACTGGAAGCCGACGACGCTGGCGATCTTCCGGCGGCTCGACCACTCCAACATCTTCCTGCTCATCGCCGGCACCTACACGCCGCTCGCGGTGAACGCGCTGCACTTCCCGAAGAACGTGATCCTGCTGTCGATCATCTGGGGCGGCACCGCCCTGGGCATCGCGTTCCGCATCTTCTGGTTGAGGGCGCCGCGGTTGCTCTACGTCGCGCTGTACATCCTGCTGGGCTGGGGCGCGATCCTGTACGTCGGCGACCTGGTGGCGGCCAACGTCGCGACCATGGTGCTCGTGCTGGTCGGCGGTCTCTCATACACCGTGGGCGCGGTGTTCTACGCGCTGAAGCGGCCGAACCCGGTGCGGGGGGTGTTCGGGTTCCACGAGCTGTTCCACGCCTGCACGGTCATCGCGTTCCTGTGCCACTGGACGGCGATCCTGCTGCTGGTGCTGCACCCGGTGGTGTGATGGATGCCGCAGCTGCTTCCCCTTCGAGCCGCTGGCGGATCTCGGCGCGGTAGTTGAGCCGGCGCATCCGGCGCACCATGTCGATGATGAGCAGGATCACGGCGATCATGACGAGAGCCGTGATGGCGAAGCCCCAGACCCCCGGCGTGACCAGGTCCTGGTCGACGTTCGGCGACGGCGCAGGCGAGGGTGTGGCGGCGAACAACTGCCAGAGCACGATGGGCCTCTCGATCCGGCGCGGTCTTCAGGAACGACCGCATACCCTGGAGTCAAGGGTAACGCCCCCTGACCTGCACGAATCCCGAGGTAGTCACCATCACCGCACTCGATGCCCGCTACGGCCGCACGCGTGGCCGGCGGCTGCGCGCGCGCTGGCTCGCCGTGATCGTCGGCGCGGTCGTCGTCGTCGTGGTCGTGGCCTGGGTGCTCTGGGCGGGGCTCTTCTCGGCGACCGCATCCATCGAGACGCAGGATGTCGGCTACACGGTCGTCAACGCCAGCACGATCGACATCACCGAGCAGGTGACCGTCGACCCGGGGACCAAGGTGAGCTGCAGCATCCAGGCCCTGAATGTGGATTTCGCGATCGTCGGCTGGAAGGTCATCGACCTCCCCGCGGTCGCCGACCGCAACCGGGTCTTCAAGGAGCGCCTGCGAACCACCGCGCCGGCTGTGAGCGGGTTGATCGGCTCCTGCTGGCTGACCTAGGCTGAGTGCTCTTATGTCTGACACCACCGCCACCACCTGGCTGACTCAGGAGTCCTACGACCGGCTGAAGGCCGAGCTCGAGGAGCTCAGCGGTCCGGCGCGCGCTGATATCGCGAAGAAGATCGAAGCCGCCCGCGACGAGGGCGACCTCAAGGAGAACGGCGGCTACCACGCCGCGAAAGACGAGCAGGGCAAGATCGAGGCCCGCATCCGTCAGCTCACGCAGCTGCTGCGCAACGTGACCGTCGGCGAGGCGCCCGAGAGCCACGGCGTCGTCGAGGTCGGCACCGTCGTCACGGCGACGATCGCGGGCGACGAGAGCACCTTCCTGCTCGGCAGCCGCGAGATCGCCGGCGACGAGAGCGACATCGACGTCTACCCGGAGTCGAGCCCGCTCGGCCAGGCCATCCTCGGCCTCAAGATCGGCGAATCGACCAAGTACACCGCGCCGAACGGCAAGGAGATCACCGTCACGGTCACGAAGGTCGACACCTACAAAGGCTGATCCCCCGCGAAAGTACGTGGCCGGCGTTTTTTCAACGCTGAAAGTACGCGAAAACCCGTACTTTCATGGAACGGTCACAGCTCGACCTGCGGACGGTAGCCCTCGTCGCGCAGGTGCTGCAGCACCAGCTCGGCGTGCTCGGCGCCACGGGTCTCCATGCTGATCTCGATCTCGACCTCGCTGATCTGCAGCCCGAAGCCGTGCCGGGTGTGCAGCACTTCGACCACGTTGGCGTTGGCCTCCGCGATGATCTCCGCGATACGCGCCAGCTGGCCCGGCCGATCAGGCAGCGGGATGCTCACCACGAGGTAGCGGGCGGATGCCGCGAGACCGCGGCTGATGATCCGCTCCATGATCATCGGGTCGATGTTGCCGCCACTGAGGATGAACACCGTCGGCCCCTCGAGCTGGAGTTTGCCGGCGAGCAGCGCGGCCACGCCAACGGCTCCCGCCGGCTCGACGACGAGCTTGGCGCGCTCGAGCAGCACGACGATCGCCTGAGCGGTCTCGTCGTCCTCGATCGTGACGACCTCGTCGACGGTCTGCCGGATGATGTCGAAGTTGAGCGAACCCGGGCGCCCGACGGCGATCCCGTCGGCGATGGTCGGAAGCGTCGCGACCGTCATCGGCGCGCCCGCCTCGAGCGAGGGCGGAAGCGCTGCGGCGTTCTGGGACTGCACCCCGATGACGCGGACGCGTCGGCCGAGCTCCGGCTCGAGCTGGGCGAACACCGTGGCGATGCCAGAGATGAGGCCGCCGCCGCCGACCGGCACGACGACGTTGGCCACGTCGGGCACCTGCTGGAGGATCTCGAGGGCCAAGGTGCCCTGTCCGGCCACGATGAGCGGGTGGTCGAAGGGCGGGATCAGCACGGCACCGGTGCGCTGCGCGAACTCGGCGGCCGCCTTCAGGGTCTCGTCGACGATCGCGCCGTGCAGCACGACATCCGCGCCATAGCCGCGGGTGGCCTGCAGCTTGGGAAGGGCCACGCCCAGCGGCATGAAGATCGTGGCCGCGATGCCGAGCTCCCTCGCCGCGAGCGCGACGCCCTGGGCGTGATTGCCCGCCGACGCGGCCACGACCCCGCGCGCCTTCTCCTCGTCGCTCAGCTGGGCGAGCCGGTTGTAGGCACCACGGATCTTGTACGAGCCCGTGCGTTGCAGGTTCTCGGCCTTGAGGTGCACCGGATGCCCCAACACCTCCGAGAGATACCGCGAATCCTCCATGGGCGTGGTCGCGACGACGGCCGAGACCCGCTCACGGGCCTCCCGTATCTCCGCGAGGCTCGGCCCGGGCAACTCAGGACGTGGGTGTGCGGCCACGCCGACCGCCTCTCGTCGTGGGAACGACATCGCTGACGCTCGGGTGCGGATTCGCGCGCCAGTCTCCGCGCGCGACGTAGCCGATCATCACGTTCAGGGTGGCGACGGTCGGCACCGCGAACAGCGCACCCGGGATGCCGCCGATCAGCCCGCCGGTCGCCACGGCGAGGACGACCGCGAGCGGATGCACCTTCACCGCGTTGCCCATCACGAAGGGCTGCAGCACGTGCCCCTCGAGCTGCTGCACGAGGATCACGATGCCGAGCATGATGATCGCCGGAATCGGGCCGAGGAACACGAGGGCCACGAACACCGCGATCACGCCCGTGAACACGGCGCCCACCACCGGGATGAACGATCCGAGGAAGACCGCGATGGCGATCGGGATCACGAGCGGGAACCCGCCAGTGAACAGACCGAGGATGAACGCGCCAAGGCCGATGCCGACCGCATCCACGAAGGCCACGAAGATCTGCACCTTGACGAAGGTGGTCAGCGTGATCCAGCCGGCCTCGCCCGCCCCGACCAGCGCCGCGCGCGACCGCACCGGGAAGAGGCGCACGACCCAGTGCCAGATCCCGCGGCCGTCGATCAGGAGGAAGAGGGTGGAGAACAACACGATGAGCACTCCGGCGAGCACGTGGCCCGCGGTGCTGCCGACCGAGAGCGCGCCGCTGAGCAGGCCCGACGAGTCCTGCTGGAAAGCCTTCACGACCTGGTCGACCCAGGTGCTGATGTCGTGATCGGTCAACCCGAACGACGACGCCAGGAAGTCCTTGAAGTCGCCGTAGCGCGCGACCGTCTGCTTCTGGAGAGCCGGATAGCCGCGGATGATGAACGACACGACCAGGTAGATCAGCCCGGCGATGATCACCAGGATGCCGACCTCGCTGACCGCGACTGCAGCCCATTTCGGCCAGCGGTGGCGCCGCTGCAACCACTGCGAGAACGGGACGAGCAGCGCCGCGAGAAGCAGCGCGATCATGAACGGGATGACGATCTCGCGCAACTGGATGAACAGGAACACGAAGACGCCGAGCACCCCGAGCACGAGCAGGATGCGCCACGACCAGGCCGCCGCGATCCGGATGCCGGGCGTCAGCGACCGCTCGACAGCATCGCCCGATGTGTCTGCCGGCGCATCGCCCTTCGCGGGCTCCGGAGTCGGCTTGTCGCGGGGTGCAGTAGCCATCCCGCAAGTCTAGGCGGCGGTCAACTCGCGATCGGCTCGGCGCTCACCGCGCGGCCGCGCAGCTTGAGCTTCGCCGGCATCCCCGGTTCCGGCTTGTCGGACACGTCGTGCTGCACGCTCAGCAGCGTGCCGTCGTCGAGCAGCACGCGGGTGCGGCGCAGCGAGCCCAGGAAGCTGGTCGTGACGACCGTGCCCGTGATCGCGCCCGTGCCGTACTCGATGTCCTCCGGACGGATGTAGGCCGACACCGGCCCGTCGGGCTGCGGCTCGCCCAGCAGATCCAGCTTCGCGCCGAGCACGGAGACGACCCCCTTGGCGAGCGTGCCCTTCACCTTGTTCGACAGGCCGACGAACTCCGCGACGAATGGCGACGAGGGTTCAAGGTACAGCTCCTCGGGCGTGCCGATCTGCTCGATGTTGCCGCTGTTCATGACCGCGACCCGGTCAGCGACCGCGAGGGCCTCCTCCTGGTCGTGCGTGACGAACAGGGTCGTGATGCCGAGCTCGGTCTGGATGCGGCGGATCTCGTCGCGCAGCTGCACGCGCACCTTCGCGTCAAGGGCCGACAGAGGCTCGTCGAGCAGGAGCACGCGCGGCCGGGTGACCAGCGCGCGCGCCAGGGCGACGCGCTGCTGCTGCCCGCCTGACAGCTGGTGGGCGAAGCGGCCACCGAGGTGACCGAGTCCGACCATCTCGAGAGCCTCGTTCGCGCGCCTCGTGCGGTCCGCCGCGTCGACCTTGCGCATCCGCAGACCGAACTCGACGTTCTGCAGCGTGGTCATGTGCGGGAACAGGGAGTACGACTGGAAGACCATCCCGATGTCGCGCTTGTTCACCGGGGTGCCCGCGACGTCCTCACCGTCGATCCGGATCCGCCCGGAGGTGATCTGCTCCAGGCCCGAGAGCGAGCGCAGCACCGTGGTCTTGCCGCAACCGGAAGGGCCGAGCAGCGCGATGAACTCGCCCGGCTTCATCGTCAGGTTGACGCCGGTCAGGGCACGGCTGCTGCCGTAGTCCTTCACGACGTCGACGAGCTCGACGGTCGCCCCGGGGTGCGTGACGTACTGCGCCATGCTGTCGGTCGTGATGTCGATGGTGGTCATGCCTCGTCCTTGTTTCGCGGGCGGAGGGCGCCGAAGCGCCCGATGATGAGCAGCAGCACGAACCCGAAGAGCAGTGCCAGCAGCGAGAAGATGACGGCGACGTATGGGTCGCCATGCTCGACTTGCACGAGGCCGGTCTGAAAGGTGGTGCGGCCGAGGAAGGTCGCCAGGGTGTATTCGCCGAGCACCACCGTGATGGTGATGAAGCAGGCCGCGAGAATCCCGCGCCGCAGGTTCGGCAGGATGACCCGCCACATGACACCGAGCCACGACGCGCCCAGCGAGCGGCCGGCCTCGGTGAGGGTGCGGACATCCACTCCGGCGATGTTCACTGCGACCGGTCGGTACGCGTACGGCAGCGCGATGACGCCGATCGCGAAGCCGAGCGTCCAGGCGTCGGAGCCGACCACCTGCGCCACGACCGAGTATGTGGGGATCAGGCCGACCGCGAGCACGACCGTCGGGATCGTCACCGGGATCAGGCAGATGAATTCGAGCACGCGCCGCAGCCGCGGGTAGCGCATCTCGATCAGCACCATGGTCGGCACGAGCAGCACGAGGATGATCGCCACGGTGATGACGCAGAGAATGAGAGAGTTCTGGATGCCGGTGAACAGCACGTCGTAGTTGTACTCGAGCGCCGGGTTGAACAGGTCGAGGTAGTGGCCGACCGTGTAGCCGCCGCCGTTGGCACGGAAGGTGAACAGGGCCATGGCCCCGACCGGCAGCAGGAAGAAGATCGCGGCGATGATCAGGATGATGAGCCCGGTCGCCTTCGACGGTGCAGCGCCGTAGCGGGTCGCGGTCATCGCTCCCACCTCGCGGCCCGGCGCTGCAGCACGCCGTAGACCGACATGAGCACGACCATCACGACGATCATCGCGAGCGCCAGCGCCCCGGACTCGTTGGCGTGGCCGATGACGGTCTCGCTGCTCTGCGCCTTGAAGATGTCGAGCGAGATGAGGCCCCCCTGGCTGATGAGCGCTGCGGCCGTCGCGAACGACGAGAACCCGTTGGCGAACAGCAGGATCGCGCAGCCGAAGAAGGCGGGAGCGAGCACCGGGAACCCGACGCGGCGCCAGTAGGTCCAGCGCGTTCCGCCGAGCGTCGCGACCGCCTCGCCCCAGGCCGGCTTCAGCGCCTCCAGCGCGGGCATGAAGGTAAGCACCATGAGGGGGATCTGGAAGAAGACGTAGACCGGGGTCAGGCCGGGAACCGTGTACAGCGATGAACTGACGGTTCCATCGCCGAGCACCTGATTCAGCAGCACCGTGACGATGCCCTGGTTGCCTATCGTGGCGATGAACGCGAACGCGAGCATGACGCCGCCGAACTGGGCGAAGACGCTGGATGCCGAGTCGACCACCGTGCGCAGCCAACCATCCGGTTTGGTGGACAGCAGGGCGTAGCAGATCAGGGCCCCCGCGACGGCGCCGATCACCGCGGTTGCGGCCGAGAGGCCGAGCGAACCGATGATGTCGCGCTGGGTGGTCGGGGTGGCGAAGGTCGCGAAATTGGCGAGCGTGAACGTGCCGCCGTCGGTGAAGAATCCACTGGCCACAGCGAGCGCGGCGGGAATGACGAGGAAGAGGAGCGCGTAGGCGCCGAACGGAAGCAGGCCGAGCCAGCCGGTTCCCAGTCGCGCGCCGCGGCGCCGGAGGGTGACCCCGGCGCCGCGGTTCGTTGCGAAGGTAGTCACATCAACCGATCGCTGCGGCCCACTTGGAGGTGAGCAGCGTCGAGGCCGCGGCGGCCTGGTCACTGGTCAGCTGCACGAAATCGGTCGGAGCAGCGCCGACCTTGGCCAGCACGGTCTTGTCGACCGTGCCCGCCTTGGTCATCGCGGCGAGCTGCGCCGGGTAAGCGCCTGCAGCCAGGAACAGGTTCTGCACGGCGGGCGTGTAGAGGTACTCCTCCCACAGCCGCGCGGCGGCCGGGTTCGGGGCGTCCTTGTTGATGGCCTGGTTGTAGTAGCTGCCGAAACCGGTGCCCGGCAGAACGACGGTCTTCCAGTTCGGGTTGCCGGCCGAACCCGCCGCGGGGCCCCATCCGACGTTGTTGAACGACCACTGGATGACGACCGGAGTCTCGCCCGAGGCGACGGTCGCCTGGGTGGGCAGCGTCGACAGGAAGTTGCCTGCCTGCTTCAGCTTCTGGAAGAAGTCGACACCGGGCTGGATGTCGTCGGCCGAGCCACCGGACTGGAGCGCCGCCATGGCGACGGCCGAGAGGGCCTCGTTCGCCTGCGTCGGATCGCCCTTGATGGCCACCGAGTTCTTGAAGTCGGAGCCGAGGAGGTCATCGATCTTCTTGACGCCGCCCGGGAACTTCTTGGTGTCGTAGCCGATCGACATCAGACCGGTGTAGTCGTACCACCAGGTGCCATCGGCATCCTTGAAGTCATCGGGGATGTCGCCCCAGCTCTGCACCTTGTAGGGCGCGAGCAGGTCGAGGTTCTGGTCCATGACCGCGGTGCCGATGTCGAAGACGTCGGGAGCCGTCGACTGGCCCTTCTGCGACTTCGCGGCGGCGACCTCGTCGGCGCTGGAGCCGTCGGGGTTCTCGGAGTTGATCTTGATCCCCGGGTACTTCTTCTGGAAGCCCTGGATGATTTGACCGTAGTTCGCCCACGACGGCGGAAGGGTGATCACGTTGAGGTGACCCTCCTTGTTGGCCGCGGCGATGAGGCCGTCGAGGCCCCCGAAGTCGTCTGCGCTGGTCGCGGCCTGCGCCTGCGCGAGGGTGAGGGTCTTGGTGCCGCCGGTGCTGCCGCTGCCGGCGGTGCCGGCACACGCGCTGAGCGCGAAGGCGGTGGCAACCACCAGCGCGGCACCCGCGAGGTAACGCTTGTTCATGGAATGTGTTCCCTTCCCATGGCCTCGCCCTCGGTCGCCCGCGCTGTGAGGCGGACTCTCGGATCCCGGGGGCGATCCGCGATCAGAATGAGCGCCCGGGGTTACGGCGCGGGCAAAGTCAGGTGAACGATCGGGGCGGTTCAGGTGTCAGAACGTGCTGAATGTCCGCTCTGCCAGGCCGAGCGAGATCGTCATGCCGACACCGCTGGTGACGATCGCGGCCGTGACGCCCGGCTCGACCTCGGCGATGAGGAATGGATGCTGCGGACTCGAGGCGTAGACGCCTTGCCAGCGTTCCACGACATTCAGTCGCGGCACCCCGAGGATGCGGCCGACGGCGTCGAGCAGTGTGACCGATATCGACTCGGCGAGAAACGGATCCTGCGTCACCGCGTAGCGGTGCGAGTCGCCGACGATGAGGGTGCCGTCCGGCCGTTGGGTGAACATCACGTTCGCCACGATGTCGACCAGCTCGGGATGCTCGGCCGCCAGCTCGACGCGCAGGGCGGCCGCGGCATCCGTCTCGGCGAACGCGGGATACCGCAGCATCGAGGTGCCGGTCAGCACCGCGGGAACGAGGGTGAGACCGCTGGGTGCCTCGACCCGCGCCATCTGCAGAGCGCAACGCTCGACCTCGTGCCGCTCAGCCAACTCGGGGTAGAGCAGGTCGAGGTCGTGGCCGACGCACACGATCGTGCGGTCGGCGCGGAAGTCGCCGCGGGTGGTGCGCACCACTCCATCGCTCGCGCCGAGGTAGCCGGTGCGCCACGAGAAGGTCACGCCGGGCTGCTCGCCGAGCCACGCCGCGAGCGCCCCGACCGCCTCCCGCGGGTCGACGCGCAGGTCGTCGCGCAGCAGCGCTCCCCCTCGAATGACAGGGTCGGATACCGCGCCCAAATGCTGCCGCACCTCGTGCGCGGTCAGCAGCTGCACCTGCCCGCTCTCGCGCGAGCCGGCCAGCTCCTCGAGCACCGCGGACTCCGC